>JADGEM010000004.1 GCA_016744375.1 Gammaproteobacteria bacterium
ATAGAGAGAAATTTCTAACTCAAAAATTACCAATATCAATAATCGCACACACATAGAATTATAACTCATTGTTATTTATCTTTTATTCTCTATAACAAAGTCTATTAACCCCAGGTAATGAATGCTTCAAGAATAAAGCCGCATAGGAAAACACAATGCTTACCCATAGCTTATCCACAGAGTTATCCACAGGCTTACTCAAAGCAATAAATACAAATTCAAATTCACTAGTGAATATTTGCATAAGGCAAAAATAAGGTTAGAATGCAGCTTTCAAACCAATTAAACTTGTGCCTCTTATTTCTCACGGACTCAGGATAAAATTTTATGGGTTTTTTTCAAAAATTTTTAAAAAAAGAAAGTGCCAGTGGCATCCTTCTAATGGTTGCTGCATTTTTAGCAATTATTGTCGCCAACTCTCCCTTTTCAGACCTCTATGATGCTCTTTTAGATATCCCTGTTGAAATAAAATTTGGTGCTTTACACATAGCCAAACCATTAATTCTCTGGATTAATGATGGTTTGATGGCAATATTTTTCTTTTTAATTGGCCTTGAACTAAAAAGGGAGTTGCTCGAGGGTGAATTATCTGACCCGAAAAAAATTGTACTCCCTGCTTTTGCCGCAATAGGGGGAATGCTCATACCCGCTTTAATCTATGCATCACTTAACTGGAATGACCCCATCGCGCTAAAAGGCTGGGCAATTCCCGCAGCAACTGATATTGCCTTTGCCCTGGGTATTTTAGCAATGTTTGGTAAGAGAGTGCCCGTGGCATTAAAAATATTTTTGGTTTCACTGGCCATTATGGATGATATGGGAGCCATTATTATCATCGCTATTTTTTATACCAGTGATCTGTCTACCAGCAGCCTGGTTGTGGCTATTGCAGCGATATTACTTCTGGCCACCTTTAACTTTCGCAAACTAAAATCACTCACCCCCTATATTCTGATCGGAATTATTTTATGGATCGCGGTATTAAAATCTGGAGTTCATGCAACACTTGCAGGTGTTGTTTTAGCCTTTTTTATTCCATTAAAAACAGACTCTGAAGATGAAAAATCACTCTCAAAGACTCTGGAGCATGATCTTCATGGTAGTGTTTCATACGTCATCATTCCCATATTTGCATTTGCCAATGCCGGCGTTCCTCTTACTGGTTTAAACATCAATACACTACTTGAACCCATCCCTCTTGGAATTATTCTTGGCTTATTTTTAGGTAAGCAGATTGGTGTGATGTTTTTTAGTTTTATTGCCGTTAAATCAGGAATAGCCTCTTTGCCGGAAAGTATCAACTGGAAACAGCTTTATGGCGTGGCATTTCTTTGTGGCGTAGGTTTTACGATGAGTTTATTTATCGGCTCACTGGCATTTGAACAAGGCGGCACTGAAGCAATCTTTATGAATGACCGCCTGGGCATTTTGGTTGGCTCAGTCATATCAGCTGTTGTAGGTTATTTGTATCTTAACAAAGTGTTGCCTAGATAATTTCACTTTGAATAAATGCGTATAGCGCGATTACCAGGTAAGCAGGTGAAAACAATTAAGGTAGAAAAGTGTATCCGAGACTGGTTCATCATGTGGGGTGTTTAGAGCCATGGACGGCGATAGTAAGCGTTACTTAGATGTACTTGCACACATATATCCCTACACCTCTTCTTTTTGTTTTTCTGAATATTATATTCGACTCCTATACAGCATATTTGATGCGCCACTTTAATTTTTAGTATAAGAATAAATTGTTGCATCAACCAGTTGAATCCGTCTAGCCTAGTAAAGTTGATATTCAAATAAGTATTCATTAATGTGATGAATCTGTTAATTATGCTAAAATAAATTCATTTATCAGCCACATTTACTAATATTGAGTCAATTTTGTGGGTATCGAGATGTTAAAAATTAATTTACATAACTATACAAGATTACTTCTGTTAATTTATTTTTGTTGTTTACTTCCAGCAAATCTGTTGGCAGAAAGCAGCGTCAGAACTTTTCAAACTCAGCAGCCAGCAGAAAACCTGATCCCAACTATCGCTCCATTATTTTCAGGTCAGGCACGTTTTACTGCCCGAAATAATTTATTGATTGTTAAAGCATCTGAATCAATACTGCAAGAAATAGAACAACTACTCAAAGAGCTTGATCAACCCCTGCATAATTTAATTATTGAAGTATCCAGCTTTCAGGGTGGTTATGAAAATTATCAGCAGGACAGCATTGAAGGCCGCATTAAAGTTGGCAGTGATGCCGCTATCAGCAGTCGTGCCCCTGAAAATAATAATCCCAATGTCACCATTCAATATAGAAAAGACGGTTCTGTCATCAAAACGACTCACACACGACGCAACCGTACACAAAATAATCCAGATAATTATACAGTCCGAACATTGGAAGGCACCTGGGCTTTTATACAGACAGGGCAAAAAGTACCCTATTATTCGTCAAATTACCCAAATATACGCAGAGGAAGATACTACCCTCCTCAACACTCGGTTGAGTTAGTGGATGTGACATCCGGATTTGAAGTTTATCCAATGCTTAATGGCAACAAAGTCACTTTAAAAGTCCGTCCTAAAAATAATTCTATGAGCGAGCAATATTCAGGTCGAATCAATACTCGCTCGGCTGATACCATTGTCACTGGTCGACTGGGTCAGTGGATTTACCTTGGTGGAGCAAGCACTCAAATAAACCAGCAAGACAATGGCACGCTCTACTCAAGCAAACGTCGTTCGGAACTTGATATGAATTATCGAATTAAGGTTAATATCATTGATTAGAAACAAATGCCACATCCTGAGAACTTTATCTAACAACATGAGTAACAAATTTTAATGGAAAATAATATCTCCACACTAATGTCAGACAAGCCATCTGATAGGCCAGTAAAATCACACAAAAAAGTATTTGCTGCAATTGATCTGGGTTCAAACAGTTTTCACCTGATTGTTGCTGAATTAAAAAATGATCAACTACTGATTATTGATCGAATGAAAGAAATGGTCCGGCTTGCCTCTGGTCTGAATGATAAAGGCAAGCTATCAAAAGAAGCTCAACAAAAAGGCTTTGACTGTCTTGCCCGTTTTGGTCAAAGACTTAAAAATATACCAGATAAAAATATTAGAATTGTTGGAACAAACACACTACGCAAAGCAAAAAATGGTGCCAAGTTTATTCAAAAGGCAGAATTACTTCTTAATCATCCGATAGAGGTTGTGGCGGGACGGGAAGAAGCGCGACTTATTTATCTCGGTGTTGCTCATAGCCAATCAGATAATTCAGAAAATCGTCTGGTTATCGATATTGGCGGCGGAAGCACCGAATTTATTATTGGACAGGGCTTCACTCCAAGTTACACAGAAAGCTTACATATGGGCTGTGTCAGTATGACCTTAAAAGCTTTTTCAGACGGCCAGCTCAGTGAGAACAATTTTAAAATAGCTGAACTTTATGCACGACTTGAACTGCAAACCATCAAAAATACTTATAGAAATGTTGGTTGGGTATTTGCAACCGGTGCATCTGGTACAATCAAAGCCATCGGAAAAGTACTCAGAGCTTATCATGATAAAAAGGAAAATAGTGAGCCCTATCCCGGTATCACAGCAAAGGGCTTAAAATGGCTGATTAAAGAAATGATCACCCAGGAATATATAAATGAGCTAGAGCTTGATGGCCTTAATATCGAACGACAGGCTGTTTTTTCTGGCGGGGTTGCCGTTTTATATGCCGCATTTAAAGTACTAAAAATTGATTCAATGAATGTTTCTGACAGTGCTTTGAGGGAAGGTGTTATCTATGATCTTCAGGGACGCTTAAGCCATGAAGATGTCAGACAAAGAACCATTAATCATTTATTAAAACAATATCATGTTGATACTCGTCAGGCACAAGAAGTTGAGAAAACGTTATTTAGCTTATATCAACAGGTTCAAGAAGAATGGTCAATACAACAATTTTCAAGTGAGCAAACACTGGAATGGGTTGCCGCATTACATGAACTTGGTTTATCCATCGCACATAACCAATATCATAAACATGGTGCCTATATAATAGAGAACTCAGATTTACCCGGTTTTTCTCGACGAGAGCAACATCGTCTGGCCCTGCTCATCAGAGCACAAAGAAGAAAGTTTCCTAAACAGGATTTTAAAACTTTATCTCAAGACTGTCGCCAATCCGTCACTTATCTGGCAATATTATTACGACTGAGTATTCTCCTACATAGAGATCGTAGTGAAAATGCTTTACCTGAAATCAAGGCAACAGCAAAAAACCAAAAGATTACATTACAGTTTCCAGATAGTTTTTTTGAACAGCATCCATTGACACTGGTTGATCTTCAGCAGGAGGCTGAACACCTGAAGGCCATTAAATTTACATTGGCACTGGATTAAAACCCAATTACCGGGAGAATTGGCAAGCCACCTATTCTCCCGAAATAGAAAAGCGCAGTTTTTTATTCTAAATAATAAAAATCAGCGTTTTGCTTTATCAAGCCTTTTTTTAGCAAGAGCTGCTTTTTTCCTTGCTTTAGCAGCGGCGGCTTTTTTCATCGCCTGAGCCTTTTGTTTTGTAGCATACTTCTTAAGGTAATCCTTTTCCCATTTTTCTGCAAATGTTGCAACTGCTTTTGATTTTAATAAAATCATTTTAGCCATTTCAGCCGCTTGTTTTTCATGCTCAACTATAGCAGCTTGAGATTCTTTTAGCTTGGCTAAGACTTCTTTTTCTTTTATTTTTAAAGCAGCAACACGTTCTCTTGCTTTGGCTGCTGCTTTTTTCTGTGCAGGCCGCATTGTCTGTTTTGCTTTTACTGCCGCAGCTTTTGCTTTATCTGCAGCAAAACCAATGGCAGATGTTGCTTTACTCATTGCACTAGAAGCTCGTTCCATTACTGTAATAGCACGACTGTGTTCTTTTGTCAGATCAACAGTTGCAGTACTGATTTTTTTTGCAGGTGCTTTTTTTACCGGAGCTCTTTTGGCAGAAGCTCTTTTGGCTGGTGCTCTTTTAGCAGGTGCTTTTTTTGCAGGTGTTCTTTGTTTCTTTACTGGTGATTTTCTAACGACTGACTTTTTAGCAACCGATTTTTTTACGGCAGTTTTTCTTTTTGCAACTGTTTTTTTCTGAATAGCCATGACAAAATACCTCAACGATTATGGAGTTGTTATAATTATATACCGCAAATCATAGAGTTACAAATATACATAGAGAAAATAGGATTATTATTTGAAAAATATTAATTAAATAAACTTTTTTTAAACAAAATAAGCCTAAATATTTTCATCCAATGTTTTTTTTGCAGCATTATAATGGGTTATTATATTTTCTAAAAGTTTATCAGCATTTTCAAGTGAACCTTCTTTCAACGTATATTCCAGAACCTTACAACTATCTGATAAGTCATTGAGACCAAGGTTTGCGCTGCTTCCTTTTAGAGTATGAGCAATTCTTTTAATGTCTTCTAAATTGGCAGCCTGAATAGAAAGTTTAAGGCTTTCAATTTGAGTTTGTCCATCTGAAATAAAAATTGTTATTAACTCTTCAAAGTCATCGCCCATTATTTCTTTTAGTTCATTTAATACATCCAGATCAATTGACATAGTTGTTCCAGTAATAATTTATTAAGTGGTTCTTCAAAATAAGAAAAAGTGTTAAGTTCCAGAGGTTGTGCAAATTATAAATCATTATGGTCAATGGCCGATAAATCTAAGTCTCATTATTTGACCAGGAATAAACACATTCAATCCGATTACCAATATCATTGTAGGTAACTGACTGACAATAATTCTTAATTAGAGAGATGCCTCTTCCTGAAAATTTAAGTGGTGAATTTTCATCAATTGATGCATTAGGTTCTTTTATATTGCTCACATCAAAACCTTTACCACTGTCTTCAAACACAATGGTCAACTCACCACCATTTTCATGGGGCTCATTTGTGACAGAAATAAAAATTGAACCGCTTTCCAGTTCATCCAAACGAGATTCTTTATCTGCATAAAACTGCATAAACCCCTCAGGAGTTGATTTAACACTTGAATCAAGTCCTAATAAACCATGATCAAGTGAGTTGCAAAACAGTTCAGTCAATATCATACTCAACTTATCCTGCTGGACCTGATGTCCCTGAATTTCACTCATTATCTGGTTAATCAAAGGAACGGGATCAATTGATTTAATGGCATCATAAAAAAAATGTAAATCAAATTTCCAATGCGTTGGAACAAATTTTTTAAAAGTACCTTTTTGAGAAACAATTTGATTGATATAATCAATGTCACAGGTAATCACGCCTAGAGTCACATCATCAGTTTGTTCCTGCTCCTGAGTAAATTCATCCAGGGCATTGAGAATATGCTGAAACAAATCAGTCTCTTCCTCAAGATTATCATTAAGACAGTCTGAAAAACGATCAGCACCAAACATCTTTCCTTCACTATTTTCAGCTTCGAAGATACCATCTGTACTTAAAACAACCCGATCATTGTTGTGTATTTCAATAATATCAACCTTATCACTAAAACCAGAATCGCCTAAAATTCCCAAAGGCAAATTTTTTGATTTTAATTGAACAATAGAATCACCCTTATGCAAAAAGGCACCAGGAATCGCACCATTCCAATATTTTAAGACCATATTAATGGTATCAATCTCAACCAGACAGGCCGCTAAAAACATACCTGTCGGTAATTGCAATTTTAGCTTACGATTGACCTCACGCACGATATCACTGATTGAATAACCTTTAGCTGTCATGCTGTAAAATACATCAGAAAGTGGTAATGCTCCCAGCGAAGCAGCCAGACCATGACCGGTAAAATCACCAAAAAGAATATGCAGTCCACCTGTTGGTTTAGCAGCAGCCAGAACGACATCGCCGTTAAATAACGACATGGGAGATAGGTGCAGTTGAATATTATCAGAGGATAAACAACCGGGATTTAAAATACTATCAAAAACCTTTCTTGCAACTTCATGTTCTTTAGCTTCATTGATCTGGTGTGATTCCAGTTCACGCTTTTGCTCATAAACAGTGTTATAAAGTTGACTCACACGTTCCAGTGCATCAATTTTTGCTTTTAGAATAACTCGATTGTAGGGTTTTGTTAAAAAATCATCTCCCCCGACTTCAACACATCGGCTGAGTGCCTTTTCATCCGTCATTGCCGTTAAAAAAATAATGGGAATGAATTTATCAGTAATCATTGATTTTATTTTAATGGTTGCGTCATAACCATCCATCTCTGGCATCATAACATCCATTAGAATCAAATCGGGATCTTCTGCCTGAAAAACGTCAATGGCTTCAAGACCATTTTGTGCAGCTACGACACTATTGCCATCTTTCTTAAGATAGGCAGATAATACCATACGGTTCGTTGTATCATCATCAACAATTAGAATTTTCATATACTATAAATAGAATAATCTTTTATTAACTAAAATTTAGAGAAAGAATCAGGAGATAGTAAATAATTTATCAAAATTTGACACTATCAAGATATCTTTTACGTCTTTACGGCAGCCTTTTATTAAAATCCTGGCCTGATCACCCCCCGCATGTTCACGCAGCAAAAGCATCATACCCAGTGCTGAACTATCAACATATTCTGTACCAGACATATCCATAATGAACTCATTATCACTACCGGAAGGTGTATTGCGATAAGCTTCACGAAATTCTTTATGGCTGGCAAAATCAAAGCGCCCAGAAATAGTGATCTTGACAACACTACCATTTACATTACATGTTACTGACATTATGTTCTCCAAAAATAAATTATAAGTACTATTAAAATGTGTTACTAAATCCCAAGGGAGCTGATACGATCTCTCGGCAAATAATGCTCACCATTTAGGAACAGATATTTAGTCATCGCATAAAACCAGTAATTTTTCAGAAATTTTACTCAACGGTAAAATATGGTCAACACCGCCGTGTTTTACCGCTTCTCCCGGCATGCCCCAAACAACCGATGTTTTTTCATCCTGTGCAACCGTCGGGGAACCTTGATCATGCATTTCTTTCATTCCCCTGGCACCATCATCACCCATCCCTGTCAGCATAGCACCAACGGCATTCGCACCAACCACCTGGCAAACAGATCGGAACATAACATCTACTGAAGGTTTATGACGATTCACAGGTGGGCCATCGTTTAAACGACAAACATAGCCGGAAGCACTTTTTTCAACAATTAAATGCTTACCACCTGGTGCAATATAAACGTTTCCCTGAAGAATTGGCTGTCCTTCTTTTGCCTCATGCACAGTCATTGCAGAGCAACTATTCATTCTCAAAGAAAAAGGTGCACTGAACGCTTCAGGAATGTGTTGAGTAATAACAATGGCTGGAGAATCTGCAGGCATTCTGATTAAAACTTCTTTAATTGCTTCTGTGCCACCCGTTGATGAACCTATTGCAATTATTTTCCCCGATAATCCTGAGGATTTTCTGACACTTGTTGCTGGTTCCTTGGCCAAGATAACATCAGCAGATAGTTTTTCACTAACAGAGGGAATGCTCGTATCACTAAAAGACCGGACTCGAGCAACAGAGGCCATTTTAATTTTATTGATAATATCATCAGCATAGTCCTGTAATTTATTCGCCACATCTACTTTTGGTTTGGGAATAAAATCAATAGCACCAATTGCAAGAGATTCCAGGGTCGCATCAGCACCAGATTCTGTTAACGTGGAAATCATAATAACCGGCATGGGCCTTAAACGCATCAGGTTTTTTAAAAATGTAATACCATCCATTTTGGGCATTTCAATATCAAGCGTTAATACATCGGGAGCCAGTTTTTTTATTTTTTCTCTGGCAATCAAAGGGTCAGATGCCGTACCAACTACTTCAATGGCAGGATCAGATTTTATAATTTCCTGTAGTAATTGCCTGATTAGTGCAGAGTCATCAATAATTAAAACTTTTATTTTTTTTGACATTTATTACTTATTCCTAAAAAAGGTCAATACTGCCGGTTTCTGGCTTGATATCAATACTATGCTGATACTCTTCTTCACGTTTAATAAGCGTATCATTATGCAGTGAACGCAGTTTCTTTACCTTTACCTTACCGCTATGAGGATGAAAAACCACTTTGCGTGGATAAACATCACCCGTGTCTTCTGCAAGCAAAGGAATGGCTTCTAATGCAATATACTCTTCTACAAACTGAATATTACGAAAACCGACATTACTCATGTTTTTTAGAATTTTTCCACCCCCAAATATTTTTACCTCAAGATTTTCTCGGCGGCCTCCATGTTTAAGAATATCATTTATCAGCATCTCCATCGCATAAGAGCCATATCGGGAAGCAGTAGTTGATGGACCCGCATCAACATGAAATGCAATATCTTCTTTTGTATGCGGCAGCATAAAATGATTCATACCACCAATACCAAAAACCTTATCACGAATACAAGCTGATACACAAGAACCCAGAACTGTAGTAACGACTTCATCTTTCATCGTGACATAATATTCTCCAGGCAGTATTTTAGCTGCAAAAGAGTTATGCAGTTTGTCCCAGTAGCGGTTGATCCCTTCAAATCCAGGGAGTGCTTCAGGAAGAGTCTTATTTTGATGGGCATAGGATGATTTTTGTATCATTACTGCTTCTTTAAATGGATTCGAATCTCTCTTTCATTCTAGTACAATATTTTTTTTATGCGACGTATTATATTATTTTTTTGTAGACTGTTTTTTGCAGCAGTTTATAACGATCGGTGACATTGTAAAGTGTTTCTGAGTGCCCGATAAAAATATAGGCCTCATTTTCCTGAATGTTAGCAAACTTATCAAACAACACTTTTTGAGTGTCTTTGTCAAAATAGATAATCACATTTCGACAAAAAATAATGTCAAAAGCCCCCTTAAAAGGAAAAGGGTTTAACAGGTTGAGCTGGTTAAATGTAACAAGCTCTCTTAATTGTTTTGACACTTTAACTTTGTCTTCATTAGCACCATTGCCTCTCATAAACCACCGAGCCATACGCTCATCAGTCACCCCGGTGACACTATCATATTTATAAATGCCATTTGATGCAGTTTCAATAACATTAGTATCGAGATCAGTTGCAAGGATTTTAACGTCCCAGTCATCAGGGATGACTTCTTTTAATACCATTGCAATAGAATAAGTTTCCATTCCGGTTGAACATCCAGCAGACCAGACTCTAATTTTTTTACTGGCCTTATTTTTCTGCATAATATCAGGCAAAACAGTCTCTGACATCATTTCAAAGTGATGGTTTTCTCGAAAAAAAGAGGTTAGATTAGTCGTAATTGCATTTGAAAAATGAGTGAATTCCTCATGGTCATGATTTTCAAGAAGTTTACAATAGTCATCAAAATTATCCAGACCGAGCTTACGTAAACGCCGAACCAGTCGAGAATAAACCATATCTCGCTTACCATCGGTCAGAACAATACCTGAATGCTCAGTAACAATATCACGCACATGGTTAAAGTGCTGCTCGGTAAAATTAAACTCTTTTTTTACTGTGCTCATTTTTCTCTCAAAAAAACCAAAGTTCTAAAATCAAGACCTCCAAAGTAAAGTCTTTACACTCAGTAATCATTGCTGAACAGTGTGCACTGAGCACCATTTAAGGATCGATATTTAGAACCCCTAAAATTCATCCCAATCATCATCTGACGCCGCACTAGATGCGGCAGCTTTAGAAGCAGGCGCTACTACAGGACTAGGGGCAGGGATAGCCTGAGTTGGGGGTATAACAGGTGTTGGTGCTTTAGGAGTACTTGGCGCCATTTCCGCAACCTCTCCAATATCAAAAAAACCAACCATTTCATTCATATCTCTTGCTTGCTCATCCATAGATTCACTCGCGGCAGCTGCTTCTTCCACAAGCGCTGCATTTTGCTGAGTCACTTCATCCAACTGGGTAATTGCTTGATTAATTTGCTCAATGCCCTGTGATTGCTCACTGCTGGATGCGGCAATTTCAGCAATAATATCACTGACTTTACGCACTGAACCCACAATTTCACCCAACATGGTACCTGATTCATCCACTAGTCGGGTACCTTCATCCACATTTTCAACACTGTCTTTAATCAGTGATTTAATTTCTTTAGCTGCCGCAGCACTTCGCTGGGCCAGGCTTCTGACCTCTGATGCGACTACAGCAAAACCTTTACCCTGTTCACCTGCACGTGCTGCTTCAACCGCCGCATTCAATGCCAGCAAATTTGTCTGGAAAGCAATTTCATCAATAACGCCAATAATATCTTCAATTTTTTTACTGGAATTATTAATCTCTTTCATTGCAAAAATAGCAGACTCTACGGCCTTGCCCCCCTCCTCTGCCTGCCCACGAGCACTAGCTGAAAGCTGGTTTGCCTGACGGGCATTATCTGCATTTTGTTTCACCGTTGAAGTTAGCTCTTCCATACTGGAGGCTGTTTCTTCCAGTGAAGCCGCCTGCTCTTCTGTTCTCTGGCTCAAGTCAGTATTACCCTGAGAAATTTCGTTGGCAGCTGATGAAATTTGGCCTGAAGCACCTCGAATATTACCCACCAATCCACTAAGTGTTGACATGGTACTATTGATCGTTGTTTGAATCTCAGCAAAATCTCCAGAATAATCACCCTCCATATTTTGGGTCAGACTTCCTTCTGATAGTGCTTTCATTACTCCGGATATCGATGAAAAACTCTCTGAGACAACATCTAATAGTTGATTTATGCCAACACCCAGTTGTTTATGAAAACCCGATTTTCCTTCCAGCTCAATGCGCTGATTCAAGTCACCCTGTTGACCAGCATCCACAATATTTTCAACTTCCTGCTCAACCATGACTTCAGCAGTGCGGTCCTGCCACTCAACAACCGTCCCTCTACGAATTCCCTCTGAATTAATAACAGGGTTGGCTGTAATTATAAGTGTCCTCCCCCCAACTTTAATGGTCCCCGTATAGGTTGATGTTAAGTTATCCAGCATTTTTCTCTGATGTGAAGGATCTTTATGGAAGACATCAATATTTGTTCCCTCCAGTTTTTTTGTATCAAAGTCAGGAAGTTCTTTTTTCAAATCATCCTCAATGTCAGAGAACATGGTCTTAACTGATTCGTTCATATAAAAAATATCATAGGCCGTATCTGCAATCATGACATTACTGGTCACATTATTTAAAGCTTCTCTAATACGGTGTGCCTGCTCAGCTTCCTCAAGAGAGTGCATAATATCATAGCCCACTTTAATCTGTAGTGATTTTAGTGCTCTTTGTAATTTGCCCAGTTCGCCGCTCAGGCTAAAATCAACAACTGTATTAATGGGATCTTCCTGTACATTTTTAATCGTTTGAGACATTCGAGTAATAGGATTAATCACTTGAGTGACAGTTAAAACGGTCAGAATTACCGTTATAATAATACCAACTATCATTACTCCTATAGTGGCGCTACCAAATAGGTCTAAACCCAGTGCCAGCATAAATAAACTCATCAGTGCATAAGCACCTATAATACGATTGCGGATACTGAAGAGGGATATTAATGGATTTTTTCCAGGTAAGCTTGCTCCGGTATTTAATTGCTGATACAAGGCTTTTGCATCAGTAACCTGCTCCTGTGTGGGTACCTTTCGTACAGATAAATATTCTGTAATTTGACCATTTCTATAAACCGGTGTGACATTCGCTTCAACCCAGTAATAATCACCATTCTTACAGCGGTTTTTAACAATACCAACCCAGGGTTCACCGGCTTTCATTTTATCCCATAAATCCTGAAAAGCAGCTGAAGGCATATCAGGATGTCTGACAATATTATGACTTTGACCAATAAGCTCAGTTTCACTAAAACCACTGATATCAAGAAAATTTTGATTAATATAAGTAATCGTACCTTTTAGATCAGTTCTTGAAACAAGCGTACTGCCCTCACGCATTTTGATTTCATTATTGGTTACTGGTTGATTGTTTTTCATTTTATTTATACCTTCTCAGGATCTAATTTATTGACAGTCAGAATAAATGTGTTACACGATTAAAATTCGTTCCACTCAGAATCATCTATAGCCACTGACGGTGAAGTAGTGACATCATCTTTTATTCTCCAAGAGGAGTTTGCCAGTTCAGTTTCAATAGAATGAGCTGTACTAAAAAAAACACCATATCATTCATGCTTTTAGCTTGTTCATTCACAGGCTTCAGAGGTAGCCATAGAAAAACCGATCATCAGTATCAACGGTACAGAAACCAACAGAGATAATTTCTGACTCAGTTTTAATATATTGATAATATTTTTATTAGACATATTTAACTTTAGCCTTCATCTAATGCCAGTTCACCTGAATTCATTAAGGTGTCAATATCCATAACAATAACCATATTGTCATTAATTGTGGCCAGACCAGTAACAAATTGACTATCAATTTTACCTTTCATTTCTGGAGCAGCACGAATTTCACTTGTCTGCAAATCATGTACATCTGAAACCGCATCAACGATTAACCCCATGGTCCGATCTTGCTCTTCACCAAAAACTTTAAGGACAATGATGACAGTTGTCTTATCAAATTTTATATCCGGTAGACAAAAACGTTTTCTCAGGTTAATAACCGGAACAATAGTGCCCCGTAAATTAATAGCCCCTGCGACATAGTCTGGTGAACCCGGCAGGTTAGTCACCTTATCCCAACTTTTTATCTCCTGCACCCGTAAAATATCAATTGCAAATTCTTCACCTGCAAGTATAAAGCTCAGATATTGTTCTGAGTCATCTGTAGAGTCATCCAGAACATTGATGTCTTCTTGAGTCTCACTCATTTAATTCACCTGATTAAGCATTTGCATAGTTTGGTGTCGACTGCATTTCACTGGCTAGTATCAGCAAACCGGACATATCAAGAATCAAAGAAATGGTACCATCACCCAAAATTGTGGCTCCTGAAAAACCCGGTACTCGTTTATAATTCGTTTCCAGACTTTTAATGACGACTTGCTGCTGGCTAAGCAAATCATCAACCAAAAGTCCTGCTTTTCCACCATCTCCTTCCACAACAACCAGTAAACATTCCTGTAAACAAGTTGTCTCAGGTTGCACATCAAAGACGTCATAAAGTCTGATCAGGGGGATGTATTCATCACGAATTTTATAGACTTCATTGGCTCGATCAATTGAATTAATTTTACTCACATCCACTTCAAATGATTCAATAATTGAGACCAGAGGAATAATATAAGTTTCCTGCCCGACCTGTATTAACTGACCATCTAAAATTGCCAGAGTTAAAGGCAGTCGAATAGTAAATGTTGTTCCTTCACCAGGAGTAGTACTGACTTCAACTTTACCCCCCAGATCTTTAATATTTTTTCTGACCACATCCATGCCGACACCACGCCCAGAAATATCACTTACTTGATCAGCTGTTGAGAATCCAGGATGGAAAATCAGATCATATATTTTTTCATCTGAGAGGTTATCCTGAGGAGAAACCAGGCCCTTCTCAATGGCTTTTTCTAATAATTTATCTCTGGGCAGACCCGCCCCGTCATCTGAAATTTCTATGACAATAAAACCACCTTGATGATAGGCATTTAAGCGTATAATCCCCATTTCATCTTTGCCCGCAGCCAGACGTACATGAGGTTCTTCAATGCCATGATCCAATGAGTTTCTGACCAGGTGGACCATGGGATCACCTATTTTTTCCATAACAGCTTTATCCAGCTCTGTCTGCTCACCAGTCATTTTCAGTTCAATTTTCTTTGACATTTTCTGGCTTAAATCATGTACCAGCCGAGGAAAGCGCTGAAAAGAAAAGCTGATGGGCAACATGCGAATACGCATGACACTTTCCTGTAGTTCACGGATATTGCGCTCCAGTTGAGCCAGTCCACCTCGCAAAGTTTCCAGTTTACCCATGGAAAAATGTTCACCTAATTGAGACAGCATGGATTGTGTAATAACCAGTTCACCCACCATATCAATTAATGAGTCAACTTTGTTAGTACCAACCCGTATCGAACCTTCTACTTTCGGCTTTTTCTTTTTCTCAGATTTTTTTTGAATAGGGCTTACATTTGGTGCTATTTTTTCAGTACTCTGTTCACTAGAAGATACAGTTTTATTATCTGTCGTAACCGAATCATCATCCTGAACCATTAGTACATCAATATGTGACTGCAGAACATCTTCTGTTACAGAACCTGCTGCAGTATCAGCACTTGATGGCAGAAATTCACCCGATAGTTCTTCTGCAGAGATCTCAGAGGTTTCTGACATTAGAGGCTCTATCAGTAAATCACAGTCATCTTCAACCCATTCAAAAATCTCTTCAATCGTTGCTTTTTTAATATCACCCAGTTCTGCATTATTTTTTAAAATAATTTCCCAGCTTAAATAACTGAGCTCGGGATCCATATGGAGCAATTCAGGTAATCCAGAAAGATCAGCCGTGCTCTCCATATCACCCAGAGTATTGAGTTCTTTAAAGATTCGCACTGTGTCATTGCCTGTGCGAAGCATATGTTCATGAGGGTGTAACTTTATTAGCCAGCCTGTTTGTCGGGAATCTCTATTTTTCATTTCGGCTGAGAGCTCAGCTGAATCTGAAACAACTTCTGTTGTTTGTTCTGCAGCATTTTCTCCAGATAACATTACATCAAGTAATGTTTTTACGTCATCAGCTCTTGACATATCAGGAGAGCTATCATCTCTGGCAGCGTCCATTAATTCTCGTAATACATCCACTGAATTAAGTAGAAGATTAACGGCTTCTTTACTAATTTCACGTCGTCCATCACGCATTTCATCCAGAAGAGTTTCCATAACATGTGTAAAATCGGCAATTTCATTTAAGCCAAACGTACCCGCCCCCCCTTTTATAGAATGTGCCGCTCTAAATACAGCATGTATGACTTCATCATCGGCCGTACCAGAATCCAGTGCTAACAAACCAGACTCAAGAACATCAAGCCCTTCATCACTTTCTTCAATGAAAGTTTGTTTAAATTGTGATAAATCAATACTCATAATATACTCCCTGACAATTACTCACTGCCAAGTTCTATAGTAAGGAAACATCTATTTATTAGATGAAAGCCTTTATATTAGATAAAGGCTCATTGTTTGCTGAAGTTCATTTCCGCTGAATGTCTACTGATGACTCTTTTAACCTGCATCAACCAAGAACGCGATTGACAGTATTTAATAATTGATCTGGATTAAAGGGTTTAACAATCCAGCCAGTTGCACCCGCTGCTTTACCTTCCATTTTTTTCTCGGTACCCGCCTCTGTGGTTAACATCAAAATCGGGATAAATTTATAATTTGGTAGAGTACGTAGATTTTTAATTAACTCAATCCCATCCATAACGGGCATATTGACATCGGACAGAACCATATCAAACCCCCTGGTTTTAGCAATATCAAGAGCCTGTTGTCCATCTGCAGCTTCTGTCACATCATAGCCGGCACCTTTAAGCGTAAAAGAAACCATCTGTCTCATTGAAGTCGAATCATCGACGGCTAAAATTGTTTTGGACATTTATTTTTCTCCAGTATTAATATAGAACTTACTTTAAACGAGAAGTCTTTAATCTATTTGTCTTGTAGTAAAAAGTAACAGTGATCACTATACGATAGTCACTCAATCCTTAAACTGCCAGTCAAACCCGATAAATCGGCACTTTTTTTTAAAATATCTGAGCATGCCTGCCATTTAACAGAAATATTAAGTGACTTAGCTGCGATAAAAAAAGCAGCCAGCATCTGCAAACCGGCGCCATCTATTCGATCAATTTCACCACCATTTAATGCAATTGATTTATATTTGTTAAGCATTTCAGTGAGTTTTTCATGATAAGTGGCTGCCATGGTGATATCTAAAGTATCATCAAAAGTAATTAAACCTTCAGTATTTTCTGCAGTTTCGTTCATAATTAAGTCCTGATATATTCTGCTGCGGAATTAAATAAGATATCCTTCAATAGCAGTATCGGTAATTAAAAAAAATCCTTTAGCTTTTTTAAAATAAACTTGATAGTTCAACTTTTATCATTAAGAATAGAAGCTATCTGAAATTAAATATAGCCGAGGTCTTGTGATCGCGCCACCCTGTTTTCTTCATTCTATAAATCCCAGTTTTTGCCAATGAAAAGTCCTATTATTCATTTTGCGAAGACAATTGCATCCAGTGCAAGAGATCTGGCTCCTATTGCTATTGTCATTGCTTTTTTTCAGCTGTTCATTTTAAAGCAACCCATTCCGAATATGGATGAAATTGCTTTAGGCTCCATCCTTGTTGTGGTTGGACTCACTTTTTTTGTATATGGTCTGGAAATGGGATTATTCCCTATTGGCGAATCCATGGCTTTTTCTTTTGCGCGCAAAGGCAGTGTTTTCTGGTTACTGACATTTGCCTTTTGTCTTGGTTTTGGAACCACAGTTGCGGAGCCTGCTCTTATTGCAGTTTCCCAGAAAGCCGCCCGTATTGCCGCACAGGGCGGCGTCATAGAAACCACAGATATAGCCATTAAACAATATGCCCGGGGACTCAAATTTACCGTTGCTTTTTCAGTCGGACTGGCTGCCATAGTGGGAGTACTACGAATCATTAAAGGCTGGCCGATTCAATGGATCATCATGGGCGGGTATTTACTTGTAGTAGGTATGACCATGATAGCTCCGGTAGAAATTATCGGCATTGCTTATGACTCTGGAGGGGTTACCACCTCCACCATCACCGTACCGCTCATGACCGCTCTGGGCATTGGACTGGCATCCAGTATTAAAGGGCGCAATCCTATGCTGGACGGTTTTGGTCTGATAGCCCTGGCATCATTAACACCCATGATTTTTGTAATGGCCTATGGGATGCTGTACTCATGAATGAGCTGATTAAATTTTTCTGGACATTCTTGCACACCATTACTGATGTACTGCCTATTGCCGGAATCATATTCGGCTTTCAGTTTCTTGTCATTCGTAAAAAAATTCCTAATCTGAAACGGGTCCTGACTGGATTTTTCTATGTTATTTTTGGTTTGGCTTTATTTCTTCAAGGACTGGAGGATGCATTATTTCCAATTGGAAAATTAATGGCAGCACAGTTAACCGATCCAGAATTTATTCGTCAGTCTGTCTTTGCATCCGTCGCCAAAACCATCCCGGAAACCATAGCACAGGGCGCACAGATCATTGAGTTTCACTGGAGCCAGTATTTTTGGGTTTATATCTTTGCTTTCACCATTGGATTCAGCACCACCATTGCAGAGCCTTCGCTACTGGCTGTCGCAATCAAAGCCAATGAAGTCTCTGGTGGCTCTATTGGTATCTGGGGGCTTCGTATCGCTGTGGCAATCGGTGTTGCATTTGGCATCTCTCTGGGTTCATGGCGGATTGTCACTGGATTACCATTACACTGGTTTATTATCAGTGGCTATATTATTGTAGTAATTCAGACACTTTATTCCCCAAAATTAATTATTCCCCTGGCTTATGATTCCGGTGGTGTCACAACATCAACAGTGACTGTCCCAATCGTTGCAGCCCTTGGCATTGGCCTGGCAACCAGTGTCCCCGGACGCAGCCCCTTAATTGACGGCTTTGGCTTAATTGCATTTGCCAGCTTATTTCCCATTATATCGGTACTGGCTTATGCACAGTTATCAGAATGGTATGGTAAAAAAAATACAGAACAATTCAATAAAGTGACAACTAAAAAGAGAGAATAGCAATGCGATTTAAATTAATTATTGCTTTTGTAAATGATGATGTGACTAATGCGGTTCTGGATGCCAGTCGACTGGCTGGAGCAACAGGTGCAACTGTCATCAACAATGCCCGCGGTGAGGGGATCCAAAAAACCAAGACATTTTTTGGCCTGACTCTGGAAACTCAACGTGATGTTTTATTACTACTGGTTGAAGAGCATCTGAGTCGGGATGTTCTGGAAAAAATCAGTGATGTCGGTAAATTTGATAACTCACCGGGAACAGGCATTGCCTTTCAAATTGATGTGGAAGATGCTGTTGGCGTTTCACACCAGATCCAGCAATTGAGCGAAACTGTCGAGGAAAGATTATGAACCCCACACGAATCACAGTAAAAGATGTCATGAAACAAAAGGTTGATTTTGTTGATGGCATGAAAACAGTTAAAGAAGCATTGCTTGAAATGCAGCATGTTGAAACGAAAACGCTGATTGTCAACAAGCGTCATGAATATGATGAATGGGGTATTGTTGTTATTTCCGATATTGCCAAAAAAGTCCTTGCCACTGACAAATCCGTTGAACGGACAAATGTCTATGAAGTCATGACCAAACCTGCTGTCACCATTCATCAGGATATGGATATCCGCTATTGCGCACGCATGTTTGAACGTTTAGGTCTGTCCCGCGCACCAGTGGTCAAACATGGGCGGATTATCGGCATTATCAGCCATACCGATATGGTGCTGAAGGGTCTTTGTAATATCAGCTGATTACCCCTGGGAGAATTCAGCTCTATATTGAGAATATTCCCCACGCCGGGAGGATGGGCACCCGCCCATCTTTAGATTCAATGACTCATGCTCAAAAGCAGTGTCTGCCAGTGATGGCTCGCCCATACTCACGTACATACTAACCCACCTATCCGAACATCTTTCCTTCTACTATACTGTCTGGATGAACTACATTATATTTGAGGAAATTATTATATTACTGGCACTGGCAGTTATTGCCATTGCCGGTTTGAAACACTTTAAAATTGCTCCGATTCTGGCCTATCTTGTTGTTGGTATTATTGTCAGTCCTCATGCTCTGGGCCTAATAGAAAATACCAGGGACGTGCGTTTTATTGCTGAATTTGGTGTTGTTTTTCTTATGTTTACTGTTGGACTTGAGTTTTCACTACCTAAATTAATCGCTTTAAAAAGAGAAGTTTTTGGACTTGGCGGCACACAAATGCTGCTAACATCGATTATTTCCGGCAGTATTGACTGGTATTTCAGTCATAATCTCAAAGAAGCCATTATTATTGGCGGTATTGTTGCCTTATCATCCACAGCAATTGTCACCAGACAACTATCTGAACAGTTAGAACTGAACTCACGCCATGGGCATCTTGCTTTAAGTATTCTTATCTTTCAGGATTTAGCTGTTATTCCACTACTGGTACTCATTCCAACACTCAGCAACGAAGGGCCATTGTTACAATCACTTGAAATCAGTACCTTTGCGAAGAGTGGAGTTATTCTGTTTATCATGCTGGCTATTGGTCACTGGATTTTACGTCCATTATTCAGAACTATTGCCAATATTCGCTCAGCAGAACTTTTCACTTTATCTGTTTTGTTAACAGCTTTATCTGCTTCATGGGCAACTCATGCTGCAGGACTTTCATTGGCTCTAGGTTCATTCATTGCAGGGATGATGTTAAGCGAAACTGAATATCGCCATCAGATTGAAATCGACATTCGCCCCTTTCAAGATGTTCTACTCGGCCTTTTTTTTATAACAGTCGGTATGCTGCTGGATTTGAGTACTCTGCTGCCGCAATTACACTGGGTACTATTGGTTGCATTACTGTTAATTGTTTCAAAAACACTGATTGTCACGGTACTCTGCTATCTCTTTGGTGCTTCACCGGGAGTATCTCTTCGGACCGGACTGGTATTAAACCAAGGGGGTGAGTTTGGTTTTGCTCTGCTGACACTGGCATTAACTTACAATGTAATTGATCCGGCAACTATCCAGGTTGTTTTATCTGCAATCATTATAAGTATGATGTTCACCCCCTGGATTATTACGAACAACGGACGCTGGACCAAATTTATTTTCAGACAAAGTTACCAGACAAATCGACGAAGTATTGCCCAGAAAGTCGAGAATAAGACTAAAACACTTTTTGACCATGTCATTATTTGCGGTTATGGTCACATCGGTCAAAACGTATCCCGGTTTATTGAAGAAAAAAATCAGCATTATATTGCATTAGATCTGGACTCTATCCGTATTCAGGAGGCTCAGGAAGCCGGTGAAACAGTTGTATATGGGGATCCGACTCATAAAAGAATCTTACAGGCTGCTGGAATCGACAAAGCCCGAGTCGTGCTAATTACAATAAAAAACACTTCTGCAGCAAAAAAAATAATCCGGCAGGTCCGCTCTCTAAGAAATAATATTCCAATATTAGTACGCAGTGTGGATGAAAGTAAACTGGATGAACTGTATTCTGAAGGTGCCACAGATGTCATTCCAGAAACACTGGAGTCATCGATCATTCTGGCATCACATCTTCTGATTCATCTTGATGTACCACTCAATGAGATCACCAGGGATATTGCTAAGGCCCGAAAAGATCGGTATCAGTTTTTACGTGGTTACTACCCAGGAGAAGAAGCCTCACACGCTGAATCCAGCATGATTAACGAACATATGTATACCATGGTCTTACACCCGGGGTCACGAGCTATTGGCATGACCATTGGTGAAATTAATCTGGATGATCGCAATATTGTATTTACCGCATTACGGCGTGGCGGTATTCGGGGAAAACAACCCACACCGGATCTGCTATTAAAAGAAAATGATATTATCGTCATGCATGCCCGTCCGGAAGACCTTGAATTTATCAAGGTTGAATTATTGACGGGGCATTAACATTAAGCCTTAATATAAACTCGGGATCTCCTTATTGCGCTGCAACTCTTTCTTCGATGTAACGAATTGCTTTGGCCATCCGACTCAAACAGCGGTCACGGCCAATTAATTCCAGGGTGATATCAATTGACGGGGACATACCTGCACCAGTAACCGCAACACGTAGTGGTTGTGCAACTTTACCGAGTTTTAACTCTAATTCTTCAGTCAGCTTTAGCACAATCTGATGCAGAGCTTCACCACTCCATTCACTGGTTGCTGTAAAACGCTCCAGCATTTTTTTCAAAGGTTCAAGTGCTGCCGCCTTAAGGTTCTTCTTAGCTGCTTTTTCATCAAAATCTTCAAAATCTTCAAAGAAATAGCGACTGCTTTGTGCCATTTCGACCAGTGTTTTACACCTTTCGGCCAGAGCGGTCACAATTGCTGATAGAGCAGGACCATTATCGGTATTGATCCCATGCTTTTCCATATGCCAGGCAAGGTGCTTCGCAACATGTTCTGGATCACCCTCTTTAATATAATGCTGGTTTAACCACAGTAATTTATCAGGGTTAATGGATGAAGCTGATTTATTAATATCATCCAGTTCAAACAACTCAATCATTTCATCAATAGAAAATATCTCCTGATCACCATGAGACCACCCCAGGCGAACCAGATAGTTTAAAAGTGCTTCAGGTAAATAACCTTCTTCACGATAATTCAATAAATTTGCAGCGCCGTGACGTTTTGATAATTTGGCCCCCTGTTCATCCAGAATCATTGGCAAGTGGGCATATTCTGGAATAAGTGCATCCATTGCCTTGAGAATATTGATCTGGCGCGGCGTATTATTAAGATGGTCATCACCGCGGATCACGTGGGTTATTCCCATATCCAGATCATCAATAACAACGACCAGATTATAGGTTGGTGTACCATCACCACGAGCAATAATTAAATCATCCAGTTCTTTGTTCTTAATAACAATCTGACCTTTAACATGATCATTAATAACCACTTCGCCATCGATATCGGTTTTAAAACGGATCACAGGTAAAACAGCGTCCTTACCTTCAGGTGGCTGTTCAATACCACGACAGCGACGGTCATAGCGGGCTTTTTCTTTTTTGGCCATCTGTGTTTCACGCATTGCATCCAATTCTTCTTTACTGCAATAGCATTTATAGGCGTAGCCATCATCCAGAAGTTTTTGAATCACCTCTTTATAGCGCGCCATACGTTCTGTCTGGTAAAAAGGCCCTTCATCATGAGCTAAACCCAACCACTGCATACCTTCAAGGATTACATCAACAGCTTCTTGAGTTGAACGCTCCCTATCTGTATCTTCAATACGCAGGACAAATTTACCTTGATGCCGCTTAGCATAAAGCCAGGAAAACAGGGCCGTACGGGCACCACCAATATGTAAATAGCCAGTTGGGCTTGGAGCAAAGCGGGTTCTTACAGTCATTTTATCTCTCAGGAAGGAAAAAGAAGTATTTTACATGATGAGTATGAATAAAAGAAGTCTGTTCCCATCAACAAAAAACATCAAAAGCCCTCATACATCTATAACAGAATTTTTTGGCTTTATGGCACACTTTTTTTGATATTAATAATATTTATTATTTTCAATAATAAAATCATACCGCCCCAGGAAAATGTCTTTTTTTTGTAATAAACAGTCATAGCAGTATAGAATTGAAACAACAATGCTTTAGCAAAAACACTATTTATAATAATAACTGAAATATACACTTAGCCATATTTTCAGTGATCCATGTCATTTATCTTTACCTGAAGATTCCATAGACTGGTATTAAGAGACATGTAACGTCCAAGTTAATTGCAGTAAAAAAATCAATAGTTCAAACTGGAATGATTGGAGTCAATTATGAGTAAAAACCTGGTATTTGAAGAGGGACTTGACATAAGAGGTCTGGATTGTCCTATACCAATTTTGCGTACAAAATCGATGCTTGCACGCATGGTTTCGGGTGACATTTTGAAAATTACCGCAAACAACAGGGAGTTCATTCGTGAAATCCATGCCTTATCAACACAAATGGGACACACCATTGTGGAGGAGAATACCGCAGAGGAAACACTCTCCTTTGTCATTCAGAAAAAATAACTGATGGTTTTACTTAAATCATCCTCTCTGTGGCTAACATCATTAGTAATCATATCGGCTGAAATCTGGTAGCATCCATTTGAACCGATAAGTAGTTCAGGGCATTTATCTCAAATTGCACTTTTAAATTTTGTTATTACCGCTGCCACATGGTTAACTCAGCAATTAACGTTTATATTCATCTGGTATTGGTAAATCAGACATATCCGGTTTTGTTGATTGTTCGATATCACCATTTTTTAATTGAAAAATATAAGCCAGAACCTGAGCAACAGCAACATAGAGTCCTGCAGGTATTTCCTGCCCTATCTCAACAGAATGGTAAATTGCTCTTGATAAGGGAGGGATTTCCATAATAGCCACATCACTGGCCTGTGCGACGTTGCGTATCTGCAGGGCAACCAGATCAACACCTTTAGCCAGCATTACGGGCGCACCTGAACCCTCTGTGTCATATTGCAAAGCAACTGCATAATGTGTCGGGTTCGTAATGATTACATCAGCCTTAGGGACATCAGCCATCATACGCTGCTGGGCAATTTCTTGTTGCTTTTGGCGGATACGCCCTTTTATTTCAGGGTTGCCATCGGTATTTTTTGATTCGTCTTTGACTTCTTGTTTGGTCATTTTTAACTGGCGGGTATTACTCCATACCTGATAGGGTACATCAATCAAAGCAACCACAATCATGGCTAACGACACTAATAAAAATTGCCAGCTTATAAGTTCCATTGCATGAATGAAAGCGCCAGGAAAAGGTTCTTCAGATAAACCATAAATCTCATTTTTCGCCTGCCAGAGAAAAAACACTGCCACGCCCCCCATCAGCATGATTTTTAAAATACTTTTAATTAATTCAATCACACCATTAGTTCCAAATATTTTTTTTAGACCCTTGATTGGATTTAACTTGCTTAATGTCGGTGTGATTGATTCAGCTGAAAAATTAAAACCACCTAAAAGTGCACCAGAGAATATAGCTGTAGAGAGCATAATTATAAACAGGGGCAGTAAGGCATAAATCATGGCTGCCAGCTCCCCTTTAAAATGGATAAAAAGTTGTTCTGATTCAAATAGAGTATTGCGCTCTATTGAGAAATTATTTTTCATAATTTTAGTAATCACTTCAATCATGTCTCCAGAAAAATACATAATTCCAATAATTGAAGCAAGCAGCATAAACAAGGTGGTTAATTCTTTAGAACGGGCAATCTGACCTTTTTTACGGGATTCCGATTTCTTTTTGTCCGTCGGGTCTTCTGACTTATCGTGACCATCTTCATTCTCAGCCATCAGCTATGACTCCTTAGGTGAAATATCAGTGTGTCAGTAGAAGTGATACTGTTCTGAGCGGCACTGTGTTCTAGTATATCTTGAATAAGCTGAAAAATTGCAGTCATAATTCGTTCAAAATAAGGGACCAGTGTCGGCAGAGTGATATAAATAATCGCAAAAGCCAGAATAATTGTGATTAAGAAACCCACTGAAAAAGGATTCAATTGTGGAGATGCCTTAGACATAACACCAAAACTTACATTCACCATTAATAATGCCGTCATTGCAGGTAATACCATCATAACTGCACTTTGAAACATCTGGCTGCCCCAACTGATCAACATCCAGTATCCAGTGCTTGAAATACCATTAATACCAATTGGAAGAATATTAAAGCTGTTGACAACTTCCCTTATTAATATTAAATGCCCATCAAGGGCTAAAAACAGAAATGTGGCCAGCATTAAATATAACTGTCCCACTACGGTGACCTGAATTCCATCCTGAGGACTGTTCATCATGGAAAAACCAAGTCCTGCCTGCATGGCCAGAATATGCCCGGACATAACAAATAAATTAAATGCCAGTTGTAAAGCAAAGCCCATAATAGCACCAATGAGTACTTGATGGATAGCAATGAGAAGCGCTTCTCCACTGATAAAATCAACCAGTGGCAAGGGTGGTAAAATGGGGACAACAACCAGAGTAACTAATAAAGCCATGAGTACACGAAAGCGAACAGGGATTGAACGGGTTGAAAAAATAGGTGCGACCAGCATCATCGCACTGATACGAATAAAGGGCCAGATATAGGCTCCAACAAATGCCGTTATTTCAGCAGTAGTAAACATTTTAATAACTTGATACGTATTTGTGAATCAAACTACTATCCACCGCTTAGATATAACGGGATATTGATGAACATTTGATTCATGTATTCCATCAGACGTCCTAACATATAGGGCCCGGCATACATAAGCACTGAGAAAGTCACCAGAAGTTTTGGAATAAAGGTTAAGGTCTGTTCATTAAGCTGAGTAGCCGCCTGAAACATACTCACCATCAGACCAACAACCAGTGCCGGGATTAGTATGATCAATAACAGAACAATAATAAGATAGACTGCGCCCTGCAAAATATCTAAAACAGTTTCAGGTGTCATTATTACTCCTCATTGTATGCTCCTCATTACTGCAATTAAATATAATAACTAGAGGCTAATGTCCCCATTATCATTGACCAGCCATCCACCAGAACAAAAAGCATTAATTTAAACGGCATAGAAACAATCAGTGGTGACAACATCATCATTCCCATTGACATCAGGACACTGGCAACCACCAGATCAATGATCAAAAAAGGAATAAATATCAAAAAGCCAATGGTAAAAGCCGTCTTGAGTTCACTGGTCACAAAGGAAGGGATTAAGACAGTGAAAGGAACATCGGCTGGTTTCTGGTAGGGGCCTTTTTTAGCAATTTCTGAAAACATCGTCAGGTCTTTTTCCCGGGTCTGCGCCAGCATGAATTCATGTAAGGGAATGGATGCCCTTTCCACAGCAGTTTCTATATTAATTTGTTCATCCAGATAAGGTTTAAAACCATCGTTATACATACGATCAAATACCGGGGCCATAATAAACATTGTCATAAAGATCCCAAGCCCCACTAGAACCTGAGCAGGTGGTGCCTGCATTAAACCAGTTGCCTGACGTACAATGGCAAGAACAATAATAATTCGGGTAAAGGAGGTCATCATTAATAACATTGATGGCAGCATAGTAATGACCGTCATCAAAACCAGAGCCTGGATAGTGACAGACCAGTTTTGTTCACCATCAGGACCGGTAGTAACAGTGAGTGCATCCAGAGTCGGTGCGGCAGAACTTATACCCGGCAGGAGAATTAAAGCAATTATTAGCAGGATCGGCATTCCCTTAGCAATTGTGGGAACAAGAGAAATCAAATATCTGTAGAAAAAGTAATTGATTTGAGTTTTTTTCATATCATTCATTTTTATTTTAATGTGCGTTACTTTTTATTACTCAAAAAGACAGATAATTTATCGGCAAATGGGTGTTTGCCAGCATGGCTGATTTTATTGGATGAATTAATTTCTGCTTCATCAATTGATTCATCCAGTACATGCAATGTATTAATATGTGTTGCTGTCATTCCAACTAGTAATTGCTGTTTACCAACCTGAATCAGGGCAATTTTTTCTTTTTGCCCTAAGTTTAATGTCGCCAATATTTTTAATTGACCCTGTCCGGTCAGATTACTATAGCCCATTTTTTTCATAAACCAGGCCATAGAAAAAATTAATAATAAGATAAAAAAAAGTCCCAGAGAAACGCCTAGTGCATCCGTATCAGTCGATACGTTTTTTCTTTTTTCAGACAGAAATGAAAACGATTTTTTCTCTATGGATTCAGATTCAGCTACACCCTGCCGGGAAATATTATTTTGCTCCAACTGCTGCGGAAAAACACCATCTTCGGCAAAGACGTTTGATGAAAACAGGCAAGCAACAAGAAGAAAAAACCAAACAACTAATTTGGTTTTGACATTTATTATCAAATGAATAGTCATCGAAATTACTAAAGTTTATTAATTCGTTCAATTGGACTAATCACATCCGTTAATCTAATACCAAATTTATCATTTACTACGACCACTTCACCATGAGCAATCAAGGTTCCGTTCACCAAAACATCCATGGGCTCACCTGCCAGCCGATCCAGTTCAATAACTGATCCCTGATTCAGTTTCAGTAGATTTCTGATACTTAATTTGGTTCGTCCAATTTCCATTGAAATGTCAACGGGAACATCCAGAATGACATCCAGATTAATTTCACCATCTGAATCCCCGCCCTCATCTTCTAAATTTTCAAAGCCTGCAGCCTCAGATTCAGCCTGCTCATCCATGGCTTCTGCCCATGGATCTTCCTCAGCTTCTTTGTTTTCTTCACTTTCTGTCTCATCATTCATTGTTATATACCCAAGTGTGGTTTATATATTATAAAATGGCTTACTGTCCTTGCTTAGGCAATGCCCTATGCCCTGAACTGTCCTGTTCATCTGATTCCTCAAAACCATCATCCAGGAAAGGAATGCCCGTTTCGAGATGTGTTGGACGATTCATTTTTCCAGATATTTTTACTGCATGGTGCCCTTTATGAAGGCCATGATTGCCTTTAAAAACAGGGACTCCTTCAGCAAAAACACTCACTTCATCTTCGAGAACAATAGGAATGATATCACCCTCTTTAAGATTAACAACTTCTTTAAGAGTCAGAGAAGTATTGGTTAATATTGATGAAACTTCGATTTCAGCCGATTTTATTTCATCACCAAGAGCCTGGTTCCACCGTTCATCAACATCACTTCGATCACTTTGTATCCCTGCATCAAGTAATTCACGAATAGGTTCTAACATGGAATAAGGCATCGTAATATGAATATTGCCACCACCACCTTCCAGTTCAACATGTAGGCTGCTGACAACAACAACCTCTGTTGGACTGACAATATTTGCAAATTGAGGGTTGACTTCCCGGCTGTTAAATTCAAATTGCATCGGCATTACCGGAGCCCATGCTTTAATCAAATCCTCAAAACATAATTCCATAAACATATGAACAACACGCTGTTCAGTGGGAGTAAATTCCCGGCCTTCAATTTTGGCATGAAACTTACCTTCACCACCAAAATAATTATCAACCAGGATAAAAACCAGGGTTGGTTCAATAACCAGGAGTGCAGTACCCCTTAGTGGTTTCATTTTAATCAGATTGAGACTGGTGGGAACAAATAAAGTGTGAATGTACTCACCAAACTTGATTGTCTGGATTCCACCTACTGAAATTTCTGTTGAACGCCGCAATAAATTAAACATACTGATACGGAGATAACGAGCAAAACGCTCATTAATCATTTCAAGGGTAGGCATCCGGCCACGAACAATACGATCTTCACTATTGAAGTCATACTGCCTGGCATCCTCATCATCCTCCTCATCATCAGTATCAACATCACCATCGTCAACACCATGCAGAAGAGCATCAATTTCTTCTTGTGAAAGTAAATCCGTCACTATTCTATCCTACTCGTCCCATACTAATTGAATTTTTACTGGCTGAAATTTTATTCATATTTACTGCATAACAAAACTGGTAAAGTAAATATTATCGATACCTTTCTTTGCTTTATGCTGCTTGAGTATAATGTTAACTGTCTCAATTAATTCTGTCCTTAGCTGCTCTTTACCCTCAGGCGTCACCATTTCTTCATATTTTTGTCCGCTGAGCAATAAAACAATTTCATTCCGAATGACAGGAAGATGTTTTTTAACCGCAGCATAAGATTTTTCATTCGTTGTTGAAACTTCAAGTCCTATCTGCATAAATCGTGCTTTACTCTTTCCTTCAAAGTTTAGAACAAAAGCTGGCTCCAGAGGCCAGTATGAGATTTTTGCCATATCTTCAGAAGCTTCTTCTAAATCACTGGAATCAGAATCACCATCTGATTCACCGTCTGATTCACCATTAGCACTCTGTGAAGTTTCAGTTGCAGCAGGTTCATCATCAAAAAAACCGCCGAAAAACATTCCCCCGACAACTCCGACAATTATTAGCAAAACAATACCAGCAATAATTATAATCATCATTTTTTTCGATGATTTAGGTGCTTCTTCCTCTTCACCGCCATCCAAATCCAGATCTTCATCTGCCATAATCAAACCCTGTGTTATATTAATAAAGTTATTTTAAATGCCTGATTTTTTTATATCAAACACTTCTTTTATAGTGGCCAATCTACCTATTTCTGACATAAAACAACCTCATGCAGAAAGATAAGCAAATTTTATTCCAACAATTGCAAGTCCAATGGATACATACTTATTTTATAGACAAATTAAACTGTCAATAAAATGACATCTAATCTCAAACATGAGAATTATTTATCGGTAAACCAAGCCCCGTCCCTCCGGAGCCATTTTCTTAATCACTTTATCAAGGCAACAGATTTCAGCCTTACCCTGGCTTCGAGTTTTGAGAGATCAAGCAAATCATGAATTGGCAATATTTTTTTATTCCAAAAGTTGAATCGCTTAAAATGACATGCAGGAAACACAACTGAATATTCATAATCATACCAACAGATTCTACTATGATGTCTGCTACCCCGACTCATAAAATAACTCACAAATAAATAGGTAGATATCAAGTCTAATTGTTTTTCTGCTTATTACTAACTATAGACTGGATGACACCAAATTGTCTAATCCATGGGCTGGATTTTTGTATTGATATCGGCAATTTATCTGCCTCATCCTTGGCATCCTGATAGGTTTTATAAATCCCATAAACCAGTATATAGTTAACAATGGTTTTCTCCTGCTCTATTTTTTCAACTTTTTGAATATAGAGGTTATCAGGTTGTCCTAACTCCTGACTAGAGATCAGTTTATTCTGCATTGTTTCCATACTTTTTTTGCTTTTACCTGTTGCCAGCTGCAGTGTATAAGTGCTTTTTTCCTGTCGTTTTAGCCAGACTAAAGGATCTTCAATAATCCCGGAGCCTTTAACCATAGAAGTACCTTCTGCTGTACGAGTGCCTTCAGCCGAAAGGGATCCGATATCAGAAATTATGACAGAACCGGGAATACTGAGAAAGTAACCGTCAACAAGACCACTCGAACGGCTCATTATTAAATATTCATCCGCTTTTTGTGTTTGCAATTTATTTTGTTTTTTATAGAGCAGGAGAGCCAGATTGTATTGGGCACGGGCATCACCTTTATTGGCTAATGGCTGCCAGAGCTGCTTGGCCTTCACATATTTTTTTTGCTCAAAAAACTTAATGCCTACTTCAAAATCGCCGGCATTAGCAATAGACATCTGCCATACAATACTGCTTAAAACCACTAATAAATATTTTTCCATAATACTAACTGGATTTCCCTGTATTCATAAAACTTCAACAAGAACTTGTTTGTCTCAGCTGATTCTCACATTTTAGCGAATGCTCAAGAACTTCTTTTAAAAAAAGATTGACTTGTCTCTTCTCATCAACTTGCAACATATGCTTATTTGGGTAAACATTGGCAGACTGGATGGGAGAGCACCCCTGATAGCCAATTATTTCCACTAGAGAGGCATCATGGCAAACACGCAATTCCATGTCAATAGACCCCGGATGAACGAACATTGTCTCCTTGAATTCGCCATCATTTTTTGCAGGCATTTGTAATGCCTGCTTGAGAGAAATCACACTGGTGTATTTATATTGTTCCAGGATATTAATAACAATTTTTGAAGAATGAAGGCAAAATGAATCATTGACAGCAATTGCCCTTATACCAGGAACTAAGCGAATCAGGCGGCGATAGTTAGCTTCGTACAGTCCAGTGGGTGTCGTTGTCCTATACAGTGATTGAGTAATAGTGTGTGTCATAAAAAATAATGAATTTCAGTCCATCATGCGTGCGCGTAAACGTAATTGCGCCTGACTTAATAGCTGACTGACTCGAGACTCACTGATTCCAATCAAAGCTCCTACCTCTTTTAAATTCATTTCAGTATCATAGTACAGAGACATCACCATTCTTTCACGTTCAGGCAGGCCTGCAATCGCCAGCGAGAGTCGCTGCTGAAACTCATCATCCAGAACTTCATCCACGACACTCTGATGGCGGTCTTCAAAAATTCCCAGACTTTGGGTATCATCCGAGCCTAAATCATCAAAGCTCAGCATTCGGCAGGCACTGCTATCTTTTAGTATTTGATAATAATCATTGAGACTGATACCCATTTCCTGAGCAACTTCAACATCACGAGCATCTCTGCCGGTCCTGCGCTCTATTTCCTGGATTGTTGCAGATAAATCCCGAGCTTTTTTATGTACAGATTTTGGTGCCCAGTCAGTCCGTCTAACTTCATCCAGGATTGCTCCACGAATTCGGATTGTTGCATAGGTTTCAAATTGGGCGCCCTGGCTGGGATCATAATGCTTCCCGGCATCAAGTAATCCAATCAGACCTGATTGAATAATATCATCTATATGAATCTCTGCCGGTAAACGAGCTGACATATGATAGGCAATTTTTTTAACCAGTGGCGCGTACTTTTCCACCAATTGTTCTGCAATTTCTTTACCTTCGGATGAGTACATGTTAGTTCCGAACTGATACCCTGGATTTCAGTATTAATAGATGAAGTTTGACCAGATTTAAGTATAGCAGATAGTACAGGATAGAATACTTATTTAAGAAGAATGTAATTTTATGGTGAACAAGAGCTGATAACAGAGATCAGCATTTGGGATGCAGCAGGGAGAATATTGGCAGATTCAGGCTTTCTCATCCAGCAGGGAACCCAGGATTTCATCAGCCGTTTCAATTACTTTACCTGAGGCAAGCACTTGATATTTATTCATTTTCATTTCAACAATATCTGTTGCAGGAGAGCCTTCGCCCTGCATGGTTTCCTTACTGGCAAGATTAGCTGCATTTTTCTTTATCCCGTTCAGACCAGTCTGAATCCCCGTCTGAGCTGTTCCTAATATTGAATCAATTGACATAAATACCTCATAAATCAAGCTTAAGTCTATTGGCGGCCTTAACAAGGTTTTCTTTAATAATCATTCATTATTGAAAATAATACTATTGTTGATTCGCAACAATACGACCTAATAAACGGCGATTGGGATTTGCTTGTAATCAAAAGAATGGAGCGTTCGGGTAAAGGTTAAACCGGTCGATTACTCCACTGGTGCTGTCCAAAAACCAAGAAAAAGAAAGTCAAATATTTACTTCAGATCCTTCCATTTAACCTGGATATCATCATGGTTCAGCATTAGCCATTGCATAGCAATCATGGCGCTGGCATTATTCAAACGACCTTCTTTAAGGCATTGAGCTGCTTCATGATAAGGCATAACAATGACTCGGATGTCTTCCCCCTCTTCTTCCAGACCATGAATACCTCCAGCATCATTACTTCTAACACAGGCACAATAAAGTTCAGTGGTTTCAGAGCTGCCACCCGGACTGGAGTAGAAATCACCAATTGATTCCAGTACAAGCAATTGCAGGCCGGCTTCTTCTTCCGCTTCACGATGAGCAACATCAAGTTGAGATTCTCCCGGTTCGACAATACCGGCAATAATTTCTAATAACCAGGGACTCTTGCTGTCTTCAGCATTGTCTCTGCGCTTTTCTTCTTCATAAACATAAGCACCAATACGAAATTGTTCCAGCAAAACCACATTATCCAACCAGGGATCATAGGCAAGAACACCCACCGCATGCCCTCGCTCAAAGCATTCTCGCATCAGTTCTCTAGTAACTCCACCATCAAATAAACGGTGCTGTAAGCTATATTGATTCACTGTAAAAAAACCATGATAAGCCGTTTCTTTTTGAACAATATCAACATCGGAATAATTTAACTTCTTCATACTTATTTATCACCTTAATTCTTAAACCAGCATTATGATATAATGCTCTCATGATTTCACTAACGACCTATCATGATGTACCTTTATTAGGATTTGCTGCATTCAGCGGTACCGGCAAAACAACTCTATTAGAGCAGTTAATCCCTGAGCTAAATCAAGCCAATATTCGTGTGGCTATGGTAAAACACACCCATCATGAAAAATTTGATATTGATAAACCGGGTAAAGACAGTTATCGACTGCGTAAAGCCGGCGCTGAGCAGATGTTAGTGGCCTCAGCAAAACGCTGGGCATTAATGGTTGAACAGCCAGTACAGGAAAGGATGGCTGAACCCGATTTATTTACGTTATTACCCCATCTTGACTTAAACAAAACTGATCTGATTTTAGTGGAAGGTTTTAAACATGAGTCTATTAGTAAAATTGAACTCCATCGACCTACACTAGGAAAACCACTTTTATTCCCGAATGATTCAAATATTATTGCCATAGCAACTGATCAAACAGCATCTGGAATAAAAGATCAAGAAACGCTCCCATGCCCAATGTTAGATATCAATAATATTACTGAAATAGCTGCGTTTATAACTGAACTTTTATAAATACCTTTTACAGGAAAAGAGAACAATGACCCAAAATAACAACCCTTCACCCAGTGCCAATCACTTCATTAGTGTCAGTGAAGTACAAAAAAGAATCATTAAAGACACTGAGGCAATTAAGGGAACTGAACAAATTGCTCTTCGCCAGGCACTTGGGCGGGTTTTAGCTAAAGATATTATTGCCACCTTTGATACTCCTCCCTGTGATAATTCAGGTATGGATGGATATGCTTTCAAACGTTCAGACATTACAGATCAACCCACTCTGACATTAAAAATTGCCGGACAATCTTTTGCCGGACACCCTTATAATGGTGAAATTTCTTCTGGTGAAGCCATTCGAATTATGACCGGCGCTCAGGTACCTGAAGGTGTTGATACGGTTGTTATGCAAGAGCATACAGAAGTAAAGGGTGAAGATACAGTTACAATTACAACAATCCCTAAAGCTTTTGCCAATGTCCGAAAAGCCGGCGATGATCTAAAAACCGGACAGACATTTTTAGCCAGAGGGAAAAAAATCTCACCAACTGATCTGGCTTTTCTTGCCACACAGGGCATTGCAGAAGTCAGAGTTTCAAGAAAAATCAGGGTTGCTTTCTTCTCCACTGGTGATGAATTACGTTCAATTGGTGAAAGCCTGGGACCAGGCGACATCTATGACTCTAATCGCTATTCACTCTATGGACTATTAAAAAACATGGATGTTGAAATGATTGATATGGGTGTTATCCCGGATGATCGTCAACTTATTGAAGAGGCTTTTACAACCGCTGGTGAGTTAGCTGACGCAGTCATCACTTCAGGTGGAGTATCGGTTGGAGAAGCAGATTTTGTTAAAGAAACTCTGGAAAAGCTTGGACAAATTAATTTCTGGAAAATCTCCATGAAACCTGGAAAACCTTTGGCATTCGGCACTTTAGGAAACAGTCTGTTTTTTGGACTGCCCGGAAATCCTGTTGCAGTCATCGCAACCTTCTACCAATTTGTTCAGCCGGCTCTTAAACGTATGAAAGGTCAGGAAATTGTATTACCCCTGCAAATAAAAGCTAAAACAACGGAACTACTTAAGAAACGCCCTGGACGCACAGATTTTCAGCGTGGCATATTGGAACAGTCCGATAGTGGTGAACTAACTGTCAGAAATGCAGGAATGCAGGCCTCACACGTCCTGACTGCAATGAGTCAAGCAAATTGCTTCATCATTATACCAGCAGAAAGCGGCAGTATCGAAGTAGGTGAAATGGTTGACGTACAACCATTTGAAGGCTTGACAAGTTAAGGCTGACTTCTCAACTCCAGCCCTGAATATGTTGTTCAATCAATGCAGCCATTGCTTTAGTGTTTTCTACTGAAGCATTGAGCGCTGGAATGTATTGATAATTCTGGCCGCCAGCATCCATAAAGACCTCTCTGTTTTCTACAGAAATTTCTTCCAGTGTTTCCAGACAATCAATAGAAAACCCGGGACAAATAATATCAACTGAACGCACCCCTTGCTTCGCCAGCTCTTCTAAAGAGGCACTGGTATAAGGTTTTAACCACTCCGCTTTGCCGAAACGCGACTGAAAGGTGATGAGCCATTGTGTCTCATCCAGTTCAAGTTTTGCTGCCAGTAATTGAGCCGTTTTGTGGCATTGATCATAATAGGGATCCCCAAGTGTCCGATTTCGTTCGGGCAAGCCATGGAAAGACATCACTAATTTCTGGCCTTTTTTATGGGACTTCCAACAATGTTGTACTGAATCAGCCAGAGCTTGAATATGCTCTTCCTGATCAAAATAACTATTGATAAAACGTAATTCAGGGATCCAACGCCATTTTTGCAGTTCAGAACTCACCGCATCAAAAATAGAAGCGGTTGTGGTTCCTGAATACTGAGCATAGGTCGGAAAAACCAGGACCTTGTGGACATTATCTTGCGCCAGCTGGCGTAGTGCTGAACGAATATCCGGATTACCATAACGCATCGCCAGAGCAAAACTGACAGGCATGTCACCCACTTCCCCTGTCTTTTCTGAAAATAGTTTTTCTAGTTGAGTCTTTTGTTTTTGTGCAATGGAGACAAGTGGCGAGCCTTCCGGAGTCCAGATTGATTGGTATAAAGGAACAAGTTTACGTGGGCGGAAAGGCAATATGATAAAATTAAGGATCAGCTGCCAAAGAAGTTGAGGGATTTCTATTACTCGGTGATCGGATAAAAATTCTCTTAAAAAACATCTAATTGAAGAAGCATCGGGTGCATCGGGTGAGCCCAGATTAACCAGTAAAATACCGATTTTTTCTGGCTGATCAAGTTTAATTTTTTCTGAGTGGAATTTCATTTAAAACGTTAAGCATCATGTGTTAAGCATTAAATACAACGAAAGATCGGGAGCAAGGTTTCTGCTTTTTCTCTAACTTGACACTTAATGCTTAACGCCTGGCACTTGCTCCTACTGTTTAGTTTCTTGCTCTGCCTGCTGTTTTTCTATATCTGTTTTGACTTCCTCCATATCCAGCCCCTGGGCCTGTTCAATGACCTGCTCCAGTTGTGAGCCCTGTAAAGCACCTGGCTGCGAAAATAGAATAATCTGTTCACGGAATACCATTAATGTTGGAATGGAACGGATTTGGAATTCACCGGCCAATTGCTGTTCTTCTTCCGTATTGATTTTTGCAAAAACCAGATCAGGATATTTTTCAGACAACTCTTCATAGACTGGTGCAAAGCCCTTGCATGGGCCACACCAGGGTGCCCAGAAATCTACAATAACAAACTCGTTATTAGTAATGACTTCATTAAAATTTTCTGCTGTGACTTCGATAGTCGCCATGATAGCTCCTTTTATAAATTAAGAGAATTATTTACTCTAATACTAACTAAATAGTTGTTGCCTATTTCCCCCCGCCATGACATGGCGGGGATTGTGGCACCTGACCATTACGCTGTTCCCACTCTTCTTTCGTAAAAGTATGAATAGACAATGCATGAATGGGACCTGCCAATTCCTCTTTCAACACTTTGTTGACTGAACGATGGCGTTGCAATAACATCTGGCCATTAAAATCATCTGAAATGATCTGTACTTTAAAGTGCATCTCAGAGCCAGCCGGCACATTATGCATATGACTTTCATTCTCAACCAGTAGATATTCAGGTGTAAAAGCCTGATTTAATTTTTCTTCAATAAGTGTTTGAAGACTCATATGGTATATCACCTATTTCTTATATTCAATTATTAGTAGTAATATATGGCTTGTCATGTTCTTTTTCAAGAAAAAAAAAAGCCTGCCAGGCAGACTTTTTAAAGACTAATTAGAAATCAAAGACAGCTCATCAGCCACCATGTACTGCCATACCAACATCAAGCGCTTCGAACCAGTCCAAAAAACGCTTCACATCATCACCTTTGAACAAGCGTCCATGCTGAGGAGCCATAATATCAATATCCAGCTCTCTGACTCGCCTGATCCAATCTTTTTTAGCTTCATTAGAAGGCATCCAGCGCTTGTGGAAAAAATGCATTTTTTCTCTATGACTATCGAAATTATCAACAAACATAGGGGCTCCCGGTGCTTCCAGTGCCGCACCAATATCGCCGCTCATCAGGATTTTTGCATTGGGATCATAAACATTAAAATTTGCTGATGAATGTAAATAATGGGCAGGTATAAACTGCAATTCAATTGACTCCAAACGAATAGAACCACCTTTATCGTCAATCGGAACATATTCAACATCACCACTGCTGAAATGCCGGATAAAACCTTCCCATAAAGCGGATGCATGAAGTTTGATGTCGGGCAGCATCTCATTCCATAAACCCATCGATGAAATGATATCCGGATCCTGATGGGAAGCAAAGATATCAGTAATATGCTCCAACTTAGAAACACTAAGTGTTGCAGCCAGTACCGATGAGAAAATTTCCATACCACCGGGATCAATCAATAAAGTTCGGTCACCATCTTTAACAATATATTGGTTTGTATCAATAATTTTCTCTGGTTTATCAGGATCTCGTCCCATAACGATCCATTGATAATTGCCATCATATATTGTCTGTGTAATCATTATTCTGCTCTCTGATTAAATTGTTATCTTATCGTTATTAGTAAAGAGGTTAACGTAAAGACATTTGAGATAGATGGTACTTGCTGCTTTGTAATGTATCTTTAATATTACTCACAGCAATTGAAACCTCATCAGCAACCACTTCCAGGTTTGTTTGAAAATCACCGGCACGAGTTGCTTCAGTACGAGAGGTTGTGCAAATCATTTCAGCCGCCTGAAGTTGGTTTCTAATTTCTGCAAGTAATTCCAGTAAGTCACTATTTTTACGAGCATAATCAATCAAAAACTTCTTTTTCATTTTTTCCAGTTCCAACAGCCTTTTACTTATACCCTGATGATCGGCATATTTATGCATCTCCTGAGTCGCACATTTCATTTGCTCAATCGTTCTATTACGATTACGATTAGAAATAGCAAAGCTCGATAACTTTAACGCTTCAGCATTAATTTTTTCCACCAGTTGGGTAATGTTAATGGCAACATCATCAATAAAATCAGTAATAGGATGAAAGCCCATTGCCTGACTTCCAGCTCTGGCAGCAATTGCTTTTGCATTTTTAGCGCTCAGTGATATCCGCTTTGAAATCTTCTTTACTGCAAATAACTCTGCCTGAACAGATGCAACCGCTAAGAACTGTCTGGCGCTGGAATCCATGGATTTATTATTAGACAACATAAACTATTCCTGGTTTGTTCCCATTTTAAAGAACGGGATTCTAATTATGGTTTCGGCAGGTCAATAAAAAGCTTTAATAGATTTTTAAAAATAATTATCATTAAAGTTATAGGACAATATTTTGAATTTAGCCAGTATCACTCTATAAAAAAGATGAATACTGACCAGTCAATATTTCAGGATGAACAGGATATATTGATATTTAAAAATTGATTGCTTCAGATGAATTGCTGGCGTTCAACAATATTTGAAAATTGATTTAGAACCTGACTATAACTTTGAAAATCAGCACTTTCCATGAAGGGTTTTCTCCGGCTAAGAAAAAATTCTTCTTTACGCATGATTTCTTGCAGTTGTTGAGGATCTTCAACAACCGAATCGTAATTATTGAGCATATTGACAAGATATCGATAACCGGGCTCAGAGGCCTGGACAATGTTATTTTGAACTTCAAATAGCATTTCAGTAATATGTTCAGAAAAATTTATTGAGCCTAAGTCATTCTGTGCTGTCTCTCTTTTTATCTGTTCCGGTATATCATCTCTTTCCTGGTCAGATTTTTGACTCATACCATCTGCTAAGGCATCTTTTACCAAATCAATGTCTATTGATCCAGCTTTTATTGAATCAGTGCTTTCTATAACAGGGCTTGTTGAATTTAATGAATCAGGTAGTTTTTTCTGATCCTGATAAGCCCTCAAACGCATATGAGCATTAAATGAAATATTAACCGTACCCGATGCTGATTCGTGCGCACCATTTCGGGCACTGCCATCCAGAACTTGTCTGCCGGGTGCATTATGGCCACTTCGCTCACTAATAGAGTGCGATGCATCATCAACTGCATGATGACCAGGCAGAGAATTTTGATGTATTTGAGTCATTTTGCTTTCCTCACATCAAATTATGCAACATCATAAACTACCCTTGCAGTAAGGACAGCACACTTTGCGGTACAGCATTCGCTTGTGATAGAACAGTTGTACCAGCCTGCTGAAGAATTTGCGCCTTAGTTAAAGCCGCAGTTTCTTTTGCAAAATCAGCATCCTGAATTCGTGAACGGGAAGCTGATAATTGTTCTGAAATATTTTCACCATTTCGGATAACAGACTCAAAGCGATTTTGAGTTGCACCTAAAATTGCCCTTTCAGTATTTATAACTTGCAGTAAATTATCAACCCGGCCAATTAAACTCAATGCATGAGCCACATTGGTTGTTGCACCCGCATTCGCTTCATAAACAGTTGCTGAGGTACCCTGCATCTGAGTAAATTCTGTTGTTCCTCGAACGTTTACAGTATTCACTGTAATACCATCAATGGAAGCAACACCATTCGGTCCAACCTGGAAGTAAAATGCCCCTGCAGCCGATCCAACAACTTCTACACCGTTAAACTGAGTATGAGTAACACGGGTAATTTCTGCTTGCAAATCAGTAATTTCAGTCTGAATTGCTTTTCTATCTGTTGAACTGTTAGTCGCATTAGCTGCCTGGACTGCAAGTTCACGAATTCGCTGCAAGTTGTTCGCCATTTCATCATATGCACCCTCAGCCGTTTGAGCCAGAGATATTGCATCCGCAGCATTTCTGACACCTTGATTATACCCTCTGATTTGTGCAGTAAAACGAGAGGCAATCGCAAGACCTGCCGCATCATCCTTTGCACTGTTTATGCGCAAACCAGATGATAATCTTTGCAAGGCCGTTGATAATTGTGTTGATGTATTATTTAGATTTCTCTGTGCATTTAACGAATAAACGTTAGTATTTATTACTTGTGCCATTGTTAGTCTCCTTTAAGCATAGTAATCAACAATTTTTAACCCCTGTTCATCTAAATCAGCTGCTTGCGCAGCGGAATCAGAGTCAGTAGGTTCTTCTGATAATTGCTCTTCACCCGGCATAGTGGAATTACCATGCTCATTGTTTGAACTTGTTTTTGAATCTAGGCCAGCATCCTGCTGTTCTTTTTTATCCTGATGAGAAACATTCACATCAACATGTGAAAATCCATTCTCATTCAGCATTTCTTTTAATCTTGGTATGGCATTTTCTAAGGCTTCTTTTGTCGTTAGATGCAGTGACGATAAATTAACCACTGCTGATTCACCCGATAATTTAACCATGGCTTCAACCGGCCCAAGACTCATTGGATTTAATTTTATTTTTGCATGTTGGACACCATTACTTGCCATCATAAGAATTTGATTTGAAAAATTCTGATTCCATCCAGCTTTTCCAACTGGAGATTTAACATCCAGAACAACCATTGATTTTGAAAATGAAAATAATGTATTATTCAAAGATGTATTCATTTTATCCACTGATATTGCCTGAGCGGGTGTCGTTAAAATTGCTTGTGACAATGAAGTATTATGGTTAAGATTTTGACTGGCTGGCAACTTCATTTCATTCACGTTAAATGATGTTGTGATTAGATCATTTTTTATATTCTGTTCAAATAACTTAACGCTGCTTATAGACTCACCGGCAGCCGAATGTTTCTTAGATATTTCAATATACTGCTGAAATTCAGTAATACTTTTTCCAAGCGCCGATTCATTTCTTTTATTTGAGTTTGAATCATTAGCCAGGCCTGAGTTGCCTGCCTCTATTTGTGTTACAGACTTAGAGGTCAAAGAAGGCTGTTGAGCTAAACCGGGTTGGCCGTTAGTTAATTCTGAGTAAGACTTTTGATCCGATTTAACACCCTCAGGATTAACAGTAAAAGCCGGATACTCTGAGAAAATAGGCTGTATAGTTTTTAGCTCTTCATGTGAAAGATTATCTTCTGTATCAACTTCCTGAACAGTCGTTATTTCTGCACCCTGACTTTGAGTTTGTTCATTTTCAGATGAGCTTACCCCTTGTTGATTATTTTGCTCATGACGACCATCCGAGGCCGTTTTTTTTCCCTGCTCATCATTTTGAGACTGCTCTTGTGTTTTTACTTGTGAATGACTAATTTCTTTTTTATCTGTATCAGCAGCGCTATCTTTCTTAGGCAAGTCATTGCCGTTTTGTGGCAAAGCCTTTTCAGAATTGTCAGCTTTTGTTTTTTTATTAACCTGATCTTTAAATGTTGATTTAAAGCCATCAGCCTTATCTTTGTTAGAAGAAGGTTTTTCAGAGGAAATCATCGCCAGGCTCTGCCCTATCACGGTATCAGTGCGGTGATTAGAGTTGCGATTGGCTGTTGCTTTAATATTTAATAGAGTTGCAGTTTCCATTTTCTCATTCGTCAAATAATTAACTTTTATATACTTGTCTTATGAGAATGCAACTCTTGTACCAACTTTTACTTTTTTAAAAGATCTTATTAATTAATGTATTAGATAATTAATATGGAAATGGCTTTAGCAAAGAGAATTGTTGCTAGTAAATTAATGCCCTGAAGGCAATCAACAATATTGTAGAATTGAAGAGATGTTACACAAGTTTGTTCAATTCACAGGAGTTGTTCTGGTTGGCTTTGGTTAGGACGTATTATTTGGAGCGGGATTTAGAATTGATTTGGCGTTGAAATAATGTCTGGTTAAATTCATCCAGCAATTTCTGTTCATTTTTATTTTTAATGGTTTGCTCTTCAGAAATATATTTTTCAGTAACTTTGCTATAGATCTTAGTTTTGTTATGTCTGAGCATCCATTCTTTTTTCTTTTCTTCGCATACTATTTTTTGGTGTTGTATTTGTGTCAAAAGTCCTTCTATACTTTTGTTTAAATTACTCATAAACATTAAAGTATCCTGAAGACGATGACTACCAACTCCCTTTGCAGACAAATTGACCATTTGCTGATTATATCCCTCACGATAAGTGTATAGCTTTTGCAACTGCTCTTCCAGTGCCTGTACTTTAGCAAGGCACTGTGAATAAATAATAACCGACTGCTGTTCTCTTTTTTCTGCCAGCTGATTCACCGGCTTCATACGTTGAGATTTTTGTTTAGGCATTTTGAGTATTTACTGTTTATAGACATTGGCTGAAGCAGCACCGGGGGTCACAGAAGGCTGAGTGGTATTTATTGCCTGCTGCACCTGAGTGGGTTGTGTCATCACTACTTCCAGATCATGCAGGCTGCTTTCATAATTTACAGCAACATTCATTCCCTGATGCAAAAAATCCATTAATGAGGGTTGTAATTCAATCGCTTCATCAATTAATTTTTCAGTACCATAAGTATAGGCTCCCATATTAATTAAATCACTATTTTTCTGATATGTTGAGTAAATTTGTTTAAATCGCCTGGACAATTCCAGGTGAGATTCATCGCTTACTTCTGTCATAACACGACTGATAGAAGCTTCAATATCAATCGCTGGATAATGCCCGCTCTCAGCAAGCTCCCTTGATAAGACAACATGCCCATCCAGAATAGCGCGAGCTGCATCCGCAATAGGATCCTGCTGATCATCACCTTCTGTCAACACAGTGTAGAAGGCTGTAATAGAACCACCGCCTGCCTGGCCATTACCCGCTCTTTCGACCAATGCCGGTAATTTTGCGAAGACAGAAGGCGGATAACCTTTTGTTGCAGGAGGTTCACCAATCGCTAATGCTATTTCACGCTGAGCTTGAGCAAATCGTGTCAGTGAATCCATCAGAAGTAATACATGTTTACCTTGATCCCGGAAATCTTCTGCAATGCTGGTTGCTACCTGAGCTCCGTGTAAACGCATGACGGGTGACTGATCCGCCGGCACGGCAACAACAACTGAACGAGCCATACCTTCAGGACCAAGAATGTTCTCAATAAATTCTTTCACCTCACGTCCCCGTTCACCAATCAAACCAACAACAATCACATCTGCTTTGGAAAACTTGGTCATCATACCCAATAGAACACTTTTACCCACGCCACTTCCTGCAAATAATCCCATTCTCTGACCCTGCCCAACCGTCAGCATGGCATTAATTGCACGAACCCCCACATCCATAGGCACATGAATTGGCTCCCTGGATAAGGGATTCATTGTCTTTCTGATGAGCGGTGAACTGCGAGTGTTTTGTAATGGGCCTTTATCATCTAAAGGCTTGCCGGCACCATCAACAACCCGGCCAAGTAACTCGACACCAACAGGCACTTGGTATGAGTCAGAGGTTGGTATCACTCTGGCATTTGGTAAGATACCACTTATCCTCTCTGTCGGCATCAAGTATAATTTATCACCGGAAAAGCCCACAACTTCTGTCTCAATAAACTGATTATCCACCCCCTCAACAAGACAACGACCGCCAATTGCGGATTGGCAGCCAACGGCTTCAAGAGTCATTCCAACCATACGAGTGAGTTTGCCTTCCACCTTTAATGAAACTGGTTTTTTTTCAATATTATTTCGACCTTCTTTAAGGCGTTGCGCCCACTGATTAGAAAAGTTAAAAGAGGGAGAATTTACATCAGACGGCATTATTTAAATCATCCGCATTGCTCGATGAGGGGGCATTATCGCTTCGGTCATTGCCCGTTCTTTCACTGCCAAGAATGCGCGCGGCTATTTCTGCGATACGAGTTTCAATGCTGGCATTAATTTGTGAGGCCTCTGATTTAATCTGACAACCTCCTCGGGTAATATTAGGTTCATCTACTATAGTCCAGACTTCATCACCTAGGTCGCCAGAATTCTCAGTGTTCGTACCAGTGAGATATTCCCGCGCAATTTGAGCATCCAGAGGATGCAGAAAGACTTTTATTTTTTTTGAATTAGCGGGTAAGGCTGATAGTGCCTCTTTAATGACAGCAATAATTTGCCCTGGATCGGCATTAATCTCCCGACGAATAATTTGCTTTGCCGTTGCCATTGATAAGCCAATCAGCTCTTCTTCAACCTCTTTGTCCACCTGTTCGACTGGTTTGGCTAAAAACTTCATGATCTGTTCAAAATATTTGATGGTCTGAAAAACTTCTTCCTGTCCTTTTTGAAGCCCCTTTTGCCTTCCTTCTTCCTGCCCTTGTTCCAGACCTGCAGTATAGCCTTCCTCTTTCCCTAGCTGAAAACCTTCATCATAGGCTTGTTTCTGTAGTTCCTCTAATTGTCTGGCCGTTAAAATGCCGGCCTTTTCCTGCTTTTGCTGCTCAATTGATTGAACATCTGGCGCTTGCCAGGTTTTATAGTCTGCCTGATTTTTCCCTGAAATAACTTTGCTTACTTTGGTTTCATTAGAATTCAGAATATTAGACATATTCATCGCCGCCAGAACTTAGTGCAATATCACCTGATTCAGCCATACGACGAGCGACACTCAGAATTTCACGCTGTGCACCTTCTACTTCACTCAATTTCACAGGCCCACTCGCTTCCAGATCATCGCGTAACATTTCTGCTGCACGTTTAGACATATTTTTAAGGATTTTTTCTTTAACTTCATCATCTGCTCCTTTAAGGGCAACAATGAGAATGTCTGATGACACTTCTCTTAACAGAGCCTGAATTCCACGATCATCAACACCCGAAAGATTATCAAAGACAAACATGCTGTCTTCTATTTCCTGTCCCAAATCCTCATCCATATTCTTGATATTTTCCATAATGGCAGCTTCAGCAGTACCATCAACAAAATTCAGAATATCCGCCGCTGTTTTGATACCACCCACACTGGAAGAACGAATACTACCTTCATGACCAGCGAATTGTTTTTCCAGTATTTCATCCAGTTCAAAAAGTGCTGCAGGTTGAATGGCATCAAGGCTTGCAATACGCATCATGATATCAGCTCGAGTATTTTCAGGTAGATTTGACAGAACCAGACCGGCCTGATCGGCTTCAAGATAGGAAAGGACAATGGCAATGATTTGAGGATGTTCCAGTCGAATGACCTCTGCAATAGAACGAGGTTCCATCCACTTTAGAGCTTCAAGCCCCTTTGATTGGCGGCCCAATAAAATCCGGTCAATGACCCCCCCGGCTTTATCCTTACCCAGGGCTTTATTTAACACATTACGCAAGTAGTCTTCTGAACCCATACCTAACGCAGTCTGACCACCGACAATGGTGTTAAAGTTCTGCAGCACGTCCGTTGCTTTACCTTTATCGACATTAGCCATGGTTGCCATAGCTTCACCCAGACTTTGAACCTCTTTCGGGCCTAAATGTTTTAATATGCCCGAAGCTTCTTCTTCACCAACTGACATAAGAAAAACAGCGGCCTGCTGGATACCTTCCAGTTCTTCTAAGCCTTGTTTTGAATCATCATCAGCCATGTTTATCTCTGCTTCATTGTTTTTAGTTAAGAGGTTAAATCACTATTTAAAATAAATTTTTTATCAGACTGCCAGCCATTTTTTAACAACCTGAGCTGCAATTTTAGGATCTTCTACAACCAGTTTACGTGCCATATCCAATTGTACTTCATAATTATCCGGTGATTGTGGCAAGGCATCAGCCTCTTCTGCACCAAAAGCACCCGCTGTACCGCCAGCTAATGCCGCCTGACCTTCAGCACCGCCTTCACCTTCTATGCCGATAACTTCTTTATGCGGCTTGGATAAGCTTTTGAACGCGGGTTTAATCACTCCAAAGATTATATAAAGAACAACCAGCGCTGCCAAGCCCTGTTTAACAATAGGGGCAAACCAGGCCTGTTCCCAGACTGGAATATCTGGAAGTGCTTCAACCAGCACTGGAGCCACAAAACCAGCATTGATGATATTAACAGTATCACCCCGCTGGGCCTTAAAACCAACCGCTTCCTTAACCAACGCCGTAATACGTTTCAGCTCTTCTTCGGTTCTTGCGGTTACCGCAACCGCTCCATCTTCAGCAACCTCTTTCTTATCATCAATGACCACGGCAATTGATATTCTTTTGACACTGCCCGTTGCCAGCTGAGTATGACTAATGGTTTTATCAAGTTCATAGTTCTGAGTCACTGTTTCTTTAAGTCTGAATTTTTGTCCATCATCTTCTTCATCCCCCCCCACACCTGCAACTGTTTCAGGTGCTATTGAGCCACCAGGGGGCTGGTTAGATAAAGCACCGGGTATGCCGATATCACCTGAAGCTGAAACCCGTTCAACTAATTGCTGTTTACTCCGTGTGGCGGCTGAATCCGGATTAAATAGCTCTGACGTTTTTTCAATTCGAGTAAAATCAATATCGGCATTGACCTGAGCTTTAAAACCATTAGGGCCTAAAAATGGTGTAAGAATGGAATTAACCCGTTCAATATAATTGTGTTCAACCCGGTTTGTATATTCAAGCTGTTCTGAATTCAATACTTGTTCTTTATCACCGGACTCTGTTAATAAACGTCCCATTTGATCAACCACCGTCACTTCTTCAACTTGCAGGTTCGGGACACTTGAAGCAACCATATAGGTAATCGCAGACACTTGATCATCCGTCATACGATGCCCGGAATACAAATTGGTAACAACGGATGCACTGGCTTTTTTACGATTTCTGACAAAAACAGATTCTTTGGGCAGTGCTAAATGAACCCTGGCTGATTTCACATTTCTCAGTGCTGAAATAGAGCGGGAAAGCTCCTCTTCAAGCGCATGCTGATAGCGTGCTGACTGGATAAACTGACTGGTACCGAAGCTTTGTTCTTCACTTAAAATATCAAATCCTTCCGGACGGATATTGGGCAGTCCCTGAGCAGCCAATTGCATGCGTGATTTTTCAACATCATTGGCAGGCACCATAATATTACCGGCATTTATTTTGTACTTGATACCACTCTGCTTCAGGGCATCCGCAACAGAAGAAAGTTCAGCATCCGGTAGTTCTGCATATAACGTTGTATAATCCGGTGACTGCGACCAGAAAACAATCGCCACACCTAAGGCGACACTGGCCACCAGACCAACCAACAATCCTGCTTGTCTTAATAACGGATATTCACTGATGTTCTGCAATGCCATCATTGAGTTATTGTTCTTTCCTTCTTCAGCCATCAGTAACTACTCCACTTAAACACGAATATTTTTAACTTCTTCATAGGCTTTTAATAATTTATTTCGAACTTCGACCAATGCACCAAAAGCAACACCGGCTTTTTCAGAGGTAATCATAACTTGTGCCAGACTAACTCCTTCTTTTCCTGCGATAAAATCATTCCTTAAATCCCCGGAAGCGCCCTGAATAGAATTAACCTGTTGTACAGCAGATTTTAACAAGCTGCTAAAATCAACATCTGGTGCACTTTTATCATTAAGGGCAGACAAACCTTCATTATTAATCTCTAGTGGCGTAGTTTTAGCACTGGCCATATCATTCATTGAACGCATTTGCAGCATCATACTGGAGGTATTAATATCATTAATCATTGGTCTGCCCTTTTCTATTTACAGGTGTCAAAAAATAGTCATCTGAAAGATTTGTTCGTTCTTATTTCGCTATTAATAATAGTTAAGCAGTTTTCGCGCCAAAACCACCAGGCACAATAATTCCATTGTCTCGCATTTTTGCCAGCTTATATCTTAGAGTTCGTTGACTGATACCCAACTTCTCTGCAGCCATTTTACGATTGCCCATAGTGGTATGAAGTATCTCTAAAATTTTGTCAAATTCCCGACCACGTAGCTCATCATTTAAATTTGAGCTAACTTTACTTGATTCTTGTTGATTTGTACTATTCTCTTTTATAACAACATCAGCTTGTAATTCAGCTGGTAAAGGTTTTACAGATCCAACACTTACAGAATCATCCATCACTGGAAGACCATCAGAAATCAACTCCATAGGCATATCATCCGGGGTAATAATATGATCGATATGAAGAATAAAAGCACGCTGAATCACATTGTCCATTTCACGAATATTACCGGGCCAGCGATGATTGAGCAATTTAGACTCGGCTTCTTTTGAGAGTTCAGGTATTTCACTGCCACTTTGTTTAGCCATTTTATTAATAATATGTTTAGCCAGTGGAACAATATCCTCAGCCCGATCTTTTAAATCAGGAATAATCATAGGAAATACATTCAGGCGGTAAAATAAATCTTCTCGAAATTGGTTCTGCTTAACCTGCTCAGCCATATTTCGATTAGATGTTGCCAGGATCCGGACATCCAAAGAGATCAATTCCTGCCCACCCAGACGCTCCACTTCTTTTTCCTGCAGGACACGTAATAGCTTTGCCTGCAAGCTGAGATCCATTTCAGATATTTCATCCAATAATAAAGTGCCACCCTGAGCCTGTTCAAACTTTCCAGAAGAAGCCTTGTAGGCTCCAGTAAAAGCACCCTTTTCATAACCAAAAAGTGTTGCTTCCAACATATTATCAGGAATGGCCGCACAGTTGATGGCAATGAAAGGCTTATCTTTTCGATTTGAATGATTATGTATATAGCGTGCCAGAACTTCTTTGCCCGTACCACTTGAACCACCAATCATCACCGTTGCATCACTGGCAGCCACACGTTTAGAGAGCTGAGCAATTTTCTGCATGCTGGCTGACTCGGCAATCATCTGGTGATCTTCAACACTCTTCCCTACATAGCGACTGATCACTGAAACCAGCACCTCAGCTTCAAAAGGCTTCACCAGATAATCAACCGCACCATCTTTCATCGCCTCAATGGCTTTACTGATTGTGCCATAGGCAGTCATAAGCAAAACCGGTATATCATAGTGTCTCTTTATTTGCTTGAGCAGTTGATGGCCATCCATTTTCGGCATTTGTACATCACTGATCACAATATCAATTTCACTATTTTCATCCTGTGACAGTAATTCCAAAGCAGAACGGCCATTATCAGCTTCAAGTATGTTGTAACCACCCATATCCAGAGTATCAACCAGTGCTTCACGCAAAGCCTCATCATCTTCAACAACCAGAATTAGAGGCGCCTGAGGATTGCTGTTTTTTCCGATGATCATTTTAAGTTCTCCATAGGATTACTGCTTTTTTTTATCAGAGATTGAATTTGTGCAGGGATTCGCATTCTAAAAACACTGCCTGATGCAGAGCTATTTTCAGATTGGGATGCTGACGTAAATGAAGAGTCAAGCCAGAGTTCACCATCATGCGCATTAGCAATTGCTTTAACGACTGCCAGCCCCAGTCCGGTTCCTTTTTGTCTGGTGGTATAAAAAGGTTCAAAAACTTTATCTCTGTTTTCTTCTAAAATACCTCTGCCATTATCATGAATACTAAAATCAATTGCACCATAGACAGGTTGTGACACTTTAACCATTACTTCAGAAGAGATACATTGCTCAGAATCACTAACAGCATGAAGTGCGTTATTCACAATATTAACCAGACCGCTAATGAGAAGGTTTCGATTTCCTGAAATATAGGTCTTTTCATTGGGTTGATAATCAAAAGTAATTTTTACATTCTGTTTATCTTCGGGAATCACAATAGTTTGCTCAAGTTCACTTAACAATTGCTGAATTGAAATGCTCTCACGGTTTTGCATACCGTTTCTGGAAAACAGCAACATATCATTAATAAGCTGCTCAAGACTCTGTATGCGTGTCAGGATTTTATCTGCAAAACGTAAGCGCTTTTCATTGTCTAATTGCGGTGATTTTAAATGTGAAGCATACAGTAAAGCAGCTGAAATCGGAGTTCTGATTTGGTGAGCCAGCTGAGCAGCCATTTGCCCCATAGAGGCAAGACGCTTTTGTTGATCATACTTGGTCTGCAACTGGCGTTTTTCAGTCACATCCTGCAACAAGATAATTTGTCCCGGCACGCTATCACCAAGGGGACAGGTAGAGATGCTGACAATCCGACCTTTTTTAGTGACAGAATCCTGCCCGGAAATCTGGCTTTGATCAAAAGCCCGATCAATAACAGAGCGCCAAGCCAGGCCAATCAAGGGTTCATCTAATAATTCAATCGCTGCCGGATTACATTCCTGTACAAGCCCTTTACCGTCAAGGACAATGACCCCAGCAGGTAAGGCTTTTAATAAGGCTTTTAATCGAGTTACTGTAATTGACTCTTGAAGCGCTGTTTGTGATAACCTGCTATCAAGCTTATTTTCATCAAATGAAGGAATTGTTCCTGTTTCTGCTAATGCAGACTCCAGTATTGCAGCCAAGCCCATAATTTACTCCGGAATATATTTCTATACTATGACTGAAGCAAAAAACAAACCATATAACAATTTATTGTTATAAAACAATTATTTAAATATATTATTATCTTTATTTCTAAGTAAAATTAATTAGGAGTGACATTTTTATGACGAAATTTTTCTAAAGACTATAGATAATTATTTCATTGTTTTAGAAGGAAACATAATCTCATTTTTTTTCATACTATTTAAATTGCTGTCTCTGAATATTGTACTGTTTTTTGACATTTATTATAAACTGACTCAATAGTAGAGCAAGCCACTCTTGCATTTTCGAAGTTACAAGACTTAATTTAACAGTTCACAATAAGCTAAGCTAACAAGCTACGATTTTCTATTAGAAGCTTTTCAAAATCTGATGCAGATACGGGTTTACTATACAAATATCCCTGAATTCCATCACAGTTCATTTGTTTTAACATTAAAAATTGCTCTTGAGTTTCAACCCCCTCAGCAATGGTTTTAAGTTCTAAATCATGCGCCATTGTGATGGTTGATTTGACTATTGCCTGTTCTTTATGTGACTGGACCAAATTTATAATGAATGCACGGTCAATTTTTAAAGTATCAACAGGAAAATCTTTGATATATTCTAAAGATGAATAGCCTGTACCATAATCATCAAGACTGAAAGTGATACCTATTTTTTTGAGTTGATGTATAATTTTAGTAGATTCTTCAAGGTTGTCCACTGCAACAGTTTCGGTTATTTCCATTTCCAAATATTGAGCTTCCAGCTCTGAATCTTTTATAATTTGCTGAATGTCAGAAAAGAGTGACTCTTCCTTAAATTGTTTTGCTGACAAATTGACGGAAATCGGGATTTTTTTTAAACCTTTATCCTGCCACTCTTTATTCTGCCTGCAAGTTTCTTGAATAACCCAATGACCAATTGGGATAATTAAGCCGGACTGTTCAATTAAAGGGATGAAAAGCACAGGGCTTATAACTCCTTCTCCAGGGTAAATCCAGCGGATTAAAGCTTCTGCCCCGATAATCAGACCTGTTTTAGTATCAACTTTGGCCTGGTAGAATAACTGAAACTGATTTTTTTCAAGAGCATCATGCAAATCTGCGTCAAGTAATAGTTTTTTCAACATACTTGAGTTTAATTCTTCCGAGTAAAATTGATATTGTGCCCGACCTTGTTTTTTTGCCTCATACATGGCGACATCAGCATTTTTGAGTAATGTATTAACAGTATTTCCATCCTGAGGGTATAGAGCGATACCAATACTACCAGTTACTCGCAGAGAATTTCCTTCTAAAATAATGGGCTTGGATATTTCAAATAGAATTTTTTTGATGGTTGTGATTATCGAAAAAGAAGTTTTTTTATGAGTTCCTGAGATAATAAAAACAAATTCATCACCACCAAGGCGAGCAACCGTATCGGTTTTACGTAAACACATTTTAACCCGCTCAGCCACTTTCTTCAGTAATGCATCACCAAGCATATGTCCCAGGGAGTCATTAATAAACTTAAACCCATCTAAATCTAAAAATAATATAATGGGGGTAGACTTATCCCGTTGTGCTTGATCAATGGTATATTGTAATCGGTCATTGAACATGAGTCTGTTAGGTAAACCGGTTAATGAATCAAAGTATGCTTGCTTGTATAGCTGTTTTTCCCAGGATGAATTTGCAAAAGCAACGGCAATACGATCTGAAAATTCTTGTCCCCATTTTTTTTCAATATCTGTTAGAGTTGGCGACTCATGGTAAGCAAAACTGAGAAAAGCAATGTTCTTACCCTGATTACGAATAGGAATAATAAGAAAATATTTAAATCCATTATTAATAAATGGTTGAACAAAACTGTGTAAAGGTGTTTCCTTTAGGCTAAATTGAAAAAACTCTTGTTCTGATAAGGTCTTTAACAGGCTATTCTTAATTTGATAGGACTGCTGTAAAGTTTTATTGCTTGATTGGTGATCATCTGTATACATTATTGCTGTTGAACTGTGTTCTTTCGAAGAAGGCTTTTCTGTACTGGGTTCCTGAAGAGTCAGACTCGTAAAACTCACGCCATCAGAATCAATAATATCATTTGCGTGCTTAATAGCCATGTTGATAATATCATGTGTTTTTAATCGTGAGAGGATTAATTGGTCAACCTCAGCTAATGCTTTAAGTACATTGATTTGTGAAGAAATGCGCTTTGACATACGATTAAATGATTCTGATAACTGCCCAAATTCATCATTGCCAGCTATCGGTACCACCTGTTTAAAATTGCCATGACTAATATGCGAAATACCTTGCATTAATGCATCTAGAGGGCGCATTAACTGACGAATCAATAGAGAACTGGCATAAATAACGCTAAGTAAGGTGATAGCAATGATACTATAAAAAAGTGTCTTAAAATCCTCCCGGTAAAATATAGATTCAATTTTTGGTTGAGCAAAAATAATCAACCAGTCTTTCTGAAAATAATGATACTCTAAAAATAAATTACTATAACCCGCATACAAAGAGGTTTCTTTATTAGACCAGATTAATTTACCACGTGATTGTAGATCAATATTTGATATCATTGCGCCTATTGATTTTTTAATATCTATTTGCGAACAAAATAGCGCTTGTTTCATATGATTGAACAGACAGAAACCAGTATGATGATCAAATTCATCTTCGTGACCTAATAATTCTGAATTATTGAGAACAGAGATAAGAAACTCTTTCTGCATATTATTGCTTTGTTTGTCCAATGGAAATAGCTGCCTGATCATAATGAATCCAGGGGATCCAGGTGAAGACTTGAGGTTAACTTGTAATAATGTCTTCCCAGTTGATAAAAACTGTAAATTATCTATCGATAAATTCTTTATAATGGGAGGCGCGCCCCAAAATGTTTTATTTAAAACATTACCTTTAAATAAAGAAAGACTGCCAAACCAGGCTTTATGTGTGTGTTCTAATGGCCATTCAGAAGAATCATAACTTGAACTAATCAAAGAGGCTATCTGCATCATTGCAGTGCTTCGAGCTGACAAACGATCATTCAGCACATAGGAATATGCCTTGGAATTTTTTTGAAGCTGAATCAGGATATTCTCTTCTGTCATTTGATCAATTTGACGGGTTGAAAAAAAAGTAAATATACAAACTGGTAGGAAAGCTGCAAGGATAAAAAGAAAAAATATTTTTTTTGATACTGTATTTTTAAAAATGCTTAATTCTACTTTCATATTGACATTATTTTAATAATCTTCAGCGACACCAACAAAGTCACCATTATTGGCACGTACAATATCATCACGACTGGGCTTTGCTGTTAAAGGTGGTACCGTACTACCGTCCGGGCCTGCGCTGTAGAGATCATAGTCAGAATTAATAGGAACCAGTCTTTTGTCTTTACGTTTTGCCCCTTTACCTTTTATTGTATCAAAATTTAGAAAAGCATAAGGTCGTCCCCATGGATCTTCTTTTTTCCAATTTATCTCTGATAAATTAAGTGGGTAACGTTTTGCAATAGTAAAAAAAACCTCAATATCTTGTTCAATACTTATAATATCAGAAACTGCAGTAGTAATTTCTGCTTCTTCTATATGCTCCCGGTAAGAAGGGTAGGCAAATGATGCGATAATCCCAATGATTGTTATAGCGACTAACAATTCTAAGAGTGTTATTCCAAGTGCAGTAACAAAGTCTGTTGGTTTATTTATTATTACTTTTGCCATGATATATTAATGATAGTAGTAATTTTTCAAATTACTACTATCTGTCCAAGAAATTCAGGCGTACCAAAATAGGTAGCTCGTGCCCATCCATTTATTCCAGGCAATTATTAGCTGGCAACAACGAAAATACATTACTTTTCTTCATAGAGCTACTCTGATTTCCCTACCCCTGACCAAACATAGTCTCATATTTCTTCATCTTTTCCACCAGGGTTGTTCTTCTCATATTCAGACGTTTAGCAGCATGCGCGACAACACCATCTGATTCTTCCAGAGCTTGTTGAATTAAGGAGTATTCAAGATTTGCCATGTGATCTTTTAAGTCAAAACCGTCTTTAGGTAAGACTTCTCTGGTAACAACATCGTGCATTGATGAGGAATCATCAGAGTTTAAAGCTTGTACATCATCAGATTGATCTGCTTCATGTGAATGATTATTATCAGCAATAGTGTCATCAGATGCCGTTGACGCATCATTGCTCTGTGCTTGAGAGACATCAGGAACCGGCAATTCTTCTATATGTGAAATGTCATATTGGTATTTTTCAGGTAAATCATCCCAGCTTACGGGCTCCTCAGGAAACATAATACCCAGGCGCTCGACCAGATTGGAGAGTTCCCGAACATTTCCCGACCATTGATGCTGCATAATTGAAGCCATTGCTTCGGGGGTAAGTTGCACTGAACTTCCCGAGTCTTCTTTCATACGCTCATTCAATACATGAAACAATAATGGAATATCATCAGTGCGTTCTCTCAGTGAGGGGATTTCTATGGGGAAGACGTTCAGGCGATAAAAGAGATCTTCTCTAAAACGGCCGGCTTTTACTTCATCTTCCAGCTCTCGATGTGTCGCAGCAATGACACGTACATCAGCATGAATACTTTTATTACCCCCAACTCGCTCAAAAATTCGCTCTTGAAGAACACGCAGAATTTTAACTTGCATCGCCAGAGGCATATCACCAATTTCATCTAAAAATAAAGTCCCTTCTTCCGCCATTTCAAAACGACCCTTACGCATCGTCAAGGCACCAGTAAAAGCCCCTTTTTCATGGCCAAAGAGTTCACTTTCCAATAAATCCCGGGGGATTGCTCCACAATTCACCGGAACATAAGGGCCTTTATTGCGTTTGGACATTTGATGCAAACAGTTAGCCACAACTTCTTTGCCCGTACCTGACTCACCTAAAATGAGAACATTGGCATTACTTTTAGCCACTTGAATGATTAATTTTTTAACCTGCCTGATAACAACACTTTCACCAACAAAAGAGGCATCTAAAAAAGAATTCTGTGTTTCTGAATGGAAAGTCAACTCACTACCTCAACTCTGTCAAATAATTGTCATCAATAAAACAAAACCGCATAAAAACAATGAAATCTGCGATACGAATACCAATAATAATACATATTATTTTTTTATAGTAGAAATATAGTGGATATTATATGAATGTAAAGTCAAAATATTGTTACAAGTCAAAAAAATGTCACTTTTTTTATTCTGTTTCCCTTCATGAAATCAAATGGGGCATTCAATTGATTTATCCAGCTTTAATCTGTATTTTTGACAGATTATAAGTTATAAGTAATAATAGTTTTTATAAAATAATGGCTTATCTGACTTAACTTATTTTTTTATTCAGTAATTATCTAACACAATAACATTTACTTTAAAAAAGCACTTTAAAAAAAGGTCTGTAATGAAAATTGAAACAACTCGTTTTGGCTCACAGGAAGTTGAAGAAGAGACAATTATCCATTTCCCCTATGGTCTGTTAAATGACACTAAACCTCAGGATTTTAAATTGTTTCACAAAAATGATTCTGAAACAGGCCCGGTTGTTTTCTGGTTACAGTCAATTACCGATCCCAAAATTGCCTACACAATTTTTGATCCCTCGCTGGCCAACTTTTATTATGAAGTTTCATTACCCGATGAGGAATACGAGTTGCTGGAGTCTAAAAGCTCGGATGAGATTGCTATGATGGTTATTGTGACCAATACAGAAAAAGATAATAGCAAGATAAAAAAAGACGGCCTGGTTCTAGTCAATGCCAACATTACTGAACCCCTTTTTATCAATTTAAATTCACTGAAAGGTCTGCAACGTTCTTTAAAAGATTTGGATTATGATATCTTTATGAATGTGCCGGTTGTTGAAACGAATTAATACAAAAGAGCTTTATCAAAGCATATTTATTTGAACATTATTTATTTTCAAGATAAGCAGAGTGAACATTCTGCTTTTGTTTCATACTGTGCAGCTGCTGACTGATTGTTATTTTTTCCTTTTGAGCCAGTTTTTCAATTTGCTCGTTAATTAATAATACTTTTTTTATTGTCTGTTCAATCTTATCTGAATCACCAATCGAACCTTCTTTCAGAGCAGATGACTCAAAAAAAGAATGCATCACTTCTGTTCGCTTTATTTCTAATTCTGAAAATTCTTCCCAGTCGCTATTCTGGGCCAACCCAAGCATTCGTTGGCTAAAATTTAACAAGCTGACAAGTTCTGTATCCCTGGATTCATCCATGTATTTTTTCTCTGTTGTTTAAATAAACAGTTTTTAAATTTTAGCACTTGCAAGCGATTTGGGTTGAGTGCCTGCCGCACTATTGGCATGCTCATCAATCACATCCTTAGGGATAGCATCCCAACCGGATTTAATGTCTATAAGCAAGTCAGATACTTCATCCAGCATTTTAATCGAGCTATTTAGGTTCGCTTGTGTTAAACGGCTGTTCATATAAATATATAAAGACTCCAGATTTTCTGAAATCTGACCACCCTGGCTATGATCCAGACTTACCCTCAAACCTTCAATAATTGAAATGGCCCAGCTAATATGTTCCCCTCTTTTAGCAATATCTCCATTTTTCATAAACCCCTTTGCTTTGGATATTTTTTCCAGAGCACCTTCCATAAGCATTTGAATTAAACGATGAGGGTTTGCAAAAGCAGCAGTGCTTTGGTTACCTACCTGGGCATATTTATTCATTGCTGAGTGGTTATTTGCATAATTCATAAAGAATTCCTTTAAAGATATTAACTATAAACTGTGTGTCTATATATATTATCGGCTTATTTAAAATTTTCTATAGTTTATTTACTGCTAAAACCAGGTAAATTTGACAGCTGTTGTGTCAAATAAGAGCTGGTGGCATTCGATTGTGAGATAAGTGAATCAAGAGCGCTAAATTGCTTTAAAAAACGAGATTCAATAAGTCCCAGCCGATATTCCATTCTGATTTGAGATTCTTCATTACTATCAATTCTTGCCTTCAGGCCTTCTTCTCTGGTTTTAATTAGTCCATCAAAACTCAGATAATCATCCATTTTTCCTTCCAGACGAAAAGCAATCCCTTTATCATCATTAGCAAATAATTCCGATATGCCAGCATAATCCTCAGCAACAGCTTCATCAAGTTTCGAGCTATCCAGCTTTAATTCACCTGTTGTCGCATCTGTAGTAATACCGACTTCAGACAAAAAATTAAACGAACTGCTCAGCCCCCCACTGGTGTTAAACTCACTTCGAATGCTGGATAAAATACGATTCAAACTGCTGTCGCCCTTTAATCCACTCTCTTTTAAGGCATTAACCGTACTTAAAAGTGTATTAAAACCGCTGACAAAACCATCAATACTTTCTCGTGCTTTCTCTGCATCAACTTCAACCGTCATCTTGCTGGCTGAATCAGAAACCTTCAGCAAATTCAATGTCACACCTGAAATGGCATCAACAACTGTATTGCTCGCATTTGAAATGGTATATAGATTATCAACCAGCACATTTGAATTGAGCGCCGATTGTATTTCCATTGAGGTACCCGTTCCCAGATGTAAGGCAGTTTTTGCCGCATTATCATCAATCGAAACGGCATTATCTGTGCCTGTTTCAGTACCAGTAATAACCAGGAAGTGTTCATTCTCCTGAGTGGAAACAATGGAGGCTGAAACCGATAAGCTATTTGCTTCGGCAGCATCATTAATTGCATCACGGACACCTTGTAAGGTTAAGCCGTCAACATTCACAGCCATTGAATCCGTGCCGACATTAATAGCCAATTGATCACCAGAAGTATTCAATGTGGTTGTGTCTGCATCACTAAAAGCATTTAAGCTATCGGAACCATACTTGGTTGAACGGGCAAGCTGAGTAACTTCGATATTAAAGTTTCCCGCCACAGCATTACTGTCAACCGTTGCAGTATAACTAGGATTGGTACTGGATTCTGATGAGGAGACTTGATAGGTTTCAAACTTATCAAGAGAAGCCAGCTTACTCATAGATGTTTGAAAAGAAGACAATGCACTCTTTAAACGACCAAATGCACTAAGCTGTGATTGAAAGGTACTTTCTTTTTCTTGCAATCGGGTAAGAGGAGCACTCTCAATTTGCATAAGTTGAGAAACAAGCCCCTGTACATCAAGGTTGACACCACCAAGAGACAGACTTGCCATGTTACTTCTCCCTATGAGCTTCACTCTCTAAAGTAAGAGTGAAGCTTCTATATACATGTTTAAACAGATTAAATTCTGATTTTTAAACACTGGTTTTTAAAAATACACCTCCAGTTGAAGACTGGGATGTATAAGAATCACTACGTTCACTGATATCCTGATTCAGCTGCATACTAGCATGATGCAAGTTTCTAGCCAACTCAAGAACCTCTTCTGATGGAATTTGCCTGAGCACTTCATCCGTTTCCTTGTCTTTTACATTGATAACAATCCTTCCGGCATCTTTATCAACACTGAATTCAAGGTTTCGCTGAACATTCTGTAAAGAATCATTCAACTGACGAATTGTTTCGTCCAGTTCTTCCTTGGGCAAAGCTTCAGCAGACGATGAATCAGTGGCAATTGTTTGCCGCTTTTCATCACTAAGGATATTTTTCATTTCATCTTTAGAATCTGCAGATCCTGCTTTTTGACTATTTTGAAGAGGTTTAACCAGATTTTCACGTACGAATCCATTAATTGCATTTAAATTTGGCAACTTTGTATTCATATTTAAATCGGCCATATTAAAACTCCTTAAAAAAACATCAACGTTCAAACTAAATTTCTAATTTAAACGTTGAGAATTTTTTATCCTCTACCCTAATAAGCCCAACACACTTTGTGGCAAAGCATTTGCCTGAGACAGAACGGAAATACCAGCCTGTTGAAGAATCTGGAATTTGGTCAGTTTTGCTGTTTCCTGTGCAAAGTCTGCATCTTCAATACGGCTACGAGCAGCACTCAGGTTCTCTGCTGCATTTTCACCATTACGAATGACTGATTCGAAACGATTCTGAACAGCACCCAAAGTTGCCCGTTGAGTATTAATTGACGCCAGAGCAGTATCAACTGTCGCAATCATTGCAGAAGCCGCAGCTACCGTAGCAACACCACCTGTTAATGTAGCATCAACGGAAGTTGTTGTGACAGTAATCACATTATTACCACCCGCATCTGGTCCTACCTGGAAAGCAAATGCCTGAGCACTGGCCCCAATTACTGCAACACCATTAAATTTAGTTTGTTGAACACGAATAATCTCTTCTTTAAGCTGTGTCACCTCTGTATTCAGAGCGGCCCGGTCAGTCGAGCTATTAGTTGCATTCGCTGATTGAACCGCTAACTCACGAATACGCTGCATGTTTATTGACATTTCATCATAAGCACCCTCAGCAGTTTGTGCTAATGAAATCGCATCCGCTGCATTGCGAGTACCCTGATTATAACCACGGATCTGAGAAGTAAAACGTGACGCAATCGCTATACCGGCCGCATCGTCTTTAGCACTATTAATGCGCTTACCTGATGATAATCTTTCCAGAGCTGTAGCCAAACCTGAATTTGTGCGATTTAAACTACTTTGTGCATTTAATGATGGAACATTAGAGTTAATTACCTGTGCCATGATGACATCTCCTGTGATATGCCCCACTAATCCCGTATTGTTTATATAAAACAATGCTTAAAGCAACGAATTGTGGAGAAATTTACTATGCGGATATACTCTCAAATGGAATATTCACCGCCTCTTGAACACATTAGCGTCGGGATATTTATTTTCTTTAGAAAATAAATGAAATTTTTTTAATTAATTTATTTTACAAGCCGTATTCAATCATCAAAGGTACAATCTAATCAATATGAACTAAAACTGGAGATGCTTAATGAAACAATAAGTTTGGCATATTTTATGCTATATTTATTAAGAGAGAAATCCGTCAAAAAACAGGTACTAGAAGTGATTAAACTAAGTAACGACACCCAGTTAGGCACATTAATTGAAAATAATTTTGGTGATAAGTACCTTTTTTCAGTGAATCGAAAGAATTTTGAACAACTTGATTATCAGACCCAATTTAACAAAGAATTTAATAAAACATTTGAGCAGAAAGATACACTCTACATTATAACTGGCACAGATTCAGGAATGATGGTTCAACAACTATTAAAAACGCCACCTGAAAAAGGTAGTGCTTATGTATTTATTGATTTCCCTGAAGTTATTGAATTGACAAAACATCTGTATAACCTGTCTAAACACAAAAGAATTATCGTAAGCACTGAAGACCAATGGGAGCAAGAAGCAAAAAAAATAGGGCTTGAAATTTATTTTACCATTAACAAAGTAGAACGAATAAAATCTTTTGCGGCACAATATTCTTATATCAATGAATACATTTTTTTAAGGCAAACTATTGAGGACACAATAAACCATCTCATCTGGCAATATCAATCACAACTAGGCAGCAAGATATTTATCCAGAAACAACTTGAAAATTTAGCAGAAAATCACACCCCAGCCATTATTCTGGAAAATTACTTTGAGGGGAAAGCAGCACTCATACTCGCAGGAGGCCCTTCTCTTGATCATTATATTGAATGGATTGAAGAAAACCAGGATCACTATGTGGTGATCGCAGTCACACGAATTGCCAGGCGTTTATTAGAAACCAAAATCAAACCTGACATTTTTGTTTCAGTTGATCCTTTTCCTTCTAATTTTAATGCCAGTAAAGAAGTCTTTAATTATGAGAAAGAATGTCTGTTAGTCCATCAATACCATTTATCCCCCATGCTATTGGGAAACTGGTTGGGAATCAATTTATATTTAGGTGACCTATTTCCCTGGAAGACCAATCTCAATCAAAGTAATCTAACAGGTATTGGGCCAACAGTAACTAATACAGCAATATTACTAGCCATTAAAATGGGCATCAGAGAGCAAATTCTTTTTGGCGTTGATTTGTGTTATAGCCCCGATGGATATACCCATGCATTAGGTAGTCAAGAATATGAAGCGGGACCTGATCTTAATAACATTGGTCAAACTGTTATTACCAATAAAGGTGAAAAAGCAGAAACAAATTCTGCCTATTATGAAGCAAAAACAACCATTGAAAAATTAGCTATACTTGCAAAAGAATCTGGAGGCAGTATATACAATCCTTCACCAAACTCAGCTAAAATAAATTATGTAAAATATATTTCAATTGATGAGATAAAAATAAATAAAGAACACATTAGTATTTCAAAATTCCTGAAAAAACAATTATCACAACATAAAGAACACTTTTATTTAAAAATAAAACATTATCAAAATATTATCAAAGAGCTTAATGCTGCACAATTTAAAGTCAATAAAATTGAAGAATTAGCAAAAAAAGGATTGGAGTATAATCGAAATTTTTTTGCAGATGATAATCCTGAAGCAAATTTTAAATTCAAGCTTAAAATGGATAAGCTGGAAAAAGAATTAAATAACAAAAATTTGATTAATTTTTCAGAGTTAGCAAAAAAATTTGGTATCAATGAGTTTTTATATTTTCTGAATACTGATACTGATCGAGAATGGAGCAATGAAGAAATAAAAAAATCTGGAGATATTTATTATAAAGCATTCAAAACTGGAGCAATAGAATTAGGCAGGCAGATATTTACAGCAGTGAATCGAACTGAAGCAAGACTTTTAGAATGTAACAATCTCAATATTAACAATAATTTAATAAAAAGGCATCTCTGTTCTTTTAACCAATCTTATTTACTTGAGAGACAAATTTACAATCAAGTAAATAGACTAGATAGAATAAATAGAAAAATAGAAAAAACCTCCTTTGCTCAAAAACAACAACAATTAGTAAAGTTAGATTACTTAAAACAAACCAAAAATGACACTATCAAAAAATGTAAAGACTTATACACTACATTTAAAGCAAACGAAGAAACTATAGGAATAAATAATAAAGAAAGATTACAGTCTATCGCTTTTTATTTAATTATGTTACAAAATGAAGAAAACTATCAAACAAGAAGAATACAGATCCTACAGAACAAAAATCCGGAACTTTTTTTTATTTCTCATACAATAAACTTTCTTGGCGCATCACCACTTGATTACATTAACAGACAAAACAATATCAATGAAAAATTTTTGGCTACCAAAAGATTAAACAAAAAATCAATCATAATAAACCAAATAAAAAATCTTACAGAAAATCACACTCCTGTCACTGTATTAAAAAAATTATTTTCAAAGGAATCAGCTCTTATTCTTATAAATGAAGAATCCATTAATAACCATATTGAGTGGCTTGAAAAAAATCAAAATAATTTTGTTGTAATCACTAATAGCAGAATATCAAAATACTTATTAAAGACAGCAATAAAGCCCGATTTCATAATTGCCAAAAGCTCAAATATAAATGACTTCAATGTGCACAAAGATACTTATCACTATGAAAAAAACAGTATCTTGGTCCATCAAAATAATCTTTCACAAATATTTCTAGGTAATTGGTTTGGGGTCAATCTCTTTTCTGGCTCATTATTTCCGTGGGAATCAGAAATTGATATTGAAAATTTATCCAGTACAGTTTTAGATATTGATCCTGCATCAGAGGACATAGTCAACATGGCTGTTTCTTTTGCACATCAAACAGGTATTATCCGACAAATAATCTTTACTGATTCATATCATAGTTCATTTACAAAAATTTCTAAGGATGTAGATAATTCAGGTAGTACATTATTAACCCCCGTTAAAAACAAAAACAAACCTGACATAGTCACTCAAATAAAGATAGATGACATTCAAATCCCAGAAACATCTATTGACATCCAGGAATTAATTAAGATTAAACAACTCTCCACAACTTTTTCCTCCAAAAATATAGTTCATTATAAAAATATATTAAAAGAATTGATTTATATACAGGATATACTTATAAAAATGAACACTATTGTCAGTAATGCAACTGAAACAATACAAGCACACTTTTCTAATACCTTACAACCCAATGATGAAATTAATCAACTGGAGAAGAAACTTAACCAAAGTGAATATAAACATATTTCAAAATTATTGATACTTTTTTCAGGTACTCCTTTTTTATACTTTCTACAACAAAATGAATCTGAAGAACATAGGCTAGAGACTTATTCAGAAATCAGATTATTTCTATCAACTCTTACTAATCTTAGAAAACAAATTTTTACAGCAATTAATCGAACTGAAATTAGATTACTCGAACAAGATCAACTCATTTTATCAGATGATGTGATCAATAGACACATAGATTCATATGATAAAACTTACTTAATGGATACCTTAAATTCAGCACAAAAGAAAACTATTCTTGCTCAACAGAATGAAAAAATTAAGGCTTATTATCACCAGGATAAACTCATTGGAAAAACAAAAATAGACAGACAAAATGCCATGTCTTTTATATTACTAACCGAACAATATGGACGAGACACTACAACCAGAAGAATTTATATTTTTGAACAGAAAAACAAAAGTCTATTTAAGTATTCAGAAAATAGTGCCATATTGGGTGTAAAGAATAAAGAGATTAAAGAGATGCATAAAGCAAGCTTTGAAAATCTTATATCTGCAAATGATAAAGTTAAGTTAGAAGGACTCGAAATAAAACTTTACAACCTATTTAATCTTAAAGAAACAAAATCTATTAAACAAATTATTAGGGGCATTAATTTATTTGGAAGTATTCAACCAGAAAGTGAAGCATTATTACATTTAGCCAATGGTTATTATTGTGAATTATCAAACAACATAGATCAGGCAATTATAGAATATGGGGCTGCAGATCACCCCAAAACGATTGAAAGTGCACTAAAAAGGCTTGCCGCCATTACATTGGGGCAAGGTAACCTGCAATATGCTCACGAGGTACTAGTGCTGCTTTCTGATATCTCCCCAACATACCTTCCTCAACTTGCAGAACTGTACATCATTAGTAAAAATTATAAAAACGCATTAGAAATATATACTCAATATTTAGAATATAACATGTCAGATGTATTCATTTTATTAAAAGTCGCTAATTTATATGAATCACAGGACATTACTGATGGAGCACAATTTATATACAAGCATATTCTTGAAATAGAACCCGAAAACTCTATTGCATTAAAAGCAACAAGAGAGATACATTAGCGACATCAATACTACATCATAGCATAATTTGGGCCACTTCCTCCTTCTGGCACAACCCAATTAATATTTTGAGAAGGATCTTTTATATCACATGCTTTACAGTGTAGACAATTTTGTGCATCAATCTGAAGACGAACTTCAGCGTTAGGCTGTTTGACTATTTTATAAACACCAGCAGGACAGTATCTTTCTTCAGGTGATGCATATTGTTTATAATTTATACTAATTGCTTTAGTAGCATCTTTTAATTGCAAATGACATGGCTGATCTTCAATATGGTGAATATTTGATAAATAAACAGAGGATAAACGCTCAAAAGTAATAATTCCATCATATTCGGGAGAAATACTTTTCTTAGTTTTCCCTTTTCTCTGCAAATAAACGTGCTTATGTTTGAGAGTCCACACTCCCATACCTCTTAAAACATAGCTATCAAAAGCACTATATAACAGTCCAGTCTTTAACCCAAGGGAAAATGCAGGCTTAATATTCCTGGCCCGATACAATTCATCCCACATCCAGTTTTCTTTAATTTGTTTTCCATAACCAATTACTTCTTTATTGGCTAAGTTTACATTACCTTTGAAATGTTGAATAAGAGCATCTGCGGCAACAACGCCAGATTGCATCGCCATATGAGTTCCTTTTAGTTTGGGAACATTTAAAAAACCGGCACTATCCCCTATCAACATACCGCCAGGAAAAGTGAGCTTTGGTAAAGATTGAAAACCACCTTCACTTAATGTCCTGGCGCCATAACTTATCCTTTTTCCACCTTTAATAATTTTTTGAATATAGGGGTGTGATTTAAATTGTTGAAATAAGTCATAGGGTGATAACCAGGTATTTTTATAATCAAGTCCAACCACTAATCCAATTGAGATAATATTATTTTCCAGTTGATAAAGGAATGATCCACCATAAACATCAGCTGGTAATGGCCAACCCACTGTATGAAATATTTCACCTTCTTCAAAATTGGACTCTTGAACCTCCCATAACTCTTTCAATCCCAGACCATAAACTTGATCTTCAGACTGATTATCAAGTTTATATTTATTTATGATCTGTTTACTTAGTGAACCACGACATCCTTCAGCAAATATTACTTGTTTTGCATAAATTTCAATTCCCTGCTGGTAATGGTCAGTTTGATTGTTTTTTTTATCTAACCCCATATCCGCTGTGACAACACCTTTAACTGAACCATCTGAAGAGTACAAAAGTTTTGCTGCAGGAAAACCTGGAAAAATTTCAACGCCAAGTGACTCAGCTTGCAGAGCTAACCAGCGACAGAGTTTACCCAAACTAATGATATAATTTCCATTATTACTAAATTGTGTGGGTATCGGTAGTTTAAAATAACTTGCCTGTGTTAAAAACAAAAAAAATTCCTGTGCAACTTTTGTATATAGAGGCGCACCAAGGTTTTCCCAATCTGGAAACAACTCCGACAAAACTCGTGATTCAATAATGGCACCAGAAATAATATGCCCTCCCACTTCAGATGCCTTTTCAAGTACACAAACGGATAGATTCATTTGTAATTTTTTTGCTTGCTGTTTTAATCGGATTGCAGCGCTCAAACCGGCAGGTCCCGCCCCAACTATTAACACATCAAAGCTGATTGATTCGTTCTCAGAATTCATTAACTATAATCTTTCAATTATTTCTGGTATAACATCAAATAAATCAGCAACAAGTCCAATATCTGCTGCTTTAAAAATCATAGCATTGGGGTCTTTATTAATTGCAATAATAAATTGAGAGTCTTTGATTCCTGCTAAATGCTGAATAGCCCCTGAAATTCCAATAGCAATATAGATTCCTGGAGCCACAATCTGTCCCGTTTGACCGACTTGAAAATTGCCTGGAACAAACTCTGCATCAACAGCTGCTCGTGAAGCACCAATCGCGGCACCCAGCTTATCAGCTAATGGTTCTATGGTTATCTGAAATTTCTCTTTACTCTCTAAACCCCGACCACCAGAAACAATTATTTTCGCATCACATAAGTGCGGCCTTTTGGAGCTTGAAAGCTCCCTTTTTAGCAATTCTGTTTCATAGACAGTTGTAGCATTATCAAGCTTCAAAATTTCAGCCGAGTTTGAGTTCATCACAGCATTAAACGCAACACTTCTTACAGTAATAATTTTGATTCGATCAGTGCTTAGTACAGTTTCCAACGCATTGCCAGCATAAATGGGGCGCACAAATGTATTATCAGAAATTACTGAAACAATACTTGATAACTGTGCAACATCCAGCTGAGCAGCCAGTCTGGGTAAAATTGACTTGCCAAAACTACTTGCTGATGCCAGAACATGACTATAATGTTCTGGTACGATTTCATTTAACAAAGAAGCCATCGTCTCTGCAAGCTGATGTTCATATATTTTTTTATCTGCCAATAATACCTTTTGTACTCCCTGTAATTTAGCTGCCGATTCAGCTACTGTCTGGCATTCAAAACCAGCCACGAGCACATCAATTTTTGAACCAATCTTACTAGCTGCATTCACAACGTTGGATGTTACGGAACTCAATTGATTATTATCATGTTCAGCTAAAACAAGAATCGTCATATTTATATCATCCTTGTTCTTTCTTTAAGTTTAATGATTAGCTCATCGACATTATTGACAATTTCACCTTCTCGTTCATCAGGTGCAGGAACGACTTTTAATGTTTGTAATCTTGGTTCCACATCAACGCTCAGGCTATCTGATGAAATAACATCAAGCTGTTTTTTCTTTGCTTTCATTATATTCATCAAGGTAATATATCGTGGCGTATTTAAACGCAAATCAGTAGAGATAACTGCTGGCAATGTAATTTTTAAATTTTCCAGTCCACCATCAATTTCAGTCGTTACTAATAGCTCATTCTCTGATTTATTTTCGATTTCTGTAACAAACATAGCTTGGGACCAGCCAGTCAGTCCAGCTAACATTTGAGGGACCTGACTTGCATCATCGTCAATAGCCTGTTTGCCACAGATTACCAAGGATGGATTTTCAGTAATACAAACACGAGCGAGCAACTTTGCTATTGCCAGAGGCTGTAACTCCATATCAGTGGAAATATGTATACTGCGATCGACTCCCATAGCCATAGCCGAATATAATACTGAAACAGCATCATCAGCACCACAAGTAACAGCAATCAATTCACTTGTTGCATCACTTTCTTTTAATTGAAGTGCTGCCTCAATCGCAATTTCATCAAAAGGATTGATTGACATCTTTTCATTAGTAATATCAACACCGGATTCATCACTTTTTACTCGTACATGGACAGCCGGATCGAGCACTTTTTTTATTGGAATTAATATTTTCATTATTCGAGAGATAAGTTTTTGTAATAAACACTGATGGGCATATTAAACTGCTTAAAAAATAAGTTCCAGCTTTCGACCGATTCTATTAGTTTATGTGTTGGATCCCAGTCAAATAAGGCTTTTCTAGAGTTCTGACTGCTTGAAATAATAATTTCGATATAGAATAATTTCAGCTTTGGACAATTTTTTTCAAGAAATTTGAACAACTCCGTTAACTCATCCTGCTCCAGATGTGGAAGAACATCTCTGGTTACTATAACTTCTATATCTGAAAGTTTCTTATCAGGAAGGTTAAAGACATTTTGATACAAAAACGGCTTTATTTCTCTTTTGGCATTTTGACGTGCATAATTGCTTATATCAATGCCAATAACATTTTTTGACAGCTTATAAAATTCATATAGGAGATAACCTTTTGCACAGCCAAAATCCAGAATGTTTTGAAAAGGAATTAATGCATGTATCTGTTTCGCACAAGCTGCATATCTTCCATCATATTTATACCCGCCAAATCCTTGCGGAACATCTGGATTATCATAGTAGTCTTGTCCAAATTCAAGATAGTCATCAGTAACATCTCTGCTACAGTCTCTAATACATTGTAAGCGTGAAGAATAGCTACTTTTCTGTTTAATACTCGAATAAATAAGAGGCTCTGTCAAAATCTTCATAGGGCAAAATTACCGATTTCATCACAAATGCAATCAATTACTGAATCATTAATGTGTTTAGCAATGGGTAAGCTAACAATTCTCTCAGCCCGATAGTCAGTATTCGTCAAGCTATCATATATATTGACAATACTATTAGCACTCATCCTATGATATGGACGAGGGTAATGGACTTTTAACTCAATTCCATATTTATTGTGCATTAAGTCAATAAATTTGTCTCTATTATTGATACAAACCATTAATAGATGATGAGACGAATTTGAAATTTGGTCAATTTCCGGCATTTTAATTATATTTGAAATTTCAGCATAATAACGAAGAACTTTCTTCTCTCTCTCTTCTATTAAATCTCTATAATATTTTAACTTTATATTCAAAATAGCTGCCTGAATTTCATCCAGCCTTGAATTCATACTGGGAAATTCAATATCATCCCGATTAATGTGTCCATGTGAACGAGCTTTTCGCAACCAGGCTGCATGCTCATCATCATTTGTAATGATAAATCCTGCATCTCCCATACTGGCAAGATTTTTAAGTGGATGAGCACTGAAAGCACCAAATTCCCCAAAACAACCAGCATGCTTCTTATCATCTCTACTGCCAAATGCCTGGGCACAATCTTCTATCAAGGTAAGATTATGAGCCGTGCACCATTGCGCTATTTCCTTTACATCTGCCAGATAGCCTCCTAAATGAACAAGAATAACGGCTTTGCTGCGAGAGGTAAGAGAACGCTTAAGGGAGTCAATTGACATTAATCCTGTCTGCTTATCTACATCACATAATACAGGTTTAGCACCTGCTAGCATAATAGATGAAACCGTTGCTAAATAACTATTAGAAACAGTAATGACTTCATCATCCGACGTCAACCCCAGACGCTGCATTGCTAATACAAGCGCATCGGTTCCATTAGCTACACCCACGCAGTGCCCTGCACCTGTTTCTAATTTTATCTTTTCTTCAAAATCATCAAGTTCTTTCCCAAGAACATACTGCCCACTGCGTATTACCCTATAAACAGCAGCCTCAATCTCAGAAAAGTAATCTTGATTTTCAGCGATTAAATTAATAAATGGAACTTTAATCATAGCTTCAATTCAACTTCATATTAAGCCATCACGATAGAGCTTAAACATGAGAGGAGGAATTCCCCAATCATGTGCTCCAGCCTTGTCATGAACATCATTCACCTGTCGTTCCCAGTCATTTCTAATTTGCTCCACCTGCCTGATATTTGAGGCCACAAAACCATGCTGATATTGTTCACTCATTAAACTATCCACATTCGCACTAACTGCTTCTTCTCTAGTTAAATCATGGATGACAGAACGAGTAGGAGAAAAGATGTCAATATCAAAGGGTAAATCTTTAGCTAAAATAATGCGAACAAGAAAATCAGAAAGAACAGGACTGAGATGAAAACCATCTCTATTCGTTCCCGATATCATAAATAAATTGTCACAGGCAACTTGACCAATAAGCGGATATTGGTCAATAGAAATAGGTCGATTTCCTACATTGACTGAAACCAGCTCAGCATTATAAAAATTTTGATTAATTTCATAGGTAGCACTATGCAAAAGGTGTGAAACACTTGAAATTCTGGCACCATACTCCGGTATGGATGAAACAAAGTTACTGGCTCCAACCAGAATATGACAATCATTGCCTTCTGGTTCTTTAAAATAAGGCACGGTATACACACCACAGGCACCACCTCTATTGGGTGTTCTGACAACATTCTTATGGGGATATCCCTGTGTCTTAATTTCCATAGAAAGACCAACACCACAATAAATGGACTGCACACCATCATCCAGTCCACTACGCTTCAAAAGTGAGGTGGCATCAATGCCATTAGCAATAATAAAGGTATCTGCCTCCAGCTCCTCACCATTAGTTAAAATGACCTTTGATATTTTACCTTCTGTATCAACAATTGTTTTGACACTGGAATCAATGCACTGAACATTATGAGAAGCAGCCATAATTCGATCCAGTTTTTTTAGCACTATTTTGGGGTTCAACCACCCTTCATTATGAATATATACAGCACGTAAGGCACGAGCTGCAGCTGCAGGTTGGTAGTTTGGAATATCAACTGGGTCAACCAGGCTATGCTGTTCATTAAACTCATTTAATGCTGATAAAATTGCATTAAAATTTTTGTCATCAAGTTCATCTGACGTTGCATTATTTATAACGAAGGTTCCTTTTGAAAAACAACCGCCAGTATGAACCTGGCAAGTCGAACATTCTTCCGGTAAATGATCTCCTGCCATGGATATTAATTCTTCTTCAAAATCAGGCCAAACCTGTGTGGCCATATGACTTAATTGAAAATGAGTCAGGCTGGCTTCAGATTGAAGTGATGATGCAGTTATTTCAGCAAATGAGTTTAACATAGCACCGGCAGGAGCAGTGGCTCCTCCTTTTCTGTTACTGGGTCCAATAATAGAAATTTTTGAGCCCGGTTCATTCTGTAACAAGCGAAAAGCAACACTTAATCCGATTATTCCATTTCCTATAATTATATATTTCATATCATAATATCTTGTTTAAAATGAGAATGCTTGTTGCTAAGGTTTGAGTATAAAGATAAATGCCTTGCCAACATTTTCCTGATGAGTATTAATAGTATCAATAGTAAAATTTTGACAAATAAAATTTAATAAATTACATTTTGTTTCAGGGTTTAACCAGTCTTGAATGACCACAATACCATCAGGCTTCAGAGACTTTTTGACCAGAGTGATTGCTTCCTGCATATCATTTACAGCCATCTCGCTTAAAACATTATTACAAAAAATAACATCAAAACCATGCTCGGTGCTACCTAATTTTTTAGTAAGCATGTTGTCCTTTTCAGTGTGAATTTGTGTTAAATGATCGGATAGTGCATGCTGAAGAAAATAATCTCTGACTATTGCAACGGGCTGAATATACTCTAATCCATAATAACTTGCACCATGTTCAAGAACTGGTTTTGACAGCATTCCATGACCAGAGCCAAAATCAAGAACACACTTGTCGTTTAGATTGATAAAATGGCTAATATTATTAATTTGAGCTTCAGCACGTTCTACATAAGCTAATACACTCTGTGCATCTTCACTATTTGGAGGTATATCCAGTTTATTAAGCATATCAATAATTCTGGAAACATCCTTTTTCTCTGTATTGGCTTTAATATAATATCGTTGAGCCAATCTCATCCATTTTAAAAATTTCTCTCTTGCAGGCATATCCTCAAATAAAAAAGGGTAGGTGCCAAAGTTATTTATAAATTGATATTCCCATTTTTCAATGGGTAAATAGTTGTGTATTTCATTGCTCATAAATCTACCTAACCGATTTCAATCTTATTCCGTTTATTCCGGGCTGGTTATCTATTATATAAAATTAATATGCTGCACATCTTGCATAATAATGGAATTCATATATCGGTTGACAGAGTCCATTCGACAGTTTACTCTGCAGCTCTTAATATCAAGTTTATTTTTTACAAAGTTAAAATTATTCATCCGTTTTGAACCTTCCCAAATATCCTGAAATGTTGTGTTGTTAATATTTCCCAAATTAAATCGCTCATCAAGCAAATAGGCACTACAGCTATAAACACTACCGTCAGCCATTATATAGGCCCATAGATTTGGTGTGGCATAGCAAGTTGTATACCTTTGCCTATTTCCATCAACATATTTTTTCATTGTTTGATCTCTGAAGATTACCTGAAAATGATCCGTTGACATTGAATTTAAATCATCTTTGTTACAAAGGTATTCCTCATAGTTAATTGCTGAATATTGAGAGGTATCACTAAACAAATGTTGTGAGTAAGGTTTAATCACCAGATAATCTAAACCAATAATATCACGGCATATTTTTACTAACTCCTTCATTTCATCAGAATTTTCAGGTAACAACAAAGACTGAGCACCTAATACAACATCAAGATTATTTCTACTTCTGTAATCAACCATTTTCTGTAAATGTTTAATCACTTTTTCAAAATCATGTTTGTCTGTTTTATGTATCTGACTATAAGTATCAGCGCTACCCGCATTAATTGATGCTTTTAACCAGGATGTATGTGGAAGAGCTCTATCAAGAAAATCCTTAGGCAGCACCGTAGCATTGGTAGTAAACGCAACATCAATTCCAGAGTTTTTTGTTACTTCAGCCATTTCAGCAATTTGTTTATGTAGAAGCGGTTCACCTTCACCTGCATACATAATACTTTTTATTCCCAGACTAGATAATTCAGGAACCCGTTGCTTTATCACCTGTAAATCAAACCGAACCGGATTATAACCAACATAATCTACAGCACAGAATGAACAGCGATGATTACAGGCACCTATTGGTGAGATCTCTACATAAATGGGATAAACTTTTTTTGCTAAAGTCCAGTCATCGCCTGCATCTAACAGCTGTGCAACGCGTTCAGGGTGGTAAACCAGTTTATGGCTTTCAATGCCGTATTTATCAGTCATAGTCATCTATTAAATTATGAATGGGATTATTAGAAAATTTTATATGCCAGTCATCATTTCCATCCCAGGGGACAAGCTTAACAGGATCAGACTGAGCTTTTTTTAGCATGTTAATCGTGCCTATGTCTTTATGAATATCATTATTTTTCCATGTTGCAATATGATTGATAAAGTGAGGAATAACCTCTGTACTAAAGTCAGTAGAAAATTCATTCTGTTTGATCCAGTCTACAATCTCAGGCTCAAGAATATACACTGCCGCGTTTGCTAAACGGGAAGGAGGCTTTTTTACTTTTTCATAAAAATTAATAACAACGCCCTGCTCATTTATTGCTACCACACCACAGCTTTCCGGATGCTCAGCCTCAAAAGTCATCATCGTCATCAGAGTCCCAGCGGGTCTATGGTTTTCATGGTAGTCAATGAAATCAGAGAAATTACAGTGGCACCAGTTATCCGCATGAGCAAGCAATATTTTATCACCTTGAAGAAAATGATAATTTTCCCTGATTGTTCCAGCTGTACCGAGTAGAATCGGTTCATAAACCGATTCTACCCAGCACTTAAAATAGTCAAGCTTCAGAAAATTATTATAAGTACCAGCATGATGATGTGTATTAACCAGTACTTTGCTAATCCCTTGTTCCTTCAATGTTGCCAGCCAGAATTCAAGAATGGGTTTACCATGCACAGGCATCAGACATTTTGGCCAAATATCAGTCAATGGTTGCAATCGAGTCCCTAAACCAGCAGCTAACAACATCGCTCTCATGGATTAATCGCCCGTTTCACTTCATCCAGGGTAAGAGGCGTATTACCCAGGCGTCCAACCTGTATTGCAGAAGCTAATGACCCCAATAGTGCCGACTGCCATATAGTTCCACCTACACAGAGTATCATTGCAGTCACAATTAACATTGAATCCCCAGCACCTGCTACATCTTTAGGAGTACTGTTAAGAGCTGGAATTCGATCAGTTGCAAAACCAATCTCTTCATCCTTACCGGCATGTATCAGCACACCTTCTTCTCCCAGCTTGAGCAAAATATTAAGTGCATTAGTCTGTTGTCTCAATTTTTCTGCCAATACAACCAATCCACTGCTATTATCATGCACAGCAACTCTTGCCTCATGCTCTGTTGGAGTCAATAGCTTCATATTTTTATATCGAGAAATGTCCCCAATCTGTGAAGAGCTTTGACTATCAGCAACAACATAGATATTTTTTTGAATGGCTATGTCTGAAATCATGTTAACCAGCTTATCAGGTAGGCAACCATAATTGAAGTCGGAAAAAACTAATAAATCAATATCATCAGCGACCTCATTCATCGCCTTTAGTATTTTTTTCTGTAGCTTGTGACTGATATCAGTCTGATGCAAATGGCTGACACGCAAGAGCGTTTTATTTTTGCATCGATATCGTTGTTTCAACGTCGTAGGTCGATGTTTATCAATAACAAAATGTACACGAACGCTCATATCCGTCAACATTTCCAGAGCCTGCTCATGCATTTCATCTTTTCCACAGATTGAAATAAAATCAACATGAGCACCAAGCCCTGCTGCATGTGCAGCAACAATACCCGCACCACCAACAAAAAGTTGTTTATCAATAGGGGTAACGACGACAGTCGGATCTTCTTGTGACATTCCCAAAGGATCACATATAATATATTCATCCAGAATAAGATCACCAATAACCGCTATTCGTAAATTTGCAACCAGATTAAGCTGCCGACAAAGTTCTTGATAAGTAATACGATGGCGTTTCATATAATCAACTGGAAACTGGAATGTTATTTTGTCTGAGGCAGCAAACTCCTGACGTAGCACTTCATATGAAGAAAAAGATATTTCGCCCGAATCAAATAATAATTCACCACCATATTGCTTCAATAAGTTTTCTTCAATATTATCCCTGCCTTCAAATTCTCTCCCTTTAACAAGAACATCAGGCTTTAAACGCTGTATTAATTGTTCAACCGTTTCATTGGTTAAAAAAGCATCATCAACACAACTAATGCTGGATACGCCTTCAAGCCTTAAATCTTCAGGTACATGAATTGATTGAGATGAGCTGTGATCGGTATGAACAGCTACTGTCAAATGATCACCACATTCGCTGGCAAAACGTAAAAAACGAATATGCCCAGGATGCAAAACATTAAAAACACCGATGACCAGTACATTTTTCATTTGTTATTCGACTTCATATGTTGCAGTCGATCAGCAAAATTATGGAGAATAAATTGATGTGCTATTTCTACCATTCCATAATCTTTACTATTGTTCCAAAAATTTATTTCACCCAATTTTCTGAGATGATTATTCGGCTCAAAACCACTTAAAGTGATCACTTTGGCAGACTTTTCTTTCGCAGCCTGCACTGCATTGATGATATTTCTGGATTGTCCGGAACTGCTGATGGCTATCAATAAATCTCCTGCTCTCAATGTATGTTGAATAATGGTAGAAAATGCATATTCATAGCCATAATCATTTGTCATACAGGTCATCATTGCTGGTTCATGCAATGTATGAGCACTTATTTTACCAATGTTCATAAAATCAATCGCGGCGTGACTGGCAACTGCTGCGCTCCCACCATTGCCAATAATATACAAATTACTTTTTAATTCACGGACTTTTATAAGATCCTGGTAAACATTATTAATACCATTTTCTAATGAGCAGGCAGCATTAGTGGCAGTCACTTCAGTTCTATTGACAATATGATTGAATTGCTCAAGACGTTTGTTAATGATTAGTTCCATTAATATTTTTACCTAAATGTTCAAACCAGGCAGCAGTAGCGTGCCTGATCGTATCGGGCTCCCAAACAGGAGCATCTCGCCAGTCATATAAATGCTCAAGCATCCTTTCAACACCCTCTTCAAAACTAATATTTGCTTGCCATTTCAAGAGTTTTTGTATTTCCGATATATCAGCAAATGTACAATCAGGCTCGCCAGGACGTTTAGGCAGGTACACAACATCTCCACCTAATAGCTCCACTAGCTTGTTTACACTATAATGATTACCACTACCAACATTAAGTGAAATGGCTGTCTCTGCACTTTCGGCAGCTCGTAAAAATGCAGCAGCAACATCAGTGACATAGGTAAAATCTCTGGTTTGAGAACCATCGCCAACAACAGTAAAGGGTTTATGATGGATCTTTTGCGCTAAAAAGACACCAAATACAGCACCATAGGCTCCTGTAGTACGGGATCTCGGTCCATATACATTGAATAACCGTAGTGCAATTGCTGGCATATGGTATGTTTTTGCCCAATGCATGACTAATTCTTCACCCATATATTTTGTCAGCGCATAAGGATATTGAGGTTGAATTTCAGCTGTTTCAGGCGTCGGATAAACATCTGGTATGCCATAACTGGACGATGAGGCAGCGTAGATAAATCGTTTTACCTTTGCCGCCCTTGCTGCTTCAAGCACATTAAAGGTCCCTGTGACATTACAATCATAATATTTAGCCGGGTTTTCAATAGAAGGCACAATATCCGCCATGCCGGCTAGATGAAAAACCCAGTCAACCTCTTCAAAACAGGGTTTAATGGCGTACAAGTCACAGATATCAGCCTGATAAAACTTAAAGTTTTCCCGATCCATTAACTGGCTGATATTTTCAAGCCTGCCACAGTCAAGATTATCAATTACAACGACATCATGCCCCAGCTCAATCAGCCTATCAGCAAGATGACTGCCAATAAAACCACACCCTCCTGTAATTAATCCTTTCATAACAATCTTATGCCACTTGATGAATAGTACAAAATAGCCAGATTATGAGTCATATAAGAACCTTTCGAGATTTTTTGAAAATTTTGAAGATAAATTTAAACAAATGCAATTTTCTCGCTCCATTCTAACAGCGTTATCTATTGTATTATGTTCAGAGACAAATTCATTCAGCTTCTTAGCAGATAACGTTTGCAATTCTCTGTCATCAACAAAAAGAAGTTTGTTTCTAAAGTATCTGGCATACCACCTTGAGATTCTATGCCGTGGATCTGTAATCACATGAGTACCCGCTTTGATATAGGACATATATTTAATAGCGGCAGAATACTCATAAACATTACTATTTTCACTGATTAATATGATTCCAAAGTGATATCGGGAAAGTACTTCATCAAACGCCTCAACCTTTATTGACTTTTGAAAACGAATAGTAACATTGGAATTCCGGCATTTTTCTTCCATTTGTTTAGGTGAAATACCATGCCACAAAAAGACATCAACCTCAAAATCACTGCCCAACTTATCAATTTTAGCCATATATTCAAGGCTAAAATTGCCTAAAAAAACGATTCTATTGATAGCATATTTATGAGAGACGTCATATTCCGTAGGCTTGTTGATTTGGGGATAATAATCTGGAATAAACAGGAATTTTCTTCCATTTGGTGCTAATTGCTTTCTGTATTTATTTAATTCAAAACTGCGGGCAAAAAAAAGCTTGTTTTTATTAAAAATAACGGATTCATAATATTTGTATTTTTTATATGCCTCAGAATTATTGTTTGTTCTGATACCAAAGATATCATAAAAATCAATAATAGTTCTATTGCATACAACTTTTGCGCATCTTGAATAAAAACTAACAAATTCAAGCATATCTGCGCTAACAATAAAAACCAGATAATTTTTTTTCCATATTGGCCATATTAGTGACAACATTTTAACAAGCAAAGTAATTTTTGTATTTTTTTGAGCATCAACGGTTATGATTGTACTATTTACAAATTTAGGTAAATGAGCTTGAATGCATTCTGCTCGGAACTCTCTTCCTTTTGAGCAAATAAACGATATATTCAAATTTAATCCTAATTCCACTATAGTTATAGACCAGAGGTCATTTTTTAAGAAACGCCATAAAATGTGCTAATAATACAATGGCATCATTTGAAACAATCAACTACAATTGACATAGGTCTATAAGGTTTTTTAACACGAGGGTCATGATCGGGCGTTCTTGCAATATAACCATTATTATAATCTATGGTTCTAGTAATAAACTTATCTCTGCTTACATAATAGTGCAGAAAATCAATTTTTCCACAATCAGAAAATAATGTTTGATCAAGTAAATTCTTAACGTTTTCATAGACAGGAAACCAGAGATGTCCAGGTTTTTCCAGAGTCCCTCCCCCATTGGGATCAAACACAATATTTCCGTCATGATCACATAATGATCTCTTATATAGAATGTCACAATTATAATCAGGTAAAGAGAGCCGAAACAAGCCATTGGGCTTTAAAACACGGTAGATTTCATTAATAACCATGGAGACACTCTCATAAGAAAGGTGTTCAAAAACATCTTCAGATTGAAAGACATCAACCGAGCTATCCAGTAGAGGGAATTTTTGCTGCAAATCAAATTTTATATGATTAGAATTCTCCTGTCTCAGGGATAATCCTATAAAACCATTATAATTAGTACCACGGGGTACAATATCCCCAGCATATAATCTGATTATATCTTGAGACATTAATTGCTGAAAATCCATGTATTCATACTATATAGTTGTCACAAAGTGAATTCTAGCATAAGGGCGACACAACCGTATAGAAGAAACATAAATAAATACAAACCAATTCATAATCAGCTATCTAAAGAGGAACTAGCTGAGTTGATGAAAGCTGTAGCGGACAAAATTTTATTAATTGGATAGATGATGTACTCCGGTACAATAATCATCATTTTTCACAATTTAATAAAGTACTAATATAGGATGATAGTTCATTTTCTGTTAAAAAAGTTTAAAAATATCTGACCTGGGCGATCCACCCAAATGGCTCCAGTCATCATAGAGCTTAATGCCACCATTAACTTACATCATGGCAGTTTTGAGCAAGCAACGATTACACTGGAGATTTCCTCAGAAAGAGCAGAAATACCGGTGGTTGATGATTTAAAAGCTGGTTGTTTTTAACAGACAGAGGTTATTTTTCCAGTAATTTTATTCTCAAATTGGATGAAGCCTGTGGTTATTATGTTCTAAGAGCCAAAGGTTTAAAACGAGCAGAGGTTCATCAAGCAACTCAAAGTAACGGCAAGAGGCTGGTTAATATATTGCTTCTAAAGTAATTCAAGGATTTTATATGATGCAAAATTTTGATAACGTTATATAATGAAAGTGCATGAACTCAATAAATGAAACCAGCATGAAATTTGCACCAATAGCACTTTTTGTATACAAGCGTCCCTACCATACGTTGAAAACCATACAAGCACTACAGAAAAATCCCGGTGCAGAAAAAACAGATCTTTATGTTTTTTGTGATGCCGCAAAAAATGAAGATGATGAAATTAATGTCAATAAAGTACGTAAAATTATTAAAAGTATTAGAGGCTTTAAATCCGTTTCAATTGCTGAAGAAGAGACAAACAAGGGTCTAGCCAATTCAATTATTAATGGTATATCACATGTCATTGAAAAACATAGTAAAGTCATCGTTATTGAAGATGATATTATTACCTCCCCCCTTAGCCTGAATTATTTCAATACATGTCTGAATTATTATGAAAACAACCCGGCAGTTTTTTCTATTTCAGGGTTTAACTACCCTGACACTCTATTTCAAATTCCTGAAAAATATGAATATGATGTTTACAGCATACCTAGAATGCAATGCTGGGGATGGGCAACCTGGAAAGATCGCTGGTCCCACGCTGATTGGAATATGACAGATTTTAATCAATTTTATAGTTCTGAATCTTTAACTGCTTCCTATGAATACTGGATAGGTCGAAATAGTCTTAACACCCTCAAAAGTTGCGTCACAAATAACAAAGATGTATGGGCCTGTCGCTGGGTTTATACACATTTTATACATCATGCTGTTTGTATTTGCCCTGTAAAGTCCTATATAGAAAACATAGGAATCGATGGAAGTGGTGAAAATAGCGGTAAAACAAACAAATTTGATAACGCAATCAATTCTGATCAAAAGTCTGATTTAAACTTACCCGAAGCCATTTTTATTGAACCTGAAATTTTTCAGTCATTTATGACTATTGCTGATCCTGGATGGGGCAAGAAAGATGCCTAATAAAATTAGTAACTTCTTTTACTCAGTGTTAAGTAATACACCTCGCATTCCTCTATTTAAGTATGGTACAGACTATGGTGGCTGGTATTTTCCTGAAGCCAGCCTGACTGAACAAGATATTATTATCTCAGCTGGTGCCGGAGAGGATATCTCCTTTGATATTGAGCTGGTAAATCGTTTTAACTGCTACATACACATACTGGATCCAACACCTAGAGCACTCACGCATTATAATAATACAAAATTACTTATCTCAGAGGGTAAAAAAGCCCCTATTAACTTCTCTAAAACTGATTTTTATCAAACTGATATCGACATTTATAATCGGATGATGTTCTATCCGGTCGGATTACTCAATAAAAATAAAACTGTTTTCTTTTATGAGCCAGCTAATAAGGACTTTGTCTCTCACTCAGTTGGTAACCGTCATAATACAAAAGACGGGTTTAAAGCACCATGTCTACGTTTAGACAAATTTCTTAAAAACATGCAGATTAATACTATTAAAGCCATTAAAATGGATATAGAGGGAGCCGAATATGGTATTATTAGAGATATGCTTGCATCAAAGATCAGACCAGACTATTTGCTAATAGAATTTCATACCGGTAACACTCTGTTAGAAAAGTTACTATCTAATAACAGAATATTACATTGCTTGATGCTACGCGTAGCAGGTTATTGTATAGTGTCAAGGCGCGGAAATGACTTTACCTTCGAAAAACAAAGCCCATGAAAATTTTGTACTTAAGTTATAGTGATATTTCAGGTGGAGCGGCAAAGGGAGCTTATCGATTACACCATGCTTTTTTAGATAATGGTATCGAATCTGAATTACTAGTACGTAGAAAATCATCAACTGACAACACCGTAACACAATACTCAGTAACTGTATCTGAACATCAAAAAAAGCTAAATGAATATCTAGCTCATACACTTTACCCTAAGTGGAAAAAGAAGGAAAAATCAACACAATCTTTTAATTTACGTTATACAGGTGTCCATAATATCATCAACAATTCTGATGCCGATGCTATTATTTTACATTGGATTGGTGCTGATACCATTCATCTAAAGGAAATCCAAAAAATAAACAAACCTATTATCTGGAGGTTGGCGGACATGTGGGCTGTTCTTGGTTCCATTCATTATACAGATAATGATAATCAATATATTTCAGGTTATAACAAATACACTCACGTTATCGATGATATTGAATCAGCAATCTGGCATAGGAAAAAACGTTACCTTTCTCATCTCGATATTACCTTTGTTTGTGGCAGCAACTGGCTGTCTAATAAAATTAAAGAAAGTTATCTTTTTTCCAAAAAAAAGATATTAACCATACCCAGCTCTATTGATACTGACACGTTTAAACCATTTGGCAAAATAAAATCCGTAAAGAACAGATATCAGCTGGATGATAGAGCAATTGTTTTGTTTGGTGCACAAAGTGCGATAAATGATCATAGAAAAGGATTTGATTTACTAAAGCGGAGCCTTCAAAAGCTTAAGAAATTAATAAACCCAGATGCCTTCCAATTGCTTGTATTTGGTACAGAGCATTCAGGTAAAACAACACTGGTTAATACTCCAATAACCTTTACTGGTTTTATTAATAATGAATCCGAACTTGCCCAGCTATACAGTATGAGTGATGTAATGATCCTACCATCCCGCATGGATAACCTTCCATTTACTGCAATTGAATCACTTTCATGTGGTACTCCTGTTGTGGGTTTTAACATTGGCGGCATTCCTGAAATAATTGATCATAAAAAAAATGGCTATATTGCCCAGGCATTTGATACAAACGAATTAGCCAAAGGAATAGCCTGGGTGCTTTTAAATCCAGACAAAATGAAGTTAAGAAAATTGGCACGAGAAAAAGCACTCAGCCAGTATGCTTTAAAAGTTCAGGCTGAACGGTACAAAGCATTATTACAAGAAACCGTTTTATCAACACAGGTATAAAATGAAAAACATACTAATAACCGGTGGTTTAGGCTTTATTGGCACAAATCTGGTTCGTAGGCTACAGAACAATCACCATATTTCTATTATTGACAATTTATCAAATCTACTTATTTCACAATCAGATATTAGAGCTAAAGAAAATATCATTATCGGCGATATCCAGAATTACCAGGACTGTTTAAAAGCCACGCGCGATATTGATGTCATCATTCACCTTGCAGCAAAAGGCAATGTGGTTGAATCAGTGAATGATCCGCTAGACAATTTTGAAAACAATGTTATCGGAACATTCAACATTCTTCGTTCTGCACAGGTAAATGGGATAAAACGTGTTATTCTTGCTTCAACTGGAGGAGCACTAATGGGTAATTGCGAATTACCTGTCTCAGAAACAAGTTTACCACACCCTATTGCACCATATGGAGCAAGTAAAATGGCCGGTGAAGGCTATGCCCATGCTTTTGCTAATGCTTACAACATGAGTACAACTATTGTTCGCTTTGCTAATATTTATGGTCCCTATAGTTTACACAAAAAAGGTCTGGTCAATAAGGTTATGAGTAATATTAAGCAAGGTCAGGCAACTAGCATCTATGGAAAAGAAATAAGTCGTGATTTTTTGTATGTTGATGACTTATGTCTTGGTATTGATAAAATACTATCTTATGAACATGAAGGATCTGAAATATTTCATTTGGCTTCAGGGGTAGAAAGTTCTATCAAAAAGGTCGTCCAAAATCTATACAAAATTGCCGGAAAAGAATCATTACCTATACACATTTTATCCGAAAGAAAAGGAGAGGTAACAAACAATGTTGCAAGTTACCATAAAGCTCAAAAAATACTAAAATTTGAACCTGAAGTTGAGCTCTATCAGGGTTTAAAAATGACATGGGAGTGGTTTGAAACCATAAAGCAAGTACATACATAACTATAGCTTTATTTGGCAGAGCAGTTTAAACAGGTTTTTCCGAGCCTTTCAAATCAACCTTATATTCTCTATTCCACAAAGATTTACAGATAATTTTTTCTTCATCACAACGAGACTGATACTTTTTAGCAATGTCATAGACTTCGCTTAATAAGCCATTTTCTAGTGTTATTGGTTCCAGTCCCAAAGAAATAAGAGAGTCATTTTGTACCATCAACGTATTTTCAGTATCTTCTTTTCTAGGGTTATGATAATAGCGTATTTCTGCTCCAGTAAGTTTGGCAACAATATTTGCCAGATTAATCAGAGTATGCGTTTCTGTCATTTGATTGTATATTTGCACCCGTTCACTATGATCAGGTGCATTTGTGATAGCCAGTCTTATACAATTTACAGTATCATTAATATGAATAAACGCTCTGGTTTGTTTCCCTGTGCCATAAACCGTTAAAGGGTGTTCAATAGCAGCTTGCATTAAGAATCTATTTAAAACAGTACCATAGTCACCATCATAGTCAAACCGATTGACTAATTCTGGCGCCATTTTTGTTTCCACAGTATTGGTTCCCCAAACAATTCCCTGATGTAAATCAGTTATTCTAACATTATCATTTTTATTATAATAAGCAAACATCAGAGCATCAGTCGTCTTTGTCATATGGTAAATGCTACCAGGGTTAGCAGGATACAAAATATCCAGATTCTTTAACTCCCCTTCAACATCTACCTGAACATTTAGATAGCCTTCTGGAATTTTTAAATCTGCTGTACCATATCCATAGACTCCCATAGTTCCGAGGTGAACAAGATGAATGTCAAGTCCTGACTCAACGATAGAACAAAGCACATTATGAGTCGCATTGGTATTATTATTAACTGTATACCGTTTCAAGTTTGAGTTTTTCATTGAATACGGTGCTGAACGCTGCTCAGCAAAATGGATAATAACATCAGGTGAGATTGTAATAATCAGGTCTAGTAGCTTCTGATATTCACAGGCAATATCAATATTATAATAAGAAATTTTTTTTCCTGAGATATCCTTCCAAACCTGCAAACGTTTCGTTATGGATTCTATTGGTGTCAGAGAGTCGCACTCAAGATCAATATCAATTTTTCTGCGTGAGAGATTGTCAACGATAGTGACATCACAGCCATCATTAGAGAGTCCTAAACTTGTAGGCCACCCACAAAAGCCATCCCCCCCCATAATCAAAATTTTCTTTTTCATCTAGAAATATATAATTTAAGATTTAATATTCATGAACTATGTATTAGTTTACCATAAGAGAAGTACACTCCCGTGTATTCATACCAACTCATTATATTACAACTCTTCCCTTAGCAGTATTACCGTTTGACTCTTATTCCTCAAAGCCGAAATGGCTGAGCAATCAAAGCTTTAACAATACCTTCAGCCAATCAGGGAGCTGATAAGATGGCACCAAATAATTTCAGTAAACCTCATTTCTCCAATTACTTCACGGGTTACAACTAAGCCACCATAAACAAAGCCAATACGTTAAACGTGTGGGATAAAGATATCCCTTCAATGCATTCCAATTAAGGCTAAAGCAATGCTCTTAATGATGCCTTTTTTGAATTCCAAAACTTTAATTATTAAATATTAATTGAAGATGTTTACAATGCATTGTAAAAGCTCAATAATATAAATTGTTTTTTATGCTATTTTAGATTGTTGGGAAACTAATTGCAAAGACTATAAATTTCTGAAATACATTTCAGACCTATATTTTCGACTTTCTACAAACAGACAATATAAATACATTATAAAATTATTAAAATGAATAAACAATCTTTAGTTACAATTATTACTGTGACATATAATGCTGAAAAGCATCTTGAGCAAACCATAAAAAGTGTCATAGAACAGGATTACCCAAATATTGAGTATATTATAATTGATGGCGGGAGTTCAGATGGCACACTTGATATCATTAAACATTATAAAGATCACATAAATTATTATATAAGTGAACCTGATAGAGGCATTTACGATGCTATGAATAAAGGTATTGAGCAATCGGCTGGTAATTGGATAAACTTTCTAAATGCAGGTGATACTTATTGTAAAAAAACAACCATAAAGGAGATTTCAAGTTATATTACGGAAGATATAGATTTAATATCTGGAGATATTTATTATGTAAATAACAATAAAAAGAAATACCTTAAAGCAAGAGGATTAACCTCAGTTTTTAATGGAATGTTTTGCTACCATCAAACATTATTCACAAAAAGTAAACTTTTAAAAAAGTACAATTTTAATTTAACTTTTAATATTGCTGGTGATTATGACTTTGTTCTAAAATGTTATATCAACAATTATCACTTCAAGTTTCTTGATTTTGCAGTTGCCAATTATCTGGGTGGGGGTATAAGTGAAAGAAATCGAATTTTAGCTCGAATTGAAGAAATATTTATCCAATCAAGATACTTAGAGCAGACTGGAGATGTTTTTGATTATGAGTCATTTCATAAATTATCAAGCTATGTTCCTGACAACAATCAAAAATTTGCCTACTTAATCAACAATTTTTACAACTCATTAGATAAAAATAAATTAGAAGAAAAAGAATTTATCCTATATGGATATGGATATATAGGAGAATTAATTTACAAAAAATATAAAAAAAATATTATTGCTATTGTTGATAAAAACAATAAAGAACTCAGAAAAAAACATAATCTAACTATTAACAATATTAATTACTTAAATAAAATAAATTTTAACTACATACTCATAACCCCTCTTGGAAGAGAAAAAGAAATAGAAAGTCATTTAACTAATGAACTGAATATTCCTTCCAAAAAAATTCTTAAGCTTGAAATTTAATAGTCTGATTTAAACTGGAAACAATGGATTATAATAATTTATAACACTAATCTTTATACCACTTTTATTTTTAAAAACAAGAATTTCATTTGTAATATCAGAGGCATAAGCAATACTGGCTACTATTATATAGTTTGTCTGCCTTAAAAAGGCTATTTGATCAATTAACTTCGCTTCATACAACACACCATCAACAGTTTTTTTTATATTCTGTTTATCGACAAGCCCGATAAGTTTAATATCTCTTTTTTTTAGATATGGTAATAAAACATCAAAGCTCTCACCTGCACCATAGATATATACATTTTTAATTAAAGGGTTATAATCCAGTTGCTTAATTATATTACGAAGCAACCCAATAGGAGAGGTCAAACTATTCAAAATATTTTCTATTATATTAGTTGAAACATTAATTTTTTTGACTAAAGGAATTATTTCTTTATCATCTAGCTTGTTAAGCATTAATAGACTGATAAAAGTCCAATAAATTATCTTTGACAAATGTAATTTATATACGTCTTTAAATTGCCTAATCTCATCCCATAAAATATTTAGCAAATACAAACTATTATTTTGCGAAATTGAATTTTTTTTTATCGTGCTTAATAATGCTCTTGTTAACATTTCAATTTTTCTAAAATAATCATCCTCATAATACTCATAAATTTCATTTTCTAATAGAAATTTTTTTGTGTCACTGATAACGGCATACATATCTTTAAAATTATTCTTTGTCAACAGGTTAGATCTTGAGTTCTCATTGTATGAATAATTGTAATAGGGTTTATTAATAAAGGATGCTTTTTTTGAAAAATATAAAACTCTATATGCAACAGCAACATCTTCATAAGTATTCTTTAAAGGGAAAAAAACCTTATTATCAACAAATAGTGATTTTTTATAAATCCCAAGAGGTATACATGAGGAAATTTCTGAAGCAATCATCTTTTTTAATAAAGAATCCCTGTCATCTGACAACGAATAATTTAAAGAAGTTTTACTAACAGTTCCATCACTTTTTAAGTAATTAAGTTTTACATATACTATATCTAAATAATCAAGAAAAAGTTTATTATACATATCCTCAAGCATATTTAATTCTATGCAATCATCACTATCCACAAAAGCAAGAACATCAGAGCTGGAGGCTTTTATAGCATTATTCCTAGCATCACCAGGTCCGTTGTTTTTTTGATTTATAATTTTTATACGATCATCTTTTTGTTGATAATTATTTAGTATTTCTAAGCTATCATCAGTAGATCCATCATTAATCAGAATAATTTCAATTTCATACATTGACTGATTAATTATTGAATCCAAGCATTTTGGTAAATACTTCGAAGAATTATAGACTGGAACAATGACACTAATTTTATTTTCCATTAGAAATGAAACATCATCATAATTGTCGGTGTTTATTTACAGTTTCAAACGAAGGGCAACGCAAACAAATATCTTTAGGTTTCTCTTCTATTAAACTCAACACAAAATTATTGTATTTCTGAGAAGCAAATATCTCATCATAAGTTTGGTTTAATAGATTGCCAAAATTATAAACACTTGAATCTGGTCTTAAACAACAAGGAGTTACCCAGCCATCATGGGTAATAAATATTTTTTGACTTAAGCCACACTTATGGTATGAAAAATCATAATCAATATCCCTTTCCAGAAAAACATCAACATCTAACTTTTTTCCTAATTCTTTAGCTTCATTTACTTCAGAAAGGATCCAATTGATATCCTTATAATTACTCTTAGCCATCCTATCTCTTACTAATAAGTTGTTGGCATCCAAAACATCTCCACCTCTATCATAATTTGTATTGAGTAATTTAAAATTCAGTGCCTTTACACCAAGTTCTGATACTTTTTCAACCATTAATTTTATTTCAGTATGATTATCAAATTGAATAACGCAGTTTACCCAAAACTCATCTAATAAAAAACTATTATTATTAATGACTTTAATTATTTGCTTTATATTCTTACAAACCAAATTAAAGTCACCTTTTAGTCGAATGGATTCAAATGATTGTGCGGTAGCACCATCTAATGAAATATTAAAAAAATCAAGATTTTCTAACACTTCTTCCAAGTATTCATCACTTACAGGAACCATAGCATTAGTGATAGTACGAGTTAAAATGCCTCTTTTTTTTGCATAAGCGAGCATTTTTGGTAAATTTTTATTTAGAAAAGGTTCTCCATCACCATTAAAATTTATTCGTTTCAGATCAGGTAGAGCATCCATGATCTTAATGTATTTATCATAATGCAATGTACCGAATGATTTCCTTGATAATCTTGCACACATAATGCAATCTAAATTACATTGGTTAGTTGGCTCAATATGAGCCATAACTATTTTTCCAATATAATCTGCTGACAATTTATCAAGATTGGGTTTGATATTTTTTTTTAAATAAAATCCAAGTTTATTTAAATCTTTATTTGAATTAATAGAAAGATCAAGCTTCTGGTATTGATTAAATTTGGAATCAAATTGTTTTACTAAAGGTGATTTTTTTTTACTATAAGATAAAATGTTAATATCTTTTGTAGTATCAATATACTTATAGAACTCATTTGAATGACTCTGTTTTTTTAAAGAGTCAGAATTTAATACTTCTGAGGGAGTTAAACCTTTAGGAGCATTGACAAATGTAAGATAGTCTGCAGGATTATTATCTAAATATCTAAGACTATTCTGAATCAATTGAGATTCTACAAAAGGATTATTGGCAATAACTCTTACAAAATAAGTCAAAGTGAATTTGTTAATGTAATTTACAATCGTTTTTGATATACCATCAGTACTGACAAGTTTATATTCTACATTATGCATCATTAACAATTTATTAATTCTATCAGAAAATAAATCATGGCTAATAAAAACAACAATATCTTTTGACGAAAAATCATCCAACAAATTAAGTAAGCTATACTCTAAAATACTTTTACCAAAATAATTTTTTTTATAAATTGAACTATCAGCCAAGATATCATGAGAAAAATAATACTGAAGCAGTATCTTGTACTTGCATTTTATTTTATTCATTTTCTATTTTTTTGGTTTGTATATTTAATATACTTTTCTGTTTCAGATTCAATTTTTTCTGACCTTGCCAACACTGCCTTTATCATTAAGCAGGCCACAATATGAGCAGGCATCTTTTTCATTTAAACATTATTAATAAAGTCATCCGTCATTTTTTTTGCCTGATCATCAGTTAATTGTTTTAATGGATGCTTACAATAATAGGCAGACGGTCCCTCCAAAACACCTGAAATACCACGTTCCAGGGCAAGCTTAATGCAACGGATCGCATCTGCTGAAACACCGGCTGAATTGGGAGAGTCTTCAACGGACAGTCTGAGTTCAATGTTCATATCAACGTCACCGAATAACTTACCTTCCATACGCAAAAAACAGACTTTGTTATCATTTTGCCAAGATACGTAGTCACTCGGGCCAACATGAATGTTTTGCTTATCCAGAGGTTCACTGGCAACCGATTGAACAGCTTCAGTTTTGGAGACTTTTTTGGATGCCAGGCGAGTTCTGTCCAGCATATTCAGGAAATCAGTGTTACCTCCTGTGTTTAGCTGGTAGGTTTTTTCTACTCCAACCCCTCGTTTGTTAAATAAATCCATCAGAGTTCGGTGTACAATGGTGGCACCAACCTGTGCCTTGATATCATCACCAATAATAGGTAGTCCTTTGGCTTCAAATCGGGCAATCCATTCTGGATCACTAGCAATAAATACGGGAATGTTATTTATAAAAGCAATATTTGCTTCCAATGCACATTCAACATAAAAGCGTGTTGCCTGTTCTGAGCCCACTGGCAGGTAATTAACCAATATTTCTGCACCTGAGCTAACAAGCAAATTAACGACTTCCTCTTTAGTCATTTCATTTTGCTCAGATAAAACAAATGTTTCATCCTGATCATATTGCGACATATGCTCAGAAACACCATCTAAAATGCTGCCCATTTTCACAGTGACATCATAAGATGGGATTTGATCACAAAAAATGCTTGTACAATTTGGCTTTGCAAAAATCGCTTCGCTGATATCTTTACCAACTTTACGTTTATCTATGTCAAATGCAGCGACAACTTTTATATCTGATGGCAGATAACCGCCAATATTCCAGTGAATCAGGCCATTAGCATCATTTTCATCTTTGTTTTGATAATAATGAATGCCTTGTATCAATGAACTAGCACAGTTTCCCATACCAATAATGGCTACTTTAATTTTTTCCATGCAGCTAATAGTACCTTTATTTTAAATATTTTATATAATAGTCGTTTTAAATGGATAAACTCTCAACATAATGAACCATTATTTATTAACTTTGTTGCTTTTTGTAACATTTCAGGGGTATCAACATCAATCCAGAGCGCTTCTTTAAGTGGATACACTTTAGCTAAACCTGATTGTATCAATTGACTCATACCGCCTGATAATGATGTATTACCTTGGGCAATCGATTTCTCAAGAGCAGTGAATAACTTGGGTGATGAATAAAAAATCCCCGTATCAAAAGCATTATATTTTTCTATATGTTTACCAATTTGAATAATTTTATCATTAAGATAGTGAACACGAGTCACATCATCCAAGTCAATTAATGGGTTATCTTTAATTTTAGTATCAATGGCTAATATCGTTTCACTTTTATTTTTATCAATAGACAATAATTCGCGTAACATATTAGCATGAAAAATGTGATCTGACATAAGCAATACAAAAGAGCTGTTGATTGACTTCTTTGCAGCTAAAACAGATAGACCATTCCCCTGTTTCCATTCAGGATTAAAAATTATTTCTATGAAGACTCCTTCATTCTTAGAAATAGTCCTCAGCTCAGCTTCTATTTTTACTCTTTCGTAGCCAATGACTACAGTAAATTTCTTTATTCCAGCCTCCACCACATTATGGATAACATGTGCGATTAAAGGTATATTATTGATTGTCACCAGAGGCTTAGGTACCTCCATTTCTGATAATCGGCTGCCATTTCCGGCCGCTATAATTAAGCAATTCATAAATACGAAACATCTTTAAAATTTAAAATATTGATAATACTTTCTTTAGCATAAACCTATTCAAAGCAAATATTATGCCATTTTCTCTATTGATTGCCCAATTCGGAGCCAGGCCCTTCCATCCATATAGTCATATGCTAATTTAGAAATTTTCTTACGTTCATCCTGGTAGCCATCTTCATTTTTTAATAAAAAGCGATCTATCCAGTTAATGAGTTCATCTTGAGTATAGGCTTTGGGACCTGGCGTCATCTCAAAATAATCAAATTGTATCATTCTATGCTGTTTCAAATATTCATCAATATCATATGGAAAAAATAAGATAGGCTTTAAAGCATGTAGAAAATCCATATAAATTGATGAATAATCTGTAATTAACAAATCTGCAAATTTCAGTAAAGGGTAACCATCCCTATCATTTTTATAAGAAACAATTGGACCTCGATTATTTTCAGCCTCAGATTCAATTGCTTCCACTACGATGCTGGTATGCCCTTTTATAACCAGAAGTAATTGTTCCCGATTTAAAAATTCTGTTAATTTGCCATAATCAATGATGGAAGTATAATCAAAATCAACTTGCATATCTCTGAATGTTGGAGCATAGACAATAATTTTTTTGCCACTTTCCTTCTCTTGTTTCAATATCTCGAGAATAGCACTATCTGTAAATATTTTTTGCCCTAAAATATCCTCATAAAAAAGATCATTTTTAGGGTAGCCTGAACAAATAATATTCTTTAATGGTGTATTATAAGCAGGTGATGAAACTTCTTTAGCATAAAATGATGATGTTGACACTAAGAGATCATTATAAAAAATCCTTTCATTTAATCTTTTTGATTCTATGGTCGTCAATGCATTTAAAAACTCCTTTGGAATCATCATTTTTTCAGTGTATTTCAAACCAACACCATGAGACATATGAATTGTTTTTACTTTCAAGTGCCTTAACCAAGGATATTTTCTTTGCCAGGTCATATTATCAAAGTAAAAAAAATGTGTTCTAAATAATAATAATTTTGTTATAGTTTCTGAAAACAATAATACAGGGATTTCTTCCTTCTTTAACTCATCATAAAGCTCATTATCATCAACGACCCAATATACATTCCCGGATAATTTTTTACGCATTCTTAAAAAATAATATTTGTTATTGCCAATAAATTTTCCACCATGCTCCCCAAAAAAAAGATGTATTTTATTGGTGAATATTTTTGCAGACAAATCAGAAAAAAAAGTCAATAATTTTCCAACCATTCTTTCTTTCAGTGATTCTGTTAATATTTCTTTTAATAAATAACTGGGTGCAAACGCAACAATATGATGATGTAAATTATTTTTATTTAATTGAACTATTATCTCATTTTGATAGCTTGAAGCAACAATAATCAGATCATACTCATTATTGCTTTTTGTAGACATAAAACTGTCAAAATCAAACAGCACTTTTCCTGCTACTCTGCCTTTTGTATAGGTATCAATAAAACCAAGAACAGTCACATCTAAACGACACTTTAATAACCATGCATAAAGTGCTAAACCAGCTGATCCAGCGCCATAAATATATACTCGTGAGTTTTCTGATATTTCGGGTAAAATCATTCGTTATTTAATACATTTTCTAAGTGAAATTTGTCCAGATTTCTGGCTTACAAATCAAAATAATCAACTCTCAATTGATCTGGGGTATTTCTATCTATATAGATACTCTTATGTTTTTCATCAAAAAACAAATTTCCATCCGTTGAATTTTCTATATATTTTAAAAAAAGAAGATCCTCTTTTGCTTTAAGAAAATACAAAGCAGTCGCATATATATAATGTCTAATGCCTGCTTGAACAATATTGTCAGCAACGCCCATTTTAGCAGCCAAAGCACAAACATTTAATTGATCATTTAAAACCTGTTCACGCCGTTCGAAGGAACACAAGGTTTTCGCACCAAAACTATCCTGATGGATACGATAACGTCCCAAAATTTCGCTAATAAAATCAATACTTCCCTTCCCATAAAGTAGGTTCAATGTATGCCAGGGATGATCTAACAATATTTGATTTTTTTCATCAACCGCATCAATCATATGTTCATGTCGCCTCACCATCACCGTGCAAGCCTGCATAAAACAACCATATCGTATTACATGTTCTATTGTTGCTTTTTGAGGAATATAGGAATAGTTATAATAATCTTTTGTATAGGTCCAGAGTGTATTGTTCGTTTCGCTGTCAAAAACATCGGATTCATGATAAACAATAGTACAGTCTTCATTTTTATCCAGATAATCAGCCTGAATTTGCAATTTCCCAGGCAAGGCAATATCATCACCATCTATATAAGCAATGTATTCTCCAGAGGTCAGGCTTAATAAGCGCTTCATTGTTTTAGCCAATCCAATATTAGCACTATTTCTGAAAACTTTAAGTGTTGTGCTGTATTTCCTGGCTAAATTAGTCAATAGAGTAAATGAATCATCACTTGAGTGATCATCAACAGCAATGACTTCATATTTAAATCGAGTCTCCTGTGTACAAAGCCCTTTAATACAAGATTCAACAAAATCCTGTAAATTGTAAACCGGTACAATGACACTGACTTTTATTTTTTCTGTCTCGTGGCTCATGCTGAAGCCTTATATCTTTTTGCAACCATTCTGCTGTTTGCAACTACCTGGTGCATATCTAAATAACGATATTGTCCGCATCGACCAATAAAGGTACATTTATTATTCTTTTTTGATAATTGCTCATATTGTTTAAAGCGTTGCTGCGGCACATTGTCAATTGTTTTAACAGGGTAATAACGTTCATTGTTGTTATCTTCATAGGAGCAGGGATATTCATAAGAAATAACAGACTCACTTTCCAGAGTTCCACAACCGGGATATAAACGCCAGTCTGTATAGCGAGTAACCGGCCCTTCATCTGTTAAATTAACGGTTGGCACCGGCTGATGATGTTCTTTTTTTAGTTGATGCCGGTATTTTATTGAGCGATAAGGCAAGGCATCAAATTCATAATCATAGTACTCATCGATTGCCATACTATTAAAGATATGATGATATTGATTTTCCATGGTCCGCACAAAAGAAGTGTCGAGATATAAATGAATATCCGGATGATTCAACAAGTTTTCAAATAAGGCCACATAACCGTTTTGGGGCATAGCCTGGTATTTATCATCAAAATAGCCTGAGCGGTCATCATAACGTAGAGGTAATCTTGCCACGACAGAAGCAGGTAGTTCCTCTAACTCCAGATCCCACATTTTTTTGGTATAACGAGCGAAGAACAACTCAACCAGTTCTTTCCCATAAGAATTTTCTGCTGCCTGACGAGCATTTTCAACTTTTTTATGGTGTTCACATAATTGACTCAAAAAATACTTCATTTCTGATTCTTTAGAGTATGATTTATTATACAAATGATTAATGGTTTGAATATTGATCGGAAAAGGGACAAACCCGATTCCTTCAACCAATGCCTCGACTTTATGATTATAGGGCAACCACCCAGTAAAGCGTGACAGGTAGTCAAAGATATCCTGATTATTGGTATGAAAAATATGGGGGCCGTATTGATGTATTCTTAATTTGTTTTTTTCATCATAGGGGTCAAAACAATTTCCAGCCGCATGTGGACGAGCATCAATGACATCAATTGAATATTGACCAGTGTCCGCTAAATCACGGGCAATAACTGCTCCAGCAAAACCTGCACCAACTACTAAGATATTTTTTTTCAAAATTTTAATCTATTTTTTTAACAAGAGAGGTAAGAATTTTCTGGTAACTGGTTATTTTCGCTAATTCATTCACCGTAAATTTAATCTGTGCCAATTTTTCAAGTTCCATAATTAATAATAATTGATGCAAAGAATCCCAATTGGCAGTAACGCCCAGTTCAGCATGTTCTATCACTTCTTTATGAGTCAGGTCTGGAAAGACGGTCTGAAAAGCCTTCAATATTATTTCTTCAGCAATTCGACTTGAACCCTTTACCTGAACGGGAAATTCATCACTGTTCTTTGAAGTGGGTTTTGATATAGCCTCTGAGAAGGCTTGAGTCTGACTGATTTGGGAAGAAGAAGGATAAGCTTCTAAAAACTCAAATAATCCGTGTTCAGGATGCATTAGAAAAGCAACCCTACGACCATCAAAGGCATCATCTTCACGCTGCCCTACTATTTTGACAGCACCGTTCTTTTGGGCAGTTTCTACTGCATCATCAAGATCATTGACCAGAAAGCAGAGGTGATAGGCCCCTCCCCCTTTTTTTACATGCTCTGAGATTGGAGAGTTTTTTCTCACACCCAAAATTTCAATCGTCATCCCCTGAGAGGTTCTTACAAAGGCATAATCAACATTTTGACTCTCATTAACCCCAGGACCACGAAGCAGCTCACAACCTTCAATCCCCAGATAATCATGTAAAACATGATTCAGATCCACAGTTGTCACTGCAATATGATCGATGGATTTAACACCGCATTTTTTCCAGAATGAGCCTTCAGCTTGTAATAAAGAACCTTCAGCCTGGAGAGAGCTATTATTAATCATTGTCTACTAAATCCTGATTATTTTTTAGAGTAATCCATCCTGGTATAGGAATACTTTTATCAATTATGTTCATTTCATAGCAGTACTCTTCACGCTGTTGAAACCCCAGTTTAGAATAAAGATCCCGCACCGGTGTATTTCGTTCAGTGGGTATAATTTCACCTCTGATTATTGATAGTCCTCTTTCTTTTGCGTAGTGATACAGCCATGCCAGAGCAGCTCTCTCAATATCACGTCCCAGTACTCGACATGACAATAAGAATGTATCAATTATTATTGATGCAGAAGACTCAATAGTAAACATTAAGACACCAATAATTTCATCACTTCCAAGGCGATCAGTTAAACGTATTGCATAGCAAAATCCTGTTTTATTAAACAATTCAAATTGTGCTTTCTTATAACGTCTGCTTGTTGTGTTAAACTGACTGGTTTTATTAATTAACTGCAAAACGCGCTGTTGATTCAAATCACTCAATAATTCAAAAGATAGACTCATATCCAGTTTATCTAAAAAATCAGTTCTGGAATCATCACTCAGATGCACTTTATTAATTTTTGCCCGAATTTTATACTGCTGCGCTCTTTTAGTATCTTCGTCACTGATTCCTATATCGGCCAATTCCGGTAATCTTTTAATTATTTCCGGCCATTCACTGATTTCTTCCGGTAATTCAGGAACAAAGACTTCAGGCAGTCGGTGCCTGATCGCCTCCCGTTCAACAGGGTTGTCATCAATCATACAAAATGAAGATAATGGCAGGCCAAGCTCTTCAGATAGTTCAATCAGGTTATCTGATTTAGGGTTCCAGTTTATACGCCAGGCAGTTAAATCATCCAGAGATAAAAGCATTCCAGGATGTCTCTTAAAGACCTCTAACGCTGTTTGCTCATTATTTTTGCTGCAAAGAGCTAATAAAAGGCCTCTTTGTCGGTAGTTGAGCATAATTGCCTGTATATTCTGAAAAACATTAGCAGGATAATCACCATCAACCGCAATACCTTCCATACCATCATCACCAATAACACCAGACCAAAGTGTATCATCCAGATCAAGGACAATCACTCGGGCATTTTGAGCTTCAATTGCCATCATTAAAGCAATTATTTTTTCGCTCAGATAGTCATTCAATATCGATGAAAATGGTGCTCGTGCCAGGTACCAGTATTTACCCGGATGGGCAGACAAACGTCCTGTATCCTTAATCAACCCATCCATATCAAGGATATGGCTATCATGTAACTCCCCACAAAGTGTTTCCAGTTCTTGACGCATTTTATTTAATGCAAGGGCAATTTTTTTTCTTTCATCATTAGTTGGATCGGAGCTTGTTATCCAGTGACTGACACTGGCTGCATTGGCAATAATAAAAACACCTGAAACTTTTGACCGGAAATGCCTGATAAAATTGAGATATTCTTGCCATCGGCTTATCAACTCATCTAGAATCTGACAAGAAAGAATTGAATTAAGAGGTAAAAAATCTTCAATACGTTCAAGAAAAATAACATAACCATTGATTGCTGAATTATTTTTCATTTCAGCAGCATATGAGGTATAAATAGGGCTGGATGGATCATTAGCCGCTATTTGATACTGTCCATAAGGAATATCTGCTATCTGAAGGTCAATAGAGTAATGTTTAGCACTGCTCTGAAACGCATTTTTAATAAAATCAAGGTTAGAGCTTCCCATCAGCATGCAACAAGATTGAAAACGAATAGAGGGTGACTTATTTTCTTGTACAACGTCTTCTGAATTTAAAACAGTAATCACAACCTCTTCAATAACATCACCTTTTTTACGTTGTTCAATAGCGGTTTCAACAAATCCAAAACGTTTGTGCATTTCTAAAACCGGCTGATTAAATCGAAAGGTTTCACAATAGAGCTTCTGACAATTCAATTCATTAAAGGCATATTGAATTGCCTCTTGTTCCAGTAATTGCCAGTTCTGAAACGCATTTTTAGCATAATTAAAATCATTAGAAAGATAAAACCCCCAATGGCATGTATGATTGTCTTTATCAATATCAAAAAAATTTACAACGCCCGCAGCAATACCATCTCGAACAAACATCAAACATTGTTGAGAATTATTACTGTTTAAACTTTGCCACCAGACCAGGTGCTCATCTGCAGTGATTAAATGATCCGTAAACATGTTCTTGCGAACATCTGGAGAATTTCTCCAGCTTCGTATTATTTCAAGTTCGTTTTTGTGTATCTTTCTGAGCATAATTTTTAAAGAATAAAAGCCATCTAAGTCTTTAATTTTTTTTGTTCAATTGCTTTATTGATGTCATAAATGTAGGGATTTTTATCCAGCATTGAAACCAATTCATCATATTTAAATCTTGTTTTACAGGAAAATTGTTTATAAATTTCCTGAATTACCCGATAGTCCGCCAGTTCATCAAGTGTAATTCGATATTTAGATGCATCCTTAATACTTTTTAACTGACCTATTTTAAATTTATTCGGATTCGATTTATAAATATACGGAGTCACATGTTCTTTTTCATAGTCTTGTGTTGCATTTGAGGATGCTTCTTCAAGTAGGGCAAAGTTAAACACTTCAACATCCAGTCCTCTTGGAAAACCCGTGCTAGAATTTGCAATAACATAGTCATAGCCATACTCTTCATAATATGATACCGCTAATTGGATCACATCCGAATCAATTAAAGGGCAATCGCTGGTGCAGCGAACAATAATGTCATCATTCTTTAGCTGATACGATAAGGCAGCCTGATAATATCGGGATAAAACATTATCCATATCACCTTCGAAGAAATTTATATCTAGTTGCTGGCAAAGCTCAACAATCGGCTTTTGAGTACCATCATTTGTTGTCGCAATAATGATATTTTTTTTGAATGAGGAGAGTCGCTCCAACATGACTTCCAAAACGGTTTTACCACAAAGCGGCAGCATAATTTTTCCAGGCAACCTTGTACTTGTCATTCTTGCCTGAATAATGATAAAGACTGACATCGTTCTAGAGGAACCGTGGGTTCAAGTTGCTCAATAAAATATCACTTATTTTATGAGAAATAAAATCAACTTGTTCTTCCGTTAAATCCGTAAATAAAGGTAATGTGAGTGCTTCTTGATAATAGGATTCACTTTCAGGGAAATCACCTTGTCTGAAACCCCGTTCTTGGTAAAAAGGTTGTGTATGGATAGGAATATAATGCACATGCACACCGATACCTGCCTGACGTAATTGTTCAAAGACACTTTTTCTATCGATTTTTAATTGTTTTAAATTTAATCGAATGACATAGAGGTGCCAGGAAGACTGTGCTTCCGGGTTTTGCCAGGGCATGGTTAGAGGCAATGACTGCAATTGATGATTGTATCTTTCAGCCAATTTTTTTCGTTTACTGATGAATTCATCCAGACACCGTAATTGTGATAATCCCAATGCAGCCTGGATATCAGTAATACGATAATTGTATCCTAAATCTAACTGCTGATAGTACCAGCCACCGTGAGATTCTTCAGTCATTAAACCTGTTTCCCGGGTGATCCCATGTGTACTTAAACGCTTTATTTTATCGGCCAGTTGTGGATTATTTGTCATAATCATTCCACCTTCACCACTGGTGATCATTTTAGCCGGATGAAAACTAAAAATAGTCAGCTCCGAATAAGCGCAGGAGCCCACTTTTTGATCGGTGTATTCCGCACCCAGAGCATGAGCAGCATCTTCAATAATTAAAAAACCATATTTTTTTGATAGTGACTTAAGTGCTTTCATGTCACAAGGCTGACCTGAAAAGTGAACAGGAATAATGACTTTTGGTATACGATTATCTTTTTCAGCTTGCTGAAGTTTCAATGTTAATGAATCAATACAAATATTATACGTATCCGGATCAATATCAATAAAATCGACCTCTGCATTGCAGTATATTGCACAATTAGCAGAAGCAACAAAGGAATTAGGAGAGGTCCAGACAATATCTCCCACTCTGACTTCAAGTGCCAGGCAGGCAAGATGTAATGCCGCCGTTCCATGACTCACAGCAATAGCAAATTTAGCACCACAATATTTAGCAACAGCCTCTTCAAACTGAGAAATAACTGGCCCCTGAGTAATAAAATCAGAACGCAGAACTTCGTTGACTGCTTCGATATCCTGTTCAGAAATTGATTGCTTAGCGTATGGAATCATACTCATATATAAACGTTAGCCATTAAAGTTCAGCAAATTTATCATATTCTTGTATTTCTTTAATTGATAAAAAATGATTATTATCTGAGCTGTATTGAAAACCTTCAGAGACTAGCTTTCCTGTTTCTCCTAAAGCATTCTTTGAGAAATCATTTTCTCTGCTGTAAAAAATAATAGAAGGTTTGATCACAAAATGCTCTGAGAATTCATAAGTTAAATGTGAGTCATCAACGGGACACATAATTTCATGCAGCTTTTCTCCGGGACGTATACCTATTATATCAAATGGTAGTTTTGTCATTGATTTTGCCAAATCAGTTATCAGCACAGAAGGTATTTTTGGAACAAAAATTTCCCCTCCTTGCATTCGCATAAAATTTTTAATAACAAATTCAACACCTTCATCCAAAGTAATCCAGAAACGTGTCATTCTTTCATCCGTAATAGGAAGACTGGTAGCACCTTCATCAATTAGTTTCTTAAAAAATGGCACCACTGAACCACGAGACCCAACCACATTGCCATATCGAACCACAGAAAAAGCCGTTTCATGACCGCTGGCAATATTATTAGCGGCCACAAAAAGTTTATCTGAAGCCAGTTTTGTTGCACCATAGAGATTGATCGGATTTGCAGCTTTATCAGTGGATAGAGCAATGACTTTGCCAACATTATTTTCTAATGCCGCCTGAATAACATTTTCTGCACCATAAATATTGGTTTTAATACATTCCATTGGATTGTACTCTGCAGCAGGTACCTGTTTAAGAGCAGCTGCATGTATAACAAAATCAACCCCTCTCATCGCCTGAACAAGACGCTCTCTGTCCCGGACATCACCAATAAAAAAACGCAGGGATTGATGAGTAAAATCCTGCTGCATTTCAAATTGTTTTAATTCATCTCGGGAGAAAACAATAATCCGTCGGGGGGCATAATTCTTAAGAATAGCTTTAATGAATTTTTTACCAAAAGAACCGGTTCCTCCAGTAATAAGAATTGATTTATTATTAAACACGTATATTCCAAGTGTTATAGTTTAAATTGTTGTTATGACTAAAAATAGCATATACTTAGCATTATTTCCATAAGTAAAAAACTTTATATTATCAATAACTTATTTAGAAAGTTTATGCTAAAAAAAATTAATCATTTTATTTTATATAAAAATGAACGTTATTTTTCATCTTTCCCCAGTATTGTTTTATTAGACAAAGCATCATCAAACAGCAAGCAATTACTTTTAATGTTTCGCCGTGCAAGGGACAGTCGATGGTTGTTGGATGGTGATGATGAAGAATCCATCCTTATAAAACATCAGGTTGATCATGTTGATAGCCGATCTCAACTGACAAAAATGTTTTTTGATCTGAATCTGAACCCACTTTCTGACGCTGAAGCTTTACCCATTAATCCAGAAGCTGCAGATCAGGACGCCTGTTTATTAGTTTTATCTAATAAGCAAATCTTACTGTCTTCTTTTTCCTGGTATCCCATTCATTCCAGATTGCGTAAACCACTACAAAAGAGAGGTGTTTTTCTTTATGGACAGCCGGAAACGACCGGATGTTTTTATCTCTTATGGGGTGGTTTTACCCGACTTTCTCAGGATCTTGGAAAAACCTGGACAAATCACAATTATTTACCTGATTTACCAGGTACTAACGAAACTATACCAGATAAACAGATTGCTCACAGTGGTTCTGTTCGGGGGCAGGCTATTGAAGTTGGTCATAAAATTTTATTGCCGGTATATACCCGATTAGCAGGTGATAATGTTGACAGCTCTCATTTATATTGTTCAAACGATATGGGAAAATCCTGGTCATATTACTCAATGATTGCAAAAGATCATCAACAAAAACTCAATTTAAATGAGCCATCCTTACTCCATCTTGATGGTGAACGGATTATGGCTTTTATGCGTAATACCAGTGGCAATGATCATTTAGTCACAGCTGTCTCTAATGATCTTGGCCGTACCTGGGAAGACTGGCAAGAAAAAAAAATCACGGGTCATCCAACTCATCCATTAAGATTATCAGATGGCAGAATTTTTCTCTGCTATGGTTACCGTCATGAACCTTATGGTATCCGAGCTTGTTTAATGGACGCTTCTGCCGAGAATTTTATCGGTGATGAAATCATTATCCGTGATGATGGTTTGTGTGGTGATGTCGGTTATCCCTGGGCCGTTGAGATGCCTGATGGAAAAGTTCTAGTGGTTTATTATTTTACGAAAGATGATGGGATTCGCCATATTGCCGGTAGTCTATTATCAATTTAAGGCCCCATTATTTTTCACTTCACACTGACTTCATGATAAATTGATGAGGCAATTCGTTGAGCCCCTTTGCCATCAATTAAAGTCTGAGCGGTCTGACTTAATTTCTCAAGCGAGCTGGAACTGAGCATATGTTCCGCCAGTGTAACCAGTTCAACAGCACTCTTTGGGTTGTTGCGTTGATCTTTACAGTCAACTACCCGGCACCAGCCATATTGACATTGTTCTTTTACAGATAAAAACTGGTTATCTGCAACCACAGCAAAGACAGAAGGCACACCACAATACGCAAGCTCAAATACTGTTGAGCCAGCAGCTGAAATGGCAAGTCTTGCCCTGGAAAACAAAACGGCCATATTTTTAACATTATGCTGATGTTCAAAACCCATTTTCTGACAAGATTCAGCCACTTTAGCAGTATTTTTACAGCCACTGCCCGTGACCACAACCACATCAAGATTAACCAATGATGTATTATTAATTAAATTCAGCACGGGCAGTGTGAGTTCTGTGACATCAGATCCGCCAAACGTAATGACAAGCAACTTTCGTTCATTATAAAAAGAGGGTTTCAAATAGTGTCTATTCAAATCCTTAAATAAAGATCTCAATAAAATATATTGTGGACCCAGTAATAATTTTGCACTGGGGGTCGCTTCTTTATAAGGTAAAGAAGACGTACTTTTCACTGGGTTAATCACTAAATCTGCATAGAGCTGACCACGATTGCATTCATCATCCAGAACCACTAAAAGTGAATGGGTCAGTTTGGACAACTCAAGAAATAACTCCGTTGTATAGTCATAATGATCAATAATGATGACATCATAGTATTGAGCCATTAATGAGAAATCGTCTTCAGAGCGGATTATCTCAAGTTTGTGTGGCGTAACGGCATTTTCTGAGTGGATACTTATTGCAGCAAACGTGCATTCTATTGAGCAATCAAACAAAGCATCAGCCAGGGCTTTCGAACGCATAACATGTCCCAAACCATATTTCCCGCCAGAATCCAGACGAAACAGCGCTCTATAAGAAATCACTCTTTTTCTTCAATATGATCCCAGCAAATAGCAGTACCCGGCTGGAGATCATTCGTGGCTATTTTTCCTAAGAGGGATACATAATACCTGGGAGACAAGCCAAAGCCAGGTCTAATCACCCGGATATTGTCTTCAGTAAAAACATCACCTTTTGCAATACCCTTGCAGCAATAAATTGAGCGGCGGTATTTTTTTGATTTTTGCTCATTCTCTGAACCGCCATATTGAATATGACCCAATGCCGCATTAATTTTTATTGATTCTGACACCAAATCACCCAATTCTTCCGGCTCAAGTGAAAACTCTGCATCAATCCCCCCGGCCTGTCGGTCAAGAACAAAATGCTTTTCAACCAGACAGGCACCTAGTGCAACAGCAGCAAGTGAAACCGTAATGCCATCAGAGTGATCAGAAAGACCAACAGGACAGTGATATGTTTTTTTCATATGAGCAATCGTTGCTAAATTACTGTCTGAAGCATCGGCGGGATAATTACTGGTACATTTGAGTAATAGAATCTGGTTGTTTCCGGTGTCACGAATTGTGCTAATCAACTCTTCAATTTCAATTTCAGAAGCCATACCGGTTGAGATAATAATGGGCTTACCCGTTTGAGCTGTTTTCTTTATCAGCGGCAAATCATTGTTTTCAAATGAAGCAATTTTATAACAAGGGACATCCAGGGTTTCAAGAAAATCAACCGCACTGGCATCAAACGGGGAACTAAAAGCAATCAGACCTAATGATTTTGCTTTATCAAAAAGTGGTTTATGCCATTCCCACGGGGTTGAGGCCTTAGCATACAGTCCATAAAGATTTTCACCCTGCCATAAGCTGTTTTCATCATCAACAAGAAAGTCATCATTCTGAAGATTAAGAGTCATTGTCTCAGGCGTATAGGTTTGAAGCTTAATCGCATGAGCACCCGCAGCAGCAGCTGCTTCAATCATTTTTTCTGCCAGTGCATAATCCTGCTGATGGTTTCCAGAAAGCTCTGCGACAATGAAGGGGGTACAGCCATCACCAATTTCCGTATCAGCTATTTTTATTATTTTCATTATTCGTTAACGTTCCAGGGATAGGGATGCTTTCTGAAGATATTGGATTATATAAAATTAAACAGTGAAAGTCCCTGAATTTTAGTAAAGGTTTGCTGAGCTGCCTGCAGCCCTATCTGCTGCTGTTCAAGACGACTAATTGCCTCAGTATAATCCAGGTCCTGAGTATCAGAAAGTGTCGAGGCAACCTGAACTAAATAATCTTCATTGACATTTTCCTGACTTTCCACGGCATTCATGCGTGCTCCAATACCTGACTGGACATTTGCTATCTGACCCAATGCCGCATCAATATTTCCAATCGCACGAGACATAGTCTGATGAAATGTTTCCTGAGCAGAGCTTGGCGGTGTTACACCGGCATTCGTGCTCAGAGCAACTTCCAACTCTTTTACAACGGCAAAAACACTCATTGGTGGTCTGTTTATAACCGGGGTAATTGTCGTATTGCCATTATCTGTGCCCCTAACATTCATAAAGGTATCAAAGCCATTGTTACCACTGGCAACTTGGCGAGTGGCACTGATCTGAAGCAGCTGTTCTCCCTGATCTCCTTTATAGTTAACCACTCCTGCTACATTTTCAAAAGGAACATCCCGATTATTATAACCGCCAAATAAAAACCCACCATTGCCATTGGTAGTATTTGCAAAAGCAGTAATGGCTTCAAAATGTTCCTGTATTTCCAGACCAATTGCTGCACGCTGAGTGGCATCATAGGTATCATTATTTGCCTGAATGGTTAATTCCCTGACTCTCTGTAAAATATCAACAACACCATTTAATGCCGTTTCTTCAACCTGTAAAGAACTTTTCAGAATATCAATGTTATCCTGAAACTGTTCAGTTCTTGATTTAGCCTGATTCAAGCCCAGTACCTTAGCTGCACCAGCAGGATCATCCGCAGGAGTCACAATCCTTTTTCCTGTTGATAGCTGCAGCATAGTTTTATTCAGATTGAAATTCTGGGTGTTCATGGCAGTCACACCCTGAGAATAAGCGGTACTTGTTGCAATACGCATTATTGATTACCTCGCATGTTGCTGTTCATATTTTTAACCCACTGCACTTATAAGTGTTTGAAACATTTGATCCGCAATTGAAATCACCCGCGCCGATGCCTGATAGGACTGCTGAAACTTTAATAAATCAGCGGCTTCCTCATCGAGATTGACCCCAGAATAACTGGCTCTTTCAGCCTTTGCCTGCTCACTTAATGTCTGTTGAGCTCTTAAATCAATTTCTGCAGAATGCGTCTTGGTACCGACATCAGAAACAATAATGCTATAACCAGCCTGGAAATCAGTTGAGCTATTTTCTAAAGTTTTTTTAGTCTGCAGAGCAGCCATGATTAAACCATTTCTATTATCATTAAAAGGCGCCGTATTTTCTTTTAATTCAAACTGATCATTGGCATTGGGAACCCCCTGAACTGTAAATGTGACTGTATCACCACTGGCATAATTTACTGTATAAGTAATACCGCCGGAATCAGTGGCAGGATCATACGGTAAAGCAGTGACCGGTGCCGCAATACTTTGTGGATTTCCGGCTGCATCAATATAACTAACAGTTGCTGTCGCTGGTAAATTAATATCAAATTCATTTGGTGTGCTGGCTTCAAAATCCAGTGTTATTGGTGCAGCCATAGGCAAATCAGTCAGGGTACCAGTCGATACTGATGTCGCTACGACAGGCAGGCTGATTGAGCCTGTTCCAGAATTCCTGGCGCTGCCATCAGCATTCGTTACCGCACCAGAAATAACAGGACCTGCAAGAGCAATGTCCAGAACATTATTAACCTCTACACCAATTCCTGCTGAGGCGGCATAGGTGGGTCTGATAAGAAATGTTTCATTGGCAGTTGCAGCAACACTTTCTCCAATATCAAAGCCTTCTGCCTGTGCTGCAGCCTGTACTGCCGCCAAAGTACCACCAGTCACCATTGGCGGGGTTGGATTATTTAGCTGTATCAATGTATAAGTATTTGGCGCACCTGCAGTGACTTCGAGGCGATAATCACTGGTTGTCAGCAGTTTGCTATCTGTAATCGTAGAAGTATAAGTACCGGTTGAGGTGGCTTGCCCTGGCAGGACTTGAGGAGAACTGGTCAGGCTGGTAAAAAAATTACCGCCCAGGTTAAAACCAGAGCCGCTATCCTGAAGTGTCATCCCAAGGTGATGCTGGTGATTCATTTCTTCTGTCAGTGCAACCGCAATACGGCCTAAAGAGCGGCGTCCCGGCTCAAGCACATCCTTTTTAAAGTCAAGAACACCCTGCAATTCTCCACCGGATACAGAACTGGTGATATTCACACTGCCTGCACCCTGGGTTAACATAACATCCAGATCTTCTGTATTAAAACGGTTTGCCTGTGTTGATAAAATGGCAGATGTACCACCCACCACTAGAGACTGTCCGGAACCAATAAATATATTCGCCGCGCCATCATCCTGCATCACAACACTGACATCAATATTATCAGCAATTTTTTTAATCAACACTTCCCGTTGATCGATCAGATCATTGGGCATATTGCCCTGCCCGGCACCAATTTTTTGAATAATATCAACATTCAATCGGGCAATCGAACGGGCAGCATCCGTAATATCCTGAGACAAATCACTCAGCTGTTGATTGACCTGATTATTTAAATCGATGAAACGATCATCTAATAATTCAAATCGACTGGTCAGAGTATTGGCTTCAGTAATCAACACCTGTCGTGCAGGTGTTGATGATGGATTATCATTCGCTTCCTGCAAAGCACTAAAAAAGCTCTCCAGAGTAGGTGTCAAGCCTGAATCAGGGTTTGCAAGAATATTATCAATCTGAGTTGACAGCGCATGAAAGGCATCAAATTTTCCAAACTGACTATTGGCATTTCGGATTTGTTCTTCAAGAAAGTCATTAGCCAGACGCACAGTTGTCTGTACACTCACCCCCGAACCAATATACCCCGAGCCGGAGAATTGTGGTCTGCGAGCTTCCTGTTCTGCTCTTTGACGTGTATAACCTTCAGTATTAACATTAGAAATATTATGGCTGGCTGTAGCAAGCTGCCTTTGAGCAGCCAATAGCCCTGATGTCCCAATACCAAAAATACTTGCCATAATGTTTCTCCTGTTTGCTCTCTATTAGCGTCCGCAAACTTGTTATTTTGATGCCAGTCTGGTCAAATTGTGACTCTGGTTTTGATGAGCCTGACCTTGATGAACCTGGTTAATTAACTGGTTTTGAATGGTGTCACTTTTCAACACTCTCAAAACCTTATCTGAATAAGCCGGATCCGTAGCATAACCGGCCTTGTGTATTCCTTTTATATAACGTTCATCATGCAAGGATTGTTCCGCTTTACCAGTTTTATCATCAAGTTTGTTCAAATAGGTCTGATATCGAGGGCTATTTTTGATAAAATCAACATAATCATCAAAACTTTGTGCAAAAGAATCATAAACTCTAAAGTGGCTTTTCTGTTGTACTATCTGCCGGCCTGAATCTTTTATGCTATCTGAAAACTCAGCAGAATTTTTTTCCACCTGCTCACCAGACCAGTTATTATTAGCTTTAATATTGAAAAGGTTATAACTGCTTCTAGGCCCATCCGAAATAATATGTTGACCCCATCCCGTTTCCAAAGCAGATTGAGACAGGATTATTTCTGCTGATACATCCAGCTTTTGGGCTGCTTTTTCAGCCAGAGGCCATAATTTTTCCACAAAATGTTGCGGGGATTCAAACTGGGCAGAAAGGTTCTTTGTGGTTTGTACAGGATTAACCGATGTTGACGGATTCTTTACACGAAAAGCCTGTTCAGAAGCACGCTGATAGGAGAAATTTCGTCGCTCCGGCAGTTGCAATCCCCCTTCTTCCGAAGACGGAGGCTTAATTTTACCCTGTTGATATTGCATTTGTTCAACAATTGCTTTAGCAAAGCCAATGCCCTCCCCTTTTGATAACTCCAGACCTAACTGCTGATCATACATATCACGATAGCTGTCCATAGCCTGACTCTTAAAAATGGGATCTTCCATGCCGGATTTCCGCAAATTCTTAATCATCATACTGATCATTACGGCTTCAAATTGCCGGGCAGCTTCTGGCAAGGCACTGTTTGAGTCTTTTCTTGCCGAGGATTTTAAATTTTTCAGACTGTTTAAATCCGTATAAATATCTGTTTTTGTATTTACACTCATAACTTATGACCTATATGATAATCAGCTCCGCATTTAAAGATCCTGCCGCTTTCAAAGCTTCCAGTATTGCCACTAACTCTGCAGGACTGGCACCAATATTATTAATTGCCCTGACCACTTCATCCAGAGTCACACCAAGATTGAATAGAAAAGCCCCTTTATTATTAACCGCTACATCAACATCCGTCTTAGGAACAACCACCGTATCACCTCTTGAAAAGGCAGGAGGCTGACTAATTAACGGATCATTTGTGATTGTCACAATTAAATTGCCATGAGAAACAACCGCAGGCTGAACAATGACATTCTGTCCAATTACCACAGTCCCTGTGCGTGCATTAACAACAATTTTTGCTGCCGCAGCACCCGGAAGAAAGGTCAGATTTTCCAGCATGGAAAGATAAGAAACTTTTTGTGATAATTCCTTAGGCGCACTGACTTTGACAGAAGAAGCATCAACTGCCTGTGCTGTGCCAAGTCCCATGGTTTCATTAATGGTTTCAGCTAAACGATGAGCCGTAGTGAAATCAGGGCGATGCAGATTTAAAGTAATGGAATTACCACCAATAAATGATGTCAGTACTTCACGCTCAACCGTTGCACCGTTAGGAATGCGCCCGCCAGTTGGAATATTAACCGTAACCGATGACCCATCATCACCCGAAGCATTGAGCCCCAAAACAACTAAATTACCTTGAGCAACGGCATATATCTGACCATCAGCTCCTTTTAGCGGCGCCATTAATAAGGTTCCACCCCGCAAGTTTTTTGAATTACCAATGGATGAGACATTAACGTCAATTTTTTGACCGGGCTTGGTAAAAGGCGGCAACTCCGCACTCAGTGACACTGCTGCAACATTTTTTATGGGCAGATTAGCCCCCGGCGGCAGAGTGATCCCTAATTGCTCCAACATATTTCGCATACTATCATCAGTGAATGATGCGCTGGAATCACCTGAGCCATCCAGACCAACCACCAGACCATATCCCACCAAATGATTACCTCGGATACCTGCCACTGTAGCAATATCTTTAATGCGCTCAGCAACAACTGTACTCGAAATCAAGCCCATTATAAGAAAAGAAAAAAGCATATATCGCTTCATAACTTACCGTCCTGTACTCTCAAAGAAAGTCAAAAAAACCACGAATAAATAATTCTATATTAAGAACTGCAAGAAGTGAGCCAGAAAGTGAGGGAAAGAAAATCGGTTGTCGATTGTCAATAGTCTGTTGTCAAAAGCGAGATCATAAGCATTGGTTTATTCTTTTGACAAAAGACTATAGACGTTTTTAAAACGGCCAGACATCACTCAGGAAGAAGCGGCTGCCCCAGCCGGCTGAATTTGAATCATGGGTCAAACCAACACCACTATAAACAATCTGTGCATTAGCCACTTTTGAAGAAGATATTTTATTATCCAGGTCTACATCTCGACCCCGGATAATACCTGATAGCTGAATGTACTCATCACCCTGGTTAATGGTGACCAGTTTTTCCCCCTGAACTCTCAGGTTACCATTTGATAACACTTCGACAACAGTCACGCCGATATTGCCTGTCAGACTATTTTTTTGCTCACTTTTACCTTTGGATTTAAAATCATTATTCGATGAGATACTGGTATTGAGAGCTCTGAGCAGTTCATTGGCCAGACCAAACCCGGCATCTGATGTGGCATTACCAGTAATGGCATCTGTTTGAACCGCTTTACCAAAGACCGTAGGATTTGACAATCCGACCGTCATGCCTTTTTTATCTTCTGTTTTTGTTTCTTTTTTACCTGTGGTTTTTTCATCAAACACGACAGTTAGAATATCACCCACTCGATGCGCCTTTACAGTTTCAAATAGATTAATATTATTACTATTTAAGTAAATTGATCCTGAGTTTTTAGGCTGGGTAATCACCGCCTGTGGTCTTACAGGCGCATATTTCGGATCATGTTCCAGGCGTTGAGCCGCACAACCGGATAATATTGTCAAAATAAGACCTGAAAATAGAAGACGTTTTTTTATAATCATTTTGTACCTCATAGAACTGCTTACAACTTTAATTAGTGCCCATCCGTAAATAGCATTTTTTTGTGATTCAGCCTAAAAAATTCTATACAGGATTGTCATCAGTCTTTTTAAGTTTCAAAAAACTGA
>JADGEM010000057.1 GCA_016744375.1 Gammaproteobacteria bacterium
TATGCATTGGAGCCCGCATTTTATGCTCAAATGTAATAATAAAATCAGTGGTATTTACATGAAAAATATAGATTTTTCTCTTAAGTACCTACCTATGATTAGCTCTTAATGCCGCGATTGAAGCCGCACGGGCAGGAGAACAGGGTCGAGGTTTTGCGGTTGTTGCTGATGAAGTTCGTTCCCTTGCTGAAAGAGCCAGTATCGCAACCAATGAAATCTCATCACTGGTCAGCGTTATTCAATCGGATACTGAGACCGCCCGAAAGCAGATGGAAACTGTAGCGGAAGAATCTGAAAGTTTTGGTATGAATGGTGATAACGCCGTTTCCAGCATGCATAGCCTTCTTGATTTATCACAACAGATGGAAGGTACCATTTCAGCATCAGCTCTGAGAAGCTTTTCTGAACTGGCTAAGCTCGATCATTTGGTTTACAAATTTGAAATTTATAAAGTTTTTATGAAGATGAGCAGTAAAACTGTTGTAGATTTTTCTGATCACACACAATGCCGACTGGGTAAATGGTACTATGAGGGGGATGGGAGTCTATGTTTCTCTCAACTGCCCGGTTATCGAGAAGTAGAGCAGCCACATTTAGTCGTGCATCAGGCTGGCATTGATGCGCTCAATCATTTTCACAATAATGACATTAGTCAGGCATTAAATTCTCTGGAAAAGATGGAACAAGCTAGTCTTCATGTCATGGAGGCACTCGAGAACATGGCAATGAGCGGGGAAGGGAACAAATCACTTCTTTGTGCTCAAACCTAAAATTTAGAGAACATTAAGCATTACTGTTTTGCTTAATGTTCTCCTACCAACATGTATTTTGTCAAATGTCGTCTGTGTTGTCACATAGTCGTCACTGTTGTCACAGAGTTGTCATATAAGCACAATATAATACAGGATAAGGTAGAATAGGCAGTATCTCATTCTACAAAACCATCTATTACATTATGTTCTCATAAAATGATTACTTTGTTACATGAAGCAAACGCCGACAAAAATACAATCTGACATGGGTATTTTGCTCAAAGAAGAAGACTTTGAGGGAATTCGCCATTGGAAAATCAGAGTTCTCAAGGATAGACTGGCTCGATACAGTATCAGTCTGGGTGGTAGCTTAGTCATTGTTGCAATTGTATTGATTTTTTTCTACCTTATTTATGAAACAGCTCCTTTACTTCAGGGTGCTGAAATTAAAAAAATTTCTGAATATTCAATTGCTTCCCATCAAGCTTCTGTAAACAGTCACTATGCGGTCGAAGAACAGGGTGAAATTGCAGCAAAATCTGATGATTCAGGTCAGATTTTATTTTTTGATACTCATACCGGCCGGTTAAAGAAAAAATTTCAAATCAGTATTCCACCAGAGGAGCAAATCAGTAGTTTTTATGCCTCTGATGCTGAGAGTGGCGGATTTGCTTATGGACTAAGTAATGGTTCTTTAATTGTTGCCAGACATGAATATCTGATTTCTTTTCCTGATGATAGCAAACGATTAATCACCCCCGGACTCACCTTCCCCATGGGAGAAACGCCTCTAAGTATTGCCCCCTCTGGACAAGCTCTTGTAAAAATTGCCTTTGAACAAAATAATGCTGAAGCAACCATTATTGCTCTTACCGAGGATAAGCATTTATTGATAAGTCGTTTTGTGAATGATAATTCTTTATTTAGTAATGAAATACCGTCAAAGCGAATTGATTTTGAAATCCCTCTGAAGCATCATCAAACAGGCTATGTTATTCAGCAACTCCTGTTAAGTAAGGACCAACGACGTTTTTTTATCCTTTATCAGGATAATGTCGGACGTAGTCTGCTGGACTTCTTTTCTATTGGGAGCCCCCTGGTTGAAAAAAACTCTTTTAATAATAAGGACGTGGTAAAACTAATCCAGCAGGTTGTTTTAGCTGAAAAATCGAACCCTGTGACCAACATGAGTTTTTTAACGGGAGATATATCCCTTCTGGTCGGCCAGAAAAGTGGGCGAATTTCTCAGTGGTTCCCGGTAAATCTTGAGAATATTGGCTATCAGTTAAAGTTTGTACGGGAATTTAATGATCAACAGGCTGCAATTATCCAGATTGTCCCTGAAATGCAGCGTAAAGGATTTATAGCTCTGGATCAGCAGGGGAAAATTGGCCTATATCATACCACTGCTGAAAAAACACTGCTGATTCAACAAGTCTCAACCTCTCAGGCATCACAACTGGCCCTTGCACCTCGGGCCAATTTTTTATTGATACTTGATGATCAGGACAATGCAGCATTCTGGTCAGTGACAAATGAACATCCAGAGATTTCCTGGCATTCGATGTGGTATAAAGTCTGGTATGAAAGCTACCCTCAGGCAGAATTTATTTGGCAGTCATCATCGGCCAGTAGTGATTTTGAACCCAAATTCAGTCTGACACCCCTGGCATTTGGTACCTTCAAGGCAGCTTTTTATGCGATGTTATTTGCTATTCCTCTGGCCATTATGGGCGCAGTATATACCGCTTATTTTATGACGCCTGCCGCAAGGGGTATGGTCAAACCTGCAATTGAAATAATGGAAGCCTTACCCACTGTTATTTTAGGTTTCCTGGCGGGATTATGGCTGGCACCTCTGGTTGAAGATAATTTACCTGCCGTGTTCAGCCTGGTTTTTGTTTTACCGGTTTCTGTTCTATTGTTTGCTCGGGGATGGTATTTTTTACCAGAGACAATACGTCAGAAGATACCAGACGGTTGGGAAGCTTTTATACTGATTCCTTTTCTATCGTTCATGACCTGGGCATCATTTGCTCTCTCATTGCCCATGGAAGCTATTATTTTTGATGGTGATATGCAAAGTTGGCTTAATAATGAACTGGGACTTGGTTTCAATCAGAGAAATTCAATCGTCATCGGGATCGCCATGGGATTTGCAGTGATACCTACAATTTTTTCTATTGCTGAAGACGCTGTTTTTAATGTGCCGAAACATTTGACGCTGGGCTCATTAGCATTGGGGGCGACACGATGGCAAACATTGATTCGTGTGGTCATTCTAACGGCAAGTCCAGCCATTTTTTCTGCCGTAATGATTGGTTTTGGACGTGCGATTGGTGAGACAATGATTGTTTTAATGGCAACTGGAAATACACCCATCATGGATTTCAGTTTCCTTCAGGGGATGAGAACATTCTCTGCCAATATTGCTGTTGAGGTTCCGGAATCCGAAGTGGGCAGTAGTCATTTTCGAATATTATTTCTAGCTGCTCTAGTTCTTTTTATTTTTACTTTTTTGTTTAATACGGTCGCGGAACTCATTCGGCAGAACCTGCGCAGAAAATACAGTCAATTGTAATGAATAAACCTGTCACTCAACTTCAAAATTGGTTCGACTCAGGTGAGCCCTGGGTATGGCTTAATGCTGCGGCTGTCAGTTTGAGTTTAATGATGGTCTTTGGTCTATTATCATTGATTGCCTACAATGGCCTGGGCTATTTCTGGCCTGCAGATTTAATGGAAGCAGAGCTGATTGATGGTGAGCAAAGAACAATTATCATCGGGGAAATTCGAGAAACAGAAACCGTTCTGGCACAACAAATCAGAGAGGCTGGTATTCAGTTATCGACACAAGAAGAGTGGGTCAGGCGCATATTATTGAAGCAGGGGAATCGTGATGTCTATGGTCAGGATTTTCGCTGGGTTCTGGAACAGAATATAGTCAGTAAGCATTACCCGGGGGATCTGCTGGCAATTGAGCGTAGGGAATGGGGTAAGCTCTATGGGCGTTTAGTTAACATCAAAAATAAAGGGCTGCTCATCAAAACAGAAGCCCTCTATCTGGAAATGCAGTCACGTTTAACACAAACTCGCCAATTATATAAAGAGGTTAACGAACTTTTAAAACAGGATATTGGTCTGGTTAATAGTCGTCTGGAAAAGCTTCGCTTGAAAGAAAAGAGAATACAACTTGGAACTAATCCTCTGGCATCGTCTTTATTAAAGATAGAAGAAGAGCGCCAGTTACTTAATCAACAATTTAACCAATATCAGACTGAAGTACAGGCTCTTTATGAAAAGATGTCATTTGATTCCATTTTGGTACAAATTGCATCGGGTCAGATAATTGAAGTCCCTATGGAAAATATCATACAGGTTATTAAGCCGAATTCTATGAGTATTCTGGAAAAATTGGGGTACTACTTTCATCGGATTGGACTTTTTATCAGTGAAGATCCCCGAGAAGCCAATACGGAAGGTGGAATTTTTCCGGCCATATTCGGCACGGTCTTAATGGTTATTCTTATGAGCATTATGGTTATGCCGCTAGGTGTTATAACTGCTGTTTATTTGCATGAGTATGCCCATCAGGGTGTTATGGTCAGAATTATTCGTATTGCTGTTAATAATCTTGCTGGTGTTCCTTCAATTGTTTATGGTGTTTTTGGTCTGGGGTTTTTTGTCTATTTTATTGGTGGTTCCATTGATGATTTGTTCTATCCTGAAGTTTCTCCTGCACCTGTTTTCGGTACACCGGGATTATTATGGGCATCAATGACCCTGGCTTTATTAACTTTACCGGTGGTGATTGTGACCACGGAAGAAGGTCTTTCCCGGATTCCTTTATCAATACGTGAAGGCAGTCTTGCTCTTGGGGCGACTAAAATTGAGACCCTATGGCATACGGTTTTACCCATGGTCAGTCCGGCAATGATGACTGGATTGATTCTTGCCGTTGCGCGTGCTGCAGGTGAAGTTGCGCCCCTGATGCTGGTCGGTGTGGTTAAACTGGCTCCGGCTCTGGCGCTGGATGGAGATTACCCGTTTTTGCATCTGGATAGAAAGTTTATGCATCTGGGATTTCACATCTATGATGTTGGTTTCCAGAGCCCTAATGTTGAGGCAGCCACACCATTGGTTTATGCAACGGCATTACTGCTTGTATTAGTTATAATTATATTGAATCTTACGGCGATTATTATTCGTAATCGTATGAGAGAAAAATATAAAGAACTTGAATCTCATTAGGGGCTGAAGTAATCAGCTTAAGAAAACTAAAGAATGAATTTTAATAAACAAGAAGTTGCGATTACCATCGCCGATCTTAACCTGACCTATGATGGAAAGATGGCTTTGCAGGATATTAGCCTGCAAATTCCTAAAAATAAAGTGACTGCTTTTATTGGTCCAAGTGGTTGTGGTAAATCGACCTTATTGCGTTGTTTAAATCGCATGAATGATCTGATCAGCTATTGTAAGGTACAGGGTGAAATTATTATTGATGGTCAGGATATTTATAATAAATCCGTTAATGTTGCGGATCTTCGGCGTAAAGTGGGTATGGTTTTTCAGCAACCTAATCCTTTCCCGAAAAGTATTTATGAAAATGTTGCCTATGGATTACGACTGCAGGGCTTGAAAAACCGTTTGTTTCTGGATGAAGTGGTTGAAAAGTCATTACGAAGTGCAGCCCTGTGGGATGAAGTCAAAGACAGGTTACATGAAAATGCTCTAGGTCTGTCTGGAGGGCAGCAGCAACGTCTTGTGATTGCCAGAGCAATCGCTATTGAGCCGGAAATTTTATTGCTGGATGAGCCGGCATCGGCACTTGATCCGACTTCAACTTTAAAAATCGAAGAGTTGATTTACGAACTCAAGCAATCCTATACCATTATTATTGTCACTCACAATATGCAGCAGGCGGGTCGGGTTTCAGACTATACGGCTTTTATGCACATGGGGGCAATGGTTGAGTTCTCAAATACTCGTACCATTTTTACCAATCCATGCGAAAAACAGACTGAAGATTATATTACAGGCCGGTACGGATAAACCTGAAGGAATGAGATAAGAAGAAGTATGGACAATTTTAGAGCAGGCAGACACATTTCTCAGCAATATAATGATGAGCTTGAAGAAATAAAAAATCATTTATTGAGCATGGGTGGTCTGGTTGAACAGCAACTTGAAAAGGCATCAATTGCTTTGATTGAAGGCAATACCAAACTGGCTGATGAAGTTTATAGAGCAGGCAGCCGGGTTAATGCTCTTGAGAAAGTGATTGATGAGGAAAGTGCTCAATGTCTGGCTCGTCGCCAACCTGCAGCGGGTGATTTGCGTTTAATCGTTACGGTCATTAAAGCCGTGAGTGACATTGAACGAGTCGGTGACCAGGCTGAGCGCCTGGCCCGGTTTGCTTCTCAACTTGCTAAGCATCCACGGCCTAAAAATAACTATCACGAAGTGTATCAATTAGCTCAGCATGTACAGAAAATGTTTCATGATGCCCTTGATGCCTATGCCCGTGGTGATGAAAAGCTGGCTTTGAAGATCATTAAAGATGATGTGAATGTTGATTATGAATATGAAGCGATTATGCGTCAACATATCACCTATATGATGGAAGATCCACGTTCAATTAATAGTTCACTGGATGTTTTATGGGCCATTCGTGCTTTGGAACGGGTGGGGGATCATGCCTGCAATATTTGTGAATATCTGGTTTATCTGGTCAAAGGACAGGATATTCGCCATAGTGATGACAGATCTTTTTCAGATTAAAGCAATTTAATCTACTTGAAAATACAGTATTTTTAAGCAGTTAATGCCTATCCGTAAATAGAGAGATATAAATCAGTTGCTTGCTTGTTTTTCTTGCTTATCACAGGGATAATATGCAGCAAAATATCAATAACACGAGCATTCTATTATGAGTATAAAATCCGATCACTGGATACGTTCTATGGCTGAGAATGAGGGAATGATTGAACCTTTTGAATACAAGCAGGTGAAAGAATCCAATGGCCAGAGAATTGTGTCTTATGGAACCTCAAGCTATGGTTATGATGTCCGTTGCTCAAGAGAATTCAAAATCTTCACTAATATAAACTCAGCCATTGTTGATCCTAAAGATTTTGATGACAATAGCTTTGTGGATGTTGAATCCGATGTCTGCATTATTCCTCCGAATTCTTTTGCTTTAGCAAGAACAGTGGAGTATTTTCGTATTCCAAGAAAAGTACTTACCATTTGTCTTGGCAAATCAACCTATGCCCGCTGTGGTATTATTGTCAACGTCACCCCATTAGAACCTGAATGGGAAGGTCACGTAACATTGGAGTTTTCCAATACCACACCATTGCCTGCAAAAATTTATGCCAATGAAGGGGTTGCTCAGATGTTATTTTTTGAATCAGATGAAGAATGTGACATTTCCTATAAAGATAAAAATGGTAAGTATCAGGGCCAGACAGGCGTTGTGACTCCTAGAACATAAAATATGAACAACTCAATTACAGTCAGCATTACTTTTTCATTTAAAGGCGAAACTTTTTCTCCTTCAGTAAAGATTGATCTGGATGCTATGATGGCGCGGGGTTATAATTTTGTTGCAGGCAGTGAATTAGTGACAATTTATCCTCGTTTAGCAGCTGATATTGATATTGACATTTACTCCTATGCTTATGAAATTATGCAGGCAGGGGAACCCGTCTATCTTGAGCCTTCAGGTTTAGCAAAAAAGCACCTTATAGAGTCAAAGTTTGATTATCAGGCTTTTTGTGATGATTGGTTCTATCATAAGAATCTTCTCAGTATACAGAAAATCGCTAAATCCCATCTCGGTGTTACTGATCTGGAGCAGCAGCCAGATCTCAGAGATGCCTTAATGGAAGCTTTGGAAGCTGGTAAGAAGATCAGGTAAATATTCCCGCTGGTCACATGAGCGGTTTGCCCACGTTAAGGCGATCAGCTATAGGTTTAGTCGTACAAGTTTAACGTTATCAATTTGACATCTCTACATTAACAGCTTAGACTGGCTTCAAAACTAGCTTAGAAGTTGTATGGACTTATACTTTTGCTTGGAATTTTTTAATCCCGCATAATTTTCCTTGGTTTTATCATTCAAGGAAATTCTTATTCCATTTCTGATGTGCCCTAGATATTTTTATAACAATTCAATTTTTTGCGCCTGAAACATGTTGAGGGATTTATTTTTCTCACAGTGATTTAATCAATAATCTTTATATTGCTCTTTAGATGTGTATTATCCAGAAAGAAAATGCAACCTCTATAGATCTATAGAATAATATTGAAATAATCATTGCTAAGGTGTAAATAAACGAAAACTAGTCAATTACTTGTAAAGCTTCTGTGGAGAATCGCTTCATGGGAATCTGAGCAAATTATAAGGCGGCAAATAAAAAGGTAATATATTATGAAGAATGTTAGCCACATATACGCTAAAGCTCTTTTTCTTACGTTGGCATTTATGATAAGCCAATCTGTAAGTGCAAATCTAATCACTAATGGTAGCTTTGAGTCAGGAGGATATGTTCCATCCTCAAACGATACAATGACCCTTTTCGTTGGATCTACTGCCATGGATGGATGGACTGTAAATAATGATCTAATCGCTTGGATTGGCCCAGCAAACCCATGGTTCTTAACAGCAAATGAAGGTGATTTTTTCCTTGATCTTACAGATTTCTCAACAGGCTCTCCATTTGGTGGTGTTTCTCAAGGTATTACAACTGATGTAGGACAATCCTATGAGCTTTCTTTTGATCTAGGAAGTTCAAATAGGTGGGGAAGGCCAAGCGCAATAGAAGCAAGTGCTGCTGGATCAACAAATATTTTTACAAGTAGCTTGGTTGGTGGATTATCAGATTGGGAGCGTTTTTCAATGGTGTTTACTGCGGATACCGAAATAACCACTATATTCTTAACAGGTATAATCGGAAGTCAATATATTGGTTTAGATAATATCTCAGTCAGATCAGTCAGTGTAATTCCAGAACCAGTAGCACTATGGTTATTTGGATCGGGTTTAATTGGACTTATTGGAATGAAAAGAAAATCTTCAAAAGCCTCTATAATTTCTGCCTGACCCGTGCTTTCAGACTACCCGCTATTTGAAGATAAAAATCATGAAAAATTTAAGATAAATTAACAGAAGGTAGTCCCTCAGCTCTGATGGGGTGACTATTAAAGTTTGATAAATATGGGGTTTATCGTAAGTACCTTCATCTGCGAACCACTCAAAGTTCAATGATAAGAAAACAAACAATGAAAGCACAATTAAGCTTAAAGAATACGTGACGTGAATTTAAATTTCATATTGTTTGGATACCAGTACACAGAAAGAAAATAATTTGTCAGGATTTAAACCTCGGGGTAAGATTTAAAGATCTAGTGTCTATATATGCCCCTGGTACAAGATCTGTGTCCTAACATTACGGTGCTCAGGAAAAGGCTATTTAAACACGCCCCAACAAGGAAGTGATACCACGACTGACCAGAATATTGAAAGCTATCTTTCCAACTTCCTTTCCAATGCGCCAGTCAGACGTTTTGTTTGTCTGTTTTCTTATCACTGGTCTGACTACCGATGATGGTGCTTTTATGCATTCACAAGATTCCAGAAACTCTATAATCTGCTTTGAGTTAATCAATCCAATGTCGTAACAAACAGTAATGCAAGAGGCTTTTTGGTTGAGTCGAACTGAACCTATACCTTCCATTGCACGAAGCTCTCTTACTGCCATATTTCTGGAAATTGTGTCAAAGCGAAATACTTTGGAACGAATGCGCAGCCTGCCAGGCACATGATGCAAGTAGTCAATCATGGAAGAACCCTATTAACTCTATGGTTTAAATGAATAACAATTAATTATTATTTTATTGCGAATCGTTATTATTTGCAAGTAGATTATCATCTGGGTTGAGTATTACCAAAATATTTTTATAAAATCTTAATTTTTTGAACGTGATCGACAGTATCGATAAGATATGAATCAGCCATTTGTATTATTTCTCATTTCCCGATGAAACGGATGTTTGTTTGTTGTTTGAATCGGATGTGTGAACTGATGATGTATCTGTTTCAGTCTCATATGAGATGACGTAGTATTCTTTTGCTTTAGAGCGTTGCCAGATAATCACTGCTGCAGTGCCTGTAATTAAGCCTGCTATAAAAGGTAATGCCATAATGTATTTCTCCTGAGTGCTTAAACTGGTTTTGATCCACAATATGATGTACTAGTTTCTCTCCATACCTTCCTGATAGGAGATTAAAGTTGATATAAAGGTGGGCTTTCCAGTTTCTTCCTGAATTATTTTTACGGGCAGGTAATTCAGTTCAGGAGTACACCAGAGGGTGATAGTTTTGTCCTTTTTGTAGCGTTTGTGTTGAATTTTAAGGGCTCTATAGCTGCCTAAAGAGGTATAAACACGTTCTTCAGCGATAATTTCAAATTGATATTGTTTTAATTTGCCACCATCGGCGACAGGGATACTGAAATGTTTATCGGGCTTATTGGCCAGTTTAAGCATCAAGGACAGTTGATAAGAAAGTTTGTCAACGGTGTGATGTGGAACCGGCATGCTCCACTTACTGTTTTTGTGGACATGATGGTTTGTGACCTCTTGGGCCTCCCAGTTAAATTTGAGCTCTACATTGCGGCGAGTCTTATTGTTTCGAATTTGCAGATAGTTGTAATTTTGGGGTTGAATTCTGCCATTTTTGATTAAACCTTTACTTTGTTCATCACGGGTTTCATCTTTTTTAAAGGCCAGTAAACCAATGGGCATCGAATATGATTTAAAGTGATAGGCTTGCCCTGTATCGTTGGATTGATCAACACTGAGAGAGTTTGTCACATTGATGCCTTCAAGTCCCATTGCAGTGATGAGATAAGTAGCGACAAAAGGTTTTAATTTTCCCTGAGTTGATTTTGTTTGATTGGCAAGCTCAAATGCCACTGACTGTGTGGCAGTGAAAGTCATCACTAACAGCAAAATAAACTGGCAGGCACTCATCTGATTGTAGAATGTTTGTACTTTCATTGGCTCAAAATAACTTGATTGTTTATTAATTGCAAACGCTTTTCAGAGAACCACTGAATAACTTGAGGGTAAGCAATATGCTCCTGGACCAATACTCTTTCAGCCAGACTGCTTTCCGTGTCATTTTCAAGAACAGGTACTTTTTTTTGCAAGATAATCGGCCCACCATCTAATTTTGCACTAACATAGTGAATACTGAGGCCATGCTCACTGTCACCGGCTTCCAAAACGCGTTGGTGAGTATGAAGGCCACGATATTTAGGAAGTAGTGATGGATGAATATTAATCATTTTACCGTAAAAATGAGTCACAAAATCATCGCTTAAAATACGCATAAAGCCAGCCAGGACGATTAATTCTGGTTGATATTTTTCAATGCGTCGGGTGAGTTCGGTATCAAAACATTCCCGACCGTCATATTGAGAATGCTCAATTACTTCGATCGGGATATTTGCTTTTTGAGCACGCTCAATACCAAAGGCATTGGCTTTATTGCTGATCACTGCACAAATTTCAGCATTGAGTGTGTTACCTGCAATGCTGTCAATGATTGACTGCAGGTTGCTGCCGCTACCGGAGATGAGGATGACAATTGGTAGCGGTTTATCTTTAGCCACTGATGATCACACTGGGTGATTCATCAGTACTGGCTTCAATTGTACCCAGAGTGAATACTGTTTCGCCTTGCTGTTCAAGAAAATCAATGGTTTTTTGCTGATTTTCTGGTGAAACTACAACCACCATGCCAATACCGCAGTTAAATGTTCGGTACATTTCAGTGGCTTCAATATTGCCCTGCTCCTGCAGCCAGTCAAAAATAGCTGGTCTTGTCCAGCTCTTACCATCAATTTTTGCAGTGGTATTAACCGGCATGACTCGGGGTAAATTTTCCAGTAAACCACCGCCGGTTACATGACAGAGTGATAAAACTTCAACTTCTTTGAGCAGGGCTAATAGTGATTTAACATAAATGCGAGTGGGCTCTAACAGGTGCTTGCCCAGAGTATCACCGTCAAAAGCACTGTTCAGATCGGCACCGGAAACTTCAATCACCTTACGAATAAGAGAGTAGCCGTTTGAGTGTGGACCACTAGAAGCCAGGCCCAGGAGAATATCACCTTGCTTAACTTTGGAGCCATCAATAATCTGGTCTTTTTCAACAATGCCAACACAAAATCCGGCCAGATCGTAATCATCGCCTTCATACATACCGGGCATTTCAGCCGTTTCACCACCAGTGAGGGCACAGCCGGACTGGATACAACCTTCACTGATCCCTTTGATTACATCGGTTGCCGTTTCGACATCCAGCTGCCCGGTGGCATAATAATCTAAAAAGAACAGTGGTTCGGCACCAGCGACAATCAGGTCATTAGAGCACATGGCAACTAAATCGATGCCAATAGTGTCATGTTTGCCTATCATCAAGGCCAGTTTTAATTTTGTGCCGACGCCGTCAGTGCCAGAAACTAATACCGGGTTTTTATATCGGTCTAGAGGCAATTCAAACAGAGCCCCAAACCCGCCAAGACCACCCAGGACTCCAGGCCGTTGTGTTGCTTTGGTATAAGGTTTAATGCGTTCGATAAGTGAGTTACCCGCGTCTATATCGACACCTGCATCACGATAACTGAGAGATTGCTTGCTCACCTGGCTGCTCCAAATATTAAAGAGGGGAAATTTAAAACGGGTATTATACTGCAAATGCAATTGCAGAATCCAGAAATCGAATGCTCTTGGTGTGACTTATTAATGGAGAGTGCATTTTTAATCAGGATTATACTAACGGAGTATTTTTTGATATTCTAACGGGCTAATACGAGAAATATATAAGGGAACTGTGCTTTGAAATGTAAGCAAACCAGCAAATACTATTTTTTATATCGATTTATTGTCATTGTTCTTGCAGCTCTGGCGCTGGTCCAGCCTGTTTTTTCCGGCAGTGTGAGTGGACTTTATGAATCCAGCATTAAAGTCGATCCAACGGGCACAGGAAAAGAGCTGGGAGAAAGCCAGTTGGTCACAGCGGCTTTTACTCAGGTACTCATTAAGGTCTCCGGACATTCAGATGTGGCCAGCTCACCGGCCTATAGCGGGTTGTTAAAGAAAGCAGAAAGCACTATTTCTCAGTTTCGTTATGATTATAAAGAGGTGCCTGAACAAGGTGAGCAACAGGAAGAAAAAAAGAAGGAAAAATGGTTCTGGGTTCGTTTTAACGCCAAGGCAATTAATGATTTATTAAAACAGGCGCAGATTCCAGTCTGGGGGAAAATAAGGCCGGAGACACTGATCTGGTTTTCTCAGGAAGTTAAAGGTAAGCGTTCTTTGCAAAGCCAGCATGATGAACCTGAAATCTACCGTGTATTTAAACAGCAGGCTGATGAGCGGGGAATTTCTCTTATCTTTCCTTTTCTGGACTTACAGGATCAATCCAGTGTTTCAGCAACGGATATCTGGGGTAATTTTAATGATGCGGTTTTACTGGCATCCAGGCGTTATCAGGCTCAATCAACGCTGACAGCGAGATTATTTAAAGAACCCAGCGGCTTATGGGTGAGTCATTGGAATTTACTGATGCTGGGAGAAGTGCAGTCCTGGGAGATACGGGATGAAAAACTGGACAGTGTATTAGCTTCCGGAATTGACAAATTAGCCGATAAATTGTCTCGTCAGTTTACTCAGGTAGCCAGGGGAGAGGGTGACCCGGGTGTACTAATCCAGATCAATAATATTAGCGGTTTTAAAGATTTTCAGAAGCTGGATGACTATTTACGTAACCTGGCAACGGTTAAATCAATTAAATTGATGGAAGTACAACAGGATCGGGCTATTTATCGAATTCATTACCTCAGTAGCAAGAACTCATTGATTCAGGAAATTCGTCTGGGTGATTTATTAAATTCTGTTGAACAAACCCGAGTGGATAGCGGTCGTACGAATAATACAGATAGTCATTATAAGCCGGTAATCTTAGGTGATCTGGGTGATAAAAGTGCCACAGAGGCTTCGCTCAGTGACAGAGAAAAAGCCCTGAATAAGATAAATAACCCCAATGGTGCTGCTACTTCTACTTCTACCGTTAAGGGCTCTCCTGCCCAGAGCGATCAGACTACGGTTCAGGAAAAGGTGCCGGAAAAAGTGGTAGAGGCTCTGATCCCTGAACTGGAATATTGGCTGGCAAATTAGGCTAATATGATGACTGAATCACAAAAATGGATGCTGTTATCCATTGTGTTGTTAATAGGCTGGCTATTTTATCTGCTTTCTCCTATTTTGACGCCTTTTCTGGTGGCGGCATTATTGGGATATCTGGGTGATCCTCTGGTTGATAAGCTTGAAGCACGTAAGCTTTCACGAAGTCTGTCTGTCACGATTGTTTTCATTTTTTTTACAATCTTACTATTAACTTCAATTCTTTTACTCGTACCGCTATTAGAAGGACAGATTGTGGCACTGGTTAAGAAGTTGCCCTCTTTTATTGATTATATGCAATCGCATATAATCCCTCGGGTGCTCAATATAACCGGACTGGATGCTCAAGAACATGGACAGGGGGTGGATCTTTCAGAATTAAAAAAAGCTCTTGGAGAAAACTGGCAGAGTATTGGTGGTTTTGCCGGGCATCTGATAAATTCGATCTCTACATCCAGTATGTTGATTATCGCCTGGATATCCAATCTGGTTTTAATTCCGGTGATAGCTTTTTATTTTATGCGTGACTGGGATATTCTGGTTGATAAAATTGCGCATCTGATTCCTCGTCATATTGAACCATTAGTGGCTCGATTAGCTAAAGAATCTGATGAAGTCCTTGCCGCTTTTATGCGCGGTCAATTATTGGTCATGGCCTGTCTGGCGGCTATTTATTCTACAGGTCTATGGATTATAGGTCTGGAACTAGGGTTATTAGTTGGGCTTCTGGCTGGACTGGTGAGCTTTGTTCCGTATTTAGGGTTTATTGTCGGTATTTTAGCTGCAGTGATTGCTTCTCTCATCCAATATCATGATTTAAGCTTATTAGTGACCATTTCAATTGTTTTTGGCATTGGTCAATTAATTGAAAGCATGTTGCTGACGCCTTTATTGGTCGGCGATCGCATTGGTCTACACCCGGTTGCAGTTATTTTTGCCATTATGGTTGGCGGGCAGTTATTTGGTTTTGTCGGTATCCTGATTGCCTTGCCTGTTTCTGCAGTTATAATGGTTCTCTTGCGCTTTGTCTATCAAACTTATGTTTCCAGTGGACTTTACGGTACTCCCAGCGGAAATAAAGATGATGTCTCTTCAGAAAACATAAAATAAGTTCAGGAATACAGTTTTACATGCCCGATTATCACATCCTTAGAAAACGTCTGAATAGTGTCTCAGCATCATCTGAATCTCGGCTGTTGACAGAGAATAACATTGGTCTTGAAAAAGAAAGTTTACGAGTTAATGTGACTGGAGGAATTGCACAGACACCGCATCCGGATGTACTCGGGGCACCATTAACTCATCCCTACATTACCACAGATTACTCTGAAGCTCTGAGTGAATTTATTACTCCGCCTTTTAGTCGGATAACAGAGGCCCTGGAGTTTCTGCAGAATACTCAAAAATTTGTTTATAAGAATCTTAAAGATGAGATTCTCTGGGCAACCAGTATGCCCTGTGTGGTTGCCGGTGAATCCAGTATTCCTCTTGCTTGCTATGGTGATTCCAATGCCGGCACAATGAAAAATGTTTACCGCCGGGGACTTGGACATCGCTATGGTCGGGCGATGCAGCTGATTGCCGGGGTTCATTTTAATTTTTCATTGACAGAATCATTCTGGCCGGTCTTGCAAGAACTGGAAGGGGATAAGCAAAGCTTGCAGGATTTTATCAATACCCGTTATTTTGATCTGATTCGAAACAGCCAACGGCTTGGCTGGCTGGTTCCTTATTTATTTGGTGCATCGCCCGCTGTTTGTAAATCGTTTTTATTGGGTGGTTCAACCACACTCGCTGAATTTGATGAAAGTACTTATTTTGAACCTTATGCAACTTCATTGCGCATGGGGGATATTGGCTATCAGAATAACAAAGAAAATGAATCAGGCATCAAGGCTTGTTATAAGAATATTGATAGCTATATCAGTAGTCTGGATTGGGCTATCAATACACCTTATGAAGGATATGAAAAATTCGGTTTGCTTAAAAATGGCAAATATCAGCAGCTAAATACCAATATTTTACAAATTGAAAACGAATACTATTCGACCATTCGCCCAAAACAAATATTGCAAGGTAATGAAAAACCAACCATGGCTTTGAGCAAGCGCGGGGTAAAATATGTTGAGCTGAGATCGCTTGATGTCAATGCTTACGATCCCCTGGGTGTTAATGAAAGCCAACTTCACTTTTTAGAAGCCTTTTTACTCTTTTGTTTGTTACATGACAGCCCTGTGATTGAATTGCCTGAGCGCCAGGAAGTGGATCATAATGAAATGCTTACGGCACATCATGGCCGCAAGCCGGGTCTGAAATTATCTCGTAATAGAAAAAATCAGGTGCTAAAAAGCTGGGCGATGGAAATTATGGAGGAAATGGCCGGTATTTGCGAACTGCTTGATGCAAATGATCCGGATAAACCCTATACAGCAAGTCTTATCAAACAGACAGAACGTGTTATCCATCCGGATATGACGCCTTCAGCAAGAATGCTGGATGATATGCGCCAGGACAGTGAAAGTTTTCATCGATTTGCCAGTCGTATGTCACGACAGCATTTCCATTATTATAAGAATCTACATTTGAGCGCAGAGCAGGAAGCGTTTTATCAAAATGAGGCACAGCAATCAAAACTGAAACAGGAAGCGATAGAGCGCGCAGATAATATCAGTTTTGAGGAGTACCTTGAGGCGTATTTTTCTCAGAAATTAGAATAACTTTCTTAATTATTTGGATCATCCCAGCTGGTTTGCGCCTCAGACATGTCATGAGGCATTTCCATGGGATCCGGCTCGCCATTTCGGATCATATTACGTCTTTTCCTCTGATCACTTAAATGCTGTTTAATTAAATAATCATCGTTGCCGATAAGAACTGGTTGTCCAGTTGAACTTTGATAAGAATATTCGGGTTCATAGGCAGGGGCATCATCCTCCCTGAAATTTTCCTGTACTTTCCCCCCCAGTAGATAACCTGCCACTGCGCCAACAGCTGTTGTGGCATATTTACCATGACCGCCGCCAAACTGATAGCCTATCAAAGCGCCTGTTGCTGAACCCAGGACAGAACCCAGGACGGTTGATTCATCATCCTGCTCAGAATAAGCAGTATTGGTGGTAATCAATAAAATGCTTGCAGTAAAAAACATTATTTTCAGATTAATCATTTTTATCTCCTGAAGCCATGGACTCTTTAACCTGGATTTAGCTGATTTTTCTAGGTTTAATGTTGATAAAGTGAATGCAGAAAAGTGACATCTTTTTTTCAGAATAGCAGATATTGACATTTTGGTACATAAATACCTCGCATATGTAGGATGCTTCCCACTTTATTTTTATAAAATGAGTGCTAGAATGAAACCCGACTGATTTCATTCTATTCGCCTATTCTGGTTTATATGGGGGAACATTTATAATTAAGGTCACTCACTCAGGGCAGCACATTATTAAAACTTAGGCAATTGTGTGCCAACGAGCATCATTTTATGAACAGTGTGGTATTTAAGAGGTTTCGTTACTAAAATGCATCGTAAATTTTCAATTTCAATTTCTTTTTTTCTCAGTACCTACTTTTTTATTGTTACCTCGTTATTTACCCATGCCTTTGCTGAAGAAAAGCGGGTTGCCCTGGTGATAGGTAATAGTAAATATCCTGATATGCCTCTTACTAACCCTGCCAATGATGCTTCTGATATAGCCAGTGCATTAAGAGAGCTTGGCTTTGATGTTGATTTGGCAATGGACCTGTCTTATTCCGACATGAATGAGAGGATTATTGATTTTGGTGACAAATTGAATCAGGCTGATGTCGGCCTTTTCTTTTATGCCGGACATGGTGTGCAATCGGGTGGGGTGAATTATCTCATTCCAGTTAATGCCGATCTCTCTCAAGAAAAATCCGACGTTGATAATGTCATTTCAACATCGAGTATTTTAAAAAAGATGGAACAGGCCCAAAATGGCGTTAATATTATTGTTCTTGATGCTTGTCGCAACAATCCGCTATCACAAAATTTTCTATCGGTCTCCAGTCAGGGATTGGCTGTTGTTAAGGCGCCTTCTGCCTCATTTATTGCTTATTCAACAGCGCCCGGCAATGTAGCCTCTGATGGTACTGGTAGAAACAGCCCTTATACGCAGTATTTATTAAAAAATATTAATGTGCCCAGTCAGACAATTGAACAGGTTTTTAAGAAAGTCAGAGTCTCTGTCGTTCAGGATACAAGTGGTCATCAAGTGCCCTGGGAAAACTCGTCCCTATTGGGCGAGTTCTATTTTGTAGAACCGGTGCTCTCTGATGAATTGATTAAGGGGGGACATTATGCTTCAGCTGATCAATTTGAACTTGATTTCTGGAAAACTGTGCAGGCTGAGCCTTCTCGTAAGATGTATGAATCCTATTTAATAAAATTTCCTAAAGGTCTTTTTAACCTCATCGCACAGGAAAAACTAAAACAAATGGGAAATGGTATGCTCACCATTCGTTCTAATGTTTTTGGTGATAGTATTAAAATTAATGGTGAGTTCCGTGGAACCAGTAAATCTTCTCTGAGCCTTGAGCCGGGTGAACATGATATTGAAGTCAGTAAGTTTGGATTTAATACCATTACTAAAAAAATCCTTATTGCTCCAGAGCAACACTTGGATCTGCAATTTACTCTACAGGCCAAGGCGGACATTGAGAACAATTCAGTACGTTCTGCTTCATCTTCATCAGAGCCAGCCAGGGAAGTTAAGCTGCCTGAACCTGAGCTGATTCAAAGAGAGTTAATGGATGAAGTAACGGATATAATCCCTGCCAGGCAGAAACAACTGCCCAGAGCCAACGTCCTGGTTGAGTACAATATTAAAAAAGCAACTCCCATCACTATCAATGAAAAAATTGAGCCAATTCTCAATATGGGTTTTGTCAAAGTTGAGTCGGGTTGCTTTACCATGGGAAGCTCTCCTCTTGAAGAAGGGCGTTTAAATGACGAAAAAGTGCATAAAGTGTGTCTGAGTAAAGATTTCTGGATAGCAAAATATGAAGTGACACAAGCACAATGGAAAAAAGTCATGGGGGCAAATCCTTCTTTTTTTAGTGGTTGTGGCGCTGATTGCCCGGTTGAACGTGTTAGCTGGAATGAAGTTCAGGGGTTTATTTTTAAGCTAAATTTGCAAACAGGACAACACTATCGTTTGCCCACTGAAGCTGAATGGGAATATGCAGCACGTTCAGGCAGCACGTCATCTATTTATACGGGAGATAGTGAATTATTAGGGCAAAACAAAGCCTCTAACTTAAATAATATAGCCTGGTATAGTGGAAATAGTGGTGTTGACTATCAGGGGGGACACTATTGTGAAGACTGGGATGAAAAAGAATTTGATGCGCTACGCTGTGGAACCCATCCTGTTGGTCAAAAGTTGATGAACCAATGGGCTTTGTCCGATATGATTGGTAACGTCTGGGAATGGACTCAGGATACATATGGCAGCCTTTCTACACGTGATGCAACTGATCCGAAGGGCGCAGCGCAAGGCAATAAACGTGTTGTTAAAGGCGGCAGTTGGGAAGGTTCTCTTTCGCAGAATCGTGCTGCCGCACGTTATGGCTTTACCAAGAATAAAAAATTAGAACAAGTGGGATTTCGTCTGGTGATAACGGATCATTAATCTCACCTATATACCAAAATTAGAACCGATTTAGTCTTATATGAAATGGAAAAAATATGAAAAAAAATAATAAAATCTTTTTAATCGCATTCATGAGTCTGTTTGCTTTTGTTTCTATTGCAACTTACGCTGCTCCCAGAGCCAAACCAGTTGTTGCCATTAAAAAAGCAAAAGTGGGTGAAGGGGTCAGTAAATATGGCAAAAAATACTTAAATTTAGGTACTTTATGGGATGAGATGGAAGCTTCTATCCAGAAAAACCGTAAATTTACCCTGGTTAGCCGAAAAAAAGATGTGCTGGCTGATATCCGTGAAGAACAGGAATTTGCAAAATCAGATTTAACTGCAGGTAATGCCGCAGCAGAAGGACAAATTAAAAATGCTAATTTTCTGATTTTACCCACCGTTCAAGACTTTAAATTTTATCGTTCAAGCACTCCGGTTCCAAATTTAGATAGTAAATATGTCCGGGTTGATTCAGGTATGTTAGAAGTAAATGCCCAGATTATTGATACTGCAACAGGCGGCATTAAGACGACTTTTTATCTCAAAGCCTCCTTTGCAACCAAGAAGAAAGTTGTTAATAGTCGGGGAGGAGTACCCAATAGTATCCATTTTACCCGTATGGCGAAAAAAATAGCGGCTCAAATGACCGACCAACTGGTTGATGCTGTTTATCCCATGAAAATTCTTAATGTTCAAGGCAGCCAGGTCTGGATTAACCGCGGTAAAGACGGTGGCCTGAAGAAAGGAGATGTCTTGAAAGTCTTCCGTCCCGGTATTGAGTTAATCGATCCTGATACCGGTGATAATTTAGGTTCTGCTGAAACCGAAGTTGGAAAGATTAAAGTCACTCGTGTTAATCCCAAGTTTACTACAGCAGAAGTGGTTAAAGGGACTGAAGAGATCATTGAAAAAGGTGATATTGTTCGTGAATAAAATGCGCTGACATTAGTGAGTATCCATTTGTTTATCAGGTTCTTAATTTCCCCCTTTGAAAAAGGGGGAAGAGTAAAACAGAATAAACAGATGGATGCTAATTTATGCTGTAAGCCTTCTTTTCACTCATTATGCAATGATCTATTAATTTCAATCTTGCTGTATTAAAAGGGAACTATTTATGATGCACTTACTAAAATCGTTTGCAACAGGATTGCTGTTTGCCTGTTTCTTTTCTCAGGCTATGGCCGTATCCCCCGCCAACCCTCAAAATTCTCCAGAAAAAGCAACTATTACCGTCATGTCTTTTACGGATTTTGTTCCCGACAGAACTGGCTCTCAACGTGTTGGTCTGCCCGATGTACTGGCAGGACGGATTATTGAAAAATTAAGTAACAATCAACGTTTTACTGTGGTTGAACGTAAAGCACTGAGACGCACCATACTGGAACAGCGTTTTGATAAAAAAATGCAGAAGTCTTATCTGGATAAAACACTGGATAAAGCTATAGAAACGATGGAGCATAATTCGGGCAGTGAAGTGGCAGCAACCAGTGACTGGAGTAATTACAATGATATTGTGAAAGACTTCCAGGATCTTGGAACAACTGTCGGTGCAGATTATATTGTCCTGGGTGATTTAGAACAATTGAAGCAAACAGTGAAACAAAAAGCAGTACCCTATAGTACAAGAGGTAAAGTGGTTGTGTCCAACCGTGTGGATGCACGCCTACGCCTTAGAATTATTGATGCAAAAAATGGTACCATTGCAGGAGCTGCCAGTATTAAAACCAAATTATCTGAGCTGCTCTTTCAAGGCAAAGAAAGTGACTCGGATGAATTTACTTTCTATGATCATCTGGCTTCTTTAGCCGCTGCAAAAATTCTTGATGTGACCTTTCCAGCTCGAATTGTCAGTGTTGAACCACTTATTATTTCCAGAGGAATCAATGATGGTGTTACTAAGGGAGATACCTTTGTTATTCAGCATGAAGGTAAAGAAGTTCGTAATAGTAATGGTTTATTATTAGCCCGCCTTAAGAATGATATGGGTACCGTCAAGGTGGTGAATATTCAACAAACTATTGCCATTGTTGAGCCTGTCTCAGGCAATGGTTTTCAGTTAAATGACCTGGCAATTGCTGAAAATACATCTGATTCTCAGCCTGTCGTGGCTACTCAGGCCAGTGTTCCATTGAAAAAAACGAATGCAGCTCCTGGAAAAGCAAGCGTTGTTCCTAAGATTCCACGACTTGCTGTAGGTCTTGTTAAAATGGGATCAACGGCTCGAACCGGTAACGCATATATTGGTCAAAATGCTCAAGAGCATACCCCAATCTTTACGGATACAATGATCTCCCGTCTGACACAAACAAAACGTTTCCAGTTGATTGACCGTCAGGAAGTGGATCAATTGCTGGATGAACAATATGCTCAAGCTTTGGCTGAAAATAGAAATGTGCCGACAGCGATGGGCACTCTCAAAGGGGCGGACTACCTCGTTTATGGTAATCTGGCTTCGATCAGTGACAAGGAAAAGATCACCAAATTGCCCGGCTCTAAGCGGATATTTAAACAACGCCTTGGACAGGCCAGCGGCAATATGCGCATAGTGGATGCCCGCAGTGGCGATATTATTGAATCCCGAAAAATTATTGTTGAGCAAGCCATTGATAATGGTATTACTGACAGTGAAATGATTGATAAGCTTGCAGATGCCTATGCCGAACAGGTTGTCCTGATGTTGATGAATGCGCTTTATCCGATTAAAGCCGCACACATCAGCAATAATGGTCAGATTTACATTAACCGAGGCAGTGATGGTGGACTCTTTGTGGGAGAAGAACTGGATATTTATAAATCAGGTCTGGCAATCATCGATCCGGATACCGGAGTGCAGCTTGGTGTTGAAGAAAGCTATGTTGGCAAGGTCGTAGTGACTGAGGTTGAAGATGCTCGCAGTAAAGGCGAACAGATAGAAGGTACAGGTGTTGCCCGTGGTGATTTATTGAAGCGAACTGTCAAAAATAAAAGTAAAAGAGGCAGTGTTGCTGAACATGAGCGTCAAACTGCTCCTAAAAGAACAGGTGACACACTTGGCAAGCAGGCAGGTGGAAAGAAGGTAGCCAAAAAAAGTCGCTCAACACTGGCAATGGGGATTATTAAGTTAAACCATTCGGCCCGACTTTTTAGTGGTTTCAACCACGGACATCTGGAACGTGTTTCTGATGACATTATTATGGGGCTGACGAACAGTAAACGTTTTGTTCTTATGGAGCGTGAGCAGGTTGATCAGATTCTTGATGAAAAAACCTTTGAAGCCATCAGCTCTGGCGGTGATATACAATCCCGACTGGGAGAACTTGTTGGAGCCGACTATTTAATTCACGGAGAATTTAATAATTTTTATGGTGATACCATTCGTAAAAAAGTGCCTTATATGGATGAAGTTCAGGTGATCACTACAGTGAATGTTGAAGGTACTTTTCGCATAGTTGATGTGCACACTGGTGCGATTATCAGCTCAGAAAAAGTTATTATCAAAGAAAAACTCAAGGACATCAGTGATTCCACTCAGATCATCAGTCAAATGATTACTCAATACAGCACAAAATCAGTGGCAAAAATTGTTTCCCGTCTTTATCCTATTAAAGTGATGGGTTCTTCAGCGGATGGCAGCGTTTATTTGAATCGTGGAGCTGATTCAGGTATTAAGATTGGCGAACAGTTTCTTGTGATGCGTCCCGGACAAGCTTTAATCGATCCGGATACGGGCGAGTCATTTGGTTCAGCTGAAAGTAAGGTTGCCACGATCCAGATCACTGATGTCGAAGGGGCTCGTTCACGTGCACAAATCTTATCAGGCTCTGAGCCGGTCAGTGGTGATATATTGCGTAAGCCCAGCAAGCCAATAAAGAAAAAACAGCAGAGAGTCATGCAGCCTGCATGGTAATGCTCTTGTACATAAAATAAGTTAATAATGGTTTAATAAAAAAACAAATATGATACATAAGAAAATTATATCGAGTATGGTTGTACTAAGTTGCAGCTTTCTACAACAGCCTGTTTATGCTGGCTTCTTTGATCAGTTAGGACAGGGATTGCAAAAATCTTTTACTGGCCAGCCTGCTCAACAGGCTGCTGCACCAGCCCCCGTTCAACCACAGACACGAATTGTTTCGACCGGCACTGTAAAAAAGACCGTTAATGTTCGCTCAGGACCCGGTACTAGTAATAGTATTGCTGGTAAAGTAACTTCGAAGTCAGATATTCGGATTCTAAGGACTCAGGGTAAATGGCTGCAGGTTGAGGCAGATACTTCTAGCGGCCTGGTCGAGGGCTGGGTTTATCAGCCTTTAGTGACTATTAATGGAACAAGCAGGATACCTGTTACTTCTGGCAATAATCAAGCAGCTACTCAAGCCAGAAGAGGTTCTCAGAACATTCAATACGCCGGCTATTCCAAAGAATTTCAGAAAGTTAAAACAATGATGCGGGCAGGCGATCTGAAGGGAGTGGATAAATTCTATACTGATCGTGAAGCTGAAGTTCTGAACAAAAACCAGACAAAATGGCAGGCGATGGAGGAAATTGGCCTGTTGCGCTGGATGGAGCGTGGCACCTTATATCTTGATGATGGCAATCTAGATAAATCAATTAAATCATTTGGTAATGCTGAAGATATTCTGAATGTTCGTCAGCAAGATTCTCAAGCTACAGATTTACTGAAGTGGGTGACTTCAGAAGGGGTTGCAATAGGTACTGGAAATGAAGAGTTTCAGGAATACCCGGGTGAAGGTTATGAAAAAGTATTAATGCTGAATTATAAATCGATATCCTTTTTACTGGATGGAGAACGTCGGGCTTATAATGTCGCTCGTCGGGCTATTGATTGGCAGAATATGGAAAAAGCTTTATTTCGGGATAAAATTGAAGAAGCTAAATCAGAGGCTAAGAAACAAACTGGCTCTGCAAATACAGCCGATGACTGGTCTGCCAGTTATAAGAAGTTAGACAAGATTGCAGCGAAAGTGCCCAGCGCCTTTGTTAACCCCTTTGGTTACTATGTGACCGGTATGATTCAAGAATATGAAAGTCGTGATGACCGATCCTTAAAGGATAATGCTCGTATTGCCTATAAGAAAGCCTTAGATCTTAATCCTAAGAGCAAAGTGCTTCAGCAAGCGGTAAAAGATATGAAGTCTAAAAAGTCTTCTGGAAACAGACGACTTTTACATGTGGTGGTTGCGGATGGTTTTGTACCAGAGAAAAAAATGCTGATTTATAATTTTCCATCAGGCAATGGTGTTGTGCCCATTAAATTACCAATTTATGAGCCGGTGCCAAGCAAAGTTGCTCGCATTGAAGTGCAGACAACCAGCGGCAAGCGTCTGGCCAGGTTATCACCGGTTGCTGATATTGAAGCAATTTGTCTGAGGCATCAAAAAGATACTGAAGCACTTCGAACAATCAGGATGGGGATTGCAACAGCCCGTGCAGTGGGTGTTAATGAAGCATCAAAAAATTTAGGTGTGTTTGGTGGTATTTTAAGTTCTACTGTTAATGATCTGGCTGCTCCGGATATGCGTTCATGGATGAGTTTACCCGCAACATTACAGGCGGCGAGACTTGATATCAGCAAGGGAATTAAGAAGCTTAAAATTGTCACATTTGATGCCAGGGGCAGGCGTCTGGCATCAAAAACAGTCACTATCAGTAACAAGTCAGATGCTTTTGTTTATGCCCGAAGCATTGACAAGCAGCTGTATGTTAATGGTGCCAAAACACTCTGGACGGCTAATAAATAGCTGAACGCAGATAAATTATTTACATATTTTAAAAAAGCAAAGGAATTTATAATGAAACTAAACATGATGAGACCTTATTTAAAGGGGTTTTCTCTCGTTATTATGGCTCTTACTTTACTTGCCTGTAAACCGGCCTCCGTTGCAGAAAATCCAGGTTTTGTAAAGCAGGATACTTTAGATGATACTCATCCAAGAGCAAGACTGGTTCTCGGCTCAGAAAAACTGGTTGGTAATATCCGTATGGGTAATATTAAGTTTAGAAAAGTAGGTCTGTTTACTCAGGCTCAGATTGGTATTCAAAACTTATCAGATGTACGTTACAACCTTGAGTATAAGGTTGAGTGGGAAGATGAAAGCGGCTTTATGCTGGATCAGTCTGGTGTATGGCCGCGGTTCACTTTAGCTCCGACTCAAATAGACACTGTGACAACAACCGGTAAAGTACAAGAAGCTTATAAGGTGGTTATTACTGTAAGACTACCAGATGATCCATTCATCATTAATAATAAATATAAATAATAACTGTAAACACGCTGAGCAGTTACAAACAACTAAAACAGGAAATGATTATGAAATTAGTAAAAAAAGCAATATTACTTTCTCTTATGGGGTCGGCAATTATTATGACAGGTTGTCAGTCGGTACCTATGGGACAACAGTCTAATGTTGCCATGGTGGATGCAAAAGGGCGTGGACATTTGCAGGCACAATTGACCATGGCTGATTATGTTGCATTGGCAGAAAAAGTGACGAATAAAATGCTGGTCTCAAAATTAGTACAAAAATGGGGTAAGAAAAAACCAAAAGTCATTGCAGCAACGCCTGTTAACAATACTGATAATGAAAATGTTCGTATGAGTGATCTGCATGATCGTATCCAGGAAACTTTATTTAACTCCGATGTGATGAGAGTCGTTGACAAAACAGCCACCAGTTTTGATTATATTATTAAAAGTGAGCTGACATCTACACGCCAATATGGAAAAGGTGGACAGGAGCTGGTTCATTATACATTGCAGTTGAAAATGTTTACTTTAATGGGTGAATTAAAGGGGCAGTGGTCAGATGATCTGGCAATGGCTAAATCAGAGAAGAGTATGTTCTAGCAGGCTTTTTTATTGATTCTCTTTCCAGAGCCAACAGGGCTCTAGGAAGAGAAGTCTCACTTATTCTGCAATACCTTTCAAAAAAGATGTTTGTCAATAAAATCCCGAACAAATGGTTCTCTCTGGGCGCTATGGAAGCGATCAACTTCTTCTCCATTCACAAAAGCAATGACAGTAGGAAATCCCCGCACCTTATAGCGGCCTGCAATGCGCATATTCTCATCAGCATCAACTTTGGCTAAAAGAAATTGTCCGGAATATTCTTTTGAAAGCTTATCTAAAATTGGCATGAGTACGTTGCAGGGGCCACACCAGTCCGCACTAATATCAACTAAAACCAGTCTTTTAGTGGACTCTTTAATCGCAATATGCTCAAAGTTTTGTTCAGTTGCATCGGCAACAAAATCATCAGGTTTTAATTGTTTGTGAATTTCGGGGTGTGTATGAAGATCCATATTATGACTCGTTTCGGGTCTGAAAGGCCCATATTATCCTGAAATATATAGATGATATCTATGCTTTTGTGATTACTTTTTACAAAACAAATAAAAAAGCCTGAAATACTGGGTGGTATTTCAGGCTCTTGTCGACTTGTTTAGTAATTGGTCTGGTATGTTACTTTGCAGCAGCTGCTTTTGGGGCTACAGCAGTTTGAGGTGCGATCGGCGCAGGTCCATAAGGGGCATAACCATAGGGTGCGTAGCCTCCCTGGTTAGCGTAATTGTTGTCGCCATAGGTATTCATACGATTATCCATGTCGTTATAACCATTGCCATAAGCATTGCCGTATACTGAACTGCGTGTGTTGCCGCGACCACGGCCACGGCCCCTGCCTTTGATGGTAATTTCAAAATCACCATCCATATCTGCATCAGCAGAACCATCACCCCAGCCATTTCCATAACCATTGCCATAGGCATTGTTATTCATATTGTTATAGCCATTGCCATTCCAGTTAGTATTGCTGTTACCATCGTCGGCCCACCAAGCATTAGCTGACATTGAAAGAGTGGTGACACTTGCGATTGCTGCAGCAATTAATAACTTTTTCATCTTATACTCTCCAGTATGTGCGTTCTCACAATATTTTCAGCCTTTTATAGGGCTATTAATATTTTTTGCTTATTTTTTTAATGTGTTAAGTTCAGTATATTGTTGTTTATTAATATAAGCAATTAGTGATTTCCCTAATGTTTATTTCTTTTTTATCATTGTTTTCCTCTTTTTATTGATTTTCTCAGGTGCAGGCAATTGAAAAATGTCTTATGGAACCCTATAATTATAGATAAGGGGATGAAATGGCTTCGACAGAGATTGGACCCCTGATGTTCATGCCGAGAAATTTCAGTACTCTCGCTAAACAGCCTGGAAACTTAAAGTAATTGCAAACGATGATAATTACGCTCTAGCCGCTTAAAAACCAGCTAGCTTTTGACTACCTTTATCTGTGGGGGTTACTCAGAA
>JADGEM010000116.1 GCA_016744375.1 Gammaproteobacteria bacterium
AGTTATGGTCTAGCAATGATATTCCCTAAATCATATGGAAAGCGAGTCTATAAAAACGTAGACATTTCTAAAATCGATAAAAAAGATAAATGGCCCTATATTTTTTATACATCAATATTACTTTTTGGTATTCCTATTTTTATCTTAATTTCATTTTTATAAAAAAGTACTATGAAGAATATCAATGATGCAAGAATCTGTACTTATGGTACAGGCGCATATGCTAGAGGTACAGTTGGCAGTAAGTTTGGAGAAGATACTGGTACTATTATTTATAAGGTAACTGAGAATGATTGAATCCATAATCAATTTTTTTCACTCTGATGCTTTCATCATTCCAGCTGCATTTTTTTTCTGATTGACTGCTTATTATATATTGTCGTAAGCATCTGGATTGGTCATAATAGTTTTATGAAGAAAATGGATATGTTATTTTTGGGGCATTCTAGCGATAGCGGCATTCGACTGAACATCCTTGATGCAGGGAGTTATGGAACGGCAATGCTTTTTCCCAAAAGCTATGGCAAGCGAGTGTATAAAAAGGTTAATATTTCAGCAATCAGCCTGAAAGACAAGTGGCCTTATATGCTATACACATCAATATGAATATCAGGTACCTATAATGGACGAACATTCTTTCACTATTAAGAGAAAAAGGAAAAAGCGTTTAATAGTCCCCTGTTAATCAATGAAACTATAATTTTTCACCATCCGAACTTCTAAATCCATATTATTATTTGCTAATTATGCGCCAGTCACTTAAAATTTGCGGTCGTGTATGGCTTTGAGCCTTTTTATTTTAGTCCGGTATGTATAGAAACAATGATTGATGATAAACAGAATTTAAGTGTCCAGATTGATATTCAATGGAATGATGCACTTGCAAGGTATAAAGATCGCTATTTTGTACTAAAAACAAATTTTTGGCGGGATTTTTACCCGGAACAGCTTGATTATCAGATAAAACGCTCTGAACTCAATCAAATACTGAGTATCAATTATAAACCCGGGGCTTTATTACAATTTGAAATTACACCTTCCAATATAAAAACAATTCCCATTGAAAAGTTTGATCGGTATTATGGTGGAGCAATCCCTATAACACCGACTATAGGACGATTCTATCCTCGTGGGATGCTTGAAGGAGTAGAAGATTGTTTTAAGATGGACAACCGCCCTTTTCGAATTCTGGAAAAGACTGATAAGACGCTTAAAGTTGATTTAAACCACCCTCTTGGCACATTTCCAATCAAATTGACAGCAACAATTTCCGATGTTTTTGATGCCAACCAGCAAAATGGCGGGCGCTGTAATGATATTGCAGAAACAATCACCGACAATGGGCCTGGTTTGCAAAACTTGATGGCTGAAAAGGCATTTGATTTTACCCAGGGCATGCCTTTTTCACGAAAAATTGAAAACGATGATACTCAGTTCTATGAGGCAATAGACAGCACACTTCCAGTCGTTGATCAGGTCTCAATTGAACAATTAAGCCAGTTTTATAGCGATAATCTTCAGGGAAAAATAAATATTCTAGATTTGATGGCTGGACGAAATTCCTACCTGCCAAAAAATCTGGGTAATCTTAATATCACTGGACTCAGCCTAAAAGAACAGGATTTACAAGCAAATGCGGCACTGAGCCAGTATACTGTTCATGATTTAAATCAACAGCCTGAACTGCCTTTTGTTGACCAACAATTTGACGCAGTGCTCTGTGCATTCTCAGTTGAATATATGACACAGCCAATTGCAGTTTTTAAAGAAGTTGCTCGAATATTGAAACCCGGGGGTGTCTTTCTAATTAGTTTCTCTGATCGTTTTTATGATAAAAAGGCCATTGCGCTATGGGATGACCTGCATACCTTTGAACGCATGGGGATTGTACTGGAATATTTTCGTCAGTCAGACCAGTTTGAAAACTTATACTCAGAATCAATTCGCGGTTTGATTCGGCACGAAGATGATCCTTTTGTTAACAAAACGGTTCATTCCTGTCCTATGTTTATGCTCTCAGGTCAACGCAAGTCTTAAATTGGAAACCAGAATTATTGGAAAAAAAATGAAATCATTACTTTTAGTCGCTTTACTGTTGCTTGTCTCTGCCTGCACTCAGGAATCACAAAACAAATTCAGCCGTTCCCTGCAAAACTGGACAGGAACCAATGGTGTTTTAGATATTTATATGGGTGAGAAGCTGGTTAAACGCTTTATCAAAATTGATAAGCTGTCAACAGCTCAAAGCACCTCTGGTAATACAGCACGTGATTATCGATATGGTTATGGCGTTTTGGACAATAATCTTAATATGAAAGTCGATCCAGGTGAAAAGAAAATTTATTTTGAAATCAGCGGTTATGCAACCCCTTACATATTCTATGATTCGCCATTATAACACCCAGCCGTGTTAATTTTACTCTTGACTAATAGCAGATGATATCGATTTAGCAAGCTCCATAAATAGTTGCTGTTCATGTTCTTCAAAAGATTCTACCCTTGAACTGAAGAAGAATAAATTGCCGTAATGCTGTGATGTCGACTCATTAATTAGGGGCAGCACCAGGATTTTTCGAATCTGATATTTTTCAAAAACTTTCAAAATGCGTTCCAGTTTCTTTTCAGCTTTTAAATCATCAATAATAATCAATTCTCTATTAGTTTGTTCATTAAAATAATGCATTAATTTTAATACTTTTTCACACATCGATTTTTCATGTGTACTGAATTTTTCACAGCTGTCTGAGTAGAATATGTATTTTCCATCCAGGTTAACCGAAATAATGGAAAAAACACAAGATGGCAATGTTGTAAAAATATTAATGCAATATTTAAAGACTACTTCCAGCTTAGTATGGCTATAAATTTTTTTATCAATTGAGTTAATCACATTCAGCAACTGAATATACCTTTTTTCTTTTTCAAGTGACTCATTGAGTTGAACCGTTCTCTTCGCTACTTTTTCCTCTAAGCAAATCGCCTGATTTTTAATAAACTGATTTCTGGAGAGCAAGAAATAAAAGAAAGAAAGAATACTAAATGAAATAATAGCAATAATAATCAATCTACTAATAAAATTAGACTGGAATTGACGATAAATATGATCTTCATCAATTGAAAACATGTAAGCAACCGTGTTTTTAAGAGTATTTTGAATCGGTAAAAAAGTAGCAATATATGTTTTTCCATATTGATTGACAGGCTCAGAAAAAGCGTGTGAATTCTCCAATCGGGTTATATTTTTTTGATCAGATTTTATACGTGTCAAAAGTTGAGAAACAGTCTTTGTGCAGTATTCATGGTTAATACCTTTATCATGAAGATACCATGGACTTACTATTGATTCCTGATAGTTCGCCTTTTCTTCGGCAAACACTTTCTCTTCAACTGATAATTTTTTTATCATAAAGCAATAATTTGAACCAGAGAGTTTTTTCATATAATTTAATAAGGCATTCATTGAAACGCTGATTTCAACACTACCCAAATGCTGTTCATTAAAGATAAGCGGAAAAACATAGCGATAACCATTAAAAATTCGTCCTTCTTCAAACCCTTTGGTATAAATGAGTCGGGTATTCGCATTTTTTACAGAAGGTCGAACATTAAACAAAAAATCATCGAATTGTTCTGGCCTGTGCATTCTTAAAAAGCTACGACCATCTGGCAAGTGAAAATGAAATTGTCTCATTGAAATTTCATTTTTGAGTGTTTTATAAAGTGAAAGTATATGATTATATAGTTTACTTCTTATATACGTTTCTTCAGACTTAGAAGCGTTCGGGAGGTATCTTATTATTTGAAAAATTTCATCAGTCAAAATATTATTATTGAAAATAAGCCTGGCATAATCTTCAATAATGAGAGTCGAATTTTTATAACTGGATTCAAGTTTGTCCAGTTTTACTTTTAGATAAACCTGACTCTTTGATTGGAGAATACTTTCAAAATATAAATAAGAGAACGTATTTATACTAATAAAGATAATAACAAAAAATAAAAAATAACGTTTCATAACGCAGTTTTTCTCTAAAAACTATGAACATTAATACTTTGAAATAAATTGTCTGACGGTACTCTTTTGAGAATAGCAGATCAACAGTATCTGTCAAATAATTTTACAATTGATTATTAACAGATTTCAATGAACTTTGCCTAAAACTAAATAAATGAAAAAATCCGGCACTGGTTTATTTTGGAAGCAAGTGCTAACGTTGCGCAGTAGGAGGAAAGCGAATTGGGTAACTTAACTGGACAAAAATCAACGTGTTCAAGTGGGGAAAATCGAGTTGAATGGTGACGGATCAGCTCCGGCTTTTCAGGGAACACACTCAGGGTAAAATCCAGGGGCGAAAGCGATAATCCCATACCTAAAACTTTCATATAGGCTTCCTTTCGGGTCCAAAGATCAAAAAAAGCATTTGCCTGCTGTTCTTTAGCCAGTGAAAACAAAGCCTCTTGTTCAGAGGTGTTAAAAAATCGTCTGCAGATACCTTCCCAATCGGTCTTACGATCATTAAACTCAATATCAATACCAACTTCTGTATGCTTAGTGACAGCCAGAATAGCAACATCCTGAGTATGACTCAGGTTAAATTGTAAATCGGCTGAATTAATACCGGAAATATAAGGCTTCCCCTGTTTACCTTTTTTATAGTCAATATCTTCAGGCTCTACATTTAAATACCTTGCAAGCAAAACCCTTAGAAAACCATGTGACGTGATAAAACGATTGCGATGAATATCAAATTTAAAACGTTGACTTCTTAATTTCTCTTCGTCGGAAAGTTGTGATAAAAAATTCGCCTGGTTATCCAGCCAGTCAGGTAGATGACACAGCCAGATATCAACTGAGTTTTTTTTCAGCTGATAATCAGCTGAAAGCGTAGACAAGCTAAGATCCGGCACCTTCAGGTGGCAGCGATCATCTGCTGCATCCTCACGATACAAACGGTGCTGGTGGTGTATACCGTTGATACTGTGAAGGCAGGTACAGTCCCTGACTCTTAAGCACCTGAACACGATGCTGATAAGCAGCGCCGTACATAAGATGTTCAGCCACATCAACTACCCTGCGATTTTTATAATCATTCAGATAAGTGGATGCAACCCAGTCATTAAAGGCACCCATGGCTGGTCCACTCCAGATTTGATAGTCAAATTCGCGTCCCTTAACACCAGCATTTGACCAGCGTGAAGACAAACCGAGATACCAGCGAAAAACCAGTGCCATTTGT
>JADGEM010000005.1:0-9531 GCA_016744375.1 Gammaproteobacteria bacterium
ATTAACTCCCCGATGTTGGAAAGATAAGTTTGAGGCTGATCCTCTTTTATCAGATTTGGCTAGGTTGGGGAAATAGAATCGCCGATTGATCGCTTACGTAATAATCTCTGGTAAAATTGATTCATCACGGGAAAACTGGATGCCGTTAAATCCCGGAATACATTGAGACTCATCTAATTCCTCGGCTCTAATATGAGCAAAGGGATCGACTTGAAAGGTTCGGATAATGCTGGGATACAGACTTTTGTAATCCAGTACGAGGACACTATCATACAAGCCCGGCTTTGAGCTCATGACATACCCGCCTGGTGCTGAGACAGTTTCCTTTCGATCATAGATATTGGGTGCAACAAAACCTTTTCTATGCAGTCGTGGTAAATATTGATTGTCAAAAGCGGCCACTGAACCGCCGGTTCGATCCATTTCCAGTCCAGTTAATCGAGCGCGTTCAATGGCAAAGGCAATTAAATTAGTGTGCTCAAAAATATCCATGACCAGTTGGCAGTCTTCAAGATTATAGGCCGCTAATGCCAGCTTATCTTCATAGAAGAGTCGTTTAATTTCTTTTGCATTTTTCAGTGGGTCATAATTTTTTGCCTCAGACTGGGCCTGTGGTTTTATTAATTTTCCTCTTCCTAATAGCTCATTACCCACAGACTCCAGAGAAAAGCTGTGAAAATTCCAGGTGGCGCTTTTTAAGGTATCAATACCATCTAAAATAACACGTCCCGGAATTAATAAAAAATAATGGCTTTGTTCAGTTTGTGCTTTGCGCCACACAGGCAGACTCTCTGAACGGCCGATTGCCAGGGAAATTTTAAGGTTATCAGCTTTTTTCTGAAGAAATCGAAAGTCAAAGTTGATGACATTCCAGCCGATTATAATATCGGGATCCTGTATTAGCATAAGTTCAATAAAACGCAGCATTAAGGATTTTTCAGTATCAAAACATTCAATATTTTGTGTGTGTTTTTCTTCTTCTATATTACCCTTCATTAATGTGACCGACCACTTATCACAAAGTAATGAAATGGAATAAAGTTCCTGGGTATCGTAGGCAGTTTCAATGTCCAGTGACATGATTTTTAATTGAGGCTGATATTTTTCTGGGGATTGATGAGGTTTAATTTTTGGATTAAGAATGAGTCGAGTCAATTTGTCTGATTTAGATTGGTCTTTATCTATTATCAGGTCATTTAAGTGAATGGTGACCGGGCCAGTTAAAAATCGCTCAGTTAAGTAACGTTCAACGGGTCTGATATCCGCCTCATAGTGCTGCAGCTCATATTGCTGCAGCCGTTCTCGTGCCTGATATAAAACCTGCTGAGAATTGAAATATACGGCAGAAACAGCTTTGTGATTAAAATCTTTTAACTGCAATGGCTTTATAGTCACTCCAGGGAATGAATTCAAAGCATTGAAAACTGACTGGGCATCTTCCTGGCGGATAAAAAAAACAGCCTGTTGATTTTCAATTAAAATATGAATCGGGCCTGATTCACTGGTAAACCAGAAATCCAGAACAATCCCTTTTGCCGTATCACGCCACTGGCGAGTCAGAAGAAATGCATCAATGGAGTGTTCATCATCAGACATGAACTTCTATTCCTGGGAGTACGGGCAGCTTGCCGGTGTTATCATTACTACGTATTAAAGGAAGGCAAATCTTTCGCCCTCCTAGTAGTGTAAAGAGTGTGCATACTTTTGATGAACCCATCATTATTTGAAGTATAATCAATTTTATTGAATATTAAATTCTAATTAATAGGTTTTATTAAATAAAATATATAATTTATACTGTCTCAATCAATTGCCATACAGAGCAACATAAAAACTTAAATAAACAGGAGAAAAAAATGGAAAATCGTGAAGGTCAAAGAGTCCCTGCTGTTACTTTTAAAACCCGCCAAAATAGTGAATGGGCAGATATTACCAGTAGTGACCTGTTTGATAACAAAAGAGTGGTCGTATTTGCTCTTCCTGGTGCATTTACACCAACTTGTTCATCCAGTCATTTACCAAGATATAATGAATTGTACCCTGTTTTTAAAGACAATGGCATTGATGATATTTATTGTTTATCAGTGAATGATACCTTCGTTATGAATGCCTGGCAAGATGATCAAAGTGCTGAGAAAATTACCATGCTTCCTGATGGTAATGGTGAGTTTTCTCAAGGTATGGGAATGCTGGTTGACAAGAAGAACCTGGGATTTGGTGATCGCTCATGGCGGTATGCAATGATTGTTAATAATGGTGAAATTGAAAAAATGTTTATCGAGCCTGAAGTTGATGGTGACCCATTTGGTGTATCTGATGCCGATACTGTTTTAAAACATATCAACCCGGAAGCAAAAGCGCTGCCTACTGTGAGCATTATTACCCGTAAAGGATGTCCGCATTGTACTCGGGCTAAAGAGCTGTTGGCTGCAAAAGGTTTACCATTTGAAGAAGTTGAACTTAATCAGTCGGTAACCAACCTTTCATTAACTGCTATAAGTGGCGCTCATACAACACCACAGGTCTTTATGGATGGCAAACTAATTGGTGGTGCGGATGATTTAGAGGCATTCTTTAAGCTAAAATAAAGTTTTATTAAATCAACTTGGCAAAATGGCTGGTCTGTTTTAAAGTAGAGCATTTGCGAGAATTTTTCTTAAGTTTAGTTCTATTTATAAGTATTTATTTATATACTATTGTTTCTAATTAATAGTGATTAATGATGACAGTCACTTATAAAATAAATCTGTAGCATATTTGTTTGATCATCAATAAACCAGGTGTAAGTCATTGCCTTCAAGTATACAAGAACATAACCTTTCAATTCTGGTTGCTGATGATGATCGGCGTATGCGTGAAAGTCTCAGAGATTTGCTTAATGTTTATGGTATGCAATGCAGTCTGGTAGAAGATGGTCAGCAGGCACTGGATTTAATGGACAAGCAGAATATTGATCTGGTGTTACTTGATATTCAGATGCCAAAACGGGATGGTATGCAGGTTCTAAAGCACATTCATAAGCAATTCCCTGAAACGGATGTCATTATTCTCAGTGGCGAAGCTTCCTTTGAAAATGCACGATCAGCACTTCGAATGGGTGCTTTAGATTTTCTAAATAAACCGTACAATCCAGCTGAACTCCTTAGTCTGATTAATTCTCTTTCAGATAAAAGAAACAGAGATGATAAAGGGTACAATAAAAATATAAGCTCCATAAGCGATGTTGAAAAAACATTAGTAGAATTAGAAGAGATTATTGAAAAAGAAGATAAAGCTCTGACTCATACTATCGTAAATGCCAGTCCTGCGGTCGCATTCTTGTGGAAAAATGAAATTAACTGGCCTGTACAATTTGTTTCAGAAAATGTAACTAAGTTATTCGGCTATTCGGCCAATGAATTTATAACAGGTAAAGTGAGATATAAAAGTATCATTCATCCAGATGATGTTGAACGCTTCAGTGATGAAGTTCCTCATGATGAACAAACCATTAAATTTAAACACAAACCCTATCGAGTGATCACAAAGTCAGGTGTGGTTAAGTGGATTGATGATTCATCTTCAATTGTCCGTGATGAGAAAAAGGATATAACTCATTTCCAGGGAATCCTGATTGATGTGACTGAGCGTGAAATGAGCCGGCAAAAAATGCTCAAAAACCAGGTATCTCTGGAGCATATTGCACACCATGATGCATTGACTGGGTTGCCCAACCGTCTCTTGCTATGGGATCGTCTGAAACAATCAATAAAAAAAATAAAGCGGGTAAAAAAACAGCTGGCTTTATTGTATATTGATCTGGATAAGTTTAAAGAAATCAATGATAGTCTTGGACATAATGCTGGAGATGAAGTCCTTAAAATAATTGCAAGGCGACTGCTTGATAATGTTCGTTTAGTGGATACGGTAGCTCGAATTGGCGGTGATGAATTTGTGGTTTTAATTGACTCGGTTGCAGGGATGGAAGATGTAAAAATAATCGCTGAGAAATTGAATTATTCTCTGCAACAACCGGTGTACTGGAAGATGCATGAGCTTTTTGTGACATCAAGTATTGGTATCAGCCTGTCATCAAATAGTACTGAAGATCCGGATGAAATAATAAAAAAGGCAGATATTGCCATGTATCAGTCAAAAAAAATAGGGCGAAATACCTATCAGTTTTATCATAGTCGATAACGATTTAATGGTGATATCAGCCTTGTAAAACATGATGTTTCTCAAGAAACCGAGTTGACACTGCAGAGATCACCATGGTCAGTAAAACAGCCCCTAGAAATAAATAGAGCCCATAGTGTATTTGCATTTCAGCGATATTATCAAACTTAATACTTACGACCATTAAAGCAACCACAAATACGTCGAGCATAGACCATTTTCCTAAGTGATGTATCCATTTTAAAAAATGCTGCACCGTTGTACCTGCCTGTGAATTCCAGATATAAAGGATAATGCCCAGTTTAAAAAGGGGAAATAATAGGCTGAAAATAAAAATGATTAGAAATAGAAAAACATTTCCCTTCTCTAAAAGACTCAATAGTGCAGAAATAAGAGACACTGTATTTGAAAAAAAATAAAATTTATCCAGGGTAAATAATGGTGCGAACAGACTGCCTGTAAACAATATCAAAGTGAGTATACTGACCAGATTGATAATTTTTCGGGCGATTGGAAACCTTTTAGAAAAATTGGTTTTTCGTGACTGAGAATTTTCAATTAGAGTATTATCAGACATTGTACTTAGGACAGCTCTTAGACATTGGTCAGCTGTCGTATCTTGGGTAGGAGATCGCTGACAATCATGCCTTTTTTACCCTCAAGTGAAGCCATATCACCGGCCTTTGCATGAAGGCAGACACCAAGCTGTGCAGCATCAGATGTTGATAGTTTTTGTGCAAGCAATGCCCCGATAATCCCAGTCAGGCAGTCACCCATACCAGCGCTGGCCATACCTTCATTACCATAAGGACAAATTGAAATACTATTATTCAGATTGACCAGGGTCCCGGCTCCCTTCAAAATAAAAATACCATAGTATTTTTCTTTGAGATCCCTGATCATTTTAAAGCGATCAGTTTCGACAGAAGGCGTTTCAGTTGAGTAGTGTAATAGACGTGAAGCTTCACCAAAATGAGGAGTATAGATAATATCCGGGTTATGGATCACAAAATTATGTTGAGCCATAAGATTTAAAGCATCGGCATCAATAACACAAGTTACCTTTTTTGCATCATTTTCTGATTGAAGCTTCAGTAATTTTATGACCCGATCAAGTAGTGCCATACCCCATTGTTCAGTACCCAGTCCCGGTCCTATTGCGATGGCTGTTGCCCTTTTTAATAAGGGTTCAAGATCCTTTGCTGTCTCAATACCATGAACCATCAGCTCAGGGCGGGCACTGTTCACTGCATTAATGTTATCCTTTCGAGTGGCAATGCTGACCAGTCCGGCACCAGCCCTGAGAGCTGCCTCACCGGCAATTCGACAGGCACCGGACATGCCGTAATCACCACCTATGATCAGTAGATGACCATTATCACCTTTATGGCTGGTGGGACTTCGACAGGGTAAGTGTTGGGCAATATTAGTCCACTCCATTAACGTGGCACTGTGCTTAATATCTGAATAAAGGCTATCAGCAACGTCCAGTGAGGCAAAATGTATTTCTCCGCAGTAATGGCGGGCTTTTGCAGTATACATACCCATTTTTTGGGCTATAAAGGTAATTGTGTGAGTTGCTTGAACTGCAATTCCATGGGTTGAACCCGTATCAGCACTTAAGCCCGATGGAATATCAACGGACACGACTGGTTTTGAGCTGTTGTTAATCATTTTGACGGTATCATACCACTCGTCTTCCAGAGCACGGTTTAACCCAGTACCAATCAGTGCATCAATAATTAAATCAGTTGCAGTGAAACTGGCTTCTTCAATTGAATGAACCGTGCCACCGCTTTCAAGCCAGTCCTGATAGGCATGATTAGCATCTCCTGAGAGCTTTTCAGGGTCGATAATGGATACTAGCTGAACCTTTAGATGGGGTTCTTTGCCTTCCTGATTTGCCAGTCGAGCCAAAACATAACCATCACCGGCATTATTGCCTGCACCGCAGACAATCGTAATATGGTGGATACGTGAATAACAACGACTGATAAAATCCAGCATAGCCTGTGCAGCACGATTCATTAACTCATAGCTATTGTCAACATAACCTTGTTCAACCATGAGATAGTCAAGCTCACGTACGGCTTTGGCTGAATAACAGTACTTCACGTAGTCATAACGGTTATCTGTTGAGGCAGAGTCTGATTCAGACTGAATGTCACTCATACCAGAAGCTCATAAGAAGATTGCTTGTAATTCATTAAGATACTGAAGCCCCCGTTTTGTGGGTTTAATATGGTGTAGCTGCCACTCAATTAATCCCAGTTTGACCGCTTTGTTCAGCCCACCCTCGATTTGATTAATAGGAAGGCCTGTCTGTTTATAAAACAGCTCACTATTAAAACCACCCGTTAAACGACTGGCATTAAGCATAAACTCAAAGCCGATATCATTGCGTGACAGTTTTTCTTCTCCACCAATGATATCGGATGTCGCACTATTTTCCAAATAACTTTGCGGATGTTTGAGTTTCCAGCGACGTGTAATGCTCTGCTGGGCAGCATCACTGATTTTTCCATGAGCTCCGGCACCAATCCCCAGATAATCTCCAAACTGCCAATAATTCAGGTTATGAAGGCATTCATTGCCGGCTTTAGCATAGGCCGAGATTTCATAATGCTGAAAACCGGCATCTGCTAATATCTGTTGACACTGAGTCTGCATTTCATAGCTGAGATCGTCATCGGGTAACACAGGAGGCTGGTGAGAAAAAAGGGTGTTTGGTTCGAGTGTTAACTGATAATGAGATAGATGAGTGGTTTCAAATTGAATTGCCTGCTGTATATCATTGACCGCACCTTTAAGTGTTTGCCCAGGAAGGGCATACATCAGGTCCAGATTGATATTATCAAAGCCGGCCATTTGAGCTCTTTCAATGGCCTGTATGGCCTGCTGGCTATCATGGATACGACCAATCTTCTGTAGCAATTGATCATCAAAGCTCTGTATACCCATAGACAGGCGATTGATCCCAGCCTGGTGAAACTCGGTAAATTTCAATTGGTCAACAGTGCCCGGATTGGCTTCCATGGTCACTTCTGCCATTGGAGAGACTTTAAGACGGGCATTTATCCTGCTTAGCAAATGCTGCATGGATTCCGGTTCAATTAAACTGGGTGTGCCGCCGCCAATGAAGATGCTTTGTATGGTTCTGCCCCAGATTGTCGGCAGTTCCTGTTCCAGATCATTAATAAGTGCATCAACATAGTGCCTATCACGCTGTTTATTGTCTTGTACCGGTGCTGCATGAGAATTAAAATCACAATACGGACATTTTTGAGCGCACCAGGGGTAATGAATGTAGAGTGATAAAGGAGGGAGTGTGGTAAAGTTTAACATGACTTCATTCTACTATAGATTTGGATATATCTGCTAAATGCTGTTTTTAAAATTCTTGCCAGTTGATCTAAAATGGTAAAAAAAATTATCCATATTGATATGGATGCCTTTTTTGCTTCGGTTGAACAAAGAGATAATCCCGCTTTGCAAAATCGGCCGGTGGTGGTTGGTGGTAAGCCTGATAGCCGTGGTGTTGTGGCTGCTGCCAGCTATGAAGCACGACAATTTGGAATTCATTCAGCAATGCCTTGTTCCCAGGCTTATCGAAAATGCCCGCAGGCTGTTTTTGTTAAACCACGGTTTGAAGCATATCGTGATGTTTCACAACAAATACATACTGTCTTTGCACAATACACAGATTTAATAGAGCCATTATCTCTGGATGAAGCCTACCTTGATGTCACTGAGAATAAAGTCAATAATCCTTCGGCAACCCGTATTGCCCAGGTTATTCGCCAACAAATCAGGCAGAAAACTGGTCTGACGGCTTCAGCAGGTGTTTCCTATAATAAGTTTATTGCCAAAATAGCCTCTGATATTAATAAACCGGATGGTATAAAAGTAGTATTACCTGAAGATGGGGAGGCTTTTGTTGCTGAACTGGCGATTGGAAAATTTTATGGGATCGGTCAGGCAACAGAAAGAAAAATGAGAGCCATTGGTATTGAAAATGGTGCTCATTTAAAAGAAAAAACTCTGGAATTTTTATTGCAGAATTTTGGTAAGGCGGGGGCCTTCTACCACCAGATTGCGCGAGGCATTGATAAGCGTGAGGTGAATGCCTTTCGGGTGAGGAAGTCATTGGGCAGTGAAACCACATTTTCACAAGATATTTCTAATCCGGATGAATTATTGAAACAGCTATCAAGTTTAGCTAAAGAGGTAAGTGAGGACTTACTAAAAAAGAGTATTAAAGGTAAAACTATTACTCTGAAAGTTAAATATGATGATTTTGTACAAGTGACGCGAAGTAAGACCATTGAGCGTAAAATAAATGATTATGATACCATCTATTCACTGTGTAGAATGTTACTGACTAAAACCGATGCGGGCGAGAGAAAAGTCCGCCTTTTGGGTGTTAGTTTATCTTCCTTTGCTGAACTGTCTCAAGAACAGACTCAAGAACAGGGAGTAGAAAAATCATCTATGCAGCAGCTGGAACTGGATTTGTCGCACACTATCAAAACGGGTGTACAGTTATAATCTTGAATAATTACTATTTAAACTGGTAAACAGATGCCAGTTTAAATGGATACCCATCAACTATGATAAAAAAATCATGTTCATTTTATGAGTGTTCATCCGTGCCCATTTCATGAGGTATTTCGATCAACGTTTCAAATTAGCCCCCCCAAAAAGTGCCGGTAAGCGAAATGAAACGGCACTTTTGGGGGAGGCTGAGTTTACCTGGTTAGGTAAATTACGTTATTCAATTTAATGAAGGGCTAATTTGACCAGTTCGAGCCGTTCCACCATTTGTGGTACATGTGATCGCCACCGCCCCGGGCAAAGCAGTCGATGCGGTTCGGCCCCCATGAAACACACTCAGGTTGCTCTTTGATTACACCACCAAGGTTCTCCCAGCCGCCCCATCTTGAGCCGTTCCACCATTTGTGGTACATGTGATTGCCGCCGCCCCGGGCAAAGCAGTCGATGCGGTTTGGCCCCCAGGAAACGCATTCGGGCTGCTCTTTGATTACACCGCCGAGGTTCTCCCAGCCGGCCCAGTTCGAGCCGTTCCACCATTTGTGGTACATGTGATCGCCACCGCCTCGGGCAAAGCAGTCGATGCGGTTTGGCCCCCATGAAACACACTCAGGCTGCTCTTTGATTACACCGCCAAGGTTCTCCCAGCCGCCCCATTTTGAGCCGTTCCACCATTTGTGGTACATGTGATCGCCACCACCTCGAGCAAAGCAGTCGATGCGGTTCGGCCCCCAGGAAACGCATTCGGGCTGCTCTTTGATTACACCGCCGAGGTTCTCCCAGCCGGCCCAGTTCGAGCCGTTCCACCATTTGTGGTACATG
>JADGEM010000005.1:9631-105580 GCA_016744375.1 Gammaproteobacteria bacterium
GATTACACCGCCGAGGTTCTCCCAGCCGGCCCAGTTCGAGCCGTTCCACCATTTGTGGTACATGTGATCGCCACCGCCCCGGGCAAAGCAGTCGATGCGGTTCGGCCCCCAGGAAACGCACTCGGGCTGCTCTTTGATTACACCGCCGAGGTTCTCCCAGCCGCCCCAGTTCGAGCCGTTCCACCATTTGTGGTACATGTGATCGCCACCGCCTCGGGCAAAGCAGTCGATGCGGTTCGGCCCCCATGAAACGCACTCGGGCTGCTCTTTGATTACACCACTGAGGTTTTCCCAGCCACTACTACCACCAATCGCGTTCTCAATGAAGCTTCGAATGCCACTCGTCGAAACATGTGTATAGACGCCGTGGAGGTTTGGTTGGGCGCACCCAAATCCCCAGCTCGTTATCCCGGTCAGTATGGAATTATCATTGCCACGAGTGAGCGGACCACCTGAGTCACCCTGGCAAGCATCTCTGCCACCTTCATCATAACCAGCGCAAATCATATTTTCTGTGATTCCACCATTATAGGAATTAGCATCGTTGCAGTTTGTCCTGTCAACAAGAAGGACTTCTACTCTCTGAAGATCGATAGGCTGGCTCCCTCCCTCGGTGAGTGTGCCCCAGCCAGTTGTGAGTAGCTCTCCACCTACGGATCCGTCTTCCGTTGCAAGTGAGGCCAGGGGAATGTCGGTTGCGTTGCTAGATAACTGCCAAACAGCAACGTCATTGTCAAACGTATTACTGTTCCACCCTGGATGTATGACAATACTCAAGACATTTCTGCGAACACCTGTTCCATCTAACCTTCTGGCTCCGGTGAGCACTTGGACTTGGTCTGCAGCAATAAAATCACTGCAATGTGCCGCAGTTACTACAAAGTTTGGTCTTACTAAGGTAGCTCCACAGAATTGTGCCAATGCATTGTCAGGCTGTGCTCTCATCAGAAGTGCTACTTGGAATGGATTGTCGGCCGGTCCGGCAACTGTGCCACCAACTATCCTTGGTTTGATCATAGATCGGAGGTCGGTTGTGGTGGTTTTCGTAGTGACATCAGAAATTGATCTGATATTCTTTTCTAATACCCGTAACTGTACGTGCTCAGCCATCCAGTTTGTGCTTGCATCTCTATTGCTAGGAGGCGCGGCAAAAGTGTTACTAGCAAAAGCGATACCGGTAACAACAGATAGAATAGCTATGGAATTTTTAAGCCTTTTAAGTAACATATATGGATCTCCTTTAAATTCTCTCATTAAATTTAATCTAACAATATTTACTAATAGTTATTATTAACTTGAAAACCACCTCCTTATAATTTTCTTAGGCTAACGCTGTCAATAATTGGTATTTTGAAGCTGCAGAATGCACAATCAAAAGCAATAAACAGTTTATTGGTTAAATATCTTAATAGAATACTTAAGGTGAAAATATTTAGTGGTTTTGAATTTTTCTAGTGATACAACAGAAATGGAGAAATAATTTCCTTGAGTAACAAACACAGGAAACTATGTATGCAGGGATAAAGATAAATTCCAAGCAAGATTATGAGTCCATACAACTTCTAACCTAGTTTGAAATTTAGTTTACGATGTATTCTAGGAATGTCAAATAAACAAAGTTGAATATGTAAGAGCATACTTACACTTTAAGCTAATAAAGAAAAAATTATGTATAATAAAAGACTGTTTGGTAAAAGAATCGAGATTCAAGCGCCTGAGAACTTAATATTTTCTTGATTTCCAAATAGCTACTTTTTGTACTAGGCTATACTCTTGAATAATTAATATTGAAACCGGAAAACAGATGCAATTCAGTTTTACTAAAATGCATGGCCTGGGTAATGATTTTGTGGTCATTGATGCCATTTCACAAGACGTTGAATTAACTGCCGAGCAGGTACGTTTTATTGCTGATCGACGTTTTGGTGTAGGCTGTGATCAATTACTCATTGTCGAAAGCCCTGATCCGGCAAAAACACAATGCGTTGATTTCAAATATCGTATCTTTAATGCTGATGGCAGTGAAGTTGAACAATGTGGCAATGGTGCTCGCTGTTTTGCCCGTTTTGTGCGGGAAAAAAATCTGATCAGCAAAGAGACCATTATTGTTGAAACGTCTAATGGTATTATTCGTTTAACCATAAATGAGCAGGGGCTGGTGACTGTCGATATGGGCAAGCCGGTTTTTGAGCCGGAACAATTGCCCTTTCTGCCAACAGCAGGTGATTCTCAAGATAATAATCGTTATACTCTTACTATCGATGCAGACAATACAATTGACAGGGTCGAGTTTTCAGCCGTTTCCATGGGAAATCCGCATATTACGATAAAAGTGGATGATATTGATCAGTATCCTGTGCAGCAGATTGGAAAAATCCTCGAGTCGCATATCAGTTTCCCTAATCGCGTAAATGTCGGGTTTATGCAAATCATCAACCGGGAACAGATTAGGCTGCGAGTTTATGAACGTGGATCAGGCGAGACTCTGGCTTGTGGAACAGGGGCCTGTGCCGCTGTGGCCAATGGAATTTCAAGAGGTTGGCTTGCCGAGCAGGTGGAAGTGATTTTACCCGCAGGAAGCTTATACATACAATGGCAGCAGGGGAATCATACCCTGATGATGACTGGTCCGGCCAGTTTTGTTTATGAAGGTCAAATAACATTATGAATTCAAGCAGTGAACTAGAAAAACAATCAGTAACCACCGATGAAAATGAACAGGAACTGATATCGGAGCAACCAGCTATTACAGAAATAAATAAAAAACAGGTTACTGCAGATTTTTTAGCAGAACATCCTGATTTTTTTAATCAGCATGCGAGTCTTTTAGCCTCTCTGGAAATTGCTCATGCTAGCGGTTCTGCCGTATCATTAATTGAACGACAGGTTTCCATACTGAGAGAACAGAATTCTCAATACAAATCACAATTAACTGAACTCGTTGCTATTGCTAAAGAAAACGAACAATCCAATCAACGGATGCACAAACTGACTCTGTCTTTAATGGGCTGTACGGGTATTGATGCTTGTGAAGTGGCACTGAATGAAGTCTTATGTGATGAATTTTCGGTGGATGCCGTGGCTCTTAAATTATCGATTGAACCACAATCTGAACAGCCAGAACACCTTTTTGTTCAGAGCGACACCTCTTTAGGCAAGGAGCTGGAAAAACTTCTCAATACCCGTAAGCCTGTGTGTGGTTTTTTCAAAAAAATTCCACTGGATGAGTTATTTGATGAAGCATCATCATCCATTACTTCTTTAGCTGTGATACCTTTATTTATTGAAAAAAATAATTGTTTTGGTGCTTTGGTTTTGGGTAGCAACAATGTTCGACGCTTTAATGCAGAGATGGGAACACTCTTTTTAAAACGTCTTGGGGAAGTATTAAGCCATAGGCTCAGTGCTTTTATTTAATATAAAGTTGCTGAGAGCTATTTACTTGCTGAGGGCTCTTATATGAAAGCTGTTGTTAATGCCTTTATTCATTATCTGAAAACTGAGCGTCAACTCTCAGCCAATACTTTATCCAGCTATCAGCGTGATTTGAATCAGGCAATTCAATATTTTACGGAAGATGAACAGCATCGGGGGGAAAAAATTGTATCCTGGCAGCAAATCAACAGTCACCAATATCGCGCCTATGTCGCTCGACAACATCGCAAAAATTGTGCAGGAAAAACCATTCAGAGACAACTCTCTTCATTGCGACGTTTGTATGAGTTTCTTATCAAAGAGCAACTGGCAACAAGTAATCCCCTTAATGGTGTGACTGCACCCAAAACCAGCCGAAAACTACCCAAAGCACCGGATATTGAGCAGCTTGAACAATTGCTGCACAGAAGGGGAGATAAGGATGATCCCCTGCTGGTCAGAGACCGGGCCATGTTTGAATTGTTTTACTCTTCCGGCTTGCGTTTATCTGAATTAACCAATATTGACAGCGTTGATCTTAAACTACAGGATTGTCAACTAAGAGTATTAGGCAAGGGCAGTAAAGAGAGAGAGCTGCCCATTGGTAAAAAAGCCGTGCGAGCATTGAACGAATGGCTGAAGGTGAGGGGAGAATTGGCTAAACCTGATGAGCAGGCAATCTTTGTATCTCGCTTTGGAACACGTATTACCCAGCGAGGCGTACAACAGAGACTGGAAAAAATGGCCATTGATCAAGGCTTACCTGTGCATTTGCATCCTCATATGCTTCGACATGCTTTTGCCAGTCATTTATTAGAATCCAGTGGTGATTTAAGAGCCGTACAGGAACTACTGGGACATGCTGACATATCCACCACCCAAATATATACCCACCTTGATTTCCAGCATCTGGCTGATGTTTATGATAAGGCACATCCAAGGGCCAGAAAAAAATCCAGACATTAATATTGAGCCAGTTCATTTTATACGTTTCTATTAATCGATTTTTCCTATCAAACTTATAAATATAAACGATTTCACAAATATAACCATTTTGTCTAATATCTACTTATTCCTGGTAACAAGCCTGGATATATGAAAATCATACAGCATAGAGGCTGTAACGTTAGGAGTAGATTATGAATAATAAAAAAAAGGTTATGACAACAGCAGCTGGTTGTCCGGTTGCAGATAACCAGAATTCCATCACTGCCGGTGCGCGTGGACCCATTCTTATGCAGGATGTTCATTTGTTTGAAAAACTGGCACATTTTAACCGTGAGCGCGTACCTGAGCGTGTTGTCCATGCTAAGGGCACGGGCGCATATGGGACATTTAAAGTGACAGGTGATATTTCAAAGTACACCCGCGCCAAATTATTTGAAAAAGTCGGCAACAAATGTGAACTATTTGTTCGTTTCTCCACAGTTGCAGGGGAACTGGGTTCAGCTGATACGGTACGTGATCCGCGAGGTTTTGCAGTGAAATTTTATACCGAAGAAGGTAACTGGGATTTAGTGGGTAATAACACGCCAGTGTTCTTTATAAAAGACCCCAGCAAATTCCCTGACTTCATTCATTCACAAAAACGTCATCCTGTTTCTGGTTTACGAGATGGTACCATGCAATGGGATTTCTGGTCTCTTAGTCCAGAATCTTTACATCAGGTAACCTGGTTATTTGGTGATAGAGGTATCCCGGCAACACTAGCTAATATGGATGGCTTCGGCAGTCATACTTTTAGTTTATGGAATAACGCTGGTGAACGCTATTGGGTGAAATGGCATTTCAAAACGCAGCAGGGCATTAAAAACATGACGGTTGAAGAGGCAGGTAAAATTGCTGCTGAAAATCCAGATTATCATCGCCAGGCATTGCATGAAGCCATTAAGCGCGGAGACTGTCCAAAGTGGATATTAAATATTCAGATCATGCCTGAGGCTGATGCAGAAAATTATAATATCAACCCGTTTGATCTGACTAAGGTCTGGTCTCATGCAGATTATCCACTCATCGAAGTGGGTGTGATGGAATTGAACCGCAATCCGAATAATCATTTTGCTGAGGTTGAACAGGCTGCCTTTGGTCCTGGGAATTTACCGCCGGGTTTTGGTGCTTCACCAGACAAAATGTTACAGGCACGTTTGCAGGCCTATCCTGATGCACATCGTTATCGTATTGGTGTGAATCATGCTGCTCTGGATGTGAACAAGCCACGATGTCCTGTGCACCATTATCATCGAGATGGTCAGACACGTTTTGATGGCAATGGTGGTTCTGCACCAGTGTATCAACCCAACAGTTTTGGTGGTGCAGAGGATGATAGCAGTTATAGTGAACCACCATTAAACATCAATGGTAATGCCGATCGTTTTGATCATCGGATAGAAAATGACCACTACACTCAGGCTGGTAATCTGTTCCGATTAATGGATGCTGCTGCTCAGGCACGTTTGATTAATAATATTGTGAATGCAATGCAAGGTGTTCCTGTGGAAATACAAGAGCGTCAAGTCTTTCATTTTATGCAGGCTGATTCTGATTATGGTACCCGTATTGCAAAAGGGTTAGGGATCTAAAGAATTAAGTCATTTAATTGTGTCCATCCATTTATTGCTGTTTCTTTTTCTTTCCCTCTTCTACCCAAAGCAAGTGTTAGTGCGAAGAGAGGAAAGGCTAAGATTTTTATAAACAGATGGCCACTAATTAATTCAATTTAATATGAGGTTAATACAATGAAATTATATCAGAAACAACAGAACGTCATGGTGATCAATAAGTGGGTACAACAGGTAAGTATAGCAGGTTTTTCTTTTTTCTTTATTAAGGGACTGGTATGGGTTGCAATTGCTGTATGGGCTGTTTATTAAGTTACTTGGGGTTCCTCTAAATATTCACTGGAGAAAATACTAAGATAAAATTTCTTTGATTACTTGCGCTATCTTCTCATAGGTCTCTTCTCGATAGCTTCCATGACGATAGAGCATCCCAATGTGTCGACTGGGTTTGGGGTCGCTAAAAGGTATATAACTAATAGTATCTGATTGCTTTCTTTTTTTCGGTATTGCCAGTTCCGGTAATAGTGTCATTCCGATTCCTTCACCTACCATACAACGTAAAGTTTCCAAACTGGTTGCTCGAAAAGTATTATTCTCTGTTGCTCCAGCGCTAAAACAAACATCCAGAGCTTGACCTCTTAAGCAATGTCCTTCTTCCAGTAGTAACATTTCCTGTTCATTCAGGTCTATCATCTGAATTTTATTTTTCTTGCTCAGAGAAGTATGGCTTGGTACAGCTAACCAGAAATTCTCTTTAAACAAATCTATTTCTGATAATTCATCACTATTGATGGGTAATGCGAGGATCAGTAAATCAAGATCAGCATTTTTTAATTTTTCTAATAAAACGGATGTTAAATGTTCATGCAGCCAAAGTTTTAACTGAGGGAATTTTTTTTTCAGTTCAGGGATAATTCTTGGTAATAAATAGGGTGCAATGGTTGGAATTAAGCCAACTTGTAATTCACTAGCCATGGGATCATCAAAACTGATTGTGATCTCTTTGATTGCTTTCACTTCTTTTAATATTTTTCTGGCTTGCTGGACCACTGCTGTGCCAACATCAGTCATGGAGACTTTTCGAGTGTTGCGCTCAATTAGCATCACTCCTAATTCTTCTTCCAGTTTTTTTAATTGGCCACTAAGCGTGGGTTGGCTGACAAAGCAGCGTTCAGCCGCTCGATTGAAATGAAGTTCTTCATCGACAGCAACCAGGTATTCCAATTCCCGAAGGTTCATTCTTCTAATCTCTCAATTCTTTTGTTTTTCTTTCAAATGAAGAAGCTTCTCAATGACTTTTTCAGCTCTCTGTATATTTTTCTTTGCTAAAATATTCTCTGGTTCATACAATAAAATTTGTTCCCAAAGGTGTATAGCCTGATGAAAGTCCCCATCAGTATAGTTTTTGTTGGCTTCAGACATTAGCTGTTTTATTGTGAAATTAATAGAGCGATCAAGTTCCTGCTTGAGTTGTATTAGCTGGGTATCTTGCTGCTTAGCTTCATCAACCTGTGAAATCAACTGTCTGGTATTTAGAAAGTCACCGGCGTTATAGCTTTTTTCTATGTCTTGAAGAAGCGTGCTATATTGTTTCTTTTTTAATTTTTTCTGACGGTTTATTTTTTTTTGCTTTTTATTTTGAGTGCTTTTTCTGGATTGCCTTTTTAATTGTGAAAGTATTTTTTCACGTTGCGTGCTGGGTTCTAATGCAATAGCCTGCGTAATGCGTGTATGGGCTGTTATATAGTATTTTTTCTGAATGGCTTGCTGGGATAAAAGGGTTAATTTTTGTGCCAACTCACTGGCTTCTTTGTTTAATTGCTCAAGCTGTTTTTTTAAAATATCATTTCTTGGATCGGTATTCAATTTCTCCTCATAAAGCGGTCGCCCTTCAATCATCCAGAGAGAACGCCTTAACATGATGCTTTGATCAATTGAAGCTAATAATGTTAATTGTTCTTTAAAAAGTTTTTTTTCAGTTTTTACCAGTAATCGGTTTGTTTTTTTTGTTTCTTCCAGAGGGTATTTTTCATTAGCCTGATCCAATAAGTCCAGTGCATCTGCCCATTGTCGATGTTTAGTATATTGCTCAATCTGTTTATCAATACGTTGCTCATATTCTCTGGCCTCAATTAATAACAACTTTTTTCGAATCTGTAACTGTTGATATTGAGGATGAGACTCTTTGACATAATTCAATGTAGTAAATGCTTTTCCAAACTCATTTTCTGCAGACCAGACATCAATTTGTGTGAGAATGTCATCCTGTTTAGAGACAACAAATGCGGTACCACAGCCTGTTAAAGAAAGTATCGTCAACAAAATTAAGATGAATGACTGTTTTGGCGAGTTATTATTTACTAAAATCATGATTGATTAATTTGTCCATATTTCTGGTCAGGTTTATTTGATGTTTATTTGTACATGAAATGACCCTGTAAAGAGTGATGGGAACTTTATGTCCACGAATATTTATGCGCCCTTTTTTTTCTATTTGAAAGTTATCTTTTATGCCCTTGCGAGCCAGCATTGTCTCTGGAATAATCACTTCATTATTATGCGCATAGCTGGCAATACGAGCTGCAAGATTAACAGAATCACCAATAACTGTATATTCCATTCTTTGTTCTGAACCCATGTTTCCGGCCAGCATAATACCGCTATTGGCTGCAATATGAAAATTAACCAATTTTTTTTGAGTAGCTTTACGCTGCTTATTTAAATTAGAAATTATTTTCTGAATCAGCAAGGCACAGGAAACCGCCTGGTATGAATGATGAATATCCCGCTTGGGGACGCCAAAGACCAGCATGACACAATCGCCCATAAACTTATCAACATGGCCGCCATAAACACTGGCTGCCTGAGAAATTAAGGAAAAATATTCATTTAATAACTGATTCGTTTTTTTAGGGTTCATTGTTTGTGATAGTTCAGTAAAACCAATAATATCAACAAATAATACACTGGCTTCGACTTGCAGTCCTCCTAGGTTAACGCCTTCTAAATTATCTAGAATCTCTTCAGCAACCGTGGGTGAAAGATATCGTGAAAAAGCTTTTTCAACCGATTCTTTGTGTAATAAACCATCAGCCATGATGTTCAGTGAGTGCATCAGGAGACCAAACTCATCATTCCTGCGATTATCAAAGTGAATACTATAGTCCCCTTTTGAAATGGCGTGGCTGGCATCAACTATTTCTTCAATTGGTCTGGAAAGCAGTTTACCAAGAAAAAAAGCAAAGATAATGCTGAAAACAATTAATATAAATGTAGTCAATGCGATGGTATAAAGTGTTTTATTTCTAGCTTGAAGTAATAGCCCTTGATCAAAAGTGAGTAGGGCGTAGCCAATGGTAATGTTCTGGTAGTTAATTGAACCAATGTAGGTCAGGTAAGAGGGCCTATATTGTGTAAATAATGATTGAAGAGCTTGTTTCTGATTACTTGAGTCGGGTAAATCAGAGAGCCATGATGTCGTCGTAATTTGAGTTGAGCCGTCAGGAAAGGTTAATGACGGGGGAATCAGGCCCATGCTGTTACGCTGAAGCTTGTCTTCAGAATAAAAAGCAATGCCCAGAATTTCTGGATATTGTGAGATATTGTTAACCAGGACATCCAGATCAAGCGTATCTGAAGTTAAAAAACCATCCGTTGCTGAAGCTGTCAATTGATGGATTAAAATTTGGGCGTAAGAATGCATTTGCTTTTCAAGCAATTTATTTTGATCATGAACAATCAAACTTCCTAAAAGCAGCATGCCCGTTGTGATCAGGACCACCATGGAGAGGGCAAGCTTGTAGGCAAACGGGAAATTAACTTTTTTCATAGCTGCCGGAAATAAAGGGGGTTTATTGATAAAGGTCTTACTAAATATTCATCAGCACCTTGATTTTAGTATAAATAAGCCCTATTTCAAAGAATTCATATGGAACATAAAGCAGTTAGTTAGCCGAAGGCTATTTATGCCTGGGCTAAAGACTATTTATATTTGAGCTGAAGGCTATTTATATTTGGGCTGAAGGCTCAAATGATCAAACAGGGTAAATACATTGGAACAATATAGAGGCACAACCATTCTTTCAGTACGTCGCGGTAACCAGGTGGTTATTGGCGGTGATGGTCAGGTATCCCTTGGCAATACCATAATGAAAGGAAATGCCCGCAAAGTTCGTCGCTTGTTTCACGATAAAGTGATTGCTGGTTTTGCTGGTGGAACTGCGGATGCGTTCACACTTTTTGAGCGGTTTGAAGCTAAACTGGAAAAACATCGTGGTCAACTGGTTCGCGCTGCAGTAGAGCTGGCGAAGGACTGGCGTACTGAGCAATCACTCAGGAAGTTAGAGGCATTGCTAGCAGTTGCAGATCAAAGCGCATCACTCATTATTACTGGAAACGGTGATGTTATTGAGCCTGAAGAAGGTTTGATAGCAATTGGTTCTGGTGGCCCCTATGCCCAATCAGCTGCTCGGGCATTAATTGATAACACCGAATTGAGTGCTCAGGAAATTGTTGAAAAAGGACTCACTATTGCAGGTGATATATGTATTTATACCAATCATAATCACACGATTGAAGTTCTGGATTTAGATAAACCAGAAGCTAAATAATAAAGTAGCCATAACAGGAGTTGATAGAGTCAATGTCTCAAATGACACCCAGAGAAATTGTTCAGGAACTGGATAAACATATTATCGGTCAGGCAGATGCCAAGCGAGCCGTTGCGATTGCGTTGCGTAATCGCTGGCGGAGGAGCCAGGTGGAAGAACCCCTGAGTAGTGAAATTACTCCGAAGAATATTCTTATGATTGGTCCGACGGGTGTGGGCAAAACAGAAATTGCCCGCCGGCTGGCGCGTTTGGCTAATGCGCCCTTTATTAAAATTGAAGCGACTAAATTCACTGAAGTTGGATATGTTGGTCGTGATGTAGAATCTATTATTCGCGATCTTCTTGATGTATCTATAAAAATGACTCGTGAGCAGGCTATGGAGAAGGTCCAAAATCGTGCCATGGATGCTGCAGAAGAGCGTGTATTAGATATTTTATTACCCTCGGCACGAGGAGAGGAGGATGAATGGCATAGTGATTCATCATCCGCAGGTACGTCAGAAAGTTCAACCAGACAAAAATTCCGTAAAATGTTGCGTGAAGGGAAACTGGATGATAAAGAAATTGAAATAGAAGTCAGTGCTCCCAGTGTTGGTGTTGAGATCATGGCCCCTCCCGGTATGGAAGAAATGACCAATCAGCTTCAAGGTATGTTTCAGAATCTGGGCAGCAGTGGTAAAACAAAAAACCGCAAAGCATTGATTAAAGATGCAATGAAACTGTTAGCCGAAGAAGAAGCCGCTAAGTTAATTAATGAGGAAGAGACCAAGCAGCAGGCTGTCACAAATGTAGAACAAAATGGCATTGTCTTTCTTGATGAAATTGACAAAATTGCGACTCGCAGCAGTGGCGGCGGTGGCCCCGAAGTCTCTCGTGAGGGCGTTCAGCGGGATTTATTGCCATTGGTTGAAGGCAGTACCGTATCAACCAAGCATGGTATGATCAAAACGGATCATATCTTATTTATTTGTTCAGGTGCTTTTCATGTGTCCAAGCCTTCAGATTTAATTCCAGAGTTGCAGGGAAGACTGCCTATCAGGGTGGAACTCAATGCCCTGGATATTAAAGATTTTAGCCGCATTCTGGTTGAGCCGGACGCCTCTTTAACTGAACAGTATACTGCATTGATGAAAACAGAAGAGGTCACACTGACATTTGAGAATAGTGCCATTGAACGGATTGCAGAAGTGGCTTTTACTGTCAACGAATCAACAGAGAATATCGGTGCAAGGCGCCTGCATACTGTTATGGAGCGTTTGTTAGAGTTGATTTCCTATGAAGCTTCTGACAAAGGTGGTGAGAGCTTGATAATTGACGGTGAATATGTTGATGCTCAATTAGGTGAACTGGCCATTAATGAAGATCTGTCACGCTATATATTATAGAGCAGCCAGCCTATGGTTAGGAGCCATCAGCCGATATTGAGGAGCCATTAGTCAATATTTAAGAGCATATAGCCAATTTTATAAAATAGAGAATTAAGATATGTCTGAACAAAAACCAACACCAACTGAAATTAACTTACACCAGAAATCACGTGAGCTGGAGATTGCTTTTGATGAGGGCAGTCGTTTTCATTTTTCCAGTGAATTTCTAAGAGTCCATTCACCCTCGGCAGAAGTCAGAGGTCACGCTCCGGGCGAAGAAACACTGCAGGTCGGAAAAGAAAATGTCAATATTAAGGAAATAGAGCCAGTTGGTAATTATGCGATAAAAATTGTCTTCACTGATGGCCACGACAGTGGTATTTTCTCATGGGACCTATTCTATGAATATGGTCAGAACCAGGAAAGAATGTGGCAGGATTATTTACAAAAACTCAAAGATGCGGGGCATGAACGTCAGCTTAATTGAGACTGAATCCAGCGTTCGGCATCCGCACGACTACTGAAAGACTGGCTTTTATAAACGAAGGATTCAACATAAGCCTGCCAGAGCTCAGATAAACTGAATTCCAGGTTTTTTGACTCAATAATCGCCATGATTATCGTGTTATTCACTTGTGCGGCTTTATAATCCAGGCGACTGATTTTTTGAATATCTGACGCTGTCACATCATATTCAGTACACATCGATTTATCTATTATATGATAGCGTTGTCTACTCAGCTTATCCGGGGCATAAATTTCCTGCTGGGCAGCAATGAGATCTTTGCCCGTTACAAGACCACTGGCCAGGATCTCAACACCTCTATCATTATCAATTAAATTTACTTTTATTGGCATATATGACTAACATTTATTATTGTATCGATAGATACAGAGCAGTATTATTTTATTTGGTTATTATTAACTGAGCAAGATTAGTTATCACCATGTTTTATCTTAATATACCTATTATATTGAACAAGCTCCAACTTTTTTAGGATAATGATATCAGAAGAAGAACGAATACTGCTTTTGATCAAGAAAAAACAATTTTTTTGTAATACTGATTGTAAGTGATGCAAACAATAGTGTATCTTAAAATGCCTGTAGAAAGGTATCGTTATGCTTGATCGTAAATATTTCAAATTATTGACCCAATTCTAAAAGGAGATTGTCATGTCGGGTGCTGTGAATCCAAAACCTCTGAATATGACTGAGCGTAAAACAACCATCGAAGAGTTCACTCACTTCTGCCATGAAGAAAAAGAACGCCGAATGAACTCTGGCGAAGGTTTTGATGAAAAATCCTTCGAGGAAGCAATAGAGCTGACTTTGCGCAAGCTGCAGGTTCTTGAAGATGAGGGCTGGGTATGATTATTCATAGCATTAAGGCGCACAATGTCCTTAAATACGAAAATCTGAATCTTCAGGATTTACCGCAAGAAGGTGTTATTGCTATCAGTGGTTTTAATGAATCAGGCAAAAGTACTATCGGTGAAACCATCTGCTTTGCTTTATTTGGCCGAACATTCTCTATTGATGAAGACGACCTGGATAAAATTATTCGTTGGGGCGAGAGTGACTGTAGTGTGACCATTCGTTTTAGCAATCAGAAGACTGATAGCGCCAGTGATGAACAATATGCCATTACCCGCATGTTGGACTGTGATGGTAATCATTCAGCAAAATTATATAAAGTTTATAATGAAGAAAACCCCATTGCACGAGGTATAGAACGAGTAGAAGAAGCCCTGTTTGAACTCACTTCAGTTGAATTTGATGAATTTATTGAATCTTTCTATCTGGCCCAAAGAGAAATTACCACACCACATCCTCATAGCTACGCGCTCAAGACCATGGCAGGGATTGCCACAATGGAGTATTGCGAAGATGGAATCTATGAAGACATTCAACAGGATATAGAAGCAAGCGAAGCTTTGAACAGTCGAATTGCTCAAATTGAAGAGGAACTCGATGATCTTGGCATAGAAGACGGACACATTGATGCACTTTCAATACAACACGATAAAGCCCTTGAGGATAAGGTTCAAACGGATAAAATATGTGCTGATTACCTGACTTCTATTGATGAATACAATGAGACGGCCCCTAAACTCAGTCACTATTTGAAGAAAAAAGGCCGTGGTTCTTTTTGGCGCTTCATCTATTTTATGCTTGCTGTAGGTGCTTTTGCATTATGGTGGGTTTTAATAAAAATGCCTGAGGCCGCAATACATGGCCAAATCAGCACGTTTGTGCAAGCCAGTCTGCCTCAGGTTACGGCTGATCACTATCCTTATCTTCTTTACATTGGCGGGGCTGCGACTTTTCTGTTTCTTGTGTCTTGGGCGGCTATTATTAGTCATCGTGGAAACATTGAACGTCTCGGTGTGGCAGGCAAGGAATTGGCAGATAAGATTTCCGCCCTTAATGAATCGGCTGATGACACACAACAGTCCCAGATCACTTTGATCTCAAAATCCCAGATATCAGAAAAGCAATTGAGTGAAGTGACTGAAAATGATCTTACTAATCTGACTGCTCAGAAGGAAAAACAGGTGGATGAAATCAGCAAACTATCTGCTGAATTAGTGATTGAACGTGATCGTGTCAAACGTGCAGGTGAGCTGCAGGATAAAATTGATGATCTGCAAAGTCAGATTTATGATAAAGAATCAAGGAATCAAATCAGAGATCTGGCAACTGAGATATTGGGTGGTGCGACCCGACATTTGTCAAAACGTTTCAACCATATTATCCGCGATCATGTAGGAAAAACTCTGCCTCTGTTCACTGATAATCGATATGAACATCTGCAAATTGATGACGATCTGACTGTTCGGGTGTTCTCGAATGAAAAGCACGATTTTATGGATCTGGATGAAATCTCCAGTGGTACTCAACGGCAGATTATGCTGGCTGTACGCCTGGCTCTTTCGCAGGAAATGGTCAGTCGAAAGGTACAGAGCAAACAGTTCCTGATCCTGGATGAACCATTTGCTTTCTTTGATGAAGAGCGCACGCAACGCTCATTAATGGTCTTGCCATCACTGAGTGATGATTTATCCCAAATTTGGATCATTGCCCAGTCATTTCCTGAAGGAATGAGCTTTCAGCATACGATATACTGTGAGCGGGAGGCAGTGACCAATAATACATGAGTGCTTTCTGAAATATCAGCAAAAATGACCAAAATGACTGCAAAAGTTAAACTGGTGCAATCGCTAGGCTTAACCTTTGCCAGCGCCCCTTCTTTTGTTTTTAAATTATCACGAATTGTCTCAAAGGTGGTTAATCCGGTAGGTGATACATGGAATTATGTGCACAACACCTCTGAAACTGTGTTGATTCATGGATGGAAGCTATCTAAATCATTGGGAAAAATAATCGGTCCCTTATAATTCTCGTTAATCAACTTATTGGTCTCGTCCTGTCGGTTGATACTGCGTTCCATCATATGGGTCAATAATAATTTTTTGACTTCGGCTCTGCCAGCAATCTTGCCAATATAACTGGGTTTCATATGTAATAATTGCGGCACACCTACGGCATCTTCAGGGATGGCATTGTGGGCGACGAGTATATCTGAACCCTGGGCCAGATCAGGCATGGTATGCAAACGTCCACTCATGTCACCAGTAAAACTGATCACGCAGCCTGCCACTTCAATCCGATAGGCCAGAGCGGGGAATGGACCATGATGAACTGAGATAGTTTTAATGGTGAAATCATCATCTATATGAACGGGACGGATATTTAGATCTTTATAAGTCCAGCTAATGGTTTTTGTTTTGAGTTTATAACTGCTATGAGCATCATCACTAATAAATGGAGAGAGATAAGGATAAATGCCCCGTTCAGCACTGAATAAGCGCTCAACAAATTGTTCAGCAGAAGCAACAAAAGCCTCTCCTGAAGGCCCATAGAGAAAGAGATCTTTATTGCGTTTAGTAAAAAATCCACCCTTGATATAAGCACTCAAATCGGCGCTGTGATCAACATGAAAATGAGTAAACAAAAAAATGCTCAAATCAGTAAATTGTGCCCCACTTTGTTTAAAACGCTGTAAAGAACCCGGGCCGGCATCTACAACAATACGGGCTTTGCCATCCAGCCAGATCAGGTAGCCTGATGAAGCCCTATCGTTTTCTTGATCAGATAGAAGTTCGGGCCCGCCGGTGCCAAGCATTTGAAGTTTGACTCGTTTGGAGTCACAGGTGTTGCCTGCATAAGATAAAACTGATGTCATTAAAGTAAGGCTGAAAAGAAAGAGGCGGATAGCGGGTGTCATGGTAAACCTGAATAATATATTTATAGGGTAAAATGGGCTGTTTGTTTATATATTGTAGAACAGTCGGTTATCCTTGTGTGATTTTCTTGCCAATTCATCGTATAATCAGCTGATAATATCAGGTAGGAAGAACATGGAAAATCAGAATCATTCAGATGAAACCACTCACTTTGGTTACAAGACTGTTCGAACCGGTGAGAAAGTTGAAAAAGTAGCCGAAGTTTTTCACTCAGTTGCCAGCAAATATGACATGATGAATGATGTCATGTCCATGGGTGTGCACCGGATCTGGAAGCGCCTGACCATTGAAAAAAGTGGTGTGCGACGTGGCTATCATGTGCTTGACCTGGCGGGAGGTACTGGTGATCTGACCATTAAATTTTCCAAAATGGTAGGGGAAGGCGGCCAGGTTATCCTAAGTGATATTAATGACTCTATGCTTAAGGTGGGGCGTGCTCGACTGGTAGATAAAGGAATTGTCGGCAATGTTGAATATGTTCAGGCTAATGCGGAGTGCTTGCCATTCCCTGATAACAGCTTTGATTGCATTACCATTGCCTTTGGTTTGCGTAATGTGACTGATAAAGATGCTGCACTGGCATCAATGTTTCGGGTGTTAAAACCGGGTGGACGTTTGCTTATATTAGAATTTTCCAAACCAATTGCTCCTGGCTTGAGCCCCTTATATGACTTTTACTCGTTTAATATTTTACCTTTTATGGGCAAAGTCATTGCCAATGATTCGGAGAGTTATCGCTATCTGGCAGAATCAATTCGAATGCATCCTGATCAGGAAACTTTGAAAGGGATGATGGAGACTGCCGGTTTTGAGCGTTGTGAATACAATAACCTGACAGGCGGTATTGTTGCTCTTCATCGTGGTTTTAAATTTTGAATCAGAGTAAACCTGTCGACGACATCAATCCTTTGCTGATTCCTTTGCTTGCGGCACTAGAAGGCGGACTTAACCAGTTATTTGCCATGGATCCAGAAACTTTTGAGCAGTTGAATCGTTTCAAAGGATCCATCATTGCGTTTCACATTACCGATATGGAGCAAACCCTCTATTTTTTCCCCGATCAACAGGGCATCCAGGTTATCAGCCACTATGAAGGTGACGCTGATACAATTATCAGTGGTTCTCTAATGGCTTTTGCACGCATGGCCATGGCAGATGAAAAAACAAAAACAACGGCTGTTTTTAAAGGTGATATCAGTATTAAAGGTGATATTGCCCTTGGCCAGCACTTTCAATCTTTATTTAAACAACTGGATATTGATTGGGAAGAGCATTTATCCCATATCACCGGTGATGTCATTGCTCATTCTCTGGGGAATCTGGCACGAGGCTTTTTCGGCTGGGGCAAAGATGCGTTTAATTCATTGACAATGGATGTTAGTGAATATGTGCAGTATGAGAGCCGGGATATTGCATCCGGCCCTGAGCTCAATCATTATAACACTGAGATTGATCAAATCCGCAGTGATGTTGATCGTGCTGAAGCACGTATAAATCGACTCATTCAAACTCTGGATAATAAGAAGTCTGCCAAGTGAAGAGCATTACCCATTTTTTCCATCTCATGTTTATCAGTCGAGTGTTGCTTCGTCATGGGCTGGATGAACTTCTCCTCAATACTCATCTCTTCAGACCATTGCGGATTGTGCGTTTCTTTTCACCTTCATTCTGGTTGCGCCACCGTACTCGCCGGCCTCGTGGGGAGCGGATCCGTCGGGCACTGGAAGATCTGGGACCTATTTTTGTTAAATTTGGGCAGATTCTTTCGACCCGCCGGGATTTATTGCCCGATGATCTGGCTGAAGAGTTAGCCAAGTTACAAGATAGAGTACCACCCTTTTCCGGAGATAAAGCGGTTGAGATCATTGAGCAGTCATTTAAATTGCCCATTGAGAAAATTTTTAAAGAATTTGATCGTACTCCACTGGCATCTGCTTCAATTGCACAGGTGCATAAAGCCACGCTTCTTGATGGTCGGGAAATGGTGGTTAAAGTTGTTCGCCCTGATATTGAAAAAGTAATTCGTCGTGATCTGGCTTTACTCTATGCCATTGCTGATAAAGTCGAACAATTCTGGTCAGAAGGTAAGCGTCTGAGGCCGCATGAGGTCGTGGAAGAATTTGATAAAAACATTATCGATGAGCTTGATCTACTCAGAGAGGCTGCTAACGCCTCAGAGCTCAGACGCAATTTTAAGGACTCACCCCTACTTTATATTCCAGAAGTTGACTGGGATCATTGCCGAAAAAAAGTCATGGTCATGGAGCGCATTCATGGCATGCCTGTGACTGATATGGAAAATCTTAAGACATTGGATATCGATTTTAAGCGCCTGGCAGAGATGGGCGTTGAGATATTTTTTACCCAGGTTTTTCGAGATAATTTCTTTCATGCTGATATGCATCCGGGTAATATATTTGTTTCTAATTCAGGACAATATATTGCCATCGACTTTGGTATTATGGGTAGCTTAAGCACAGATGACCAGCGTTATCTTGCAGAAAATTTTCTGGCTTTTTTTAACCGTGACTATTATCGGGTGGCCGAATTACACGTTGAATCCGGCTGGGTTCCTGCTGATACCAGAATTGATGATTTTGAGTCTGCTATTCGTTCTGTGTGTGAGCCTATTTTTGAAAAGCCGCTGCATGAAATTTCTTTTGGCCAATTATTATTACGTTTGTTTCAGACTGCTCGTCGTTTTAATATGGAAGTTCAACCGCAGCTGGTCTTATTGCAAAAAACACTATTGAATATTGAAGGGCTTGGACGTCAATTGTATCCGCAGCTGGATCTCTGGGATACGGCCAAACCTTTTCTGGAAAACTGGATGAAAGAGCAGCTGGGCTTTCGTTCATTTGCAAAGCAGGTTAAACATCATGCACCATTATGGATGGAGCAATTACCTGAATTTCCAGGTCAGGTGTTTGATGTCGTTCGGCAGGCACGTCATGGCAAACTGCGCATAAACTACCAAAGCCAGACGTTGGACCGCATTGAGCAGAATATAGAAAAACAGAGCAAGACCACTATTCAGGCGATTGTCAGTGCAGCTTTATTGATCAGCGCTGCAATCCTCTATTCAGGGGGGGGGCTCATGGAAGCAAAAATCCTGGCAGGATTCGGTGCTGTAGGGAGTCTCTGGGCATTTTTCAAAAAAACTTAAGTCACTGTTCTTAAATAGTACACACTGAGCATTACCTCCTGGTATTTATTATTGTGTGATTTGATGCAGTTTGAGCACAATAATAAATACCAGGGGGTAATACGGTCTCTTGATTAATAATTTTCACCATTTAGCAGTTATCAATTTTCATATCTGCCATTTAATTTCTGTTTGACCCTGTTGTTTTAAGAACTGATTTATTTTTGAAAAAGGTTTGCTGCCGAAAAATCCGCGATAGGCGGATAAGGGTGAAGGGTGTGGTGAGCGTATTACAACGTGACGTTCTGAGTCAATAATTGCCCCTTTTTTTTGTGCATAGGCTCCCCATAAAACAAAAACAAGCGGTTGTGTTTGATTATTCAAGTCTTCAATTATGGCATCAGTGAAGAGCTCCCAGCCCTTTCCCTGATGAGAGTTTGCTTGTCCACTTGCCACGGTTAAAACACTATTTAATAGTAAAACACCCTGTTCAGCCCAGGGTTGTAGATGCCCGCTATGATTACTAATACCTAAATCATCCTGTAGTTCTTTATAGATATTAATCAGTGATTTTGGAAGGGGCGTTACATCGGGCAAGACTGAAAAACATAATCCATGAGCATGTCCGGGTGTCGGATAAGGATCCTGGCCTAGTATCACCACTTTGACCTGATCAGGTGGCGTGCTGTTTAATGCGTTAAACCAGAGACTGGAATGGGGTAAAATGACTTTTCCCTGTTTCTTTTCACTGCGTAGGAAATCTTTTAAAGCGGCCATCGTATCTGATTCAAAAGTACTACGGAGCCGTTTTTTCCAGCTGTCATTAAGTTGAATTTCGCTCATGCGTTATCATTTTTCCTTTAAGATAATGAAGTATTGCGCACAAGGGTAGCGATTTTTAATTAAATGATCCAGTTTAAATTTTGATCAATTTGCTTGCGGGTTGGTTCAATGGCTTCCTGATCTTCAGAAACGATGGCAACACTGCCTTTTTGAGATGGGTAGATAATGCCTTTTAGTTGCTGGTCATTTAATAATGAAGGTTTATTGATGTTTTGAGAAGGCAGTAATAACACAGTCACAACACTCTGAGAGGTCTGCAAAACCATGTGAATGCCAGTATGACCGCCAATAATGCAGTGTCCAAGAAATGAAACACGGCCAATGGGGCCATTAAGCTTCCCGCCATATGAAGCAAGCATTGTATCAATACTTGTTTTTGGTACATTCATGCGAACATTAAGAGCATGGGTGTCATCAATAACATGGTGTAAAACATTTCGCACCAGCAATGTACTATCGAGCGTCTGCGGTAACATGTAATATAAACTGAGCACAAATATGAGTGATGCAGCAACACTGCTGCCAAGCCAGTTACGCCACTGTTTCTGGTGTTTTTGTGTTTTATGCCGTTTATGTTCACCAAGTTGCTGAGCAAGTAGGATTCGATCAGTCAGGTTTTCCGGGGCAGGGACTGCCATGGCAGAGAGTAACTTTTGATTAAATAATTGCTGTTCTTTTACAAAATGATGGTTATTTTGATTTTGCTTTATTTTTTCCAGAAACTCAGGAGCCAGACTATCAGGATCTATAACTGCCTTCTTTCGAAACTCTAAATCATCCACTAAAAAACCCCCAACAGCTTTCAGAACTTTAACCGCTTGCAAGGTGATATTCTACCTTACTTAATTTATGTCTCAGTTGATCACGTGCTCTAAATAAGCGAGTATTGACGGTATTTAGATTCATATTCAACATTTGTGCAATTTCGCTGGTTTTATAACCGCCAATAGTCTGCAGAACCAAAGGCTCTCTGTATTCAAGGTCAAGCTCAAGAATTGCCTGGTGGAACTGCTGTTTTTCCAGAGACTGTTCTGGAGTTAGACTCATATGATCCTCAACAACAACTTCTTCAATATCAACAAGATCAAAACTTTTTCGTTCAAAACGACGGGCATTTTCCCTGCGTAAAATGGTAATGAGCCAGCTTTTTGCTTTTTTCTCGTCTTCTAGCTTATCCAATGCCTTCCAGGCCCTTAAAAATGTTTCCTGAACCAGATCATCAGCCACTGAATGATTACTGCACAACCAATAAGCAAAACGATATAAATCATTGGAATACGCTTTGACCAGTGTTTCAAAACGTTTTTGCCTGCTTACCTCTTTACAGACCGTGGGTTCAACTGTTTTCTTTCCGATAGATATTTTTTTTATACTAAACATACTCAGATCCAGTGATTTATTATAAGGACGCGTTAGCTTGAAAAGGTATATACAGCTTAAAACAATCTGTCGGGTATAGATATTTCGGAAAATACCTACTATTTATTAACAACTTTTACCGTTAATGTGTTGTTTCATTATAGCAGTCAGGACTGAATGAAAGGTGAATACTACCTATCACTTAACCCAAAATCAATTCAGGTTAAGTGATATGTAGCTCATAGTGAGAACAATAAATATAAATGAAATTTTTTTATATATTGTCAGGTCTAGTAATGTAAGCCAGACACTGGTAAATTTTACTTAGGTCCAATTGACTACTTTTGGTTTAAAAAGAGTTTTAAAAATTTGGCTCTGATTATTTTTTGAAGAATTCAAAAAATATATTTCTTCTATTCCATTAAACAAAGACAAGGAAACGAAAATGGGAAACACTAAAAAAACAGCACTTATTGGTTTATTTGCTCTAGCTTTTGCAACTCTGGGTGCAACTGCTCATGCTGGTAAGCCTGGCTTTGAAAAGTGCCAGGGTATTGCTAAAGCCGGTATGAATGATTGCGGCACTAGTAAGCATGCTTGTGCTGGTATGGCAAAGACTGATGCTGATGCAGAAGAGTGGGTTTATGTACCAGAAGGCACTTGTGCCAAGATTGCTGGTAACAAAGGCAAGAAATAAGATGCTTTAAATCGTCTTATTTAAGAGTATCAGACATCTGGACCGATTCCTGGTTCTGATACTCTTCTTTTCAAGCTTACTACCCTGTCTCTCTTATTATCGTATGTCATATGAGTCTTATATATTACTCGTCTTGCATATTAAGAGTCACTCTCTCTATCACCCGAATAAGAAATAATAAAATGATCAAGAAATTATTGTTTGCACGAAGCGACATGATGATCCATGGATTTGATTTAGTGGTTCGTTTGTATTTGTTAAAAGTTTTTTTTCAATCAGGTCTCACTAAAATTCAATCATGGCAATCCACAATTGATCTGTTTGCCTATGAGTACGCAGTTCCACTATTGTCGCCAGAAGTTGCTGCTGTCATGGGGACTGCTGGGGAGTTAATTTTACCTGTGCTAATACTGGTGGGCTTAATGACACGCCCTGCTGCGATTGGTCTGTTTATTTTAAATGCAGTGGCCGCTTATGCTTATGCACTGACAGATTTTTATAATTTTACAGGAATGCTTGATCACATCTTATGGGGAGCCATGATACTGGTTTATATCCTTTATGGACCCGGCCCACTATCATTCGATCATTTAATTTCTAAGAGGCTGGATTCGTCAGATTGACGGCATTCTTAATTTGAGAAAGTTTTAGATTCAATCGCTTAAAATAAAAAAACCACGAATTAAATCGTGGTTTTTTATTAGCCATTTTTTTACAATAGTTCGATTACTAGCTTCTTTTTGTTTGCTTACGAGCAAAGCCAAAACCGATGAGACCAAGACCAAGCAGAGCAATAATTGAAGGTTCTGGAACGGACGCTACTGTGCATGGTACTCCAGGGGTTGGTACACATTCCAGGCTGCCGCCATCAAGAGTCAATGTTGCTTTGCCTAGTGTTACCAGCCAGGCTTGGTCAAGCGCATCAATATCAATTCGAACCTGTAAGCCATCATTCACCTGATCTTGGGCCCATGAATAGGAAGTTAAATCAAATGTGGTAAACTCCCAAATGTCATCAGAGCCTGCCAGTTCACCAACTTCAACCCAGTCACTGCCATCAAAGATTGAAATTATATCATGCTCGGCTTCATCAAAATCCCACCCATCTAAATCAACATCAAATGCTGAAATTTCAAGTGATATTGATGAAAAAGTGCCGGCCATTGCCGTATGAGTCCATCCCCAATCCTCGTCACTATCACGATAGTAAGGGGAATCAAACTTACTCGCATCATCAATGACAAAATACTCGTTTGCCAGGTTATTTGAATAGTCTTGAACATCAGTGATCGGGACTGCAAATGTTGTTGAAGAAGCTGCAAAAAATGCTGTGGCTGCGAGTATGATACCTGTTAATTGTTTTTTCATTACCTTTTCCTTAAGTTATAAAAAGTTTTATAGATTGAAATTCAACTTTAAATTCAAATAAAACCTCATATCCAAATACAGCCTTATAAAGTTGCGATATTAAAAAAAGGCACTTATTGTGCCACTTTTTTAATAGTTAATAAAAACAATAAGATAGTCAGTTTCTATAAATCTATAAGTCATTATTGGACTCATTCTGTAAAAATAACTGACAGGAAGTCTTGTATAAAGCTGGATATCTTTTACACAACTGAGTTATTTAGTTTTAAGGAAGATTGACTGTGATTCCTTCGCCACCATACTTGTGCACACTGTCATGGCCGCGAACAATGATAGTTTTTATGTGTTCAGGCAGCTTTGTTGTTAATGAGCGAGTAAATGGCTGCTCATTAACATGTGGGTGGCTTAATGTTCTTGTTGCCAGTATTTTACCTTGAGTATCTAAAATTTCCCATCGATTGGCATAATGATCCCAACCTTCATCTGTATGTTTCAGTGTGACATCAAAATGGTACTTCTGATCACCCTGAGATTTACTTTGGACATTGATCACTTCTACTTCACTAGCAATAATGTTGTTTGATATGACGAGTAATAAAATACTAAGAAAGTGGGATTTCATAAGTCTTCCTTTGAATGGGCTAATGATCATTTTGACAAAACATTAGATTAGTATAATATGTTTCTTTTATAGAAAAAGTGTACCATGAGCCTGTCGGGCTTATGGTACAAATTAAGGAAACAATATTTTGGATAGTAGTATCATGTTAATTGCAGGGTTTCTGGTTGCCTTGCTGGTTTATTTACTGGTTATCTGGTTCGTCAGAAAATGGATGATTAAACATCAGCTTTCCTGTCTCTGGCGAAGCCTCGTCCTGGCCTTCTTTTTGGCACCGGGTTTATTACTCTATGGTGAACATGCTGGAATCCCTCTCCCTGCCTTTGCCTGGATGTCTGCTGCAAGCAATGCGTATAATTGTATAGAACAATCTCTTTTTTGCTCTGTGAAACTTAATCTATACATGTCAGTACTGCCTTTCCTGGCCACCTGGATGTTTGCCTATATGATGTGTAAGGGCCCAGAAAACAAGGCATAGAGAAAAAGCCTAATCTTTTAAAAATGAATGATATTTATGCTGAAGTTTTTCCAGCTTGGGTGTGATAATGTTCTGACAGTAACGATTGCCGGGGTTGAGCTGAAAATAATTTTGATGGTATGACTCAGCTTTGTAAAATTTATCCAGTGGTTTGAGTTCTGTGACCACGGGTGATGGCCATTTACCGCTATCATTAAGATTACGGATGTATTGCCTGGCTTCGGATAATTGCCTTTCACTCTGGTAAAGGATGGTTGAACGATATTGAGTGCCTGTATCAGCACCCTGTCGGTTTAACGTGGTAGGGTCATGCAGTTCAAAAAAAACATCCAACAGGGTGTGGAAGCTTATAATTTCAGTATCATAAGCAATTTGAATAACCTCGGCATGGCCTGTTGTTCCGGTACATATTTGTTCATAGCTTGGATCGGCAACTTCACCATCGGCGTATCCGGAAACTACACTGATAACGCCCTGGAGTTTGTTCATCGTTGCTTCCAGGCACCAAAAACAACCTCCGCCCAGTGTAGCTGATTCTATTGACATCTTTTTATCACCTCAAATATTGTTTTATGGTTGAAGGCTCTTATTGTACAACAACTTCAGGTGATGAAAAGGTAATCGTTTGGTTGCGACCGCTGTCTTTTGCATGATAAAGTGCAGTATCGGCCTGGTTAAACATGAGTTCAAAGTTAGAATTATTGTCAGCGCAGGCAACACCAATGCTAATGGTAACTTTCAAACCTTCAATTAAATGACTTTCAATATGAGTACGAAGCTGCTCTGCTTTTTCAATGGCATCATCATGCGGGGAATTTGCCATAATAACAACAAACTCTTCACCGCCATATCGGGCAATCAGATCCTCAGAACGGAAGTTGGCTGTAATCAGCTGGCCAAATTTTCTCAGTACATTATCACCTTTTGTATGCCCATGATCGTCATTGATGTGTTTAAAGTGATCAATATCCAGAACCAGCAGACTCAGTGGTGTTGAATGTCTGACAGAGTGGCTGAAGTATTTAGGCAGCAGCTGAACCAGAGAATGACGATTGTATAGACCGGTTAATTGATCCGTCATGGCAAGCTGGTACAATTGCTCCTGTTGAATTTTAACCTGATCGAACAATTGTTTGGTGGTCACCAGGTTGCTGAGCCGTGCGACCAGCTCTTCTTTGACAATAGGTTTAACAATGTAGTCATTGGCACCCATATTCAATAATTCAATACGGCGAGTTACATCATCGAATCCGGATATCACTAAAATAGGCAATTTGGAACGATCAGGTATCAGTTTTCGTATTTCACGAACAAATCCCATGCCGCTGAGCGTGCCTGCAACCAGCAGATCAGTAATAATAATATCGTATTCAATGGATGATTTCTTAAATTTTTCAAGTGCTTCAGCGGCACTGAAAAAATGTTCAACAACCATTTTCATCGATTCCATCTGCTTCGTCATCATGGCTGCAACTGTTTTACTGTCTTCAATAAATAATACACTGGCATTAATTTCATGACGCTTTGTCTGAATTGAACGCTTCAAATCTTTGGATAAGGTTGTGATATTTGAGCGGTTATAGATTTCAGTCACTCCAGAGTGATAGGCGTGGTCAAAGGAATTGTCTATCTGATTTGATGTAAGTAAGATGACTGGAATGTCTTTAGTTTTTGGGGCAGTACGTATCAATTGAGCAAGTTTAATGCCATCCAGACCATATGGTAAATGATAAGCAGTGCAGACAAAGTCCATTGTCTCATTTTCAAGAGCTGCAATTGCTTCGTCGCAGTTGCTGGCAATTCGAACCACCAGACCTTCATTGTTGAAGATCTGTGAAATCATTATCTGATGAAAGCGAGAGCTCTCAACAACAAGTACTTTCATAACTTTCTCAGAATTTTAGTGTAACTATAATAGTGGCTACAATAGCAGTAAATAATAGTAATATTGATGTCATTTACCGATATTAAATCAGGCCTATGTAACTATATCGGTATTTGTTTTTTTCATAAATAGGATATCTATGACTCTAAGTGTAGGTAATTACCTACATCTCCTACAATAGGGTCTATAGAGACGTAGGTGGCCCTGTAAGGGCAATTATATATATTATTACAAATTCATCTATCATATTGAAAATATTGAAAAAAAACATTTTTCTTGCTATATTGTGGAACATTAATCATAAATGTGTGAAGCATCCCTCTTTTTCAACTGATTGACTAAAAGTTAATGAATTTTCCCAATTCTGGCTCAGATAGAGCAGGCAGTCCTTTTTATTATGACAATGAAACCGCTTTTCAGCAGTGGAAAGAAAAAAAACTGTCAGACTATCCGAAATCAATAAAGCAGCTTGTCGTGCATGTGAATGATCCCAGAGCATTAAGTCTCCTGGAACGCCAGCAGCTGCAGTCCATTTTGCTTAAGGCCAACATGGTTATTTATGATATTAAAGGGAAAGCTGAAGAAGACAAGTTGATTCCAGAGAAGATAGGTCACCAGATGGGTATCCATCAACTGGATAAAAATGAGTGTGCTGATGAAGATGGTTTTACTTCCATTCAAGTTGTGGATGAAGGTTTGCATGCGATTTATATTCCCTATAGTGAAAAAGGAATTAACTGGCACACGGATGGTTATTACAACCGATTATCAGAACAAATTTACTCAATGATCCTGCATTGTGTTCGACCTGCGGGAGAGGGTGGAGAGAATCAGCTATGGGATCATGAAATAGCTTTTATCATGCTAAGAGATGAAAATCCTGACTACATTAAAGCCATGATGGCACCTGATGCGATGACTATTCCAAAAAATATTCTGGATGGTAAGCTGGTTCGACCAGATCGCACTGGTCCGGTTTTTTTGATCACAGGGGAAGGTCGTTTGCATATGCGTTATACTGCCAGAGCACGAAATGTTATCTGGAAAGATGATGAACTGACCCAAAAAGCACAGCAGGCATTGCGTGAAATTCTCAATAGCTATTCAAAGTATATGTTTCAGGGCAAGTTAAAGGCGGGGCAGGGACTGCTTTGCAACAATGTTCTGCATGCGCGAACAGCCTTTAAAGATGACAAAGAAAGCCCACGGCTACTTTATAGAGGTCGTTACTACGATAAGATTAATTTTTCAGGTTAAAGGATGCCCCGCTCGGCAAGAGAGACTATTTCACCATCGCCAATAATAAAATGATCCAGCAGTTTTATGTCGACCAGCCCCAGTGCTTCTTTGAGTCGAGTTGTGATCCTCTCATCTGCGGAACTCGGTTCTGCTACACCTGAAGGATGATTGTGTGCGATGATTAGTGCTGCGGCATTGTATTCAAGGGCTTTTTTAACCACTTCTCGCGGGTAAACGGATGCACCGTCGATAGTACCACGGAATAATTCCTCAAATTTAATAATCTGGTGCCTATTATCTAAAAACAGGGCGGCAAATACTTCATAGGGTTTATCTCTGAGCTGAGTCTTTAGGTATTGGCGTGTTTCTTCGGGGTTGGAAATGACCCCCTGTCTTTCAAGCGTTTCACACAAATAACGTTTAGACATTTCTAATACAGCCTGCAGTTGCACGTATTTCGCCGGGCCAATCCCCCTGGTCTGGGAGAATTCTTCTAAATTTGCGTTGAAAAGATTCCGTAAAGATGAAAAGTTGCCTAATAGATGATAAGCCAGATCAATTGCTGATACGCCTTTGGTTCCTGTTCGCAGGAATATAGCCAGTAATTCGGCATCGGTCAGGGCATCCGCACCACGTTGTAATAATTTTTCCCGGGGCCTTTCGGCTTCCGGCCAGTCAATAATAGGCATTCCATGCTCCAGATTGATATTTTAGTGATGGTTTTGTAATAAGAAATGTATCATAAACAAATATAGGTGATGTGTAAGACAGTATTTTCTTACAAAGTGAATATACTTAACAAATTAATATTGCAGTAAGTGCTTACTAATCGGTAAAATAACACCATGTCAGATTTAAAAAATAAAAATATTATTCTAGGTGTTTGTGGTGGTATTGCCGCCTATAAGTCAGCTGAGTTAGTTCGCCTGCTCATAAAACAAGGCGCCCAGGTTCAGGTTGTTATGACTCATTCTGCTGGAGAATTTGTTACACCATTGACCTTTCAGGCTCTTTCGGGCCGAGTCGCACGGGACACGCTATTTGATTTAGATGCGGAAGCTGGGATGGGGCATATAGAGCTTGTTCGCTGGGCCGATTTAATTTTAATTGCTCCTGCAACAGCCAATACCATCGCTAAAATTACCCATGGCATTGCAGATAATTTATTATCGACAATATGCATGGCAAGCAAAGCACCCTTGCTGATTGCGCCAGCAATGAACCAACAGATGTGGATCAACGCAGCGATGCAGGATAATATTAAAATGCTTTTACGCCGCCAGACTGTCACTTTGTGTGGCCCTGCAGCAGGTGAACAGGCATGCGGTGATACAGGTCCCGGACGAATGGAAGAGCCAGCTCAGTTACTTAAGCGCTGCATTACTCTATTAAAGTCAAACCAGCAACTGTCTGGTAATCAATCGCCCGGTAAGCGGTTAAAAGGAAAGAAAATTCTTATTACAGCGGGTCCCACAATTGAAGACATTGATCCGGTTCGTTATATGAGCAATCGCAGCAGTGGTAAAATGGGTTATGCAATTGTTCAGGCTGCTATAGATGAAGGGGCTGAAGTGGTTCTTGTGAGTGGCCCGACAGTCCTGACAGCACCAGCACAGGCTGAATTTTTTATGGTCCGTAGTGCACTTGAAATGCATGATAAAGTTTTTGAATTAATTGATTCCGCCGATATTTTTATAGCAACTGCAGCCGTAGCGGACTATCGTCCCGTTAAAAAAGTAGAGCAAAAAATTAAAAAAAATAATACGACATTGATACTGGAGTTGATAAAAAATCCGGATATTCTGGCTGATGTTGCTGCCCTGGCCAATAAGCCTCTTTGTATTGGTTTTGCTGCAGAGACAAATGATGTAAAAAATTATGCATTGGATAAGTTAAAACGCAAAAATCTGGATATGATTGTTGCCAATAAAGTGGGTGAAAGTCAATCTGGTGGTAATACAGGGTTTGAAGGTGACAACAATGAACTCAACCTATACTGGAATAATCCAGCGGATAGAACTGAGTTAAGGACTAAAAATCTGCCCTATGCCAGTAAATATCAATTAGCAGGGCAGTTAATTGATGAAATTGTACTATTATTTACATAGAAAAATAAGGAAGCTGTGAAACGATGAATGAAGTTGATGTCAAAATCCTCGACCCCAGAGTGGGTAAAGAATTTCCAATGCCGGAATATGCCACCCATGGTTCTGCTGGCATGGATTTACGAGCGATATTAGATGAAGAAACAGAGCTTTTACCGGGAGAAACGCTTTTAATTCCAACGGGGCTTGCTATTCATATTGCCAATAATAATATGGCTGCGGTTATTTTACCTCGCTCAGGCCTTGGTCATAAGCATGGAATTGTGCTTGGAAACCTGGTGGGCTTAATTGATTCTGACTATCAGGGACAACTCTTTGTTTCATGCTGGAATCGCGGTAAAACGAGCTTTATTATTAAGCCGGGAGAGCGCATTGCCCAACTGGTTTTTGTGCCTGTGGTTCAGGCTAATTTAAATATTGTTGAATCCTTTGAACAAAGCCAGCGTGGTGAGGGTGGTTTTGGTCATACAGGCTCGCATTAATAATTGAACAATGTACTTAACCCTTTTAGCTCTAAAATAGGCGGATACTGACCTTATGAATGAAGTAAAAGAAAAAATCCGGGGAATGATAACTGAAGAAGCTGCAGAGAAACGCAAGGAAGAATTGGGTGAGCTTCGGGACAAAAAATCAAAAAAGAAAAATGTAAAGAAAGAGAAGAAAGAACACTTCCCCATGGATGTTGAAAAAAAGAAAACAATTAAAAATAGTTCTCTTATTATAGTATTATTTATTGTCTCACTGGGACTGTTTTACGCAGCATCAATTACCAAAGAAAGCGCACAAAATAAATATCTTCAGCAACTCGAAACGAATGCAAAACAAGAAATCGATTCACTAAGTTTGAAATCGTCTCAACTCTTAAATCAAAAAATAACTAATTTTAATTTTATTCTTAATGATGCTGAATACATTAAAAATTTTAATGTTCCTTCCTGGCAAGATGTTTTAAAAACTGAACTGGCTGCTCGCTTGGGTGATCAGGCTGTTGTTGAAATTATTTCTGCAGATTATAAAGACGATGCAATTATTGAAAATCCTTCAATGGGTTATGGCATTTTAGCCTTATTAAATGAACTGAAATTAAATGTTTCAGGCCATGCATTAAACATTGAATACCATAAGGCAAATAAAGAAGAAGCCAAAGTTGTTTTCATGCAAAAGGTTATCTATATCGACGCTGAGCAGCAAAAAGAGCGTGCAATTGGTTATATTCTGGCAAAGTTGTCCCAGACTTTTGTTCAGAACTTGATGAAGGACTTTGATGCACATAAGGGCTATTTTGAAATTGTGCAGACTTATAGCGGCAGGACATCTGTGCTGGCGGTAAAAGGAAATGCTTTGCTAAAAAATAAGGCTGTGGTGGTCTCCAGAAAAATTGGAAAAGCACCATGGCTACTGAAGTTCTGGCCAGTATCACAACTGAATGAAACACCACTTTCTTCAATGTGGCTGGCAATGATCTACTTAGTTATGGGCACTGTGCTAATTGTTTCTGCTTTGATTATACTGCTCATAATGCTAAAAAGAATTCGTGAAAATCGTTATATCAATTTACCGGAAGTGGCTCAGTCCAAGGAAAAAAATATTGCAGCGGCACATGGCTCACCGGATGTGGTAAAAAGTAAAATGGTAACAGATATCATTTTTAGTAATAATTCTGGTATCAGTCTTGAAGAGGAAGGTAATACTGATGCTGAATATTTAAAGTATGTCACGGATAAAATATTCAGAGCTTATGATATCAGAGGAGTGGTGGGTGAACTTGTAAATCCTGATGTGTTTCGTCAAATTGCCTATGGCATTGCTGTAGAAATGGTTGAGCAGCAGCAGACTAACATATCAATAGCCTGTGATGGCCGAAACAGCAGTCCAGAATTAGTTAAAGCTCTGATTGATGCTTTGATAGAAAGCGGTATCAATGTCCTTGATATTGGTATGGTCAGCAGTCCTATTTTGTATTTTTCTGCAATTACAAAGACGGAAGGTAATGGTGTTATTGTGACCGCCAGCCATAATCCTGCAGATTATAATGGCATGAAAATTATGTTGATGGGGCACAGCTATAGCAATACCCGTTTGCAGAAATTGAAAGATAAAGTAATTAATGGCGAGCGAGTGACAGGCAATGGTGAACTGTCAGAAATAAATGTCATGGAAGAATACATCACTAAAATTACCGGAAATATAATTTTAGCCAGGCCAATGAATATTGTTATTGACACTGCTAATGGGGTTACAGGTAAATTTGCAGCAACATTTTTTGAGCAATTAGGTTGTAAAGTCACCGCATTAAATACAGAAGTTGATGGTAATTTTCCTGCCCATGATCCTGATCCCAGTCGTCCGGAAAATTTGTCTGAGTTAATCGATAAAGTCACTGAAATTAAAGCCGATGTCGGTATTGCTTTTGATGGTGACGGCGATAGAATTGGCCTGGTTTCATCGGGGGGTGAAATTATCTGGCCGGATAGAATTCTTATGCTTCTGGCAAAAGATATACTCTCACGGAATAAAGAAGCAACGATTCTCTATGATGTAAAATCATCGCGGAATGTAGAACGTTTTGTTAATGAGTTTGGTGGCAATGCAATCATGTGCCAAAGCGGCCATTCCTTTATGAAGAGCAAGCTACTGGAGACTGGAGCATTGTTGGCGGGTGAAATGAGCGGCCATATTTTTATTAAGGAACGCTGGTATGGATTTGATGATGCCTTATTTGTTGCCGCAAGAATGCTTGAGATACTCTCAATTGATTTAAGAAAATCACGACAAGTGTTTGCAGAGCTGCCCGATTCACTCAATACTCCAGAAATCCTTATTGCTACTGATAAAGGAAGCAGTATTATGGAAAAAATCAGTGCCGGGATCAGCAGTTTTGGTGAAGCTAAAGTGATTACCATTGATGGCATCAGGGTGGAATATTCAGATGGTTGGGGGCTGGTCAGACAATCAAATACGACTGACAATCTCACCATGCGTTTTGAAGCAGATAGTGAGGAAGCTCTGCAGCGTATTGCCAATACATTTAAAGAAGCCATTTTGGCCGTGGCACCAGAAATAGAGTTCCCTTTCTAAAGGGAGTGTACCTGAAAAAATTCAGGCATATAAAATAATTGTTTTACCCACATATTTATTAAAGCAGCCCAGAGAAATTATGAGTATTAATTATAGTTCGGCAATGACCATTGCCCATGTATTATCTGAAGCATTACCCTATATTAGAAAATTTCAGGATAAAACCATCGTTATTAAATACGGTGGTAATGCAATGACTGAAGAGGCACTGAAAAACGGCTTTGCCCGTGATATTGTTTTGCTGAAACTGGTTGGATTAAATCCAGTTGTCGTGCATGGTGGGGGACCGCAAATTGGTAATTTGCTCAAGAGAGTCGGTAAAGAAAGCGAATTTATTGGCGGTATGCGTGTCACCGACAAAGAAACTATGGATGTTGTTGAAATGGTGCTCGGTGGCCAGGTTAATAAAGAAATTGTGGCTTTACTAAACTCTCATGGTGCTAAAGCTGTTGGCTTAACCGGGAAAGATGGTGCTCTAATCAGTGCAAAAAAAATGCACTTTACTCATCAAAGTGAAGAAATGAATGCCCCGGAAATTATTGATATTGGTCATGTCGGTGAAGTCACAGCAATTGATACCTCCATCATTGACATGCTAATACATGGTGATTTTATTCCAGTAATTGCACCTATTGGGCTGGGTAAAAATGGTGAGTCGTATAATATTAATGCTGATCTGGTTGCAGGTAAACTGGCGGAGAAGTTGAATGCAGAAAAATTAATTCTGTTAACCAACACTAAAGGTCTCTTAGATAAAAAGGACGGGCTATTAACGGGCCTAAGTACTGAGAAAGTAGATGAATTGATTGCTGATGGTACGATTCATGGCGGCATGTTGCCAAAAATTCGTTGTGCACTTGAAGCAGTCCAGAATAAAGTGTGCTCTGCACATATTATTGATGGTCGTATTGAACATGCGGTAATGCTGGAATTGTTTACTGATGAGGGAATTGGCACATTAATTTTTGGTGATTGCCCTGAGGAGGATGAGTAGGCTGATGTTTCTTTGTTCAGACTGAAGGCTCATATCAATAATTATGACACAAACAAACAGTAAAAAAAATTCACCCAAAAAAAATCGTAAAGCAGAAATATTGCAGGCCCTTGCCCTGGAGCTGGAAAATCGGCCGGGTGAACGTATTACTACAGCAAATCTTGCTAAGGCAGTTGGTGTTTCAGAGGCCGCACTCTACCGCCACTTTCCCAGTAAAGCCAAAATGTTTGATGCGCTAATTGAATTCAGTGAAGAAACTGTCTTTGGTTTGATTAATCAAGTGGTTAAACAACAGGACGGTATCTTTGCACAAATTGAAAAAATTATATCAATTGTTTTGACTTTCTCTGCAAAAAACCCGGGAATAACGCGAGTGTTACTGGGTGATGCACTAATTGGTGAGAATGAACGTCTTTTAAAAAGAACCGATCAGTTTTTTCAGCGTATTGAAACTCAACTGAGACAAATATTAAGAGAGGCTGAGCTAAAAGGGCAATTCAATTATCAGGGGAACATTAGCCAGTTTGCTGAAGTGCTTTCAAGTTTTGTTGAAGGGCAGCTGAGCAAATATGTCAGGAGTCGATTTAAAAAGCGTCCTGATGAGAACTGGGTAAGTAAGTGGCTATTTTTTGTGAATAGTATTAAGGGGCAAGGTTAATTTCGCAAGTTCTCTATTGATAAACAACACTCTTAAATTCTTTTAACAATCCCTCAATCTCATCTGTATCGCAAAATTCCTGACCTTCTCGCTCTGGGTTACATCGAATCTGAAAAATAAGCATTCTATTTGGGATAGTGATTGTTTTTTCTACCATAGCCAAAGCCATTGCTATATCCCTATATCCTTTTGGGATATCAGTGACTGAAATCTTGTCTGTTGAATACAATACCTTTGTTGTCGAAAACTCTTTAATGAATGCATTGGCTTTTTTCCAGTGTGAGTCACATTGTGCCTGGTTCAGGCAATTCAGGCGAACGGCATTAAGTTTTTTTGCCTGGCTAGGTGTTGAAAGGCTATGCTTAATGCGGTTTGCTTTTAAAATCATAAAGCGTTCAACATCATAGGCAAAAATATTTTTTATTTTTTTTGTTTCTATGTCCTGTTGGCTTAGTTGTGTCTGTAAATTTCTTAGAGACTTTCGGGCACTGTCAAGTTGTAGAGTCAGTTGATCAGATATTGGTTTCCCGGAGCGCTCCATATTGGCTGCTTTTCTAACCAGATTACCAAACTCACGCTTTTTGAGCTCAATGGTTGATTCCAGAATGAGTGAACGTGATTCGATAATTGATAGTTTTGAATCCAGAGAATCAAGGAGATCATCAATGCTTAAGTAGGTTTTTAATAAAACATTATCATAATCTTTTGACTGGCGCTTCTGCTTTTCTTCCAGAGCTAATAATTTGTTGACTTCCAGTTGGGCATCCAGTTCGCCTCTGGTTTTTGCCCTTTCTTTGACTTTGCGAGTCACACCCGCTTCATCGATATAGCGGATTCTTTGGTTATAATATTCTCTTGGAATGCGGTTTCCGCATTCAGTCATGCCTTCGGCATTTTTCCAGCATTTAATATAGCCGTTAGCATATAAGGTAGTAGAAATGAGAGACAGGCATAAACAAGAAACAAATAAGAGTATTATTTTCTTGAAATTAATTATATTTTTATAAAATGGTGTGCTAATTAACATATATAATGATAAGTGTAGTTATGGCTCAGCTTTATTTCCAGCCTGATTCTTGTTTTTATTGTTAAATCTAAAAAAATACTTAGAGTAAGGTTAATGTATAACATTTTATGGCTTTTTGGCAAAGTAATTCGTGCATAATTTATGACAAAGTTAACATCTATCAGTCAAATCATACATTATTGCGGTTATTTTTTCTTGTAGAAATAAGAGATTCGTATGTCAATTTCTGAGCAACTCGTCCTGCTGTTTATATCTTATATCGCAAATACATTTTCTGCTTTTGCTGGTGGCGGTGCAGGTTTGATTCAACTGCCCATGCTCATTTTTCTTGGTTTACCTTTTAGCATTGCCCTGGCAACGCATAAAGTGGCCAGTATAGCACTGGGTGTTGGTGCAACGCTGAGGCATTTACGCACAGGCAAGTTAAAACTTAAGTTTTCATTATTTATTTTATTGTCCGGCGTCCCGGGAGTGATTGCTGGAGGCTATATTATTGTACAGATCCCTGATGAGGCAGCCCGGTTTGCTTTGGGGGTGCTGACAATCTCACTGGGTGTTTATTCATGGTTAAAACCTGATTTAGGGAGAGAACACTTTGCGCTTAATAGGAATAGTTCAGGTCTGCTTATCGGGGGAGTTGTTTTATGTCTGATTGGCGTGCTAAATGGCTCATTGACATCAGGAACTGGATTATTTGTTACTTTGTGGTTGGTGAGGTGGTTTGGTTTTGATTATAAAACGGCAGTAGCTTACACATTAGTATTAGTCGGTGTTTTCTGGAATGGCACTGGTGCGCTGACATTGGGTATGCTTAGTACCATTCAGTGGGATTGGCTTCCTGCACTGTTGATGGGTTCACTTTTTGGAGGGTATACTGGTGCCCATCTGGCGATTATAGCTAATAATCGCTGGATAAAACGGGGCTTTGAATTTGTTACCATTGCTGTAGGGACACAGCTAATTCTGGGTTAGTTAATGAGTCTATCCGGTTTTCATGCCTAGATTTTGGCAAATCTGAAGTGTTGTTTTACTTTGGTTCAAGGTGTAAAAATGCAAACCCGGAGCACCAGCTGCTAATAGTTTTTCACATAAATTAGAGATGACTTCAAGTCCCAAAGCTTTAATTGAGTCAATATCATCACCATATCCTTCCAGGCGTTTAGCCAGCCAGCGAGGTATTTCTGCGCCGCACATGTCTGAAAAACCTGCCAGACGGGAATAATTGGTGATGGGCATAATGCCGGGAATGACGGGCTTATGCAAGCCTGCTTTCTCACAACTGTCGATAAAGTAGAGATAAGAATCAATATTGAAAAAATATTGAGTAATGGCACTATCAGCACCCGCACTCATTTTGCTTATAAAGTTGTTCAGATCAGTCTGAGCGTTTTTTGCCTGCGGGTGAACTTCAGGATAAGCAGCCACTTCAATATGAAAGTGTTCACCTGTTTCAGTGCGAATGAATTCAACCAATTCATTCGCATAGCGAAACTCACCGACATCACGGTGCCCTGATGGCAGATCACCTCTTAAAGCAACAATCCGGTTAATACCGCGTTCAATAAACGTATCAAGTAAAGATTTAATACCCTCTTTGGTGGAACCAATGCAGGATAAGTGAGGCGCGCCTGAAAAGCCGGCATCCATAATGCTTTTGACAGTGTTTAGCGTCCCTTCCTGAGTACTGCCACCGGCACCATAAGTTACTGAAAAATAAAGCGGATCCAAAACGCTTAATTTATCACGAACAATCGCGAGTTTTTCAGCACCCTCTGCTGTTTTGGTTGGAAAGAACTCAAAACTGATGGGCTGTTTCTCTTTGTTATAGAGAGTTTTATTATGGTTGCTTATTGTCATAATGAATAATAGCTCTTAAGAGACACGTATTTGTTAGTAACGATAGTGATCAGCCTTATATGGCCCTTCCTGAGGTACATTAATATAATCTGCCTGCTCTTTAGAGAGCAGCGTTAATTTAGCACCAATTTTCATCAGGTGTAAATGAGCGACTTTTTCATCTAATAATTTTGGCAAGATATAGACTTTGTTTTCATATTTTTCGGCATTAGTGAAAAATTCAATCTGTGCCATTACCTGGTTGGTGAAAGATGCTGACATAACAAAGCTGGGATGCCCTGTAGCACAGCCAAGATTGACCAGGCGTCCTTTTGCTAAAATAATAATTTTCTTACCGTCAGGGAAGATCACATGATCAACTTGAGGTTTAATTTCTTCCCATTCGTATTTTTCCAGAGAGGCGATGTCAATTTCAGAATCGAAGTGGCCGATATTACAAACAATGGCTTCATTTTTCATGGCCTGCATATGATCGTGATTAATAACATTCACATTACCAGTAGTTGTGACAAAAATATCACCCATTGAAGCCACTTCATTCATATCAACAACACGATAGCCTTCCATTGCCGCTTGTAAGGCACAAATCGGATCGATTTCTGTGACCCATACCGTTGCTCCCATGCCACGGTAAGCCTGAGCACAACCTTTGCCCACATCACCATAACCCAGGACAACACATATTTTACCGGCAATCATGACATCGGTGGCACGCTTAATGCTGTCAATTAACGACTCACGACAACCATAGAGATTATCAAACTTAGATTTAGTGGCTGAGTCGTTGACATTCATTGCGGGAAATAATAACTCACCTTTTTCCTGCATTTCATAGAGGCGATGCACGCCAGTCGTGGTTTCTTCTGTAACACCTTTAACGCTGCCGGCAATGTCCTGCCAGGTACTTGAGCCTGGTTCAATGGTACGGCGAAGCACATCTAAAATGGCTTTATATTCTTCATTATCATCATCTTTAGTCGCTGGAATTGCACCGGCTTTTTCAAATTCAACACCTTTGTGGACTAATAATGTGGCATCCCCACCATCATCCAGAATCATATTGGGTAATTGACCATCTGGCCATAATAGTGCTTGTTCAGTACACCACCAGTATTCTTCAATGGTTTCACCTTTCCAGGCAAAAACTGGTATGCCGCTGGCAGCAATTGCTGCGGCTGCATGATCCTGAGTTGAGAAAATATTACAGGAAACCCAGCGTACTTCAGCGCCTAAATTGACTAAAGTCTCGATTAATACGGCAGTCTGAATAGTCATGTGAATACTACCCATAATGCGACAGCCTGCTAAGGGGCTCTTGCCAGCATATTCTTCTCTGAGGGCCATCAGACCCGGCATTTCAATTTCGGCGATTGATATTTCTTTGCGTCCCCAATCGGCGAGGCTTATATCGGCGACTTTATAGTCGGAAAAAGTAGTCATGTAATATCCTTTGCTAATATATCGTATTTGTTTTTATCAGTTTTAGAGGCTGGCAGAAGCTTTCAATGCGTCTGCTTTATCGGTTTGTTCCCAGCTGAACTCAGCTTCTTCACGGCCAAAGTGACCATAGGCTGCTGTTGCTTTATAAATAGGACGAAGCAGGTCAAGCATTTTAACTAAACCGCCGGCACGTAAATCAAAGTGTTCAGCAATGAGTGTAACCAGCTTTTCATCGCTGACTTTACCAGTACCAAAGGTATTGACTGAAACGGAAGTGGGTTCGGAAACACCGATTGCATAGGAAACCTGGATTTCACAACGATCAGCCAGACCTGCTGCAACGATGTTCTTAGCAACGTAGCGGCCGGCATAAGCAGCACTGCGATCAACCTTGGAAGGATCTTTTCCTGAGAATGCGCCACCGCCATGGCGAGCCATGCCGCCATAAGTATCAACAATAATTTTTCGGCCGGTTAAGCCGCAATCACCGACAGGGCCACCGATGACAAAACGTCCGGTTGGGTTAATATGGAACTTGGTGTCTTTTGACAGCCACTTTTCCGGTAGAATCGGTTTGATGATCTCATCCATGATTGCTTCACGCAGGGTCTCAATACTGACATCATCATCATGCTGAGTTGATAATACCACCGCATCAATAGCAACGGGTTTATCATTTTCATAACGAAAGGTCACCTGGCTTTTTGCATCAGGGCGGAGCCAGCTGAGAAGACCACTTTTTCTCACATGAGCCTGGCGTTTAACCAGCTGGTGTGCAAAGGTAATGGGCGCTGGCATCAAAATATCAGTTTCATTACTGGCATAACCAAACATCATGCCCTGATCTCCGGCACCCTGTTCATGTGCATCTGTTTCATCAACACCCATGGCAATATCCGTAGACTGTTTACCAATGGAAGTAAGAATGGCACAAGATTGAGAATCAAAGCCCATATCAGAATGGTTGTAGCCAATTTCCTTTATAGTATCACGTACAATTTGCTGCATATCAACATTAGATGAAGTGGTTATTTCTCCTGAAAGAATAACCATGCCGGTATGAATCATCGTTTCACAAGCAACACGTGCCTGTTTATCATCAGCTAATATAGCATCAAGAACAGCATCAGATATTTGATCTGCCATTTTGTCCGGATGTCCCTCAGAAACAGACTCGGAGGTAAATAAGTGGATATTGGCCATAAATTTTCCTGTGTGTAACTACCTGTTGATTGATGACAAGCAGTGTGAGTAAATGTATTTAACCCGATAGTTTAGACCTTATTTGAGTAACTTTAAATATTTTAAAGAAATTAGGCGAAATAAATGAAAATAATTCATACTTCTTAGTGATATGTCAAAATTAAGGGGTTGGTTGCCAAGCCCTAGTAAAGTTACTATATCTATAAAATTTCAATGAACATAAGGAAAAATAATGGTCAGCCTTGAAACACCTGTTTGTGATTTTGATAAAGCGGCAATTGATTTTTTATTGCCGGATGTTGATGGAAAAGTGTGGAGCCTGGAAGGATGCAGTGGTGAAAAAGGTTTATTAATCATGTTTATCTGTAATCATTGTCCTTATGTCAAGGCTGTTTTAGAACGGCTGGTCCGCGATACTAGTGAGTTACAGGAATTTGGCATCAACAGTGTAGCGATTATGTCAAATGATCCAACTCAGTATGCAGAGGATTCACCTGAGAATATGTGTAAAATAGCTCAGGAAGCTGGTTTTTCTTTTCCATATCTGCTTGATTCATCCCAACAGACTGCCAAAGAGTACGGTGCCGTATGCACTCCAGATTTTTTTGGTTATAACGCACAGCTTAAATTGCAATACCGTGGTCGACTGGATGCATCCAGAAAAGAAACCGCCGCAGCGGATGTTAAACGTGATTTATTTGAAGCAATGAAGCAAGTTGCGCAAAGTGGAAAGGGACCAGCAGAGCAAATCCCAAGTATGGGCTGTTCTATTAAATGGCTTGATTGATATTTGTCAATCAAATACAGAAACAAACCCCTGGATTGTAGGAAAAGAGCTTAGCTTAATAAATGAAGAAACTGACTCAGACTTGATGTTAACTTATTGAAAGTAGGCAACAATAATAATCCACAGCTTTTTTTTTGACAATAAAAGGTATAAGTATTCCTTTATGCAAACTATTAAAAAATAAAGGTGTACTTTATACCTGATTTCTATTATATTCCCTAAACCGCTTTTTTTAGCGGACTGAATATATTGGGGAAAAAGCCCCAAAAAGTTGCTGTCTCGGAATATATAAGAGACAATGCGACTCAAAATTTTAATTGAAAACTTCCTTAATTCCAGGAGAATCATATGCCAGATCGTAAGGTACTAGCCAATGCTATTCGTGCACTAAGTATGGATGCTGTACAAAAAGCAAACTCAGGACACCCCGGTGCACCAATGGGGATGGCTGATATCGCAGAAGTGCTTTGGAATGGCTTCATGGATCATAATCCGGCTAACCCGAACTGGGCTAACCGTGACCGCTTTGTTTTATCCAATGGTCATGGTTCTATGCTGATTTATTCACTATTACACCTAACTGGTTATGACCTTTCAATTGACGATCTGAAATCTTTCCGTCAATTACATTCAAAAACGCCGGGTCATCCAGAATATGGTTATGCACCTGGTGTTGAAACAACAACAGGTCCTCTGGGTCAGGGTATTACCAATGCCATTGGTATGGCGGTTGCAGAAAAAGCTTTAGCGGGTCAATTCAACCAGAAAGGTCACACTATTGTTGATCACAACACTTATGTGTTTTTGGGTGATGGTTGTTTGATGGAAGGTATTTCTCACGAAGCCTGTTCATTAGCTGGCACTTTAGGTCTGGGTAATCTGATTGCATTTTGGGATGACAACGGTATTTCTATTGACGGTCATGTTGAAGGCTGGTTCTCGGATGATACGCCTAAGCGTTTCGAATCTTATGGCTGGCATGTTATTGCTGATGTAGATGGTCATAATCCTGAAGAGCTTATAAAAGCAGTTGAAATGGCCAAAGCCATGACTGATAAACCAACCATGATTTGTTGTAAAACAACGATTGGTTTTGGTTCACCAAACAAAGCCGGCAGCCATGCTTGTCACGGAGCACCATTGGGTGAAGAAGAAATTAATCTGACTAAAGCAGCTCTTGGCTGGGATCACGGTGCTTTTGAAGTGCCTGATGATGTTTACCAGGGTTGGGATGCAAAAGAAAAAGGTGCAGCAGCAGAAGCAGCATGGGATGAAAAATTTGCAGCCTATAAAGCAGAATTTCCAGAACTGGCGGCAGAATTTGAGCGTCGTATGTCAGGTGAGTTACCCGCAGACTGGGCAGAAAATTCTGCAAAATATATCGCACAGGTTAATGCCGATGCCAAGAGCCCTGCAACACGTCAGGCTTCATTAGCAAGTATTGAAGCATACTCTCCAATGTTACCTGAAATGTTTGGTGGTTCAGCTGATTTAGGTTGTTCCAACCTGACTGAATGGTCTGGTTACAAGCCAATGTGTGACAATGAAGTGTTTAACTATGTTAACTATGGTGTCCGTGAATTTGCGATGTCAGCCATGATGAATGGTATGGCACTGCATGGTGGATTAATTCCATTTGGTGCAACCTTCTTAATGTTCTCAGAGTATGCCCGTAATGCACTACGCATGGCAGCACTGATGAAAATTCGTTCCATCTTTGTTTATACTCATGACTCAATTGGTCTGGGTGAAGATGGTCCAACACACCAGGCGGTTGAACAAATTCCAACTATGCGCATGATTCCAAATATGGCTGTATGGCGTCCATGTGATGCCGTTGAGTCAGCGGTTGCATGGCAGCAGGCTGCAGAACGTGCTGGCGGACCGTCTTGTCTGATTTTCTCTCGCCAGGGTTTGCCACATCAAACACGTACTGATGCACAGATTGCTGAAATTACTAAGGGTGCTTACATTCTTAAAGACTGTGATGGCACACCAGATGCAATTATTATCGGTACTGGCTCAGAAGTCGCACTGGCTATGGGTGCAGCAGAGCAAATGTCTGGTAAGAAAATTCGTGTTGTTTCTATGCCTTCTACGAATGTTTTTGATGCACAAGACGCCGCTTATAAAGCCTCTGTACTAACTAAAGGAGTTCCAACGGTTGCTGTTGAAGCAGCAGTGACTGATGCATGGTACAAATATGCAGATGCTGTAGTTGGTATCGACCATTTTGGTGAGTCTGCTCCAGCAGATGTTCTGTTCAAAGAATTTGGTTTCACTGTAGAGAATGTTGTTAAAACAGTTGAAAGTATTATTTAATTCAAAATTCTAATAGTACCCCTTCTTTTCATTAAACCCGAAAAGAAGGGGTGTCACTAATCTATCAAGATAAATTAAATTTTTAATAATTTAGGAGAATAATTCATGGCTATAAAAGTCGGTATTAATGGTTTTGGTCGTATCGGTCGTATGGTATTCCGTGCAGTTTATAACGAGTTCAGCGACATTGAAATCGTAGGTATTAATGACTTGCTTGATGCTGAGTATTTAGCATATATGCTGAAGTATGATTCAGTACACGGTCGTTTTGATCATGATGTTTCTTCAGAAGATGGCGCAATGATTGTTGACGGTAAAAAAATCCGCTTAACAGCTGAACGTGATCCTTCTGATCTTAAATGGGGCGATGTTGGAGCTGATCTGGTTATTGATTGTACTGGTTTCTTCCTGACAGAAGAAAGTTGTCAGAAGCACATTGATGCAGGTGCTAAGAAAGTGGTTCAATCCGCACCTTCTAAAGATGCTACTCCAATGTTCGTCTATGGTGTAAACCACAATGAATATGCAGGCCAGGCAATTGTTTCAGCCGCTTCCTGTACAACAAACTGTTTAGCACCTGTTGCTAAAGTTCTGAATGATAAGTGGGGTATCAAACGTGGTCTGATGACTACTGTTCATGCTGCAACAGCCAATCAGAATACGGTTGATGGCCCTTCTGTAAAAGACTGGCGTGGTGGTCGTGGTATTTTAGAGAATGTGATTCCATCCTCAACTGGTGCTGCGATAGCAGTGGGTGTTGTTCTTCCAGAACTGAATGGCAAGTTGACTGGTATGGCTTTCCGAGTACCTACTTCTGATGTTTCTGTGGTTGACTTAACTGTTGAACTGAATAACGAAGCTTCTTATGATGATATCTGTGCAGCCATGAAAGCAGCTTCAGAATCTGGTGATATGAGCAGAACTTTGAGTTACACAGATGAGAAAGTGGTTTCTACTGACTTCCGTGGTGTTGGCTACTCTTCTATCTTTGATGCAGGCGCTGGTATTGCACTTGATAGCACTTTCGTTAAAGTGGTTGCATGGTACGATAATGAGTATGGTTACACATGTAACATGTTACGTTTTGTTGAGCACGTTGCTGCTAACTAATATTGCGTAAAAATCTATGTAGATCAAGCATTAAGTCTCGCTTAGTGCTTAGCATAGATGAAGATAAAGAGCATACAGGTGAGAACCTTGTGCTCTTTGCTTTTTCTTCGTAGATTAGCTCAAAAGCTTTCATTCTTTTAATCATAGTTTTTATTAAATCATAGTTTTTTAAGTTATAGCTTTTTAAATTATAGTTTTTATCTGAATACATTTTTACTCTTCAGCATCAAAGAGAAAGAAAGCATTTAAATAGATATTATAAATTTTTACAATTTTGCAAGAGGAATTCGCATGTCAGTTATCAAAATGAGTGACTTAGATTTATCTGGAAAACGTGTACTTATCCGTCAAGATTTAAATGTACCGATTAAAGACGGCAAAGTTTCATCAGACAAGCGTATTAAAGCATCTTTACCAACCATTGAATTAGCACTGAAAGCTGGTGCTAAAGTCATGGTTATGTCACACCTTGGACGTCCTACTGAAGGTGAATATAACGAAGAATTTTCTATGGCTCCAGTTGCAGAGCACATGTCTGGTTTAATGGGCAGAGAAGTTCGTTTAGTAAAAGATTACCTTGATGGTGTTGATGTTGCTGATGGCGAAGTTGTTTTATTAGAAAACGTTCGCTTCAATGTCGGCGAAAAGAAAAATGCTGAAGATCTGGCAAAAAAATATGCCGCTTTATGTGACGTTTTTGTTATGGATGCATTCGGCACTGCTCACCGTGCACAAGGTTCTACTTATGGTGCATCTCAATTTGCTCCAACAGCGTCTGCTGGTCCATTATTAGCGGGTGAACTTGAAGCACTTGGAAAAGCACTGGATAATCCTGCACGCCCAATGGTTGCTATTGTTGGTGGTTCAAAAGTTTCAACTAAACTGACTGTCCTGGAATCTCTGTCTAAAATAGTTGACCAATTGATTGTCGGTGGTGGTATTGCCAACACCTTTATTGCCGCTGATGGGCACAATGTTGGCAAGTCACTCTATGAAGAAGATCTGGTGGAAACTGCCAAGAAATTAAAAGCTGACGCCCTGGCCCGTGGTGGTGATATCCCTGTTCCTACCGATATTGTTTGTGCAAAAGAGTTTGCAGAAACAGCAGAAGCAAGTTTAAAAAATGTTGATGAAACGACTGATGATGACATGATTTTTGATATTGGCCCCGAAAGTGCAAAAGCACTGGAAGATGTTATTATGAAGGCTGGAACAATCGTCTGGAATGGCCCTGTGGGTGTTTTTGAGTTTGATCAATTTGGCGAAGGTACCAAGGCTATTTCATTAGCTATTGCTGAGTCCCCTGCATTTTCAATTGCTGGCGGTGGTGATACACTTGCGGCTGTTGATAAATATGGTATTGCAGATAAAGTTTCTTATATTTCAACTGGCGGCGGTGCATTTCTTGAATTTCTTGAAGGCAAAAAACTACCTGCTGTTGCCATACTGGAAGAACGAGCTAAAGGCTAAGTTAAGTAATTCAAACTCACATGACAGGCAGTATAAAACTCAATGTTTAGACGGACAAAAATTTTAGCGACACTAGGCCCGGCGACAGATGATCCTAAGGTATTAGACAAGATCATTGAAGCTGGTGTGGATGTTGTACGCATCAATTTTTCGCATGGAACTGCCGAAGAACACTTATCTCGTGCTGAAAAACTTCGCTCACGAGCTCGATCTTTTGGTCGCCAGATCGGTGTACTCGCTGATCTGCAGGGGCCTAAGATCCGCATTGAACGGTTTAGAGATGGTCCAATTGAGTTAAATGAAGGTGATGAATTTACCTTTGATGCTGGACTTGGCAAAGGAAAAGGCGATCAACATCGAGTTGGGATAAGCTATAAAGCTTTAGTTGATGATGTTAAGCGTGGTGATACCCTGCTTGTTGATGATGGACGCCTGATTTTTTGGGTTGATCATGTTGAAGAGCATGAAGTAGTCTGCCGTGTTGTTGTGGGTGGCAAATTATCTGATCGTAAAGGCATAAACCTCCAGGGTGGTGGACTTTCTGCTGCAGCTCTTAGTGAAAAAGATAAAAATGATATTAAAACCGCTGCTAAAATGGGTGCTGATTATCTTGCAGTCTCTTTCCCCATTTGTGCAGATGACATTCACCTTGCCAGGCAGCTCTTCAAAGAGGCTGGTGGTCATGGTGGTATTGTTGCTAAAATAGAACGTGCTGAAGCGCTGAATTGCATTGAAGAAATTATTGAAGCATCAGATGTTATTATGATCGCTCGTGGTGACTTAGGTGTTGAAATTGGTGATGCGGCTTTACCACCGATACAAAAGCGGCTCATTAGTCTGGGAAGAACGATGAATCGTGTGGTCATAACGGCTACTCAGATGATGGAATCAATGATTGAAAATCAGATTCCGACACGAGCCGAAGTTTTCGATGTGGCGAATGCCGTACTGGATGGTACGGATGCAGTGATGCTTTCTGCTGAAACAGCGGCAGGAAAATTTCCTGAAAAAGCAATTATTGCGATGGACCGAATTTGTCGTGAAGCAGAAAAACAGCGTCAGGCAAGTCAATCCGATCACCGCATACACACAGAATTTAAATACATTGATGAAGCCATTGCGATGTCAACAATGTATACTGCCAATCATCTTAAAGTAAAGGCAATTGTGGCCCTGACTGAATCAGGCACCACGTCATTGTGGATGTCTCGAATTGGCTCGGGCATCCCCATCTTTGCTTTTACCGGGCATGTCGATACACGCCGTAAAGTCACACTTTATCGTGGCGTCGTACCGGTCAGTTTTGATGTTACAACAACCGATCATGCCACATTGAATATGGAAGTGGTCGATGAACTGAAACGCAGGGGATCTGTCCGGGATGGCGATCTGGTCGTTATCACCAAAGGTGATTTGGCTGGTGTTATGGGCGGTACCAATGCGATGAAAATTGTTAAGGTTGGTGAATTAGTTAAGCCCGACTTTAGAGAATAAATTAAAGTCGTTAAATTTATTTTAAAAAACATACTTTTATAAAACTTTTGATAAACAAAGAGGAGAGCCAACATGGCCTTGATTTCAATGCGTCAATTACTGGACTATGCTGCAGAAAACAGCTTCGGTCTACCAGCTTTTAACGTAAACAATATGGAGCAGGTTCATGCCATTATGCAGGCTGCGGATCAAACAGATTCTCCAGTTATTATGCAGGGTTCCGCTGGTGCTCGCTCTTATGCGGGCGAACCATTTTTACGTCACCTGATTGAAGCCGCTGTTGAAATGTACCCGCATATTCCTGTTGTTATGCACCAGGATCATGGCTCTGAGCCAGCAGTCTGCTTACGTTCTATCCAGTCAGGTTTTACATCAGTCATGATGGATGGTTCTTTAATGGCTGATATGAAAACACCTTCAAGCTTTGAATACAATGTAAATACTACTCTTGAAGTGGTTAAGATGGCTCATGCTGGTGGTGTTTCAGTTGAAGGTGAACTGGGTTGTTTGGGTTCACTGGAAACAGGCATGATGGGTGAAGAAGATGGCCATGGTGCAGAAGGCAAATTAGACATGGATCAGTTATTGACTGACCCTGAAGAAGCAGCAACCTTCGTTAAAGAAACGGGTGTTGATGCTTTAGCAATTGCAATTGGTACTTCACACGGAGCGTACAAGTTCACTAAAGAACCAGAAGGTGACGTTTTACGTATTGATCGTATTGTTGAAATTCATAACCGTATTCCTGATACTCACCTTGTTATGCATGGTTCTTCTTCAGTACCACAAGACTGGTTAGAAATAATCAATAACTATGGCGGTGATATGGGACAGACTTATGGTGTACCTGTGGATGAAATTGTCGAAGGTATTAAAAATGGTGTTCGTAAAGTCAATATTGATACTGACCTGCGTATGGCATCTACTGGTTCAGTACGTAAATTCATGGCTGAAAATACTTCTAATTTTGATCCACGTAAATTCCTTAAAGCCTCTACTGCTGGAATGAAAGATATCTGTGTTGCACGTTATGAAGCCTTTGGTGCAGCTGGTCATGCTTCTAAAATTAAGGTTCAAACATTAGAAACTATGATCGGTCGTTACGCAAGTGGTGAGCTGAATCCTAAAGTTTCTTAAAAAATCTTTTACTAAAGGCACTGACCTTTATGTAAATGAAGAGAGAATTCTCTCTGACATGAAAGAGGACGGCATTGCCGTCCTTTTTCTGTTTTGGAAACGGATGATTTATAGCTATTTTATCAAATCGAAACATTAAAAAGTGATAAATACTTATGAGTAGTAATGAAAAAGCAGTAGTTGGGACGGCACTTGTTGGAGTTGTAATGGGCAGCAATAGTGATTGGGAAGTCATGAAAAATGCTTGCCAGCAACTTAAAGATATGGGAATTTCCTATGAAGCAAAAGTTGTTTCTGCCCACCGAACACCAGACTTATTATATCAATATGCAGAACAAGCAAGAAGCCGAGGTTTAAAATGTATTATTGCCGGCGCTGGAGGTGCAGCGCATCTTCCCGGAATGTTGGCAGCCAAAACAACGATCCCGGTACTGGGTGTGCCTGTTAATTCTCGTTATTTGAAAGGCATGGACTCATTACTTTCGATTGTTCAGATGCCAAAAGGTATCCCTGTGGCGACCTTTGCTATTGGCGAAGCGGGCGCAGCCAATGCAGGTTTGTATGCAGCGTCGATTTTATCAGTTGAAGATCAGGCAATAGCTGATAAACTACAGGCATTTAGAGAAAAGCAGGCACAAACGGTTTTAGAAATGGAACTGCCTGATTGCTAAGTAATTCTAAAAACACAGTATTTATTTAATTTTCAAAGAACGATTTATAAGGGGTTCATCATGATTCTGCCAGGAAAGACATTGGGAATGCTAGGTGGTGGTCAGCTGGGAAGAATGTTTGTTATGGCTGCACATGCAATGGGGTATCATGTTATTGTGCTGGACCCGGATCCAGATAGTCCGGCAGGCCGTATTGCAGATGAGCATATTCACGCCTCTTATAGTGATCAATGGGCTATTGAACAATTGATGAATAATTGTGATGCGGTTACAACTGAATTTGAAAATATACCTTCAGCGACACTTAAGAAGCTGGAGCAAAGAATCCCTGTCAGGCCCTCGTCAGCGGCTGTTGAAATCGCTCAAAATCGAATTGCAGAAAAAACATTTTTAGCAGACAATGGTTTTGAAACAGCTCGATTTTTCCCGATATATGAAAAGGATGATTTAGATTTTGCATTAACTCAGATTGGTGATACAGCTATTTTGAAGGTGGCTAGTTTTGGTTATGATGGCAAAGGTCAGGCTATTATCAATAATCTTGAAGAAGCAATCAATGCCTTTGAATCAATGGGCTCGGTAAATTGTGTCCTGGAAGAAAAAGTAGAGCTTGCCTCTGAAATTTCTGTGGTTCTTGCCCGTGGTCATGAAGGTGAAATCACCAGCTATCCTATCGGAGAAAATCATCACGTTAATGGTATTCTGGAATATACAGCTGTTCCCAGCAGCATGCCTAAACGAATATTGGATATGGCCATTAATGAAGCTTCTCAGTTTTCAGAAAAGCTGGATTATTGTGGTGTGATGGCGGTTGAATTCTTTTATACAGCAGATAATCGTTTATTGATTAATGAGGTTGCACCAAGACCACATAATAGTGGGCATTATACCATTGATGCCTGCAAAACATCTCAATTTGAGCAGCAGGTTAGAATGTTGTGTGGCCTGCCTGCCGGTAGTATTGAACTGTTATCTCCGGTGGTGATGTTTAATATTTTAGGTGACATCTGGTCTAATGGTGAGCCCGACTGGGAGCAGTTGTTATCAAATCCTAATGTTAAGCTGCATCTTTATGGGAAAAGAGAAGCCAGATCGGGAAGAAAAATGGGGCATTTTACCTGCCTGGGTAATTCAACATCAGAATTGCTTCAGGAGACACGTCGCCTAGCCAATGTATTACCTAAGCCTGAACCGAAATAAATTTCACTGAGACAATTAAAGAGTATGCAATTTAAATTTGAGACAATTGGCATTGTACACTCTTGCTATAAAGATAAATTTGCTATCCCAAGGCAAGCTCGACTTGTCACGGCATCAACAGCATCAATCGAACTGTTAGCACCTTACAATGAGATTGAAATGACACGGGGGCTGGAAGATTTTTCTCACCTCTGGTTGAGTTTTGTTTTTCACCGTCATATTGGCAAAGGTTGGAACACAACAGTAAAACCTCCCAGGCTAGACGGCAAGCAGCGCTTTGGGGTTTTAGCAACGCGTGCAAGTTTTCGGCCTAATCCAATTGGTTTGTCTCTTGTTGAAATGGATTCAATAGAACAGCAGGATGGTAAACTTTATATTCATGTGAAAGGTGCAGACCTCCTGGATCAAACACCCATCATTGATATAAAACCTTATGTTCCCTACACTGATAGTATTCCTGATGCAAAAGGTGGTTTTACGGATCAAATTAAAGAGCAGAAATTAAATGTTGTTTTTTCACAAGAAGCAGAAAATGATTGTGAAACAGCCAGTCAAAAATACACGCAAATTAGACAATTTATAGAGCAATTATTGGGACTGGATCACAGAGCCTATTATTATAAAAAAATTGATAAAACCTATTCCACTAAAGTGTATGACTATGACCTGAAATGGACTATCAATAATAATAACGTCAATGTGATCAGTCTTAAGTCTATTTAATTCTACGAGCTTCCAGATAAAAACGTTTTTCATCCGCTTCGCCCATAGAAAAAGTCTTTCTGGGTAAGGCGCCATCAAAGATAATAGTTTTAAATAAACTGTCTTTTGATATGGGGGGGAAGAAAAAGCCCATATTGCCTTCCTTAACACCCAACTCATGTACTACACCATCACCATGGATAAAGTCTACTTTACCGCCATTTTGATCAAGATAGTCATTTAAAAACGATTCTATCGTGGCAAGCTCTAATGTGAATACCGGGTTTTCAATTTGAATATAGCCATACCCGTCTGCATCATTAAAGGGGATGACATGAACATTGTTGATATTGGCTACTTCAGATGCACGTTTATTCATCTCATCACTATTGCCACAGCGACAAATACTGCAATTGCCAGAAAAATGAGAGTGCATGTCTTTGAGCAATTGTTCGGGGTTTACATTAAAAATGACTCGATGAATGGGTTCAAACTGTAAGCCTTCATCATGTATATTGACAAGCTCTACTAATGCATAACGAGCGGGGTTGTCCATCTCTGACTCTGTTGAGTCTGCCTTAATTTTTTCCCAAATGGCTTTGGCTGTAGCCAGAGAATGATTACCATCACCCATTGCGTACAGGAGTACATCTTTATTTTCAGCATTATATTTTTTTGCAAAGACTTCAGGTGATGCCAGTTTTTCTAAGGCATCAGCAACCTGTTGAATCAAATCAGGAGTATCAATAGCATATCCTTTAAGGTGACCACTGTTCATCATTAATTCAAAGTCGTAAAGTTCTTTTGGATTTTGGCTAAATAAAGGTTCGATCACCGTATATTCTGGATCATCAATTAAAACCATGATGTGAGGCAACTCAATGGCAGCATCCTGCCTGACTTTGATGCGTGGTGGCAGACGATCAACAATAGTGCCTTCGGTGGCACGGATTAAAGTTTGTGAGCCCTTATTAAAGTCGTATTGTTCAAGATCAATGGCAACCACAAGTCCTTTTCTTGAAGGAGCCTGGGATGTTTTCCTGTCAACCAGTATAAAGCCCTTATTTTCCATGGGGGCCAGTACGGCGAAGTCCAGATATTCTTGCATGCTTGTATTGATATTTTTTATACGCTCATCACCATCACTGTCTTCAAGAAATACTTCAGGAAAAATAACATTTAGTGTTGAAGGGGCATCATCTGCAGTCTCTTTGACCTCATCCCAGTAATCAGGTTGTGAAGTATATTGGTCACAGGCAACAACAGACCACTTATGCAAATCAATATTTTCATTGGGTAATAAAATTTCAGGTACTTGTAAACCAATCTTGTTAAAATTCATCTTTGTCTCCAACAACTAATGTTAGCAGCCTGTTTATTGACAGGCTTATCACTTATGGGCGGGTAAGTCTATCCAGTGCTTCAGCGTATTTTTCTGAGGTATTTTGTACTATCTCATCGGGTAATTCAGGGCCTGGTGAGGTTTTGTCCCAGTTCAGTGTTTCAAGATAGTCACGAACATATTGCTTATCAAAACTTTGAGGACTTGAACCCGGCTGGTAGGCATCAGCAAGCCAGAAACGGGAAGAATCTGGAGTCAGAGCTTCATCAATCAGGGTCAGCTGGTTATTACTGTCGATACCAAATTCAAACTTGGTATCAGCAATAATAATGCCTCTGGGCAGTGCATAAAGAGCCGCATCGGTATAGAGTTTTATACTAACCTGTTTAATTTGTTGAGCCAGATCCTGACCAACAATATCAGCAGTAGCAGCAAAGTTAATGTTTTCATCATGCTCACCCACTGCTGCTTTGCTGGATGGTGTATAGATGGCCTCAGGCAATTTATCAGCCATTTGAAGTCCTGCTGGTAATTTGATGCCGCAGACAGAGCCTGTGGCCTGATAGTCCTTCCAGCCGGAACCTATAAGATAACCCCGAACTATCGCTTCAACGGGTAATGCCTTGAGCTTTTTGACAACAACGGCTCGTCCTTCAACTAACTTACGCTCACTGTCATCAGGAATGGCATCGGATAACGACATATCAGAGACTTGATTCGGAACAATGTCGCTGAAATGCTTAAACCAGAAATTAGAAACACTGGTTAAAATAGCCCCCTTACCAGGGATAGCTGTTGGTAAAATAACATCAAATGCTGATAAGCGGTCAGTAGTCACAATCAACATGTGATCATCGCCTACGGCATAAATATCTCTGACTTTTCCACGATGGATTAAAGGCAGGCTTTTTAAATCAGTATCAAAGAGTACAGGAACCATAATATTCATCAATTCTACATAAGAGGTCACTAATTATAAAACATTGGTTAAAAAAATGCAGAGTTTATTCTCTATTTAAGCCCTCGGAAAAATAATATGTATTTGCTCAGAGGCTTGAATAAAGAATCGCCTGTACCCATCACTAAGTCACTTCAGTAATATCCAGGACAGCTAATATGAAAATAGCAATTATCAGCGGCAGCCACAGACAAAAATCTCAGAGCTTAAAAGTAGCAAAGCACATACAAGACACATTGGATACTGAAACATGGCTTTATTCACTTGAAGGTAACCCTTTACCGCTTTGGGATGAAGGTGTCTGGGATGGAGAACAAAAATGGCTGGATATTCTTAATCCCTTAAGAGCAGAGTTGACGACTTGTGATGCTCTGGTGATTATTACTCCTGAGTGGCATGGGCAGGTACCTGCGGGTTTGAAGAACTTCTTTTTACTCTTTGGTAAAAATGAACTGGCGGACAAGCCGGCTTTGATTGTTTCAATTTCATCAGGTATTGGCGGCAGCTATCCAGTTGCTGAGTTAAGGATGAGCAGTTATAAAAACAGCCGTATTTGTTACATCCCCGAGCATGTGATTATTCGCGAAGTTGAATCAGTACTTAATCAGAACGAATCCGACAATAATGAGCGTTCTGACCCCTATATACGTGAGCGGCTTAATTGGTCATTGAATATCCTCAAGGGATATGCCAATGCCCTGAAGCAAGTGCGTGATAGTGGCGTCACTGAGACAGATAAATTTAATAATGGTATGTAATGAGTGACTCAATAAATATTCCTAAATGGTGAATATTATTTGTCTGAAGACCGTATTAGCTCCTATTATATTATTCATTATCGTGCTCGGACTGCGTCAAATCACACAATAATAAATAATAGGAGCTGATACTCAGAGCGTACTATTAAGAAACCGTTTTCATCTCGATCATGAGTTATTTATTCCGGGTCAAAAAGGTATCAAGATGATTGGCAAAAGCCTGTCGGTCACTCTGACTCAGTGGCGGAGGGCCGCCTGTCTGGACACCGCTGCTGCGTAAGGTATCCATGAAATCTCTCATATTCAGAATTGATTTAATGGTGCTGGCTGAGTAAAGCTCACCTCGGGGATTCAGTGCATGAGCACCCTTTTCAATAATCTCTGCCGCTAAAGGGATATCACTGGTAATAACCAGATCGCCCTTACTAGCTCGCTTGACAATTTCATTATCAGCGACATCAAAACCAGAGGCGACTTTAATTGATTTTATAAAATCTGAAGGCGGTATCTTTAGTGGCTGATTGGCCACCAGTGTGACTAATATTTCAGTTCGTTTTGCTGCTCGATATAAAATATCTTTAATCACAACAGGACATGCATCGGCATCTACCCAGATTTTCATTTTTGAACCTTTAAGAAAAATAATATTTCATCGATAATAAATCGTTTATGTAATTACTATCACAGATGAACCGCTGAAGAATGATGGATAATTCTGCAACTCAAATTTAAACAAAAGAAGTTTAACATTACTATCGCATTAAAAAAGGTTATCTTAATGAAAAAAATTGGAATCTCTGTCATTTTCTTATCAACATTATTGTCTTCTGCAGTCTCAGCAACTGAAGTCAATAAGGAACAGTTGCTTCAGGAAAGTCATCAGGCTATACAACAGTTTGCCAAACACTTAAAAGGTAAGCTCACTGCAGCAATGAAAAAAGGCGGGCCAGTCAATGCCATTCAGGTTTGTAATGAAAAAGCCATGGATATTACTTCCAGTGAAAGCCAAAAAAGCAGTGTCATATTAAGCAGAACTTCACTGAAAATACGCAATCCGGAAAATGCACCAGAAGCCTGGGAAAAAGCTGTATTGAAGCAGTTTGAAGAACGGAAAAATCAAGGTGAATCATTGCAGAAAATGGAATTCAGCGAAACAGTTGAAGTCAATGGTAACAAACAATTTCGTTATATGAAGGCAATGGGTGTTTCACAACCATGCTTACATTGTCATGGTGAAAAAGTATTACCTGATGTGAGTGCAGAACTGAGCAAACTTTACCCTGATGATAAAGCAAGAGCTTACAAAAAGGGTGATCTGCGAGGTGCAATTGTACTAATAAGAGAGCTAAACTAATTATAATAAAATGATGAATTATCCTGACTTTTTGAACGGTCAACGAATATCAAAGACATAAAGTTTTGCTGATTCATCACTGACAATATAGAGCCGGTTCTTTTTGGTATCCAGAGCGATACCTTCGGCTTTTATTATCTCTTTATACTGCCCATTATCACTATAGCTGAGTTTCATTGTTTGTATGACCTGATTATTATTCCAGTCGTATAAAAATAAACTTTGCGCTTTGTCACTAATAATCCAAAAATGATTGATACTTTGATCATAGACAATGTCAGAATAATCAATCTCTTCAGCGCTTATCTTATCATCACAAAAACCATTTTTTTTATTTAATAAATGATGATTAATAATGTGTTTTAAATCAGATGAAATTTCTATCAACAAGCCAGGTTCACCTTCTTTTAAAACAAAAATATTCCCGCTTATAGGGTTCCATGTCACCCCTTCAAGCCCTTTATTATTTATTTCGGTTGAGAAGTAGTGTGCAATTTTTTCATATCCAGGTATTTGCTCCAACTTCTTTCTATTCATGACCTTCTGTTCATTGACTGAAATGATTATGAGCTCGTTCAGGCTTTCTTTTACAACCAGCAAAGATTGCCCATCATGAATCAGGGCAATACCTTCAAGTTCAGTATCTGGAATTATAAATGATTTCTTCTTTTTTACTTGACCTGTTAGATTGATTTTAAATATTTTATTTGTATCATCGCTTATGGTCCATAAAGCATTACCTTTATTGGACAAGACCAGACCAGAAGGTTCAAGTAAGCCTGCAGAAGTATCTTTAATATTGAAGCTGTTTAAATAGGTTAAGTTGTAGTGATGCATTATTCAATCTTAGGACAGTTTGTAATAAAAAAAAGTAAAATAATCATAATTTGTCATATTTTAGTCACTAATTTAACAGAATTATTTGCTGAAATAATGGTTTTGTAAGGAGTAAACCATTATGTTTATAGCACATTTACCTGCCGGATATTTATTGTCAAAATACTTTGCTAGTAAATCTAAAACCCACAAGATACCTTGGGGAATTTTTGTGGCTCTTGGGTTGGTAGGGAGTATTTTACCTGATTTAGACTTATTTTATTTTTATTTGATAGATGAACGTCAGCATCAGCATCATTCTTATTGGACGCACATCCCTATCTATTGGATTTGTATTTATATTATTGTTGCCAGTATGTTTATTCTTAAAAAGAATAAGAAACTGTTATTTATAACTACATTTATCTTTATTGATGTTATGTTGCATATTATTTTAGATACCGTAGCAGGTGGTATCATATGGGGTTACCCGAGAAGTACTGAATATTTCTCTTTTTTTACCGTATTGCCACAATATAATTGGTGGGTATTGAATTTTATTCTTCATTGGACATTTTTATTTGAAATGACAATTATCATATTTGCATTCACAATTTACACGACATCAAAGTTCAAGATAGCTAATGACCTGAAAGTTTACAAAAAAGCTTAAACTTGAAGCAGTAAAGCTGAGTCTACAAAAAAGGCATTAAGGTTCAACAAGCAGCAAAGGATAATAATGGTTATTATCCTTTCGGTCACTCGTTATCAGAAGAAAAAAGTAATTATATCAAAACCTTATAATTTCAAATAATGACGTGTATACTACTTTCTACTTGCAAGCTCTGTTTATTCCTGAAAATTTTTGGGAGGCATTGTATTGTTTAATTTATACCCTCAACAAAAAGGTTATTGAGTGATCCTGGTAAAAAACCTGATAATTCAAATCATTATTGCTCTGTCAGTTGGTCTGGTTTGTTGGGTGTCCCATTTGTATCGTTTTCCTCAACATGCAGTACCCATGCTGGTCCTTGGCTCTGGAGTTGTTCTGGGTTTGTTGTATCGTATGGGCTACCGGGTTATCCCGGCATTATTTATTGGCTTGTTTATTTGTCACTTCCAGATTATTGGATATCGCTTTCTGGTTTCATTCTGGCTATCCTCTACGATGCTGATTTCGGGCTGGCTTTCATTGCTATATGTGCGCCGTTTTTTCAGTGATGATCTGATTGATCGACCCGTTCATAACTATTTGCACTTTTACGTCGCGGCGATGTTGATTGCACCTATGAGTAAATTGCTGCTGGATATACCATTAATCTTATTAATTGACCGTGTGGATATTCTTGAGGATATTCGCCTGTTTATTTTTTCCTATACTTTTGGTGAAGCATTGGGTGCACTGGTTTTTGCGCCGGCAATCATATTATTTGGTCAGCAATACCACCTCCGGTATGCTTATGCTGATTATTCCTCGGTAAAAATGGAGAAAATAGTCTGGTTGGCTATAGCGATGCTGCTGATACTGCTGACTTTTATCTTAGGCAAGTATTTCTCTTTTACTGGCTTGTTGGATGCTGAGCTGTTGTTGTTTCCAATGATAGTATGGAGTGCATTGCGCCTGGGAGTTGTCTTTACCAATATTGCAGTTGCTATTATTTCATACACAGTTTTTACGTTTCATTTTTTTGGTATTGCCGGGACACCAAGAGAAATGAGCCCGCCCCATGTCTTAGGTATGCTGTTACTGATTATTACTCTGACAGTTCTGGGACAATTGGTGGCTGCGACAACGCTGGAGCGGCGTAAAAAAGAACTCAAGTTGGAGCAAGCAGTCCTTCATGATCCCATAACAGGGTTGCCGAATGTATTGTATTTACGCAAAAGTATGGAATCTGCCAGTCAGAGCAATCAGCCATCTGAGAGCAACTATATGTTGGGTTATATTGCAATTTGTAACTATGAGGCATTATTGCAAGGCTATGGCATTGAAGCTCGGAATACTCTTTATTGTCAGTTTGGTGGTTTTTTGCAGTTTGCTACGGACTCAGAAATAAAAATTTATCGTGTTAGTGGCCCTGTGTTTGCACTACTACTGGAAGATTCGTCAGAAAGTCCGGCCCTTAAGATAATGCATGACTTGTCAGAAAGAATTAAACAGTTTACTTTTATCTGGGATGAACATCCTTTTCATATCAATGCTGTTTCTTCAATGGTGCCGGCAAATTACACCTCTGGTGAACTACATGGTCCTATAGAGCATGCGAGTGCATTAATTGAAAATGCCTATAAACTGGGCCACATTGGTAAGGTTATCGTTAACAATAAAGATCAGGACAAAAAGGAACGTAAAGTTCGAGCTGACTGGTTAGGAAAAATTAATGAAGCTCTGATAAAAGATCAGTTTACTCTGGTTGCACAGCCTATAGTCCCTATTGGTACAAGCAGAGTGACCTCAAAGAAGTATTCTTTTGAAATCCTGCTGCGACTGCATGGAAGTGATGGCAAATTAGAAATGCCGGATGAATTTATACCCTATGCAGAAAGTTTTAATTTGATGCTAAGTGTTGATCGATGGGTGATAAGACATGCTTTACAATGGTTGTCGTCTGTTGAGCTGAATCTCGGGAATGTTGGAACTTGTTCAATCAATCTTTCCGGACAGTCTGTTGCTGATCCAAAATTGTGCTCAGATATAGAAAAATTATTGCAAAAATATCAAGTTCCAGCAAAGAAAGTTTGCTTTGAAATAACGGAAACGGCCGCTATTGCTAATATGTATAATGCCACCAATCTTGTCACTCAGCTGCAGAAACTCGGCTGTTCTGTGGCTCTGGATGACTTTGGCAGTGGTTTGTCATCTTTTGAATATCTGAAAAAACTGCCAGTCAACATCTTGAAAATAGATGGTGAATTTATTCAAAATATGCCGCAATCAAAAACAGACTATGCAATTGTCGATGCTGTCTGGAGAGTTGCAGAAACAATGAATCTGACAACGGTTGCCGAATATGTTGAGTCTGAAAAAATTCTGGACTATCTGTCTGAAATGGGGGTTAATTATGCGCAAGGTTTTTATACCGGTAGGCCGGTAAGCTTAGAGGAATTGCAACAGCAGATTAATGAATCATGCTCGTAGTGATAAATATTATTGGTGAGCCGTTTGTTTTTTTTGATTTCTGCGTTTTAACAAGAAACTGTGATTGTTTTCAGGATTATTAAAATAATCGCTTTTTAATACTAATAAGTAATGGGCAATTTTGTTTGCTTCTTTATCAGACATGGTTTTAAATACAGGCATTTTGGAGTGTCCGTGTTGATCCCCTTCTTTGATATACCGGATGAGCTCTGATATATTTTTATTTGTACTGATATTGGCTGGGGCGCCTTTAAGAAACAGTCCGGTGCCATCATTATTATGGCAACCAGCACAATGAGAATTAAAAAAATCTTTTCCAGTCAGGAGGTTTGGGTGATTATGCTGGTCTTTGTCACATGCAATTAATAATAAAAAGGCGCTAAGTAATAAGAAAAGTGACAGTTTTTGTGAAAAAGAATTAAATATCATAAGTCTTTTCTGATTGATAAAATATAAAATTATTGTATCCTTAACTAACTAGGCAGTTTATTGACTTCCGTCAAGGAATATATTTAATAGAAACGCCAAAATGTTGCAAGGAGTCTTTTCAAGCTTAGTAGGGGGTTCCTGATTTGCAACCTTAAAACAATCGCCATAATATCAATCACCATATAAAACAGGAATGAATCATGTTTAGCTGGTTTTTAAAATTACTGGGAATTGACGAAGACAGATCCAATACGTCAGGAAATTCTTACTTGGACAGCAGTACAAAAGAGACAGGAAGTTCTTCAGTTGAAACCGTTGAAGTTAAAGCAGCGGTTGATGAAACTTCTGCTGATAAAACGAAAGAAGAACCCAGAACGGTGCAGGAAAAAACAGTTGATTCAACTGAAACTGAGCCAGAGTCTTTGGCTGCTGAGTTCCCGAGTTTAAAAGCAAATTATATCAAAGTGCTTGAAGAGGGTGGTTTTAAAACAAAGGCTGCAGTTGACAAAGCCAGTGATAAAGAGCTTCTGGAACTTAAAGGTATAGGCAAAGCAAGTTTGAAAATCTTACGAGGATAAGACCTCTTTTATAAAAAATACGTCCTTATTTTAGTGCTGGGAGGGTAGGCATCCTGCCTATCCTCCCAAGAGTGAAAGGAGGCGTTTTGATGTTATTTTCTGATGAGTTTTGACCACTTTTCCGGTCCGGTTTTGTGTACTGACTCGCCATGCACATCCACACCCACAGTGACAGGCATATCCTTCACTTCAAATTCATAAATGGCTTCCATCCCCAGTTCTTCATAGGCAATCACTGTTGATTTTTCTATGGCCTTAGAAATTAGATAAGCCGCGCCGCCTACGGCCGTCAGATAAACAGCCTGATGCTTCTTGATGGCTTCAATTGCAACAGGGCCGCGCTCTGCTTTTCCAACCATGCCGATTAAACCGGTTTCAGCTAGCATGGTTTCAGTGTATTTATCCATCCGTGTTGAGGTCGTAGGGCCAGCAGGACCAACGGACTCACCTTTAATCGCATCAACCGGTCCCACATAGTAGATAAAGCGATTTTTAAAATTAACACCTTCAGGTAAATCTTCACCTCTGGCCAGTGTGTCAACAATACGCTTATGAGCGGCATCTCGGCCTGTTAGCAGTTTACCGCTGAGTAAGAGTTGATCGCCGGGTTTCCATTTCTTAATCTCTTCCTGGGTAATGGTGTCTAAGTTAACGTGATGTGATTCTGGAGATGCGGACCAGGTCACTTCAGGCCAGTCTCCCAGTTTTGGTGGTGTTAATTCAGCCGGTCCTGAACCATCAAGAGTAAAATGAGTATGCCGGGTAGCGGCACAATTTGGGATGATTGCAACCGGTAATGATGCCGCGTGTGTGGGATAATCCAATACTTTGACATCCACTACTGTCGTCAGCCCACCTAATCCTTGTGCACCAACACCCAGGGCATTGATTTTTTCATAAAGTTCAAGGCGAAGCTCTTCAGGCCTGCTTAATTTGTCTCCCTGATGTGATTTTATTATCAGTTCCTGAATATTAACGGGTTCCAGCAATGATTCTTTGGCAAGTAACATGGCTTTTTCAGGAGTACCGCCAATGCCGATACCCATAATGCCGGGAGGACACCAGCCGGCACCCATTTCAGTGACTGATTTTAATACCCACTCAACCAGATCGCTACTGGGGTTTAATGCAGCAAACTTTGCTTTATTTTCAGAGCCACCGCCTTTAGCGGCAATTTTAACATGAACGGTATTTCCCGGTACGATTCGTGTGTGAATCACTGCCGGGGTATTATCGCGGGTGTTTTGTCTTGCTCCGGCGGGGTCAGCAAGAACTGAAGCCCTTAGAACATTATCAGGATTCAAATAAGCACGCCGAACCCCTTCATTGATCATATCTTCCAGGCCCATCTGACTGTCCCACTGAACATCCATGCCAACGTCAATGAAAACCACAGCAATACCAGTATCCTGGCAAATCGGGCGGTGCCCCTCTGCACATAGGCGTGAATTAAACAAAATCTGGGCAATTGCATCTTTGGCTGCTGCAGATTGTTCCATCTCATAAGCCGCACCAAGAGCCTGAATATAGTCTTTCGGGTGATAATAAGAAATAAATTGCAAGGCATCAGCAATGCTCTTAATGAGATCGTCTTGTTTTATTCGTGTCATAGTAGCTACTTTATTTAATTTAAATCAGATTAATCATAGCATATTATCAAAAAGGACGAAGTCCGTAAAAGAAGTCAGTAGTCTATAGTCGTCAGTTTGCTGTCAAAAGATGAAATAAAAAGCATTTAGAATGCAGTAGTAAAAGCTGCTGAACTTTACCTTGTTTCTATTGACTTTGACGAATGATTATGGACAACGGACTTCTTTTTTTGTTAGTTCTGAAACAGGTAAATTATCAATAAACGACTATAGTTAGATTATATCTCTATAAAAGAACCTGAGGATTTTTGTGTCAGAAGAATATTTGCAAACAATTCAGGCTTATGTGGGTAAAATGCCCAGCTTGTCAACAACGGTAACTAAAGTACTGGAAGTCTGTAATCAGCCGAATGTCTCACCGAATGACTTAAATAAAATTATTTCACTGGATCCTGTTCTAGCCGGCAATGTGCTTAAACTGATTAATTCTGCTTATTATTCATTACCGAATCATATCACCTCTTTGACCCGGGCAATTATCATATTGGGGGTTAATACAGTAAAAAATCTGTCTTTAAGTACTGCTGTTTTAGGACATATGAAAAAAGCACAACAGTCCAGCCTGGCGATGGATGATTTCTGGAAGCACTCTATCTGTGTTGGTGTGACGGCCAAGGCAATTGCCTCCACACAGCAAATACCTGCGAATCAGAGAGAGGAATTTTTTCTTGCGGGCTTATTGCATGATCTGGGTAAAATACCCATGGCTCACTGCTTTCCTGATGAGTACTCACATTGTCTTGCTATTGCCAGGGAACAAAAAATATCACTTCATGAGTCAGAAGTGTCTATATTCGGATTTAATCATCAACATTGCGGTGCAATTATTGCCAGCAAATGGAAATTAAACGATAATATTGTAGGCACGATGAAATATCACCATGAGCCTGAAAAATCAGACATAGATCACAGACTTTTAATTTCCAGTGTGGCAATTGCTGATCTTTATGCTAATATTTTTGAAATGGGTTCTGCTGGCAATCATTTTGTTAGTGAAGAATATGTGGAGAGGCTTTTTGCATCAGGCAAATTATCCTGGAAAGAGTTGACTCAGATGCACGAAGGCATTTATGAATCAATTGAAAAAGCCTCCATTTTCCTTCAGGTAAGTTAACTAATTTTTTAAGCCGAACAAGGCTACTAGGTCTGCAATGTGAAAATGTTAATCAAGTTCTGGGGTGTTAGAGGTTCGATTCCTTGCCCGGGGGCTACTACAGTCAAGTATGGGGGCAATACTCCCTGTCTTGAAATCCGCTTTCCAGAGATCAATCGCCTGATTATCATCGATGCTGGTTCGGGGCTCAGAGAACTGGGAAACGAGCTGATGACACGTTCAGACCCTGTTGAGGCACACCTTTTTCTGACCCATACTCATTGGGATCACATTATGGGTTTTCCTTTTTTTACCCCTGCTTACATACCTGGAACTCACATTCGAGTTTATGGTCCTGTGACTTATGAGGAAGACACACTTGAGAAAGTCGTTGGTGGGCAAATGACCTATCGTTATTTTCCGATCAGGGAAGCTGAGCTGGCGGCCAATATCCAATATTTTAGCCTCAAAGAAGAAATAATTGATTTAGGTGACGGTATTATTGTAAAAACAAAATATCTTAACCATCCTGTGCTGTGTTTGGGGTATCGCATTGAGTATGAAGGAAAAGTCTTTTGTACGGCTTATGACACTGAAATTTTCCGCAATGTTTTTATTACAGATCCTAATGATCCTGATTATGATGAAGATATGGCAGCTGAAGGCGACTTGGTTGCAAACGAACAAAATGCTATGATTGAGCAGTTCTACGAAGGTGCTGATCTGTTGGTACATGATAGTCAGTACACTAAAGAAGAGTATGAACAAAAATACATTGGCTGGGGACATAGTTATGTCGAATATGTCTGTCAGGCTGCTCAACGTAAACAGGTAAAAAAACTGGCATTATTTCACCACGATCCACTTCGTTCTGATGAACAGCTGGATGAATTAAGCAAACGATTCTGTAACAAGGAACAATGTGGTGATGTCGAGTCATTTTTTGCCAAAGAAGGTATGGTTATTGAACTATGATTAAAACTTATCCAGATGGTTTATTTGATGAAATCAAATTACTGGCCAAATTTCCTGAAGAATCACATATAGAAGGTTTAAAAATTCATCATGATGCTGATCCGGTACTAATCAAATCAGCAAAATCACTTTTTAATAAAGGCTTGGTTACTCAGATGGATGGTGGTTATTTAACAGATAGTGGGCGTGAGATGTCTGAGCATCTGCACACTGTTCTGGACACGATGAACCAGTAGTCCCTAATAAAATGAAATAGAAGTCATCAAGCTGATGGCTTCTATTCTCATCTCATCTAATTTCTTTACTGCAAGCTGTAAATTACCACTCAATTCCTTCCTGAGCCTTAATTCTCTGGTTGAATGCATGCTTTACAGGCTGGATCTCACTGACTGTGTCAGCAAGTTCAATGAGTTCTTTAGGAGCTCCGCGTCCGGTAATTATCACGTTTTGGTGTTTAGGGCGATTTTTTAAAACTGTAATGACCTCACTGAGTTCAAGGTATTTATATTTGAACATATAAGTGATTTCATCAAGCACAATAAGCCGGCATTCGGGGTCATTGAATAGAGGCAGGGCCTGTTCCCACACAGCTGCAGCAGCTTGCTTATCCTCTTCAAAATCCTGAGAGTTCCAGGTAAATCCAGTGTCCATAGTATAAGTGGTTAAACCGCCTTGTCCATTGTTTCCTTTCTTATCAAAAGAGTTTGCAAAAAAATGCCCTTCCCCGCAGTCCCACTGGCCTTTAATAAATTGCACCAGAGCACATTGATGACCATGCCCGAGACTGCGGAGCAGTGTACCCAGTGCAGATGTGGTTTTTCCTTTGCCATTGCCTGTAATGACAATAAGAACACCTTGCTCTATGTTGGCTTTTTCAATTTTTTCATCCACAACTTTTTTATGACGTTTCATGCGATCATTGTGGCGTTGTATCTTTTCTTTATTCATTTTGCTTTGGCACCAACTCATGTCCAATACGATGTGATTACAATGGATTTGAAGTATAATTCTTTTATAAATAAAATAACATAGGTAAGCTTATGTGTAAGGCGCTAGTTGTCCTCTCAGGAGGCCAGGATTCAACAACTTGTTTGTATTGGGCCATTAAAGAATTTGGCCGGGAAAATGTCAGTAGCCTCAGTTTTGATTATGGGCAGAGGCATAAAATTGAGTTAGAAGCAGCTAGAAAAGTCTCTGAAATTGCAGCAGTTGCACATGAGATTTTACCGATTGATACATTTTCAGTACTGGGTGGAAATGCTCTCACAGATGATATTAATATTGATGATTCATTGCCTGAAGCTGGAGGTTCTTTATTAAAAACCGCTGAGGGCTCTTTATTAAAAACTGCTGATGGCTCTTCGTTAAATACGGCTGAAGGCTCTTTATTAAAAACCGCTGATGGCTCTTCACTAAAAACCGCTGAAGGCTCTTCACTAAAAACCGCTGAAGGCTCATTACCAAATACCTTTGTGCCGGGGCGAAATCTGATTTTTCTGACTTTTGCCGCTGCCTATGCCTACCAGCGTTCGATAAAGCACTTGATCACAGGTGTTGCTCAGACTGATTATAGTGGTTATCCGGATTGCCGGGAAAATACTCTGATTTCGCTGGAGAACACGCTTCGACTTGGAATGGAATATGACATCACCATTCACACTCCTTTAATGAACCTGAATAAGGCTGATACTGTATCGCTGGCAGAAAAATTGGGTGCAATGGATGCAATGGCTTATACTCATACCTGCTATAATGGTGAGCAACCACCCTGTGGACACTGTCAGGCCTGTCTTCTCAGGGCAAAAGGGTTTTCTGAAGCTGGCACAGAGGATCCATTGATTGAACGTTTCCAGTTTTTTAGTAATTAATCGATAAACAGACAAGCGATGAGAGAACAACTATTTTACCTGGCAACCGTACCCTTTGAGTCAGCCTGCCAAATTAATATACTGCCGGAAAGTCATCCGGCAGCAAGTTTGCACGGGCATAGTTATACGGCTTCTGTCCGAGTACCTCTTAAAGCGACTGAGACAATGCTGCAGCATGAACCGGTCAGCTTCCTGAAGGAGCACCTGCAGACTACGATTAAGCCGTTAAACTACACCCTGTTGAATCAGCATCTGGATATACCCACGGATGAGAATCTGGCTCGCTGGATCCACAAAAAAATTGATCTGCAGGGTATTGATCGGGTAGCCATTCAAAGTACCCATGATTGTGGTGTTGACCTGGATAATAAGGGCCATGCGCATATCTGGAAGCGCTATCGGTTTGAAGCGGCGCATCAGTTGCCTCATGTCCCTGAGGGTCATCAATGCGGCCGTATGCATGGTCATGGTTTTGAGGTTATTTTACATGCAAACCAGAATCTTGGGGCTCGTTATGAAAAGGATGCTTTTGAAACAGAAGATTCTGTCGGGCATGCTGATATGGGCGTAGATTTTGAACAAATTGATCGATTCTGGAAACCACTGCATAAGCAATTAGATTTTACCTGTCTCAATGATATTTCAGGTCTGGAAAACCCAACCTCAGAGGTTCTGGCCAACTGGATCTGGCTACAGCTGAAACCAGATTTTGAGCAATTATCCTGGGTCACTGTTTATGAAACTCATACATCAGGCTGTCATTATAACGGCGAACACTATCGCATCTGGAAAGAGCAGCGTTTTGAAAGTGCCCTACGGCTCACTCAGGTTGCAGAAGGAGACAAGCGCCGTCAACTGCATGGTCACAGTTACTTGATCCGCTTGCATCTGACCGCAGCACTGGATAAGGTGATGGGTTGGACTGTAGATTATGGGGATGTTAAGTCCATTTTTAAGCCGGTTTATGAGCAGCTTGATCACCACCAGCTAGACCGGCTTGAGGGGATTGAAAATGCTGATGTGACCAGCTTACTTTACTGGATCAAAGCTAAAATGGCTGATTCTCTGCCGCAGCTGGATCGAATTGATTTGTTTGAAACACCCGGTTGCGGTGCTGTTTTATGCTGGGGAGAAGAAGGCCCGGCCCTTCCAGATTAAGAGAACTATTTAAATACTATGACTAAAAAATGCCAGTTTAAGCAATGACCTATTCTGTTAAAGAACTCTTCTATACTTTGCAAGGTGAGGGTGCGCAAGCAGGGCGAGCTTCTGTTTTCTGTCGTTTTAGCGGCTGTAATTTATGGAGCGGTCTTGAGAAAGATCGACATAAAACGGTGTGTCCTTTCTGTGATACGGATTTTGTCGGTGCTGATGGTGAGGGCGGTGGTAAGTTTCAGGATGCCCGTCAACTGGGAAATGCGATTATTGCTCTTTGGCCAAAAAGCAGGCACGCTAAGCCTTATGTCGTTTTTACTGGAGGTGAGCCGCTGTTGCAACTGGATGAGTTGCTGATACATTATTTACACGATGCTGGATTTGAAATTGGTGTTGAAACGAATGGCAGCATTAAAGCCCCTGACGGCATTGACTGGCTGTGTGTGAGCCCTAAGCAGTGGGATAATTTCAAGCAGCAAAGCGGCAATGAATTAAAATTATTATTTCCACTGACAGGACTGCCTCCGGAGAAATTTGAATCCATGGCTTTTCAGCATTTTTTTTTACAAGCGATAGATGAACCCGGAGACAATGAACATCTTCAGGCAGTTGTCCAATATTGCCTGGAACACCCGATGTGGCGTGTTTCTTTGCAAACGCATAAACTATTGGGCCTTAAATAAAAAATTAACGTAACAGTTCATCACTTTATCAGAGAAAATAATATGGATACACTCACAATAATCATTATTGGTGTTACAGCCTTGCTGATTTTTGATGTTTTTCTTATTCGTCATTTGCGTAAGAAAAATAAGGACCGCTTTAAACTGGTGATTGAGGATGGAGTAATCACCAAAAATGATGGTAATGTGCCGTCAGAATTCTTATATGATATTCAGCAATTATCTCGTATCAATAAACCTGATACCCTGATCATTTATGGTGATGACGTTTCCTCAGGCAAGCCAACTTTGGAAATAAAAGGTCTGATCAGCCCGGAATTAAAGAAAAAAATAGAAGAATCCCTGACTTTAAGTTTACAGTGATTTATTTATGAACAAAAATAACAATTCTCTGGATAACATCCGTATTGTATTAGTGAATACACAGTTTCCAGGCAATATTGGTGCTGTAGCACGCGCCATGAAAAATATGGGACTATCACGCCTTTATCTGGTGAACCCAGGCTGTTCTCTGGATAAAGAAGCCTATATTCGAGCAACCAGTGCAACAAATATTTTAGAAAATTCAATTACTGCCGATACCCTTAGTGAGGCTATTAGCAACTGTCGGCTGGTTGTTGGTACCAGTACTCGGGACCGTGGTATGAGCCTGCCGTTATTAACCGCTCGGGAGAGCGGTGAGAAAATTGCGTCTGAGGCAGTGAATGCACAGGTCGCGCTTATTTTTGGACAGGAAAGCTGTGGTTTACACAGTGATGACCTGCAAAAATGTAATTTTCATGGTTATATTCCTGCTAATCCGGATTATTGTTCACTCAATCTGGCCGCAGCGGTGCAAACATTTTGTTATGAAATTTTTCAGGCGACTGAGGCAACAAGAACACAGCTGAATGATGATGCATATGAATATCCGGAAAATAAAGATATGGAATATTTATATACTCACATGGAAAAAGTGTTGACGGATGTTCATTTTATTATTCCACAGCATCCCGGTCAGATGATGGAACGCATCAGACGTTTATTTAATCGAGCCAGACCCGATCAAAAAGAGCTGAATATTCTACGAGGAATATTATCAGCAATTGAAAAAAATTCTAAGCCTCAGGAATAAGCTTTATACAGCCTTTCTTACGGCAGAATTGTATTATTAATGCAGGCAATACGAGCTAATGGAAGAATATCTGATTTTTGCCACAATTGGAGGACTCTTATTTCTCACGTTATTTGTTAACAGTGTGTCTGAAGCCTATGAGCAGAAGCAGCGTGAGAAAAGAATAAAAATCCTCCATATAAAACAGGGGCTGGATGAGCTGAGTGAGCTGCTTGATGCATTAAAGGATTTTAATATCGGTAATGATATTAATGTGCTGCTTGCTAATGAAATTATGGCCCGCCTGCAGATGATTCAATCTCTGGATAAGCATTTTAGAGGGATTCAGGCTTTAATTGAAGAAGCAAAGACAGAGCATGCTTCTCTCCCAGATGGCTCGCACCGGAATGAAACTGCTCCAAATAATGAAACACATTTTAAAAAAAATCTCATCAAATTAGGAAGACTGATTCGAATATTGAATTCACATAATTGGTTTTTCAAGGTTAATTCTGAAAAGTTAAAGCAATACATTAATGATATCCAGCTTTTACGATGTGAAAAAATATTTCAGTTTTATTCAGATATGGCCAGTATTGAGCTAAAAAATGAAAAATATATGATTGCCAAAGAGCATTACTATTATATTCTTCATGCCCTTAAAGGCTCGGGTATTAATACTAATTCACGAGTGCTTGAAATGTTGGAGCAAACGGAATTTATGCTGGATCAAAGTAGTACTATCATGAGGAATAAAACTCAAGAAAGATTAGCTGAAGCAAGTTCAAGTGACACTCAGGGTGATGAGGAGGTGTTATCGGAAAAAGAAGCCAATGATGAAGAGCCGCATGATGATAAAGCAGACAGCAGAAACAACACCTGATCATCCATTACCGTGAAGTCTTCTGGATAAAATTTTATGTGCACCTATACTGAGTTGGTATCATGTATTAAAAATGAAGATCATATTTATATTAGTTAAATGCTTATGGGAGATATTATGAGCGAACTGGATATCAATCGACTATTGCTTCAATTTGAAAAAGCAGTACGTGAAATTAATCGTGAAGAGATAAATCCTAAAATACCTGAGTTGAAGTTATCTGAGCTGAATCCAGTGGTACAAATGGTTGCTAGAGCTCGAGCACATTATTTGAATGGTTTATTTAATTTAGCCAATATAATTGACGGTGATATGCCGTCACCTGAGCAGGTAAAAAAGCTTAAGGCAATGCGCGAAGCGTATGAAGAGTTAGTCGAAGGCTCCAAAGCTTTAGAGGTGGCCATTGAACGAGGCTACCTGGATGTTAAAGGCTGATTCTTTACAGCTAAACTCCCCCCGGCTAAACAAGAGAAACCTTGCTTTCTCTTACTATAGAGCAAAGCAGGTTTCGCTCAATTTGTTAACTTTGGTCGTCAACTGAGGCACCGGCAGCATCATTTTTGACCGCTTCAATGGCTTCATCTCTGGCACCGGCCGAGCCATAGGAACTGCTGGTTCCTACTACCTGCCCATTACCAGATTTAAGATTAAACATGTGCTTGCCAGAACTGGTTTCTTTGCGCTCATATCGTCCATCATCGGAAGCATTCTTTTTTACCGACTCAATGCCATTCGTACAACCTGTTTTGGCTTTATAGCCTTCGCTGCCAAGAAGATTATTACCATCGCCTGATTTTAAGCGAAAACGAAATTCACCAGCCTTATCTTTGTATATTTCAAATGTACCAGCCATATGCTTCTCCTACTAGTTGAGTTTAAGTTGTTAAGGGGTTTGTCAGGTAAGCAATTGTTTTGTTGATATTATTATAGTGATTGAGATGAAAAAGTATTACATCCACTAAGTGTACCTTTTTTTAAACCAGTATTAAACCATTTTACACGTTGTTTTGAACTGCCATGAGTGAATGAATCCGGGTTTACATGACCCTGAGCCTGTTTTTGCAAATGATCGTCACCTATGGCGCTGGCAGCTTTTAAACCTTCTTCAATATCGCCGGATTCGAGTATTTGTCTGGAACGATTAGCATGATTAGCCCAGATGCCGGCATAGCAGTCTGCTTGTAGTTCAAGTTTCACAGACAATTTATTCGCTTTAACCTTTGATAGTTTCTGTTTTGCCAGGTGAACCTTGCCTGAGGTACCAAGCAAATTTTGCACATGATGTCCTATTTCATGTGCGATAACATAGGCTTGGGCAAAATCGCCTGGTGCTTCATAGCGATTTTTTAAATCATCGTAAAAACCGAGATCGATGTACACTTTGCTATCAGCAGGGCAGTAAAAAGGACCCATTTGTGCTGAACCAAAACCACAGCCTGATTTTACAGAATTTCGAAATAAGACCAGTTTGGGATCTTTATATTGTTTTCCATGCTGTCGGAAGAGTTGCTTCCATGTGTCTTCAGTATCTGCCAGTATGACAGATATAAAATTAACCAGTTCTTTTTCTTTGGCACTTTGCTTTACAGGCTGATTGGAGACCTGAGATGGGTTGTCCTGAAAGGAACCTCCGCCCAGAATTTGACTCAGATTGCCGCTCATCAGACCGTATGCAACAAGGCCAATAGCTGCAATGGCTGTTCCTTTAAATCCAAGGAGTCTGTATACAGCCGGAAGAAGCCTGAGTATGCCGCCGCTACCCGATGAACTCAGCCCTGAAGTCCGGGCATTTCTTCTGTCTTCTACATTATTGCTTTGTCTATTTCCTTTCCAGCGCATGATTTGACCTTCTATTAACATTGAAGGTTTATTAGTTTAACAGGCATTTAAGGAAGCTTCACTAAATTGCTTCTTATTGACAAATTGAACCTGAATTGATCACTTGGGTTCTGTAATTCTACCAGTTATTTCAATATTCTGAGGACCTCTATTGTAACCGCAGAATAACGGTGTAAAATCTTCGGGAGTTAATTCAAGGAGAATTTCATGGAAAAATCTGAGCCTGCACACCAGTCAGATCATTATTTTACAGATGAAGAACGTGCTGCTGTTTATAAAAGCATTTATTCCAGGCGGGATGTTCGAGGTCAGTTTAAAACCGATCCGGTTCCTGATGATGTCTTAGCAAGGATTATTAATGCAGCACATCATGCGCCCTCTGTTGGTTTTATGCAGCCCTGGAATTTTCTTCTGATTCAAAATCCTGAAACAAAAAAGAAAGTTCATGATATTTTTCTCAGTGCAAATGATGAAGCGGCAGAAATGTTTGAGCCGGAAAAAAGCACTGATTATCGAAAATTAAAACTGGAAGGCATCATTGAATCACCTGTTAATTTAGTCGTAACCTGTGATAGAGAACGTGCAGGCCCTGTTGTTGTTGGACGCACACATGATAAATCTATGGATCTCTTCAGTAGTGTTTGTGCCGTGCAAAATCTCTGGCTAGCGGCACGTGCTGAAGGTGTGGGGGTTGGCTGGGTGAGTATCTTTAATAAAAAAGCCCTGAAACAAGCCTTGAAACTGCCAAAATCAGTCACTCCCATTGCCTACTTGTGTATTGGTTATGTTGAACATTTTTTAGCTGAACCGGAATTAAAATCAGCAGGCTGGCGTGATCGCCTGCCCATCGAGGATCTGGTTTGTTTTGATGAGTGGGGTAACATGAATAAAGAAGGTAATGAAGGACTCTATAAAGAGCTATCTAAGCGTTAAAGCCTTAATTTTTTGTCACCCGGGCCAATAAAAAACCAGGCAAGCAAACCTAGAATGGGCATCAGCAACACAATGAAAATCCACAATACTTTCATTCCGGTTGATTCGGAGCTATTGGCAATTTTTAAGATAGCGAAAATATCAGCCAGTAATATAATTAAACCAACAAGCCCATTGATTTGCATTGTCTAACTCCTTGAGAGAATTTGTGTCTATTAAGTGACTGATTCGACCAGAAAAGGGGTGCAGCGGATGCCAATGCTGCTTTTTTTAATCCATATCATAACCATAGCAATGTCTTCACCATCCAGATTGACGATATTTGCTTGCTTTTTAACAAAGCCGATGTCTTCATTCTTAAATTCATAATAGGTAATATTGTTACCATGTGGTTCAGATAATAAGATCACTTTATCGATATCATAAGGGTGCTGTCTGAGAGAGCCGGAAAAAGGGAGATAGGCTTCTTTTAAAAGTGTCTCATCTATTGCCCGTTCAAATTTGACCAACTCCAGTTTTTTGGTTTCTTTTAAAAAATGGGTTGTGGTTTTCATTCCTTCTTTCCTTAAATATTTTTTTTAACAGATTTTATTTTATCTAATAATACATCCGGTTCAACGGGTTTTTCTATAAAGCCGCTGACTGGCATGAAATCATGACTGATATCATTTTCAGTAAAACTGAAGCCCAAATTATTTAATTGGTTGACCGCACTTAATATGAGCACGGGGATATGTTTCAAATTTTCCTGCAAAGCAATTTTTCTGGCTGCTTTGAAACCTGCCTGAGCATCTTCCGGGAAAACAATATCCAATAGAATGATATCCGGGCTTTCTGACTCAATGGCTGAAATAAGGTTATCTGTATCTATTTTGGCAACCACCGTATAATTATTGGCTTCAAGAATCATACTGATGCTGTCAATTATATCCTGATCATCATCAATTATCATTACTTTACTCATGAGAACTGTCTCCTGATTTACACATATTGAAGCATATTGTGCATGTTGTCCCTTCATTGAGGGTGCTTTCAACCTGTATTTTCGCATTAAGAATCTGACTGCAAACTTTGACAATCGATAAACCTAATCCTGTTCCACCCTCATAAAACTGAGCGGCATTATTGGTTCTAAAATGTTCTTCAAATATATTATTGATTTGTTGTTTATCGATGCCAATACCATGATCTCTGATACTGACACAAATTAATTGTTTTTGATTGCTTTGTTTTTTACTTATGTCTATCTCAATAAGGCCATTTTGGTGTGAATAATTAACTGCATTTGTAAGCAAATTTATAAAAATCAACTGCAGATTCTCATCATTAGCCATAATGGTATAATCATGATTTTTATGTTTGGAGTCTTTGTCAGAAAATTGTTTATTCAATTTTATGGTCAAATTTTTTTCATGACTTAAAGTCTTATAATTTAAAATAAACTCGCTTATATACTGCTTAATATTGATTGGGTAAAATTGTTTGTAGTTTTTATTTACAGGTTCTTTTTCAGGTCCCTCTTCAAGTTTGGCATCAAAGACTATATATGATTTTAAATTGCCCAATTTAATAATATCTGTGACATTGTTTAATAAATAATCACAGCGCTTACCAATCCTGTTGATAATCTTTAATACTTTATCGTTAATATCGCCAGCATAACCGGCATTCATCGTATAAACATAATTTTTAATGGCAGCCAGAGGGGCTTTCAACTCATGCGTGCTGCGTAATGTGGCATGAGTCTTTTCTTTATCAAGTCTGATCATATCCTGATAGCTGCGTTCAAGTTCAAGCTCATTTTTTATTAAACGGCTAGTGATACTGCACAATAGATACCAGCAAAAAATAACGCAGGTAAATAAAATAAAAATATAGCCAGATAAAAGGGTCGGGCTTGCAAGCACAATATTTTTAAAGGATGTACTTAATGAATGATTAAAAATTGAGATGACAGGAATCAACTGAAAATACTCTAATATTAAAGGACTGATCACCATCAATAAACCGAAGATGGCAATAATAAGACTCTGTCTGGGGGTAAAAAATAATGTGGCCAAAATGGTATTAGGAATGATCATCAGAATAATTGGTGTTTCAATACTGCCAAGAGTATAAACCACTAATGTCAGAGCCAGATAATCAGTGATGATCTGCAAAATTAAATAATAACGCAAATCCAGAGTGCCGAGACATTTATCATAACTATACCTCAGCTGATATTGATAGAGTAGGTTGCAGCAGAATAAAAAAACATTGGCGATGATTAAAAATTCAAAGTGAAAACTGACAGCATGATCTTGTGCTAAAAAATAAACGAATACAATCAATAATGAGCTGAATGCAATGTAATACCAGCGAATGGTCACTGACCAGTTCAGGCGTTTAACGAGTTCCTTGACATGGATGTCCTGAATACAATGTATGATATGTTCTGATGACACGGCTTTCACTATTATGGTTTTATTGGAACATTATAGAAAATCATCTATTTCTCTCCTTCCGGGGAAAATTATGTCTTGAGTTGATCTAACTCAGATAATAATGATTGAGTCATGGTCTCTATATTGTCATTCAGAACTATACTTATTTCACTTTTGAATCCAGCATTCAGGCTAATGTCTGAAGGCTGTATTGCAAAGAAAAATAAATCCTGTTTAAAACCAAGAGTTTCCGCCAGAGCTAAAGCCTCTGCAAAACCAAAACCATGAGTTGATATCAAATTAAGATGCTTTGTTAATGTGCATTCAGATTGTTTAAGCCATCTGAACTCGCCGCATTTTAATCCCATGTCAGCACAATCGACAATAATAATGGGTGTCTGAATTTCTAATAATTCTGCAGAAACTGACAAGGCATCCATGTTTTCCCATATCAGCACATCAATATCAGTTGACAGCTGTTTTTTTATTGCTTCAACAAGAACAAGTCCAATCTCGTCATCACCCATATTTCGGTTACCAATGGCAACTAATGTTAATCTCTGCTTGTCTGAAGCATTAGACAAAGCGAACGTCCAGCATATGAACAGAGCAGGAAATACAGGGGTCATAAGCACGCAATAACATCTCCATATGAGAGGCTAAAGCACCTTTATCCATAACGGGTAGCATCTGCGGAACAAACTGCTTCATATCCCGTTCAATGTTATTGATATTTTGACTGGTGGGGATCACGGCATCAGCATGATTGCAGATGCCGTTTATATCAAATCCATATTCATGAAATAATATCCCCCGGGGTACTTCAATGGCACTGCTACCCAGGCCTTCACCAGCCTGATACTGGAGATCTTCTAATTGTAATTCCTGTGCTAATAGTTGCTCCAGAGTGTCAATACAATGATACGTACAATGTACAATCTCCACCATCTGTGCCAGATTATTTTTATAAGGATTGTAACAGGGCACTTTTAAATCCAGCGTATTAGCAATCTCTTGTGCCTGAGGGTGCAACTGTTCATAATTATTATTGACACGTGCCAGCGCTCCCACCATATAGGATTCTCTATTCCAGCGGGACCATTTTGCAGTGGAATGTGCCACTGTAAATTCATTGGTAACCTGACGATAATCGGATTCAGATACGGATTTTCCAGTATCAGAGCTGAAAATTTCACCTTCGTACAGAGCGTATTCATCAGGATTTTTCAGACTGACATATTCGGTTTCCCGTTCATAGTCCGGCCATTTTAGTTGACCAATAAAATCCACCATTTCCTCAATATCCTGAATTGAATCGTGTAACCGCTCGAGCAGTGTCTGTAATTTATTTCTATCTGGAATTTTTCGCCAGCCGATTAAAGTCGGCATCATCGGATGCAAAGCCCTGCCACCTAGGACAGTAGTAAAATCATTGGCTAATTTTTTTAGTTTTAAGGCTTTTTTTATTAACTCCGGATGAGAACCTGCCAAAGGTAAAATGCTTTTTACACCAACATAATCTGGAATGGCCAGAAAATAAAGATGCAGTGCATGGCTTTGCAGAAATTGAGATTCATTTAATAAAACTCTCAACAGACGTGTTTGTGGGCTAATACTCAAGTTGAGTGCATTTTCAACCGCTTTAATTGCGGCTAATTGATGGCCGACACAGCAGATACCACAAATGCGACTGACAATTTGCGGGACATCATGAGGAGGAACGCCCTTGACCAGATTTTCAAAAAAACGATTGGCTTCTACAATCTCCAGCTTAAGGTTTTCAACTTCCCCTTTTTTAACATCAATAAGAATACTGCCATGACCTTCTAATCGGGTAACATGATCAATTTTAATATGCACTGTCTTCTTTGTGGCGTTAGTCGAGCTGTTTGTCTTTGTCGTCATGTTCTTATTCTATCCAATCTTGTTCTAACTAAATAGTACACACTGAGTATCAAAATCTGAGAGAAACAAGCTCATCAGGATTCACTCATTTTTTCAGCACTGCAAAAAAGTCGATAACGACTCTGAATTGCTTCTTTAGAAATACCTTTACTTAACATCAATGCATTATGCGCGCCAACATTGGCATAGGGCAGCAAGCCACGACAGGCATCGCACACATGACCATTATTGATACACACTGCATCACAGCCGCCGTATGCAATAGGGCCAAGGCAGCTCATTCCCTTGTCAAACACACATTCATTGGCATTGCGTTTGCATTCAACGCAGACTGCATGAGCTGGAAAGTGAGGAATTTGATTGCTCAGCAAGGCTTTGACCAGAGTTAAAAACTCATTGGCATCCATTGGACAGCCTCGCAGATGATAATCGACTTTGACAATTTCCTCTACAGAGCGGACACGGGTATGTGCCCATAATGGCCAATAGTTTTTATCAACTTGTACTCGATTACGTGCTTCTTCACCATAAATCAACTTATAGTTTTCAGCAGGGGCAATAAAATTTGAACGCGCCTGCACATTGCCGTTGCAGGCACAGGCACCTAGAGCTACTATGTATTGACTTCGAGAACGAATATCAAGCAGTCGTTTGCTGTCTTCTTCACGGTGGATACTTCCTTCAATAAAAGAAATATCATAGCGTGCACTTTTTTCTGAAATGGCTTCACGAAATTCTACTAAGTCAACGAGTTCCAATAGATCAAGCAGAATGTCTTCACAATTCAGCAATGCCAGTTGACAGCCTTCACAACTGGCAAAATCAAAAAAGGCAATCTTAGGCTTCATCAGTTTAGTGCCTCGGATAAATCAGTTAATTGTGAATATCGAAAAACCGGACCCTCTTTACAACAATACACATGATTGATTTGACAGTGGCCACACTTGCCCAGACCACAGCGCATCCGGCGTTCCAGATCAATAAAAATGTGATTGTCCGGGATATTAAAATTCATTTTTATCTCCATTAAAACAAATTTATACATGACTGGCGGCCCGCATAGAACAACCATGGTATTTTTTTCAATGATGTTCAGTTTATGAATGGGTTCAGTCACCAGTCCTACATCGCCATCCCAATCCTGAAAGTCAGTATTATCCACTAATTCTGTAATACTGCAGTCAGGATGTATTTTCCATTGCTGTATTTGTTGCCTGAATAAAGCTTCTCTGGGAGTTTTAGAGCCAATAATAAGATGTACTCTGCCAAAGTCTGACTTATGCTCCATGATAGGAATAATGAGTGAGCGCAAAGGCACCAGGCCCAGACCACCTGCAATAATGACGATGTCCTTAATGAGGGTCTCTTGATTGCCATTTTTAAGATGAAAATCATTCAATTCAAAGCCAGAACCAAAAGGACCCCGGATGCCAATCAAGTCGTGCTTTTTTAATTTGTGAAGAACTCCAGTGACATTGCCGACCTTGCGGATGACCATTTCCAGTGTCTTTCCACTTTCAGGTCCGCTGCTGATAGATATAGCACACTCACCAATACCAGGTAAGCCTGCCATAACAAATTGTCCCGGGCGATGATTGAGTGGCTCCGGTAATCGTACTCTAAATAACATTTCATTTTTTGTTAATGGCTCAATTGACTGTATTTCTGCCATCATAGGGATGTAGGGATTACTTTTAACAGGGTCAGAGAGTGTTTTCATTCTTGTGACTCCTGTACGGACAAATAGACATCATTGACAATATTAAATATATCGATACCTGTTGTACATTGACGGCCACAACGACCACAACCGGTACAAAATGTCTGCTCAAATCGTTGCGGCAGATAATCAAATTTGCGACGGATTCGATGGTGTTGTCGGGCTGCTGGTTCAGCTCTAAAATTATGACCGCCAGCGACTTCAGCAAAACCAGGACTCAGGCAGGCATCCCAGTGACGAGTTTTCTTACCAGAGCTGCCATCAAGATTTAATTCATCTTTTGTCTCAAAGCAATAACAGGTAGGACAAACCAGATTACAGGTCCCACATGAAAAACATTGCTCTGCGTATTGCTGGTAAACCGAATCAGCATCTTTCTGATGAATGGCTTTAGCCAATTGTTCAATCGGGGCGGAAAACTGCCTGCCAAAGGGTTGTGGGCGACTTGCAATGGCATGGTTTTTTAAATCCTGTGGGCTTGAACATTCAGTTGATTCCAGAGATTTGATTAATTCATTTCCTCTTGGTGTCAGTACCTCCAATAGGCATTGCTGCTCTTCATTTGCCTGTCCTTTATGACTTGTAGAAAAGAGCGGTGTAATAAAAATATCAGCACCCATTTGAAAATCCAGAGATTGTGCTGCTTCACAGAAACAATGATCATCACAAGGAGTCATGCAGTTAAATGCAATAATGTCAGTTTTTTCTCGACGGCGTAAATAATGGCTGTCTTTTACGCCATCTGAAAAAACCTCATCCAGTAAATAAACCCCTTTTAAATCACAGGCACGAACACCGGCAAGGAGTTGAGAATTGACTGTTACTCCCTGACTGAACTGATAATGCCCATCGTCATCTTTGTAGTAGGAAAAGAGAATTTCATCATCAGGAAATATGTTTTTCCCCGGAGGTAGAATTGTGGGTTTATAGTTTAATAAATCAAGGGATTGCTGATGGTCAATGGGTTCAAATCGATAGTTAACACCTTGCGTTTTTTTTGGCAAAAAAAACAGCTGTTTTTCAGCAAGATTGAAAAACCAGGATTCTATTTGATCAAGGTTAGAAAGGTAAGCATTCATATCCGACACTTTGTCTGTGTTCCTATTTTAAAATTAGCTCATTGTGGCAATTAATCAAGCTGTTTTGATTCTTTAAATAATATGTGTGTTTTTTCATCCGGGAGCATGGGCATCATTACCACTGAACAAGATTTCTCGGAAATATTTTCTGTGTCATATGCCATACTTTTTGGGTGGTATAACACACTTTTATAAGCACTTAAAAATATCAGTATTAGCTAACATACTGATTACAAGTTAAAACCACTAATGTGGTATTAAATTTGCTCTATTTAGTCTTTTTTAATACTCTAATGTGGTTAATGTAATGAAATTTTCTTATCTTCCAACTCCTCGTCTTAGAATGTCACTTGCTGTGGTGATATCAATGTACTCTCTTCAGGTTTATTCTGAATCTGATATTCCAACTATTTCTGTAGAAGGCACTGAACTGACTGATGTCAGTGGTGAACAGGTTAAATCGGCTGATTTGGCTGATGCCCTGACAAAAAATGTCCCTGGTGTTTCATTGATTCGACGCAGTGGCATTGCAAATGATATTATTTTAAGAGGACAAAACAAAGACAATATTAATATCCTCATGGATGATGCCAAAATATATGGAGCCTGTCCTAATCGAATGGATCCACCGACATCACACATACTCACCAATAATATTGAAAGTATTGAAATTATTGAGGGGCCTTATGATGTAGAAAATTTTGGTACTCTAAGCGGTGCGGTCAAAGTCAGAAGTAAAAAGCCAGAAGAAGATTTACATGGAGAAATCAGCTTAAATATGGGGCGTTGGAACTACCAGAAAACAGCAATGACCCTAAGTGGTGGTAATGAAAAAGTACGCGCATTAGTCAGTCTCTCCGATGAAAGCAGTGGCCAGTTTCGAGATGGAGATGGTAATGATTTTGCTGAACAGATAGAAGCAATTAATCCAGCGGTTCCGAATGGTGTTAAATACAAAGACAAATTTCGAAATATGGATGCTTATGACAAAAAAACGTTTATGGGTAAACTCTATGTCAATCTGATTGATAATCATGAATTGGCGATTAGTTATACGGCGAATCGTAGTGATGATGTGCTGTATCCTTCCAGCAAAATGGATGCAATGTATGATGACTCTAATATCTTAAACCTGGAATACTCTATTAAAAACCTGGGTGAATTTTCAAAAAATCTAGAATTTCAATACTATGATTCTGATGTGACACATCCTATGTCTAATCGCTATAGGAATGTGTCCGGTCCAAATGCGCAATTTGAGTTAATTAGTAAGCTGACAACCCGTATGCAGGGATTTAAAGTAAAAAATGCATTTGATATCAGCAGTACAATGGAAGGCTTAATTGGTATTGATACCAGCAAACGAAACTGGGATGGTGAATATCTGGGAACAATGACGGTACCAGGTAGCATGCCGCCAGTAAGAATCAATGTAACAGGAAGAGCCAGTATTGATGATGTTGATACAGATAATACGGCAATATTTGGTGAACTGGAAAAGCGTTATCAGGATTTTACACTAAAGCTTGGTGCTCGTTATGATGATACCTCTATTTCACCTGATGGTAGCCAGGAAGATAATGATTATGATTCTTTCAGTGCCTTTGTGCAGGGGACCTATGAATACAATGAAACAACCAATTTTTTTGGTGGAATAGGTAAAGCGACTCGTGTCCCTGATGCGAGAGAACTATACTGGAAAGCTGCCAGTGGTCGGGTTGGTGGTACCCCTGATCTGGATCAGACTAGTAATTATGAAATTGATTTTGGTATGGAAAATAATTTTGAAAATCTGACCATTAAAACATCTGTGTTTTACAGCTGGTTAAAGGATTATATTTATTTTAATGCCGATAATGCCACCAATAACTTTGAAAATATTGATGCGACTATTTACGGCTTTGGTCTCTCAGGTTTGTATTCATTTACCGATGAAGTCTATCTTGATTTTGGTTTAGCTTACCAGAGAGGTAAAAAAGATAAAGCTCTAGCAGGCCAAACGGATAAAGATTTGGCTAATATAACACCAATGAAACTGAACCTTGCCCTGAATTATGATTATATGGCTGCAGGCACAGCGAAAATAGAAGTGGTTGCTGCTGATAGCTGGGATCATTATGATGCTGATAATGGCGAACAAGAAATTGATAGTTATGCCATTATGAATCTAAAAGCGACCCACAACCTGACCAGACATTTTGAAGTAACCGCAGGAATTGATAATGTATTTGATAAAACCTATGCAATTAACAATACCTACAAAGATTTAATTTTAATCTCAGATGGTACCGGTGAAGTGATGAAAATTAATGAACCTGGCCGCTATTATTATATTAATGCAGCTTATAAATTCTAATTTGGTTGGCCCTTCGTGATACTGATGCCTGGGTATCCTGCTCAGGCAATTGTATAATAGGCCAAAGATTGCTTTTCTTTAATTTCTTTTCCATGCTATAAACGTATGGTTAATTGATTGAGGCACTTATGAAACAATTTTTGGTTTTTCTTCTCTGTTTTTTTTCTTTGTTTGCCAATGCATCACCGCCGCAAGCGGCTGTCGCAACGGCTCATCCTCTGGCGACACAGGCAGGTCAACAGGTATTACTAGATGGTGGTAATGCCTTTGATGCTGCTGTTGCAATTACGGCTGTCCTGTCGGTTGTTGAACCTTATAGCTCTGGTTTAGGCGGTGGTGGGTTCTGGTTGATACGCGACCAAAAAAGCAATAAAACGGTAATGATTGATGGGCGGGAAATGGCTCCTTCCGCAGCCGATCGTGATATGTATCTGGATGAAGCGGGTAATTATATTACCAATAGTTCAGTGAATGGCCCTCTTGCTGCAGGTATACCCGGAACCGTGGCTGCAATGGTGCATTTATCTGAAAATTATGGTTCTTTGCCCTTATCCCAGGTTTTACAACCTGCTATCGAGTTGGCATTAAGCGGTTTTCCAGTAACAGAGCACTACCAGAAAATGGTTCGTTTCCGCTTGGGTATCTTGCAAAAATATAAAGACTCATCCAGAATATTTTTACAAGACAATGAGGTGCCAGCATTAGGCTATCGTATAGTCCAGACAGAACTGGCTAATACCTTGAAGTTAATTGCAAAGTGGGGAAATGCTGATTTTTATGCCGGTTTTACCGCAAGACGGATGATTAATTCTATTAAGGCAAATCAGGGGATCTGGCAATTGAGTGATTTAAAAAATTACTCAATTAAGGAGCGTGAGCCAATTCAGTTTCAATATCGCAATATGACGATTACCTCAGTGGCACCTCCCTCATCAGGAGGTATTGCGCTGGCCACCATACTGCAAATTCTGCAAAATTTTGACCTGCAGTCTCTGGATGAAACACAGCAAACTCATCTGATTATTGAAGCTATGCGCCGTGCCTATCGGGATCGAGCTGAATTTTTAGGGGATAGTGATTTTACACAGGTGCCAGTGGCACGTTTAACAAGCGCCTGGTATGCCGATGGATTGAGGGAAAGTCTTCGCTTTGACAAGGCTTTGCCCAGCAATTCCCTGGCCGAAATTAACATGAATAAAAATTCTCAGGAAAAAGTGGTTACCAAACAGGGTGAAGGACAGGATACTACCCATTTTTCTGTGCTGGATACTCAGGGTAATATGGTTTCTGCAACCATGAGCATTAATTATCCCTTTGGTTCAGGATATACTGCTGAAGGAACTGGAGTGTTGCTGAATGATGAAATGGATGATTTCTCGGCACGACCGGGAACGCCAAATGTGTATGGTCTGGTGGGCGCAGAAGCTAATGCTATTGCTCCAGGAAAACGGCCGCTGTCCAGCATGAGCCCGACAATAGTCGATACAAAAAATGGGGTGTCAATCTTAGGCACTCCAGGAGGCAGCCGGATTATTACCATGGTCTTACTGGGGATCCTTGAGCTGGAAAAAGGGCATTCAGCCTCGGCATGGGTGAGTCGTCCCAGATTTCACCATCAGTACCTGCCCGATAAGGTGTTTTATGAGCCCGGGGCACTCTCAGATGACAGTATTGCTCAATTAGAACAAATGGGGCATAAATTACAAAGTCAGGATTCGCCTTATGGTAATATGCAGGCCATATATTGGGATTTTCAGCAGGGAGTACAGGCAGCCTCTGATCCGCGTGTTGAAGGTCAGGCTCTTGTGTTTGATATACCTCAGAAACTTGCCAGAGAGTAGGTGAAATTAATATGGAGATACTGAAAAAAAATGTCACTACAGCTCTGTGTTTGAACTTTATGATTTTTTTTGCCTTAGCTTTATCGGTATCTGGATGTGCAGAACAGAAGACGGATGAGGCTATGATACGACAGCAGATTGAGAATTTGCAGGAGGCAATTGAAGCTCATGATCGGGGAAATTTTATGGCGGTGATCGATGAGCAATACGAGGATCGACTGAATCATAATCAACAATCATTACAACGTATGCTGATGGGGTTCTTTCTCCGATACAAGGATATTTCTGTCTATGTGAATGCCACGCAAATTAATATTCAGCCCATCAGGGCTGATGCGCAATCTCAGGTGATTATAACCGGAGGAAAAAATCTTATTCCTGAAAATGCCAGGCACTATCAGGTGCATAGCTGCTGGAAAAAAATTTCTGATGAATGGTTACTGAGCTGCCTTGAGTGGGAATGAAAAAAACCTTTAACCAAAAGAATAGCCAAAAAAAACCCCGCTGTTACCAGCAGGGCTAAGAGTTTTATCGCGTGCTGTACAAACACATTAAAAGTACAAAACGCTAAATGGTTAATGCTTGTGAGTCTTAAATAGTACGAGTAAGGAGATCGCAATCTTTAAATCTCTAAGTAACACATTAAACAATATGGAGAGTATGTATATTGTTTAATTTTACTTACTTAATATAAAGCACTAATCGTGCCAAATATTCTAATTGTACTATATTGCAATATTTAACAATCAAATAGAATGGTATGGCATGATATTTGATTTTCTTAGTCTGGTGTGAAATATCATCTAAGGCACGAAATATCGCATGTTAGCTGGGTTTGCGCTTTGAAATAACGAATGTGAGTCTCTTGATACAGTCGATTAGTCAACCTAATTTGAGGCTTTCGGACGAAAATAATTTTTATTCTCGTAAAATTCTGGTAACTGGTTTTCATCTGCCCAGCCGGGGATGCCTAATATAGGCAGGGGAGAAAGATGGCTGGAATCAGAAAGTGATTTTTTTTCTTTAATATCATCGCTTAATAATTGATCAAGCTGATGATATTGTGTGATTTTGTCTTGTTGGTAAAAGTTATTATCGACTTTAAGGCAATAGGCTTTCCCTGTAAAGCCTATAAATGGTTTGAAGGCTTTTTCATACATTCCATGGCCAAAAACAAAAGCACCGATTTTTTTTATATTGTTATTATTTGAACTGTTATTTGAATCCGTATTTAAACGGGTATTGATGGACCATATATTTCTTGAGTTGACAAAAACATCCTGCCATTGATGATTTTTCAGGGCCTCTAAAAGAGTGATATCACTGCTGGCAATAATAATCCCTGATTCATCGATGTGAGTAATGGCATCACGGCAGGAGGTTCTTTTTTTCCCAGCCTGCTTTTTTAGTTCCTGCATATGCAGATCATTTAGAAGAATTTTTGTTTTTGGAAAGAGCAGCCAGATAAAGGCATTAAATAGGTCATGCCAGTTTTTCTCACGGGTGCTGATGATACCTTTTTTATAAACTCGTTCTTCATAACCCATTTCAGGAAAAGGCAAGGTCTCATCTTGCGGCTGCATATCCAGCTGCAGGCCGCTGGATAGGATAACAGGCTCGTCTAACAAGGCTAGCATGCCCTGGCAACCCGGCCAGTCTGGCCAATGTGTGTCTTTTAACAAGACTTTGAGATCGGAATAAATGAGGGATTTATTGAGAAAATCTGCATCCCACTGATTGATGATGTTTTTTGCCATAGATTGATTTTAGCAAAGCCGGTATTCTTTTAACAAGGGTTTAGTCTTCACAAGGTTTTGGTTTGGCAATACCATAGCCCTGCAGATAATCGACTTCCATATGGAAGAGCTCGGTCTGAATGGCTTTATTTTCAACATATTCAGCAATGGTTTTCAGCCCCATTATATGGCCTATCTCATTAATGGATTTCACCATGGCACGGTCTATGGGATCGTCCAGAATATCTTTGACAAAACTGCCGTCAATTTTAAGAAAATCAACAGGAAGGTTTTTTAGGTAAGCAAACGATGACATACCGGTGCCAAAGTCATCAAGAGCAAAAAGGAATCCATGATCTTTAAGTTGATTCATGAAATTGACAGCCTGTTCAAGGTGCGTTACGGCAGCACTTTCAGTCACTTCAAAGCAAATTATTTCAGGGTTAACCTGATAGCGTTGCTGCTGTTCAATAATAAATTGATACAACTTTTTATCACCAATGGATTGACCGGATAAATTAATGGAACAAAAATCAACTTTATTGCTTTGAGCAATTTTTTCAGCCAGCCATTTAAAAGTTGAACGGATCACCCAGCGGTCCAGTTCAGCCATTAAATCATAACGTTCTGCTGCTGGTAAGAAGGCTCCAGGAGGGATAATTTTATTATGACTATCCAGCATTCGAATTAATATTTCAAAATGTTGGCCTTCCTGGCTTAAGGGATCGGAGGGAAGGATTGTTTGCTGGTAAAGAAGAAAACGATTATTATCCAGGGATTTCCTGATTTCAGAGACCCACTGCATTTCACCCTGGTGACGGGTCGTTTCTCTATCCTCATGGGAACTGATGTGGACCTGATTCCTTCCCTTGTCTTTAGCAATATAACAGGCAGAATCTATTTTGCTCATGATACTCTGAACAGACTCTGTTTCTGTGGTAATGGCTGCCATCCCAATACTACAGCCTGTATTAAATATTTTATCATCCCACATAAAGCGAAAGTCTTTAATGGATTGACATATTTTCTGAGTAATCTCATGGGCATGATTTATTGGGCAATTCTCAAACAATAGACCAAATTCATCACCGCCAAGGCGCGCCAATATGTCACTGTTTCGAATCGTTTGCTTGAGTAGATGTGCGACCATCTTAAGCATTTCATCACCTGCAAGATGACCACAGGTGTCGTTGATGACTTTAAATTGATCCAGATCCAGGTAGCAGACAACATGCTGAATCCTCTCTCTTTTGGATGACTGCAGGGCTGAGTTCAACCGTTGTTCAAATGAGTATCGGTTAAGCAGTGAGGTAAGTGAATCATGTGAAGCCAGATAGTGCATCTTTTGTGTCATTGCCAGACTTTCGGTGACATCACGAAATACAGTAACGGAACCTGTGATTCTGTTTTTATCATCATTAATAGGATAAGAAGAGTATTGAACCGGGAAGTAACTGCCATCTTTTCGCCAAAACACTTCATTTTCAATATAGCGGGATTCGCCTGCACGAAAAGCATCGTATATGGGGCAGTTTTCTTCTGGGTAAGCTGAACCATCCTTGTGACTATGATGTGTCAACTGATGCATGGGGTAGCCTTTTAATTCAGATAAGGAGTAAGCAAACATTTTCTGAGCCGCATGGTTGACAAAAGTACAAAGACCGCTTTTGTCGATACCAAAAATTCCTTCACCAGTTGATTCTAATAGCATACTCATTAAATCATTAATTTCTTTCAATTCTTTGGATGAATGCTCCAGTTTTTTCTGCGATTCTGCATGTTGTTTCTGCAGAGCATAATGTTTGATTGCGTATTCTACATCTCCGGTCATTTCCAGAAATAAATTGACAATATCTTTGGTGAAATAATTGACTTGATCAGAGTAGACGGAAAATACTCCAATGAGCTGATGATTTTTTTTGATAGGAAAAGATGCACAGGCTTTAACATTTATGCGTTGAGCATCTAAATGTGCAAACTGAGTTTTAACGTCATTCAGATAGTCATTACTGATAATCATTTTCTGCTGATGAAATGCCTGGTGAACCGGACTGTGATTTTGTTTAGAGCCAGTTGTAAGTGAGAATATAATTTTTTCCAGACAATCTTTATTTTTCCCTGAACTGGCCACTGCTTCTATCAGAGTCTGTTCAGAATTGACCAATCCCACCCAGGCAAGAATCAGGTGGTTTTGACTGGTTGCAATCTCACATATTTTTTCATAGAGCCTATCTGTTGACTCCAACTGAACAATGCTTTTGCTTGTCTGGCTTAAGGCATAATAAAGAGACTGCTGCTTTAATAGCTCCTGTTCTCTTTGGGAAATAGTTTGAGCCATATGGTTAAATGAGCGGCCCATTGCAGTTAATTCATCATTTCCAGAGAGGTCAATTTGGGTATCATAGTCACCAGCAGCCAGTTGTTCGGAGCTGCTTTGCAGACTTTTTATTCTTGAGAGGAGGGTTTTATTTAATAATAAAGCAATAAAAATAAAAGATAAAAACATCCCGAGCAAATGGATAATGATATTACGCTGAAATAATTCCATGGAACGTTGTTCGATAATTTTTGCTGGTAGCTTAATGCTCATCAGACCGCGCAAATCACCTACATTATAATTATAGGAAGTTTCATAGCGTTCCTGTATGCTGACAGGGGCATATTCTTTTTTACCATGACAAGCCATACAACGTGGTTTAATATAAATGGGTTGACTGAAATGATAAAAATTTTCACCTGATTGATTGATAAAGGGAACAAAACGCTCTTTTTTATCCTTATTCTGGCGAAAGAACTGCATGGCTTTAAGCTCTATTGCATCAGCCTGATTGTCTGGATTTCTGGGTCTGTCAGAAACATTATTGAAGCTCAGACCATTCTCAACCCAGAGGGTGAACTCATTGGATATTCGACTTAGCGCATAAGCCGGTAAGAACTCAATGGTCTGATCATTAATCGGCACACTATGTTTGAGAAATGACCTTTGATAAACAGTGCGATAAGCCATTAAAATGCCGCGAATATTTCGAGCATTTTCTTTAATGCCTGCAATCACTTCAGCTTTTGTCTGACGCTGCCCCACGTAGGTATCTACAGAAAAATGTATGATGAAAATAATTGCTGTAATTACAAATACTTTTGTTTGCAGGCGCATTAAAGCATTTACCCGATAGGTTCTGATATTCTTAGGTTTACGTCATTTTAAGTGTAGTCAATATCCAGGATAAAATCCAGACGGTGAAGAGGTGTGTGAGGGCTGAGATGTCTGACGTAAACCAAAGAAACAGAGTTTAGTTTTTCTGTTTCTTGATTTTACCTGATGTCTAACACATTAGATTTATTTGTAGATACAGAGATAGGCTATATCTGTATCCATTTTGACATCAAAAGACTGATTGGCTTCGACTCTGAAGGTGTCACCTGGCTGGTAGGTTTTCCAGTTATTCTCTCCGGGGAGTTTAACTTGCATCTGGCCGTTAGTGACGGTCATTAGTTCAATACTTGATGTACCAAAAGTATATTCGCCTGCAGCCATCACGCCTGTAGTAGCATCACCATTAACACTATTGAAGGCAATTGATTTTACTTTACCATTAAAATATTCATTCACTTCAAACATTGTAATTCCTTGAAAAATTAAAATAAATTCAATTAAGGTTTAATTGGCAAGCCTGCTTTTTTCCAGCCAAAGAAACCTTCAGAATAATTTTTTACATTAGTATATCCCATCTTTTGTAAAGTTTTTGCTGCAAAGGGACTTCTTAAACCACCGCCGCAATAGACAACGATAGGAACATCTTTACTTAAAGCAACCCGCTGTACGCGAAACTCAAGCCAGCCTCTTGGTATATTCACATTTTGCGATGCATCAATCTTGCCGTCCATATTTTGAATCTCAGTGGCTGTACGAATATCAATAAGAACCATATCCAGTTCATCATTGAGCATCTTTTTTAAATCAGAGGTACTGATCATTGTGGTGTTTTTCTCAGCTTCAGCCTGTAACTGAAACCCTGTGGGGACTCCTGCAACATCGGCGTGTGCCATATTACTCATAGCTGGAGTAAGAAGGGAAAATGCTAATAGGCAGGCAAGTGATAGTGAGTTTTTCATTTATGAGATTCCTTATGTTGATCATTCGGCCAAATAAAATGCCGAAAAAACTAAATTTTACTCTATCTGGATGATTTTTAATATTGATAGTTTACCCCCAAATTTCTTGAAAATTGAGTCTTTTCAGCTAAATAACTGCTCCTAAATGGTGAACATTACCTAACGAGAGACCGTATCAGTTTCTATTGTTTATTATTGTGCTCGGACTGCGTCAAATCACACCATAATAAACAATAGAAGCTGATACTCAGTGTGCACTATTTAGGAACAGTTATTTCGTTTTGGGAACTGTGTAATGATGCACCTATTCTATCGATTATTGCTATCAGGGTTTTTATCTATATATTAGGGATTAAATTTTTGTCACAATGATCTTCAACTGACACTGAATCAATAACAATTTCTTTTTTATGTTAATTCCCGGTATCCTGTATGAGCAGCAGGGACAGCATCAATCCTACCAAAAGGCCATTCATTCTTTATCTGTTTACCGTTCTTCTGCTAAAATCAGAAAAAGCAATCGACAACTTCAGTTGATGTACGCTTTTTTCTATGAATGAGACTATGTATAAGTTCCTAAAAAAATTTACCCCTGAAATATCTTTTAAAGACAGTGCCTTTGGCTGGGATGGCTTATCTACGTTTATTGTTTCCAATATTATTTTATTGGCCACCATGGGACTGGTGTTTAGCGGTTTGTTTTTAAAAGCCCTGAAGATTGCTTACACAGCAAAAACATCTTTGCCAGTAAAAATGCCCCTGTTAGTTGCTGGACTGCGCTTGGAAAATGAACTGCCGACAGATGAGTTTATTGTTCGTCTGGATCGAGCAATGAGTTTATATCAACAGGCTGAAGCAGCTGGACAAGACAGTCTGATCATTATACTGGGTGGGCTAGCGGGTGATAATAAGATTTCTGAAGCACAATCGGGTGCCGATTACCTGATTGCTCAGGGAGTTGAAAAGAAACAAATTATGACTGAAGATCATTCAAGACATACTCTGGAAAACTTGCAAAATGCCCGTAAAATATTACTGAACTTATCAATGAATCATGAGACAGAGTTACCTTGTGCCTTATCAGCAGGCGTCATATCCAGTCGTTATCACCTTTTTCGAATAATGACCCTTGGCAGAGGCTTAAATCTAAATCTTGAGCCTGTTGCTGCCGAAGCTGTTTTTAGCTTGTCCTGGATCAATCTATTACGCTTGTTTAAAGAGGCTTACTATCTGCACTGGTATTGGAGTGGTAAACTATGGGTTTTAATCACTGCCAATAAAAAAAGTCAGGCCAGAATAACCTGATTTGCTGAGGTGCTGCTGCTGTATGAAAAACTTATATGAACAAGCAAAGGACTGCTTTTTGACAGTTGATCCGGATGAAAAATTAGAACTCAGTCTGGAAATTGTTGGTGCCTGGGATAGCGGCTTGCTGGAATGGAAAGAGGTGGATCCATTATTACACCCCCCGTTGCAATTGAACCAGCCGGGACGCCCTGATAAACCTGAGCTTGTGGATGTCCATAAGGTAAAAAATAGAGGCTTTAAGTCCATTCACCAAAGGGCATCACTCATACATGCTCTTGCCCATATTGAATTAACCGCAGTGAATCTGTCATGGGATAGCATCTATCGTTATCGCCATATGCCAAAAGACTATTATGATGACTGGGTGCAGACAGCCAAAGAAGAGACACAGCACTTTTATCTGCTGCGCCAGCGTCTGAGAGATATGGGCTATGATTATGGTGATTTTCCTGCCCATAATGAATTATGGCAAATGGCGGTCAATACCGCAGATGATCTGATGGCTCGTATGGCCATTGTGCATCGGGTTCTGGAGGCTAGAGCATTAGATGTGGTGCCTTTTTCAGTGGGTAAATTTCGTGGTATTGGTGACAGCCAGACGGCTGATGCATTAGTGATTATTGCTAATGATGAAATTGGCCATGTGAACTCGGGTGCCCGTTGGTTTCGTTATCGTTGCGAACAGGAACAGCTTGATCCGGATAAAATGTTTTTTACACTGATGCAAAAATACCTCAAATCAACCCCCAAAGGCCCTTTTAATCGAGAAGCCAGATTAAAAGCAGGTTTTAGTCTTGCAGAAATGCAGGAACTGGAACGTCTTGATGCTGAATTTAAGAGAAATCGTCAGTTGTAGTTCTGCAGTCCTTTTCATCTTCTGGCTACTGGCATTTCCTTATTTGTCTCCTATACTGAAGAGAGTTTCAGAAAATAGGAAAATAGATCGTTGGAACACCCAAAAAAAAGAATACGAATTGGTGATTTGCTGGTTGATCACAAGCTGATCTCAGAGGGGCAGTTAAGCGCAGCTCTCGCTGATCAAAAATCATCCGGTCGAAAACTTGGGCAGGTGCTGATTGAAAATAATTATATCAGCGAAGAAAAATTTCTGGACTTTCTATCTCGCCAGCTTGATGTTCCTTTCATTGACTTAAAACAGTATAAATATCAAACAGATGTTGTCCGATTATTGCCGGAAACTTTGGCAAGGCGTTATCGTGCGATTGTTCTTGCGGATAGAAAAACCGGCCTCCTCGTCGGCATGGCTGATCCCTCTGATATTTTTGCCTATGATGACATCCATAAAATACTCAAGCGTCCTATGAGTCTGGCATTGATCCGTGAAGTGGATCTGTTGGCTGCCATGGATACGGTTTATCGCAGAGAAGATGAAATTATTTCTCTTGCTGAGGAGTTGGATGAAGAATTGTCTGAAACGGACATCGACCTGGATCAGTTGGCCCAAAGTGATGATGTTGAAAATGCACCAGTAGTGCGTCTGTTGCAGACTATTTTTGAAGATGCTTTGCAGGTTAAGGCATCGGATATCCATATTGAGCCGGATGAAAAAGTATTACGGATCCGTATGCGCATTGATGGCGTACTCAATGAGCAGGTGATGAATGAAAAACGAATTGTCGCAGCCCTTGTTTCACGTTTAAAATTAATGTCTGGCTTGAATATCTCTGAGAAACGCCTGCCTCAGGATGGACGTTTTCATATAAAAGTTAAAAGTCATTCTATTGATGTCCGTCTTTCTACCATGCCGACTCAACATGGTGAATCGGTTGTTATGCGCTTATTGGATCAAAGTGCCGGCATTTTAAATCTCGATGACATCGGCATGAATGAAGCGATTTTAAAGCGTTTTAGAAAATCAATTCATCGACCTCATGGTCTGGTTTTACTGACTGGGCCCACAGGTAGTGGTAAGACCACAACACTCTATGCTGCACTGAGTGAACTCAATAGCAGTAAAAAGAAAATAATTACTGCAGAAGATCCAGTTGAGTACCGCCTGGAGCGGATCAGCCAGGTACAGATCAATACTAAAATTGGTCTGAGTTTTTCTAATGTGCTCAGAACAGCTTTAAGACAAGATCCGGACATTATTCTTATTGGTGAAATGCGTGATGCAGAGACTGCTGATATTGCGGTTCGCTCGGCGATGACTGGACATATGGTCTTATCAACACTGCATACCAATGATGCCATCAGCTCGGTCTACCGCTTACAGGATATGGGCATTGAAGGCTATTTAATTGCGACATCCCTGCAAGCCATTGTCGCGCAGCGCCTGGTCCGCAAGATTTGTAATAATTGTAAGGTAGAACATATCTTAGATGAACATGAAGTGAATTGGCTACAGGGAGCTGTGGGCGAAACGATTGATAATAACCAATTTTTTCAGGGTAATGGTTGTCATCTGTGTAATAATACGGGTTATAAAGGTCGTGAAGGAGTCCATGAAATCCTGGAAATTAATGAAGAGCTGGCGGATGCTTTTAGATCCGATGATGCGAAGGCTTTTGTTAGTAAGGCACGAACTGCCCCTGGGTATGAGCCGCTGGTTAATAGTGCGATTGAACTCGCTAAGCAGGGGGTTACTTCCATCGAAGAGGTACTTAAACTGATCGGTACCATTGAAAATCACGAATTTACTGATCTTGAACCTGAAACCTGACCCTATTCTCTATGGCAAGATTTTTTTATAAAGGGCGTACTGCCCGTGGTGAAGCGGTTGAAAATACAGTTGAAGCAAACTCAGAAGATGAGCTGGCTTCTCATCTAATGAATAGTGGAATTACCCCGATTGCTATCAGTCCCGCAAAGGTTGCACCAAAAACTGTAAGTTTCAAACGGCAGCTTGGTCTGGGGAAACCAAAAACTGAAGAACTTATTTTATTTGCTAAACAGATGAGTACGCTGTTTAAAGCAGGTATTCCAATTACCCGGGCGATGAATAGTCTGGCTCAGACTACCCATAATGAATACCTTAAAGAAATACTTGAACACAGCATTAAGCAACTAGAAGCAGGGCAACCTCTGTCAAAGGGCCTTGGAAAATATCCGGAAGTTTTCCCTGCGGTATTTCTCAGTGTGATGAAGGTCGGAGAAAGTACTGGTCGTCTGGATGATGCTTTTGAACAATTATCGTTTTATCTGGAGCGGGATAAAATGATTAAAGATAAAATTAAAGAAGCGACCCGCTATCCTACATTTGTGCTGGTCTTTCTTGCGGCAGCCTTTGTTGCTTTGAATATTTTTGTAATACCGAAATTTGCCGGAGTTTTTACAAAAATGAGTCTGGAATTACCCATATATACTAAAATACTATTGGCAACATCCAACCTGTTTGCGAATTACTGGCCCTGGATACTGGTTTCTGTAGCCCTTTTGGTTATTGGCTTCAGGCAATACATCAGTACGGATTCGGGCCATTTTCTCTTTGATAAAGCTAAATTTAAAATACCCTATATTGGTGAAATTATTCGTAAGGCGACTCTGGCAAGGTTTTGTCGGGCTTTTGCTCTGACCCAGCAGGCCGGTGTGCCTTTAGTTCAGGCTTTGAATCTGGTTGCTAATGCTGTGGGTAATATTTTTGTGGCCGATAGGGTGAACAGTATGAGAAGCGGTGTTGAGCGGGGGGATAATCTGACAAATACTGCCACTGCAACGGGCTTATTTACACCACTTGTATTGCAAATGATTGCTGTGGGTGAAGAAACCGGGCAGGTGGATGAAATGCTGATAAAAGTGGCTGAATTTTATGAAGATGAAGTCAATTATGAGATTAAATTTTTAAGTGCTCAGATAGAACCTGCTCTTATACTGGCAATAGCAGGTATGGTTCTGGTTATGGCCTTGGGTATCTTTATGCCGATGTGGGATCTGATTGGCAAGATGCAATAATGATTATTTCAGGCAGCTGGCTTTTTATGAATCAACTGCTACAGTTATTAGCTATAAAGTATTTTAATATCTGGACGCTGTTAAGAGTAATACATAGAAATTCCATATTCTGCAGGGGTGCTTGTATAACAAGAGCATTTGCCCGGATTGTTGAATGATATAATAAGCGTAAGTAAAAGTAGAGGTAGTTTTAATGAAGAAGATACATTCCAGTGCTGGTTTTACTCTAATTGAATTAATTACAGTGATTCTGATTCTAGGCATTCTGGCCGCAACGGCATTACCCAAATTTATTGATGTGACTGATGATGCTCATATTTCTGCCTTTAGGGGTGTTTCGGGTGGTTTTGGATCCGGTGTGGCTTTAGCTCATGCCCAATGGGTTGCCAATGGCACCGGAGCTACCGGACGTGTACAAGGTTATGGTACAGATGCAGGTGATGTTTTTGCCAACGGCGCTGGCTGGCCTATTGATAATACCAGTGCAACACTGAACTGTATTGATTTATGGAATGGACTGTTGACCAACGCGCCCACTATACATCCAGATGCAACGGGTGATCAGAACTCAGATTTTGATTGGGTCTGGAGAACAGGCGGCACTCGCTGTGATTACTATTCTACAGGTACATTTGCATGGAATGCTGGTGGTACACGGGGGCTTCTGAGGTATGAATCATCCACTGGTACAATCACGATTACTGATCCAATAGCGCCATAAAACTGATCGGGGAGACAGATAGGTGAACAATCTATCTGTCTTTTTATCGGCGGATTTCAAGCTAGTTGTCGCCTAAAGTTAAAATTTATGCCGCCTTGTTTTCCTTTTCATCTACCTTTTGTTTTTCAGGGTTAAGATAGACC
>JADGEM010000058.1 GCA_016744375.1 Gammaproteobacteria bacterium
TCTTGATGATAAATCATTGCTACATCAATCACTCCCTTGATATTATTTAAAGCTGCCATCTTGTCAGCTAAAGCTTTCTCACCACTATCTTCCAATGTGGCGATAATCTTTCCCTCTTTTACTCCGCCATAAACATCAATGCCATCCATCTCAGCTAAGATTTCACTGATTCCTGGCGCGTTTTCCGGCTTCGCATTAACAATTACACTACAAATATTCATTGGCTTCTCTTATATAAATACTTCTCATTCATTATCGACACAGGTTAATTAAATGCCAGAGGCTTCCTGTGATGTTGCAGACTCATTGCTTAAAACAATTGGCGTCAATGTAATCACATGCACCGGACATACAGCAAAACACGCCCCGCATCCAGTACATTGTTCAATATTCAGTTTGGGTTCAGCTATGCCCCCCAGTTTTAAATCAAATGTGATCGCCTTATCATCACAGGATTCACCACAAGAACGGCAAATCGTTGCATTCATTGAAAGGCAGTTTGTCAGGTCTATATTGGCCTTGATATGCCATGGAGGGAGGTAAGATTCCAGATCAGAAGCTTCCTCTCTATTGTTCGAAGAGATGTTCTTTGGAGCTAAAGTTGACTCGACATTATTGATTGGTATTTTTTTCAGGGCGCTCGTTTCACAGACATTAAGGCAGTCCCCACAAAAGTCACAGCCGCCACGATTAAAGTCCATCTGCGGAAATCCGCCTCGGCCTTTAACAATTAACTCATCAAAACACGCTTCAACACATTTATCACAGCGAGTACAAAAATCCACAAAGTACTCTTCAGGAATAGCCCAAGGAGGACGAAAAGGATTATTTTTACCTTTTATGTCTCCTCGTAAGAGCTGCATTCGAGTAATATTGGCCATTTATAAATGCGACATCTCAGATTAATAAACGTTATAGTTAAGTTAACGCTAACAGCATAACAGAGCCTTGACCTAAATCAAGAACAACCATGCTTTATCAGTGGTTATTAATTTAGTAATTTACTGCGTTATTAATACTTAAACCATTATAATGACTTAATATTGCGCTCCACACTCTTGTAGGCATCACTGCCAGGTGCTAATTGCGGTAATAACAGATTCCAGAATTGTCTAGCCTTTTCATTATCACCCGCGACACGGGCAAGAGAGCCGGAAAGAAACAGAGCATCCAGATTTTTCGGATTCTGATCGACTAATTGTGCAAAAATGATACGTGCTTTATCCAACTGAGCAATATTCCTTGCCTTGATGACCGCATCTGAATAGCTCATTAGAAGCTCAACATCACTACTATTTAATGCAACTGCTTTAGCATAGGCTTCTGCTGAGTCAATATTGCGATTTAGCACCCCATAAGATTTACCCAGGGTTTTCCATCCCTTTATATCCTGAGGATTTTCTTTGACACGATTTTCGACTCGTATTAACATCGAAGCGATAAAAGCATTCTCTTCTTCAGAGCCTGTTAATTGCTGTCCAGGTGCCGGCCCTTTAGCGGCTTGTGGCTCAGAAGTTGCAGTATGTTCTGGATCAGATGTGCCAGACACACCATCAGCAGTACCTGGCTTAAGTTGATTCAGATAGGTTGCCACAATTTGTGCCTGTTCACTGTTTGCCGGCAATAAAGAGATTAAATGTGTCCAGCGTTCAACTGCAGCTTCTTTATTGCCCATTTCGGCATCAAGGAAGCCCATAAACCATAATGCATCACCATTATCAGGCTCAGTTTTGAGCAATGCAGTTAAAAGATTGCGTGCTTTTTCATAGTTAGCCTCCTGCCCCGTCTGCATTAAGGCTTCAACATAGTTTATTTCCAGTTCAGGAACATCCAGAGTCTTATCTTTTTGAGTTAATGAAAAAGCCGTTGCATAAGCATTAACGGCATCATCATAACGCTTTAAAACAATATACGAGCGCCCCAGCATATTCCAGCCTTGTGCATTATTGCTGTCTTCCTGCAGTTTCTTTTCCAGAGAGACTACCATAGAACTGATATCTGGAACCTGTTTTTTAGATGCATGAGAATCTGCGACTGCTGGTTCAGATAAAACAATCTGCTCATAGTTTTCAGGCAAGATAGAGAGGTAAGTCAGGACAGAACCAACAGACATAAAAATCACCAAAAACAGGGCTAGCTTTTTAGCGCTAACACTTGAGAGTTGCACCAATTCAGCTGATGCAGGACCTTCTGTATCATGAATCAGGCTGTGTTCAATTTCATTTTGAGCCTGTAGCAGTGCTTCTTCATCTAATAAACCATTGGCAAAGTCCTGCTTAATTTGCTCTTTTTTCTGCTCAAAAAGCTCAATATTTAATGACTTACGCTGATCAGACTGTAGCTGACTCCGGGCTAGCTCACTATCCGAAAGAGTTTTAAACAGAGGCCGTACTAATAAAGCAATTGCTATAATCAGCAATACCGCACAAATTAACCATAATACCCACATGCTTGTTTTACCTTTTTAATGGAGTCTTAAGTCGAAAGTCTCCGAGAGACTGTCCAGGAATATTTTTCTGACTTATTCTTAACTATTGATGGTTTATTACAATAATGTAATAAACACTATTTGTTCTTAAGTATGGCCTGAAGCTTTTCTTTTTCTTCAGCAGAAAGTTCTGAGCTGTCAGCATTGTTCTCCGCTTTATCGGCTTTAATTTTTTTCAGCATGGCAAATAAGCCCCAAAACATCAAAACAAATGGGCCGGCCCAAAGCAGAATAGTTTGAGCTTTAAAAGGCGGGTTATACAACACAAAATCACCATAGCGATCAACCATAAAAACTTTCACCTGCTCTTTGGTTTGACCTTTTTTAAGCATCTTGGCTACCTCACGGCGCAAATCATCAGCCAGTTCAGCATTGGAATCAATTAAGTTTTGATTTTGACAGACAAGACAGCGAAGTTCTTCTGCCAGTTCTAAATAATCATCTTCAACTTGAGGGTTTTCAAAAACAATCGGCTCTTTAGGTGCACCCCTTGGGCCTCCTGAAGCGCTCATTGGCAAAAAACAAAGCATTAATAAGCAAGAGAAAAAATAAGTTAATAAATGATTATTTTTCACACTTTTCACCCTGTCCTGATTTTAAGCTTTCAATACACGGAATAATGATATTTTTTAAATCCTGAATATAAATAGGGCCTGTGTGTTTGTATCGAATATTTCCTTCAGTATCAATGACAAATGTTTCAGGTACACCATAGACACCCCAGTCAATTCCCAAAAGACCATCTGCATCAAAGGCACTTTTAACATAGGGGTTACCCCGATTTTTTAGCCATTGGCGAGCATCATCCATTTCATCTTTATAATTAATTCCATAAATTTTCAGACCTTCTTTTTGCGCAGCATAATTCAGTATTTCATGCTCTGCACGACAGGAAACGCACCAGGAAGCCCAGATATTAACCAGAGAAACCTGACCTTTCAGTTCATCATTACTAAAAACCTGCTGTGGTTCTATAACCGTTGGCAGTGAAAATTGCGGTGCTGGCTTACCAATCAGCGGAGAAGGTACATCACGAATGTACTGAGCTTTCATAAGGCCAACAACGAGTAATATCACCAATAATCCGAATATGATCAGCGGTGTCATAAATTGTTTTTTCATTAAATTCTGTACTCTGTCTCTTTATTTAATCATTCTTATTATAATCAATCACTTTCAATCGATAGCGCCGATCCAGAATCGCAACAAAACCGCCCAGGCCCATAAAGATACAACCCAGCCAAATCCAGCGGATAAATGGTTTATAATAAACTCTCAAACTCCAGGCACCATTATCTAACTGCTCGGCCAGGGCAACAAATAAATCCCGGAACAAACCGGCATCGATTCCCGCCTCAGTCATAGGCATGCCACGAACTTGATAGACCCGCTTTTGTGGTGTCAGAACAGCCACATCCTCACCCTTTGGACCAATAACACTAATAGCACCTTCGTAGGCTATATAATTAGGCCCCTGATGATTCTTTGCCCCTTCAAATGTAAATGAATAGCCACCAAGACTAATGGTATCACCTCGTTCCATGCGTAAATCTTTTTGTAAACTCATCGACTCAGTAAAGGTTACACCAACCACAAAGATGGCCACACCGATATGAGCCAGATTCATACCGTAGAATGACAGCGGTATTTTTTTCAGGGCAACCCAAATATCACCTTTATTACGCACTCGGCCAATCAGACTCATGACCACACTTGACAGAATCAAAGTGGCCAGACCAATACTCAAAGCAACCATTATGGAACCTTTTTCAATAAAGAGCATTGACAGACCAACGGCAAAAGCAACGACAAACGGGATGACCATTTGCTTTGCCACGCGATCAAATGAATCATTCTTCCAGCGCATCAGAGGTGCCATCGACATAATCACTAATGCCGGCAGCATTATGGGCACAAATACAGCATTGAAATAAGGTTCGCCGACAGATAGTTTACCTAAATCAATTAACTGATCGAGTAAAGGATAAAGTGTCCCCAGTAAGACCATGGCACAGGCAACGGTCAGCAGGATATTTCCCAGCAACATAAAAGTATCTTTAGAAAATAAATTAAAGTTGCCGCCACCACTCATTGATGTTCCGCGAATCGCATATAACATCAGAGAACCTCCGATGACCAAAACAAGAAATGCCAGAATAAATGAACCGCGAGTTGGATCGGAAGCAAAGGCATGTACCGACACCAGAACTCCGGAACGAACCAGAAAGGTGCCTAATAAACTCAAAGAGAAAGCCATGATTGATAATAAAACTGTCCAACTCTTAAAAGCGCCACGTTTTTCAGTGACGACTAATGAATGTATGAGTGCAGTCCCTACGAGCCAGGGCATAAAGGATGCATTTTCAACTGGATCCCAGAACCACCAGCCGCCCCAGCCTAATTCATAATAAGCCCACCAGCTTCCCAGTGCGATCCCCAAAGTCAGGAACACCCAGGCCACTACCGTCCAGGGGCGAGACCAACGTGCCCAGGTAGAATCCAGCTGCCCTGAAATCAAGCCTGCAATAGTAATACTGAAAACAACAGAAAATCCAACATAGCCCATGTAAAGCATCGGTGGGTGAATCACCAGACCAAAGTCCTGTAATAGCGGATTAAGGTCCTTGCCGTCTATGGCCGCTGGAAACAAACGATCAAAAGGATTTGAGGTAAAGATAATAAATAATAAAAAGCCAATACTGAGCATTCCCATGACAGCCAAAACTCTGGAGGTCATAGAGATAGGCAGACTTTTGCTAAAGAAAGCCACGGCCACAGTCCATGCAGAAAGAATCAACAACCATAATAAAAAGGAGCCTTCATGAGCTCCCCAGACTGCAGATATTTTAAACATGGTCGGTAAAGCTGAGTTAGAATTAGCCGCCACGTATCGAACAGAAAAGTCATCGGCAACAAAAGACCAGGCTAAAGCAATAAATGCCACTAAAATAACGAAGAATTGAGCAGCCACCGCATAGCGGGAAAACTGCATCAACTGCAAGTTATTTTTATGCGCACCAATTAAAGGCAAAGTCGCCAGAACAATAGAGATAGCCAGAGCGATCGTCAGGGAAAAATTACCAATCTCAGGTATCATTGGGCCTTCTCTCCTGATTCCTGCATTCCTTTAGCTTTATCCAGTGCATCCTGGACCGGTGGTGGCATGTAGTTTTCATCATGTTTAGCTAAAACTTCTTCTGCGATAAAGTGAGAACCATCAGACAGTTTGCCTGTGGCCACAATGCCCTGTCCCTCACGAAATAAATCGGGCAAAATCCCGGTGTAAGTAACGGTGATTGTTTCAACATTATCAGTAATGTCAAAATGAGTGGTTAAACCATTTTTTTCACGTTTGACACTACCATTACTGACCAGACCCGCCAATCTGAATGAGCGCTCCACAGGGGCTTTGCCTGCCTTAACCTCTGAGGGACTCAGATAGTATTGAATATTTTCTTTCAGAGCCATGGTGCCCAGAGCCACAGCAAGTCCAGTACCGGCCAGGATGAGTAAAACCAGTATCAGGCGACTTTTACGTTTAGGATTCATGATTGCTCCTGCTTGTTTTCTTGCTGCACATTGGCAAGGTGGTGTTCTTCACGGCGGTATTTCATCATTAATTCCTTAACAATTGTTTTTTTATCCATCAGAGGTTTTATAGCAACATAACCCATAATAAGAAGGGCCAGCCCATAGGACGACCAGACATAGGCACCGTATTTGCCCATTTGCAACATCTCAAGCATGTTTAACTCTCTTTATACTTTTATCACTTAAATAGGGGTAGAATAATTCTTTATCCGCTTTGTTTAACAATCTCTTTAACCCAACGATTATTCTGCTCAGCGTACAGGACTTTATTTCGCGCTCTAATTAAGACCACTGTTGCGTAATAAAGTTTAAAACCCAGAGCCATTAATAACAATGGGATCAACATCGAGATATGAATGGATGGTTTATCCAGCTTAGTCACAGTGGCTCCCTGGTGAAGAGTATTCCACCATTCCACTGAATAATGAATAATAGGAATATTAATCACACCCACAATAGCTAAAATAGCACAGGCCCTGGCTGCCGCGCGGGGATCTTCTATAGCTGATTCCAGCGCCATAAAACCCAGATAAAGAAACAGCAAAATAAGTTCGGACGTCAGGCGGGCATCCCAGACCCACCATGCGCCCCACATAGGCTTACCCCAGATAGAACCAGTAATCAAAGCAAGGGCAGTAAAAGCAGCGCCAATGGGTGCACTGCTGCTGGCCACCACATCCGCCAGCTTAATCTTCCAGATCATGCCAATAGCCCCTGCTGAAGCCATTACCATATAAACAAACATAGACATCCATGCGGCAGGAACATGAATAAAGATAATTCGATAGCTATCACCCTGCTGGTAATCAACTGGTGCAAAAAACAAGCCGTCAATACTGCCGGCAATCAATAAGATAGCCGCAAGCCAACCAAACCAGGGGATGAGTTTCCCGGAAATACGATAAAAGTGTTTGGGTGAAGCAAAGTGATAAATAAATTTCATCACTGATTTCCAGATATTCATTATTCAAGACTCACTCTAAGTGCTGCAGATGCGGCAATGGGTGCCAGCGTCAGACAAAAGACCATAAAAGCAGCCAGAAAATAAAGCTGACCGCTGATCGACAGGCCTGCCATACTGCTTCCAACTGCATTCGCAGAAAATATTAATACAGGTATATACAAAGGCAATACTAATAAAGACAACAACATACCGCCCCGCTTAAGTGCCACCACCAGTGCCATACCAATGGCGCCGATTAAACTCAATATCGGTGTTCCTAACAACAGAGTAATCATAAGGGTAACAATCGCATCAGAACTGAGAAACATGACCGTACCCAGCAGAGGTGAAAAGAGAATAATTGGAAATCCGGTAATTAGCCAGTGAACAATAATCTTTGCCAGTACCAGAACAGAAAGCGGATATTCACTCAAAAGCATGAGCTCCAGAGTGCCGTCCTCAAAGTCAGAGCGGAATAGAGAATCCAGTGAAAGCATTGCAGCCAGCAAAGCCGCGACCCAAATAATCCCGGGGCCAATTTCAGCCAGCGTCTGTTTCTCAGGACTGATCCCTAGAGGAAAAAGTGTCACGACAATAACGAAGAAAAACAATGGATTAAGTATCTCACTCTTATGTCTGAATGCCAGACGCAAGTCACGTTTTAGTAAGCTAAGAAAAGCGTTATACAATCTTAATATCCTGAACCAATTGAATTAGAAGTTGCGGGTAGACCTAAAAACAACATTTTACAGTGTTCTGCTGAGACATCATAGTATTTAACAGATAAGAATGAATTTTATCAGCTGCTTAACTATAAAGATGACATTGATTTGAAAAAAGGCCAAAAGAATGGGAGGCTTTCTATAATTTGTATCGCCCTCATTCAGCACATACTGGAAAACACCTCATAAAATATTAAAAGTAAGGCTAGGGATTTAAATTTATTGCCAGCCCAGGTCGTGGATTGCACATTGCCTATAGGCATTCTATGAGATTGTGACAACTTTCAGATGGTAACCTCACCAGAGGGTAACTGCAGATACTTTGTAGTACAGTTTTCCAGATTCACTTCCTGATGTGTCGTCAGCAGAATCATTCCGTTATTATCAACATGCTGTTGAATCATTTTCAGAAAAAAGCCCACGCCAACCACATCAAGCGAAGTGAAAGGCTCATCTAAAATCCAGAGCCGAGTATCTGTGAGCATAATTTGGGCCAGGGCGACACGTCGTTTCTGGCCAGCTGAAAGCTGGTTACAATACATTTCCTCAAAACCATATAAGCCAACTTGTTTAAGGGTATCCAGAACTTGTGACTCAGAACAAGGTGTACTTAATTCACAGTGGCTGAGAATATTTTCCAGCGGAGTCAGTTCCAGTTTTATGCCTAATTTATGACCCATAAAAGCAATTTGCTCATTGTATTCACTGCGGTACTGGCGGCAATCATTACCATCAAAGCTGATTTCACCACTAACAGGTAAAGCCAGACCAGCCAAAATTCTTAATAAACTGGTTTTCCCTGCTCCATTTTCACCTTTGATATGAAGAATCTGTCCTGGTGATAATTCAAAACTCAGATTCGAAAATAATTCCCGGTAACCTCTTTCACAGGTCAGGTGGGTAACACAGAGCCCTTTTGTCGGTTTTTTTTCTTGAAGATTGTTTTCTTGCGGCACTTTTTTAGCTCTTTATTTTTTAAGGGGATAGCAGTAGTGGTCTCAACTCTGGCAGCCATATTAGCCAAGTTGTCTGAAGTTCGCAAATTCAGGCTTAAGATATTTAAGCAAGTAACTGTTTTCTGGAACTGTTTCTTCAATTAATAAATAGATTTGAAAAAGTTTTACACAATCCGGATAGCACAATATAACTTCGCTCTATCATCTATATCAGAGTTATCTTTTATACTTTGCATGTCAACACTTTTTTTAAACCTCATATTAAGTTGTTGTTTTTAAAAAAATTATTTTTAAATCTTTTATTTGTTTATTTTGTAACCAATTTGTAACATGCCTTATTGATAGCTAGGCTTCAGACTCTTACCCAAAGTTTATTCACAGAGTTATCCACAGCTCTTGTGGATAAACAACAATAGCCACAAACTGAGTAATCACAAAAAGATAACAGCCTCGATATCCCTGTAGTTTTAGTCAAAAGTCAGGGCTTCTGAGGCTTTAACAATGTCCAGTTTATCACCAATGTTAAGTTGATTATCACTGGTAATACTTAACTTATGCAACAGGTTCTGTCCAAAAAAAACTTTGTTTTTCATTTTTCTGTATTGAGCCAGTGTTTTCAAGGGCTCACGACTCTCTTTTTGTCCCGTTTGAGGGTCAATGGTAGTAATAATACAACGTGAGCAGGGTTTTACGGCATAAAAATCAATCTGATTAATCTTAAAATGCCCGAACAGATCTTCCTCATATGCTTCACAGCCGGAAAGAACGATATTGGGACGAAAACGACTCATGCTTAAATTAATGTTAGCTCGATGGTTCAAATCCTCAAGGGAAGCTTCACTGATGATCAGGTTTGGAAAGCCATCAGAAAAACTGGCAATATCATTTTCAGCACTGCGTGCAAAATCTGGATCAACCGGGCGCATTGTTTTCTCTGGCATGTAAACTAACTGGCAATCGATATCAAGAAATTCACTAAACCAGTTATCAATAGCAGTATTAATATGATTGACATTAACTTTGTCATCCCAGCAAGTCACCTCAATTTCATCATATAACTCGATCTGTTCATCCGGATAAGGAATGATTAACACCGGCATATTGGGTGCTCGAACAGACAAGCCAAAATCCATGACATCCGACTCAAATGAAGGTTCAATCAATGCCATCTGAGGATATTGCCGCTGGCTGATAAAGCGATTATCCTGGTCGACCAGCATCCAGCGGCGATCATATTTGAAGCCTCTTTTTTCCAGCTGAACACTTTCCAGAGAGATACCTTTCATTGATTTTATAGGATAAATCCATAGTTGAGAGACGGTAATATCAGTCACAATGCTTGCCTTAGATTATGAAAATAACTTTAATGCTTAACTTATGTCGGTTTAATTTTGCCCAAAGAGTCTATGAGTATAGGATACAAACTCCCCTCACAAGACCCACTTTTGCTTGAACAGTTATTTAGAATAACACTCGAAACCTGTTTAAGAATATAGTTTTAAAAATATTTCAAAAAAGACTAGCAATTTTTTTTCAGTATCATATAATACGCACCACTTCGGAGCGGTAGTTCAGCTGGTTAGAATACCTGCCTGTCACGCAGGGGGTCGCGGGTTCGAGTCCCGTCCGTTCCGCCACTTATTATTTATGACAATAAAATTACTCACATTCGATCTGGATGATACTCTCTGGCCCTGCATGATCACTATCTTGCAAACAGAAGAACGCCTTCATCAGTGGTTTTCAAATCACCATCCTGAAATTACTAATCAATACTCAATAAAACAACTACGTCAAAAGCGTTTTCAGCTTGCACAAAAGCATCAGCATATTGCTCATGATCTAACTGCCCTGCGAAAAAAATCATTTGCTCAATTATCACAGGAAATGTGCTACTCACCGGAACAGGAACAAAAATTTATTCAGGAAGCCTTTAATTTTTACTTTAACGAACGTAATCGAGTCAATCTGTATGATGATGTCATCCCTACCCTAGAAAAGTTGAGCAAAAATTATCGCCTTGGCGCAGTAAGCAATGGCAATGCTGATATTTATAAAATTGGCCTTGGACATTTATTTGATTTTTCCTGGTCAGCAGCCGATGCAGGTCAACAAAAACCCCACCCTATTGTTTTTAACTCTTTACTGGATATGCAAAAATTAACTTCCGATGAACTCATCCATATTGGCGATGATCCCATCACAGATATCCAAGGTGCACAGCAATCAGGTATTAAGGCAATCTGGCTCAATAGGAGTCATTCTCTCTGGCCTGAAGGATTTAATCCACCTTTCATGGAGATAAGTCAATTAAATCAATTGCCAGCTGTCCTCAAAACGCTATAATCAGATAAAGAAAATCCTATACATCAATTCACTTTAGGAGACTGAATGGCTTATATCATTACGTCTATCGCCAGTATTTTATTCCTGATTACGGTGCTGCTGTTTTTTTTAACCGCTCCTATGAAACAATTGCTCCATTTTTTCTTTGCTCCACGCTGGATTAATGCAGTCATTGTCGTAAGAATGTTAATGGGATTTATTATCATTTCAGCTGCACCTTTTACCGGCTTCCCAAATATGATGTTATTCCTGGGTATTGCCGTTATTTTCCTGGCTATGACCATGCCTTTCTTTTCTGAAGACAGCCTTCATGAGATGTCCGAATGGTGGCTGTCACAATCAAATTGGATGCTTCGAGTCTATGCTCTCATCTTTGCACCAATCTGGATGTTTTTTATTTTTGCTTCTTTGCCTGATCCAACAATTTTACATGAAATTCTAAACCAGATTCTTCCACATACACATTAACTTTATTCATACCTCCTATTGAGATAAGCAATAGAGAGCCAAATAAAGGAAAACTCATCTACAAGACCTATAATTCCTGCTAAAATACTCTTTTTTTCAGCATCAATAATTGGTCTAATACAATGCCTCAATCGACATCAAACAGCACTTTTCAAAAACGCAGTCAACGGTTTGCACTTCTGGAAGCCCAGCTTAAAGAGCGCATTCTCTTTTTAGATGGTGCGATGGGCACAATGATCCAGCAATACGAGTTAAATGAGTCTGAGTTTCGAGGGGAACGCTTTAAAGATTGGGCATCTGATATTAAAGGCAATAACGATCTCCTTTCAATTACCCAACCACAGATTATTAAATCAATTCACGAACAGTACCTTGAAGCAGGTGCCGATATTATTGAGACCAACACTTTCAGTTCAACCAGCATTGCCATGGCTGACTACAAAATGGAAGAACTGGCCTATGAATTAAATGTAGCTTCCGCACAAATTGCCCGTGAAGCAGCCGATGAAGCAGAACAAAAAGACGGCATCCCCCGCTTTGTTGCCGGTATTTTAGGCCCGACAAATCGAACTGCCAGCATCTCACCTGACGTTAATGACCCGGGGTTTCGTAACATCAGTTTTGATCAGCTGGTTGATGCATATTATGAAGCTACTCGAGGACTGGTAGACGGTGGTGCTGACACATTACTCATTGAAACCATTTTCGATACACTTAATGCCAAGGCCGCTGTTTTTGCTGTCAAAAAATATTTTGATGATCATGATATTGAATACCCTATTATGATTTCAGGTACTATTACCGATAAATCAGGCCGTACTTTATCTGGTCAGACAACCGAGGCATTTTATAATGCATTAAGCCATGCTGATCCAATATCCATTGGTTTAAACTGCGCATTAGGTGCAGGTGACCTCCGTGCTTATGTTAAAGAGCTGGCTGACATTTCCAGCTGTGCTGTCTCTGCGCATCCCAATGCTGGATTGCCAAATGAATTAGGCGGTTATGACGAATCACCAGAAGAAATGGCTGAACAACTTGAAGAATGGGCTAAATCCGGTTTTATCAATATTATCGGTGGTTGCTGCGGTACATCACCGGATACCATTCGGGCAATAAAATCAGCTATTGAAAAACATGCCCCTCGAACTATCCCTGAAGGAAACAAACAGTGTCGCCTCTCAGGCCAGGAACCCTTTAATATCAACGATGATTCACTCTTCATTAATGTTGGTGAACGCACTAATGTCACTGGTTCAGCCCGATTTTTACGTTTGATCAAAGAAGAAAATTACGAGGAAGCCATTTCAGTAGCCCAGCAGCAAGTTGAAAGTGGTGCACAGGTTATTGACATCAATATGGATGAAGCCATGCTGGATGGCGAAGCCGCCATGACCCGCTTTTTAAATCTCATTGCTGCTGAACCTGAAATCGCAAAAGTACCGATCATGGTGGATTCCTCAAAATGGGACGTTATTGAAGCAGGCCTTAAATGCATACAGGGTAAAGGCATTGTGAACTCTATCAGCCTGAAAGAAGGTGAAGAACTGTTTATTCATCATGCCCGGCTGATCCGTCGCTACGGTGCAGCCACCATTGTTATGGCTTTTGATGAAAAAGGACAGGCTGATACTCAACAAAGAAAAATTGATATCTGTACCCGTTCATACAAGATTTTAACCGAACAGGTTGGCTTTCCACCAGAAGATATTATTTTTGACCCTAATATTTTTGCTGTGGCAACCGGTATTGATGAACATAATAATTATGGTGTTGATTTTATTGAAGCAACACGTGTTATTAAAAAAACGCTGCCTTATGCCAAAGTATCCGGCGGTGTCTCCAATGTTTCTTTTTCTTTTCGAGGCAACAATCCCGTTCGCGAAGCCATTCATGCCGTGTTTCTATACCATGCGATTCAGGCTGGTATGGATATGGGTATTGTCAATGCCGGTCAGTTAGCCATCTATGATGACATCCCAAAACAATTACGAGATAAAGTAGAAGATGTGGTGCTTAACAGAACTTCAGATGCAACCGATGCATTGCTTGAAGTGGCTGAAGACTATCGTGGTGATGCCATCGGCGGTAAAGGCCGCGTGGTTGATCTCAGTTGGCGTGAGCTGGATGTTGCCGCCCGGCTCAGTCATGCTCTGGTCAAGGGCATCACTGATTACATTGATGAAGATACCGAAGAGGCCCGCCTTAAATTTGATGAACCTATTGAGGTGATTGAAGGCCCGTTAATGGATGGTATGAATACGGTGGGTGATTTATTCGGCAGCGGAAAAATGTTTTTGCCTCAGGTGGTCAAATCAGCACGGGTTATGAAAAAAGCCGTTGCCTGGCTGATGCCCTATATTGATGCTCAAAAAGCAGAAGCAGCCCAAAACGGTCAATCCATTATCAGCAATAATGGTAAAATATTAATGGCCACAGTTAAGGGTGATGTACATGACATTGGAAAAAATATTGTCGGTGTTGTCCTGCAATGTAATAATTTTGATGTCATTGATATGGGCGTTATGGTCCCTGCGGAAGACATATTGAAAAAAGCCAAAGAAGAGAACTGTGATATTGTTGGTTTGTCTGGACTCATTACACCTTCACTGGATGAAATGGTTCATATTGCTAAAGAAATGCAGCGTCAGGACTTTAATATTCCTATTATGCTGGGCGGTGCCACCACCTCCAGCATCCACACTGCTGTAAAAATTGAGCCTGAATACGAACATCCGGTTGTGCATGTTACTGATGCATCACGTGCAGTTGGTGTCAGCCAGAAGTTGTTATCTAAAAAATTAAAAAGTGGCTTTGTACAGTCTATTAAAGCTGAATATCAATCGATTCGAGATGCACGAGCCAATAAAGCCGGTAAAACCAATCAGATTAGTATTGAACAAGCACAAAAAAATAAACTGCCTATCGACTGGAGCAAAGAAACAGGTGCCGTAAAGCCAAGCTTACTGGGCACTAAAACTTTTACTGATTTTCCATTAGCTGACTTAAAAAAACGCATTGACTGGGGCCCGTTTTTTCAGACTTGGGAGCTCAAAGGCCGTTTCCCTGCGATTTTAGACAATGAAAAGTATGGTGAAGAAGCCCGCAAAGTCTATCAGGATGCTACCGATATGCTGGATAAGATTATCAATGAAAAATGGTTGACGGCCAATGCTATTATTGGATTCTACCCGGCCAATAGTATCAATAATGATGATGTGGAACTTTATCAGGATGATGCACGCACCGAAGTGCTAGAAACCCTCCACTTCCTGCGCCAGCAGATGAAAAAGCCTTTGGGCAAATACAATCAATGTCTGGCAGACACCATTGCTCCAAAAGACACCGGCATACAAGACTATATTGGCGCCTTTGCAGTGACTACCGGCATTGGCATTGAACATAAACTTGCCGAGTTTGAAAAAGATCATGATGATTACCAGTCCATTATGCTTAAAGCTCTGGCGGACAGATTGGCCGAAGCTTTTGCTGAAACCATGCACGAACGGGTACGAAAAGAGTACTGGGGTTATGCTGCTGATGAAACACTGGATAATGACGCTATTATCACAGAACAATATCAGGGAATTCGACCCGCTCCCGGCTATCCAGCCTGTCCCGATCATACCGAAAAAGCAACACTATGGTCATTGTTAGATGCCAAAAATCAGGCTGGCATTGAACTCACCAGCAGCTATGCAATGATGCCGGCAGCAGCCGTCTCAGGCTTGTATCTAGCACATCCTCAGGCTCGCTACTTCGGCACCGGTAAAGTTCATAAAGACCAGGTTGAAAATTATGCACAACGTAAGGGGATCTCTGTGGATGAAGCCGAACGCTGGTTATCACCGGTTCTGAGTTACTGATCAGGATTAAAGTTTTAGGAGTTTAACTTTATTAATCACCTCTATTACATACACGACCCAATGTGCAGTTGGTGTTATGCCTTTAAACCTGTATTACAAAAGGTACGACTGCAGCTGCCTGAAAGCATTGAGTTTAGTTCTCTTCTTGGTGGGCTTGCTGCTGACACAGAATTAGCCATGCCCGCTGAAATGCGTCAGCAATTACAGACAACCTGGAAGCGCATTGAACAAAAGGTACCGAAGGTTCAGTTTAATTATGATTTCTGGATTAACTGGAAGCAGACTCATCCGAGACGAGCAACCTACCCGGCCTGTCGTGCTGTAATTGCAGCTCATACTTTTGATAATAAGTCAGACAAACACACTGAGTATCAAAATCAGGAAGCAATGGTTGATGCCATTCAAAAAGCCTATTACCAGAAAGCACTTAACCCTTCAGATGAATCCGTTCTCATCCAACTAGCCGGTGAAATTGGGCTCGACACAACATTATTTCAATCTCAACTGCAAGCAGAGCACACACAGCTTAAACTGGAAAAACAAATACACAAAACTCAGCAGATGAAGGTAAACTCTTACCCTTCTTTGATACTAAAAGTTGATCAAAGTTTCTGGCCAGTGGGCATTGATTACCTTGAGCCGGATGCCATAATGGAAACCATCAGCATGCTGATAGAATTTGAGTAGCCAGTAGTCATGGGAACAGATTTTGGCCAATTATCCTAAAAACCACCTAGTATATCAATCTTATAACATGGCAGAGCTTTATGAATAATCAAGAAAGATTAAAAAGGCTACATTTTCGATTTATTAATTGAAAAGTACTATTAAATTTCCTATCCTTTTAGGATGCTCTTTTTTAAGCTCACCAACAAGAAGGATTATTCTAATGCCGAAAATCAATGATCAAGCGGCCCTGAGCGGGGTTACTGAAGGTAAAGTGGTGTGGGACATCAACGCCGATAACCCAGTCAAACTCTCCCGCCAGCTCCAGGTGATCGCCCGAACATATGACGATCTCCTGCAACAGGGTGTCAAGCCACTGATGGTTTTTACCTTTCGCGGACTCAGCACCACTTTCATTACCCAGGACAACAGCAAGTTTGAGGGCGAGGCACTGGCTGCCGTGGAACAGATTCAGTCCAGTTTGTGGAATTTGGCGGATAAAGAAGGCGTGACACTGGAGGTGTGTGCCATTGCATCCAACCGTATGGGCGTGATGCCTGAGGCATTGCTTGAATGTGCACCTCTGGTGAGCAACACTTTCTGTTCCCTAATTGGTTACCAGGCCAAGGGGTATGCGTTGATTCCAGTGTATTGAATAATAATGGCCACATTGAGAAATCAGAGCAGTTTTGAACAAGCTTTATAATATCGTAATGAGTAAACTTTTAATCTCTGTATGTATTAATCACAAACAATAATTTTTATAGTTTTATGAAACCTGTTAATATTTCTTTAGTATTTTTAGTTAATGACGGAAGTCCAATTAAATATTCTCATGAGACTCGATAAATACATTTGTCAAAATACAAACCTGAGCCGCTCTTTTGCTAAAAAAGCGATTTCATCGGGTCAGATTTCTGTTAATCTTGAATGCATAAAAAACACAGCTTTTAAAGTTAAAATGAGTGATCAAGTATTTTATTTTGGTGAGCAGATATCAGCTTTGGGTCATCGATATTTGATGTTGAATAAGCCTTTGGGCTATATTTGTTCAACTCAAGATGAAGTACATCCTTCGGTTTTAAATCTGATTGATATTGATAAACGTGACCGTCTGCATATTGTCGGACGGTTAGATGTTGATACCACTGGATTAGTTATTATCACTGATGATGGCCAATGGTCACATCGTATTACCTCACCTAAAAGAAACTGTCAGAAATCTTATCAAGTTGATTTAGCTGAAAATATTAGTGCAGACATTGTTGAGCTCTTTAAAAAAGGACTGTTACTCAATAACGAGTTAAAACCGACACTGCCTGCACAGCTTATTTTACAATCTAAACAGAAGGCATTGTTAAGCATTCAAGAAGGCCGCTACCATCAGGTTAAACGTATGTTTGCTGCCGTGGGCAATCATGTTGAAGCGCTTCACCGTGTCAGTATTGGCACAATCACTTTAGATGACGAATTGGGTGATGGTGAATGGCGGTATTTAACGGAAGATGAAATTATATCTATGAATTAGATATAGGCCGTTTTAATTGTTTCTTGATGCTTTTTTAGCGGCTTTGTTAACGCTCCAGTCTAATGATTGAACTAAACGAGCCTTTGATTTTGGTAAAGGAATACTCTTTAACCGTTCTAAGTTAAAAGGCGTGAAAAATAACTGGCCTGCTTCAATCAATCCTTCAACCAGGGCAAATTGTTCATCCAGACTGTTTGCCCATTTACAATAACGGGTGAGTGAAGGGTTTTCATCAGGTTCATTAGCCAGTTTTTCCAGTGCAATTAACGGTTTTAATATTTTTACAATGAGTTCTTCTCGGACATCCAGTGTAAAGATACTTAAACCCTGTAATGTCTCAATCTCTTCCTGTTGGGAGCGATCGCATTCATTTTCAATAAGTTCTGAAAGAGTCGTCGTATTATCTGTTTTGGTTGCTAGTTCATTTAATGCCGTCAATAATTCTATGGGGTAGGTATCACGAAAGCTGGTTAGGACATAATAAAGCCAGTTGGCCCCTTTAGGTGCCTGTTTAAGCTCATTAACTTTCTCTCTGACACTGTTTTGTTCCAGTATTTTATTTAATTGAACTTTCTGTTTTCTAGTGATGTTTTCATCTTGAATGATTTTTTTCTGTTTTTCAAAGCTCACATTAAAATATTTCTGCCCACAATTTTCACAGAGATTCGTTTCATTTTCATCTGAAGTACTCACTAAATAACCACGAGAGTGCTCTTTTAGACAATTGCTGATACCACAATGTGCGCTTTCATCTTTGAATGAATAGGAAGCTGATATATGAATGAAATTAAATTTTTTAGGTTTAATTGAAGATTTGTAGTCAGGACGATTGATGATATCGTCCCATGATTTAAGTATTATTTCTTCTTCAATGTGGAAAAGAGTGGACACAGATTTTTCACCTCTTTGTGAATGAGTTTTTTATGGTCAAACTATTTAATATTCAGATTATTTAAATGGGCTCTTAGTGAATGAATTAATAGGCACCGCTGACATATAAACATTATTGATTGCTAAATTAATCCCATTGCTCTGGAAATATCCCCATACTCGTGAGAATACCATATTGACGAACAGCTCTGGTATTTAAACCAACATTGTTAAAGTGGGAACCGAGGTAACTATAGTCTGTTGGATCAATAATGTTTGGAATCGTATTTGATTGTATTTTAGATGCATTCCTTTTATAGAGAGGAAACAATGGCACAGGAACAGAACGCAGTGATTCCTGCCTTTTTTGAAATGAATATAAAGCCTCTATATTTTTCTGTCTGATCAAGCGATTGTTGAGCTCAATATCACTCGCATACAATACATTAGGATACCTTTGTCTACTCTGTTTCTGAAATGGAAGTCGCCTGGGTTTATTTATCTGTCTGCTTAAGTGCTTGTCTGGCTCAATGTCACTGACATACAGAATATTAGTGTGTCTTTGCCCGCTATTATTTGAAAATGAAGGTACCCTGAAGTTACTCCTGCTGGTTGAACGATAACGTGGCTCAAAATCACTAGCGTACAACAAATGAGGGTATCTTTGCCTATACAGTTCTCCTGTAGTGTTCATCGATCTTGCGGCAGGTTCTGTCTGATTAATAATGTCACTGGGATATATATAGTGAGTTTCAGCATGTAATGGTATTGAAAAGAATATAAAAATTAATAATAATCCATTTAAACCGTTGTTTTTCTGGAAAGATTTTTTAAAAAAAAATTTTATCAGTGATATTATAAAAATTTTCATACTACATTCTTCTTTAATTATGTCACTTGCCAAATAAAATGATATTGATTAGATGTTGTTCTTGCTATCGAGCAATAAAATTTAGAAACATCATAAATTATCGATAAATACCAATGAGGATAGAGACGGTTCTAAAGTATATATACCTATTGTCCTTTGTAAAAGTGAAAACAATTAGTATATGATTATATATTAATTACCATTTCATTTCATTATTCGTTTATAAAGGAGCTTTCTTACCATGAGCATTGCTCTTTTACTCATTACTCACGATACAATCCCGGTAGCAGTTTTTTACCAGCGAGATGAGAATTTCACCCAATAATTTGATTTCTAAAAAATCCATAAATTTCTGGGATGATTTCGTTTTCTGAATAAATTGTCCATATTTAAATTATGGAAAAGTATTTATTTTAATGACATTAGCACTAAATGGGCAATTCTCACAAGGGGACATTTTTTGTATTAGGCCAGCTGTACATAATTTAATACCTCTGGTTCCTTTTTTTTCTATTTTACAGATAGTTTTCAAGCATTATATTTATATGATATAAATCATTTTAATCAGTAGAAGGACATAATATATTAAGAACAACTGATAAGGAATAAAAAATGACAGATTTTAATAGTTTGTATGAAACTAATCATAAAATAGCAGAGAGAATAAAAATCTTTTTGTATATGATAAAAAAACGCAGTATTTGTGACACACAAGTCACGAACGAGTTATTTTATGAACTTCTCAGCATGATTAAAAATCAAATGGAGCGTGAAGACAGAGATTTTTTTAAAGAGATGCTAGTCAGCAGCACCTCTGAAGTTAAAGTTGTTGCGAATAATTTCTTGTCCAGCTCCTCAGAAATTAAACGTGTTATAAAACAATATGCTAAACAGTGGACTTACAATAATCATTTGCGCATAAAAGATCATCAAGCATTTATTAATGACACCAATGAAGTCTTTGATATGATAGAGAATCATATCATTTTAAAGACTGAAAGACTTTACCCTGAGGTTCGTAAAATGCGTGGCGAATAAACCATTTCACAAATTTTAGAGAAGGGGAATATATAAGATAATAGTACATGCGATCAAACATTATAGGCTCATGGCAATAACCCCATTTGTGATTGAAATTTATTCCTGTGCAAGTACATTAAGATTAATTACAATACCTTGTTTAAAATATAGTCGCGTGACTATCAGGCTTTAGTTCTTTTGCCAGATAAAGTAAAAAGCGCTGGCAATCAGAATTATACTGCCACTAATAAAAGAAGCGGTTAAACCAAATGCTACTGCAATAATTCCTCCTGCCAGAGGACCTGCTGTGTGACCGATATCCATGACAGAACCAAGCATCCCCATAGATGAACCATGAGAGCCCTGTTTACTCAGATCAGCAATGTGCGCAGCGCTGGCAGAGGTGACAATAGAAATACCTAATCCTAAAAGGATACTCCCGCCTAGTATGAAGTAAAATGAATTTGAAAAAGCCAGTACCAACATACAGACACTGGTAAAAATAGTCCCAATAACAATTTGCGGCGACCGCCCGTATTGATCAGAAACACGCCCTAGCAGGGGTTTGGACAGAGCAATAGTGATAATTTGAGATGAAATACAAAGGCCAATATCCCAGGGAGAAAGCCCAAGGCTGAGACCTCGGATGGGCAGAAAAGTTTCAAAGATACCAAAACTGAATAAAATAGACGCCTCGACAACACAGGTGATCATAATGGCTCGATGAGATAAAAGTCCACGAAGTTCTGCTCGCCAGTTATTTATACGTTGCGGTGAAAGCTGGCTCTGCCTGTTCTTTCTGGACTCAGACAGAAAAAAAAGACCACCCAATGCCAGTAATCCCGTAATACCGCAGATGATATAAAGCAGGTTAAAGGCATCACTGGCTCCTGCACCCGTTTCCGCCCTTCCATAAAAAGCCAGAATTGCTCCACCCGTTGCAGGGGCAGAAAAACGACCAAGGAGGGTTGCCGTGGAAAACCAGGCCATCTTCTCTCCCCTGGATTCATGATACAAATCAGCCACCAAAGCCATTGCCACCGGACCAAAGATTGCAGTTGCCAGACCATGGTAAAAACGTATCAGGGCGATTTGCCAAAGTTCATCAGCGAATAAATATAAAAACGGTGCCGTTGCAAAAATAAAGCCTGAGATCAGCAACATTCGATGGCGACCGATTTTATCTGAGAAAAAACCTGCCGGGAGACTGAATAAAATACCGGTAAGAGCAGAGACCGAGGCAATCATTCCAATAACCATATGATCACCATTGAGGTGAACAACCAGAAGTGGCAGTGCTGGATTTTTTGAAATAGTTGAACTAAAAATAGCCAGTAAACCAATCCAGCAGAGAATTTTAAATGCTGAGATCATTGTATTATTCTTACTGCCATAAACTATTCATTTAGGCATTTTTCAAACATTGACTGCATCTTTTTCAAACCCAACTCCTGGCAATAACGAACATTGCGTTCAGGGATCAGTTCAGGCTGTGGATAATGCTTCAATGCTTTTTCCAGGCTTTCTTCCCGGATGAGATGCAGGGTCGGATAAGGTGAACGATTGGTATAGTTAGCTGGATCAGTTTCAACACTATCGGAAAAACAATAATTCGGATGGAAACTGGCTAATTGATAAACCCCTTCATAACCTTGATCAATCAATAACTGGTTAGCAATATCCAGCATGTCCAGGTAATCATTAAAGTCCTCAGCAAATTGAGTCATGATAAACAGAGTTGTTTCAATCTCCGGGTTTTCATCCAGTCGCTCACACTCTAATAATAAATTTTCTAATATCTGAGCTAAGTCTAAATTCTCATTAACACAGAAATGTATGCTTCCTTTGTCCCGTTCTTTTTTAGCAAAAGGACAAATATTATGCTCAATAATAATACTATCCAACCAGCACTGAGTTTGTTTAACCTGTTTTTGCATCACCACTCCTAGGGTATTTACCAATAGTCTATCATAGACAATGCTAATTTTTTCAGTGCACTAAAAAGATCCATTATTAAAAAAATGCCTTTTTTTTGTGCGATATTTTCAAGAGTATTTTTACACTAAAATATTTTATAATTAAATTTCAATTACTTAAAAAAAACGGATATTGGTATGAGTTATGCATTTTCATATTAGAATTTATTGATAAAGACACCTGAAAGAATTTAATAAATATTTTACACCCTGTCATCATGGTGTCATATTTTTTTCTTAGCATTAGCACTGAATATTTAGGATCTACCAGTATTGCCATATTTATCAAACGGTCTATAATTCAGTAAAAATCAACCTGGGGGGAACCAGATAATGATTAACCATATTCATCTACCTATTAGCAATAAATTTAAAAACCATCAATTTATTGCTAAATTAACACCTGCTATACGTCATATGCTTGAGAAGCTCACCATACTTCTTGTGCCAATCCCTTTATTCATGCTTATCATTGGCATAGAAGGTCTAATCGAACAGCAGTCTCCTGAAAACCTTGCATCGCTCGGCTCGGTGGGGTCAGGTTTCTTTAATTCCCTTGAGATGCATTCTCTCATTATTATTGGTGCTTTGGGTGTGACATTTATTATCTGGTTTTTAACCAGAAATATCTGGAGTTCTCTTGAACAGCACGATGATGAAAAATCGGAATCAGAATACAGTGATGAATACGAGCAATTTGTTGATAAAGATTTAATGCCTTAAGCAGGAAATGATGGCTAAATTTTAAAATACCTCCATATTTTAAAAAGGGTTAATGAAAAATCCAGCATGGCAGTTCTTTGGTTATCTGATTAACCTGCTTATCTCTATTACATGCATCCTCCATTATCGATTCTAAATATTCCCAAAACAATCTAGAATGATTCATATGTATCGTATGAACCAATTCATGCAACAAGATATAATCTAATAATTCTTTGTCAATAAAAAGCAGGCGATAATTCAGATTAATATTTTTCTTTGAAGAACAACTCCCCCAACGCGTTTTTTGGGCCCTGACCGTCAAACGGTTATAGGGTAAATTAAATTCCTGACTGAACTGAGTGAGCCTTTGCTCCAGATAATGGCGGGCATAAGATTTAAAAAAAGCCTCCAATAGAGCAAAAACCTTTTTTTTATCACTTAAATCACCACTAATTTCTAATTCATAGGTATTTGTTTGCTGCAGCGTTATTGATGCTTTAGCCGCGGGAGAAGAGCCATCAGCATTAGAATGCCCTTCATCTGTAGTGACTGATTGATAGTTGACAAAAAACACCTGCTCTATAGCTTTCAAAGTAATAGTTTCAGGCAATTGGCACATTTCAATCGTCGGAGATGATTGCTTTCGCTGCTGTAGTTTATTAATCGTCTCGGTCAGCCAAAGCTGCTTGCTACTAACAAATTCCGAGGCTAATTTTACCATAGCACGTTGACTCATAGATGTGGGAACAACCACCACAACCCCTTTTTCCAAAGAAACAGTCAAACGCATATATTTTGCCCGTTTTGAGACACGAATAGAATATTGCTTAAGGAGTTGAGAGGAAGAAAACAATTTGTTTTAAATACCTGTAAAGAAAAAGCACATAAAAATGTTAACTGGATATTAGAATAAAACCATTTTAACTGCTATGCTGAAATCATTCCAATATTTAACTGTAATTAATGGCAATAGAGATAAATGGCTGAAGCGACCTCAACTGAATATATTGAATTAAAACGCTCCGTTGATCTGCTTGAATTAGGGATGTATGTCTCCCGCCTGGATCGCCCCTGGGAAGAGACTGATTTTATCTATCAGGGATTTCAAATTAATACCCCAGATGAATTGCACGCTTTGAAAGAGGTCTGTGAATACGTCTATGTCCGAGCTGCCAAACAACAATGGCATATTGAACAGGATAGCCAGCCGGATGAAGCTCTTCCGCAGGAAAGAATTACCTATATTAATAAAATTCCAATTGATCAGGAATTAAATCATGTCCGCTCAGCCTACAAAGATGCCTGCTCTCAAACCAGTGCGATACTTGACACCATTCGCCTCAGCGGTGAATTAGATGTTCAGCAGGTTAACGAGGTTGTTGATGATTGCGTCGATAGTATTTTACGCAATGATTCCGCTTTAGTCTGGTTGACTCAGATTCGCAACAAGGACAATTATACTGCAGAGCACTCTTTAAGAGTTTGCATCTATGCGATTGCACTGGGAAGAGAACTTGGCTTTCGGGAATTAGAGCTGCAAAACATTGGTGTCTGTGGTTTGCTGCATGATGTCGGGAAAATTCGAGTCCCGCAAGCTTTGTTAGTAAAACAGGACAACCTCAGTGAAGAAGAAATAAAGATCATGCAGCAACATCCTATTTATGGGAAAAAGCTACTGATCTCAAAGTCTGGCATTTTTCCCGGTGCAGTCGACGTCGCCTATTGCCACCATGAACGCCTCGACGGCTCTGGTTACCCCCGTGGAATTACTGCTGAGCGCATCCCCTATTATGCCAAAATTATTGCTATCCTTGATTCATATGATTCAATGATATCCGACAAGCCATATAGTAAGGGGATAACAACATTAGATGCCTGCCGGCATATCTATCAATGCAAAAATTCACTTTATGATAAAACAATTCTGGGTCATTTTATTCACTTCATTGGCATCTACGCCCCAGGAAGCCTGGTGGAAATGAACTCTGGAGAAGTAGGCATCATTATTGAAACAGATAATGAAGAAGGTATTAAACCCCGTATCTTATTAATTCTAGGCTCTGATAAGCAAGAAAAGAATGAACGTATTATTGATTTAAAAAAAGGTGATATTTCTTTTACAAATACCCCCTATGTTATTAAAAAATCCCTCTCAAATGGTGCATATGGCATCCAGATAGAAAAGTATCTTGACAACAACATATTGATCCCCGATAAAGAAACAACTTAGTTATTAACCAATAAATACTAAGGTTTTTATTAAAACAGCCGATATATTATATAGCAATTCATTATCTTATCTGGTTGTCACTTATGAATAAGCGTGAAATAAAATTATCTGTCGGCCTCAAAATTATTGTCCCACTGGGTTTTATCTTCCTGATAGCCATGTCACTCTCTAACTGGTTTTATACCAATAATCAAGCCAGCCAGTCACAGCAAAGCATCATAAAGCAAATGCAAGGTACGGCAACAAACTATTTTGACAGCCTCAATACAATGATGTTAACCGGAACAATTGCAAATAAAAAAATACTCCATGATAAAATTCTGAGTAATAAAAATATTATCGAATTACGAGTACTTCACGGTAAAGGTCACCCACCTGGTAGCAGTGATGCCCCTGAGAATCAGGTTGTCGACGATCTGGATAAAAAAGTAATGATGGGTGAAAGCATAACTGAGTGGGGAGAACTTGATGGCAAACCGGTTCTTCGCTATCTGAAACCTCTGGTTGCCAAGAAAAACTACAATGGTGTCAATTGCCTTCTTTGTCATCAAGTCCCAGAAGGAACTATCATCGGTGCCATTCGCATCACCTATTCCATGGAAGAAGAACAGCAGGCTATTCAAAAAACATTCTGGACTGGGATTATTTTAAATTCCGTTATTTTTATTGTCGGCCTTTTGCTTGCTTTAATCATTTTCCGCCGAGTCATTATTCCCCCTTTGGAATCATTTCGCAAAACAGTTTACATTATTGAAGAAAAAAAGGACCTTAAACAGAGAGTCCAGGCAGAAGCCAATGATGAGTTTGGCTTGACTGCAGATGTCATTAATAGTTTATTAGAGGAATTCCAGGTTATCATCCAGGATGTCTCAAATGCCAGTCACAATCTGGCAGATTCATCCACACAGCTGAATAACATCACCAGTGATACTTTAAATAGCATCAGGGAACAATATTTAAAGATTGAAAGTATTTCTGAAGTTGTTCAACTGCTATCCACCAGCTCCAATAGAGTTTCTTCCAGTTCATTAGAAGCCGAAGATGCTGTCAAAAAAACACTGCAGGACACTAAACAGGGCAATACAATTACCCGGCAGGTCGCTGGGCAATTAAACATTCTGGTTCAAAGTGTTAATGATGCCAGTGATATTTCAGTCGCACTGGTCGATGACAGCCAAAACATTTCACAGGTTCTCCACACGATTAAAGAAATTGCAGAACAAACTAACCTTCTTGCACTCAATGCAGCGATTGAAGCCGCTCGAGCCGGTGATCAGGGACGTGGATTTGCAGTGGTTGCTGATGAAGTCAGACAACTATCATATAAAACACAGGAAGCAACCACTGAAATTCAACATATCATCGAAAAGCTGCAGAGTAATTCTGCAACGGCAGTTGAGAAAATGAAACAAAGTGCTGAGCTGGCGAATCAAACAACTGATGGAGCCAGAGAGGCTGAAAATGCATTACATGAAATTGATAATTCAGTCAGGACAATTTCCTCAAAAAATAAAGAAATTGTCAAGGTGGCAGAAGAACAAAGTATTATTACCGCAAATATTAGCGAAAACATCCAAAAAATACATGAGCATGCCACATTTTCCCAAGAAAAGGCACAGGATACTAATAGCTCAAGTGAACAATTATTAAAACTCTCTGAAATGCTTGAGCAGTTAGTGGCCAAATTCAAAGTCTAGGAACTGATACTCAGTGCACACTCTCCCCCTGTGTCAGACTAGTTGTCGCCTCTAAATTTTTACAGTTAGAGGCAAAAAATGAAAAAAAGATTTTCTCAATCGTTTAAAATACAAGCAGTAGA
>JADGEM010000059.1 GCA_016744375.1 Gammaproteobacteria bacterium
TTGAAGTCTTTTTGAAGTGAATAAATAGTGGTCTGGTAACTTCTATTTGATCATCAAACTGGCTTCAATTCAACCTCTAAAGATCCTCCCTATGAAGAGCTAATAAATTAGTTTGCTCAGAGATGTCTCTAATGACTTTAACAAAACCACCAATATTATCTGCATGTTTGTTGAGTCCGTTCACAGCCTCTGAATTTGTCTTTGTATCTCCGGACATTTTATGTAAACTGCTGGCAATATTATTGATATTATCCCGGGTTGTTACCGAGACCTCAGCCGCTTTTACAGCCACTGATTTTTCTTCTCTCAACGTGGTTGCCATAGTATTGAGCGATACCTGAAAGTCAGCCAGTGATTGGCCAAAGGTCTGAAAGCTCTGAAAAAGTCCCTGAGATAACACAAGCTGTTCCTCTTCCTGGAGCCGTTGCTGCTCCAGAGCTTCGTTTCTAGATTTTTCTTCCCTCAACTCCGTTTCAATTACACTATAATCCTTTTTTAGTGTTGCCAGCTCATCCTGAGTTTCTTGTAGTAATTTTTTTTGCTTAGATGAAATAAACACGATAGTTCCACTTGGCCCATTATAATAAAAAGTTAAATAAATTTATGTAGGATTGATGATTTCCTAAACGAACGGTACTGTTACCCGCACCGAATAAATCCAGCATATATGATTTATCGACAGTTGACAAAAAAACTTTAAAAAAATCTAAATAAATTGCACTTATTCACTAGAACTAAAGCATCATTCTATCATTTTTAAGACTTGTTCAATGACATTTTCCGGCAGAGGGACATAACCATCTTTAAGAACCACTTTTTGACCTTGTTGTGACAGTATCATTTTGAAAAATTCTTTTTCCAGGCGCGGCAAGGCATGATTGGGATTTTTATTGATATAAATATATAAAAATCGAGATAAAGGGTATTGGCCTGTTGCAGCAGTTTCAATGGTGGCCGGTATGAACGGTCCTCCTTCAGTTCTCGATAAAGGCACGGCTTTTACACCCGATGTTTTATACCCAAAACCAGAGTAACCAATGCCATTAATTGATGCTGTGATTGATTGCACAACCGATGCAGAACCTGGTTGTTCGTTAACATTTTTTTTATAATCTCCCTGGCATAGAGCTCGCTTTTTAAAGTAACCATATGTTCCAGAAACTGAATTGCGGCCGTACAACTGCAACCCTTTTGAAGCCCAACTTCCTGTTAACCCCAACTCCCCCCATTGTTCAATATTTTTATTATTCCCACACTTTCGAGTTGAAGAAAACAGGGCATCAAGCTGCGTAAGGGTGATGCCATTAATCGGATTATCTTTATTCACATAAACAGCCAGAGCATCAATTGCAACAGGAATTGCTGTCGGTTTATAGGAAAATTTATCTTCAAATGCTGCCAGTTCTTTTGACTTCATTTTTCGACTCATGGGACCCAGGATTGATGTGCCTTCGGTCAGAGATGGAGGGGCAGTTGATGATCCTGATGCTTGGATTTGAATATTAACATTAGGATAGTACCGTCTAAATTCTTCAGCCCAGAGAGTCATTAGGTTAGCCAGAGTATCTGAACCGACACTGGTCAAATTTCCCGACACACCACTGACTTTTTGATACGGCAGAAATTGAGCATCCATAGTTTGTGAGAGAGGCTGCAGGGGGGAAGTCGAAGCAGCTTGCAAATTCATCGATAAAGTACTTGTATTGGCAAGACCCATTAAAATCCACAGGAATCCTGTTAGCATTTTTTTTAACATATAAAAGCTTATTTCACCATCTGTTTCGAAAACACACAACGAAAAATAGACCCCATACCCAGTTGACTAAGAATTACTAATTTACCCTGGTGATGAGTAATAACATGCTTAACAATTGCAAGCCCAAGACCTGTTCCACCCGTATCTCTGGAGCGGCCAACATCAACACGATAGAATCGCTCAGTTAATCGCTCAACATGCTGCTCAGCAATACCTTCGCCATTATCCTGTACCTCAAAACAAGCCTGATTTTTTTCATCAGTAAACCATCGTATGGTAATCTGTCCCTCATCAGGAGTATATCGAACAGCGTTACTGACCAGGTTTGAAAAAGCACTCTGCAACTCATTCCTGTCACCCTTAAGCCATTTCAGCCCGGAGGGGCTCTCAGCCTCAATTACATGTCTACCATGACTCAGGACAAGCGCTTCTTTTTTCAACATCATAATCAATGCATTCATATCAATGAATTCATTCTTTAATACTCGCTGCTCATTGCTTTCAATCGTCGAGAGCAAAAGTAAATCTTCAACGATATGACACATACGATGAGACTGTTGCTGCATCAGATGAATTGAATTGGTATAAACAGGCTCATCCTTAAGATGATCTTCCAGGGTTTCAAGATAGCCGGAAATAACGGTTAAAGGTGTTCTTAATTCATGGGACACATTGGCCACAAAATCACGACGCATGGTTTTTAGTTTTTGGATGCTGGTCACATCACGGGCAATTAACAAATATTTATTGCCATAAGGAATCAGTCGAATTGATAATATTCTTTTATTATCCGGTGAGGGAAGTTCCAGGGTTTGCTGACTCGTAGCCATGTTACCTGTTTTGACTTTATTCCTGTTTTTAATACTTTGCTTTTCTATAAAAGCCAGTAAGGTTGGACTGCGGATCAAATTGGTAAACAACTGCCCAATATCCTGATTTTTTTTCAAGTCAAAGTAATTTTCACATTTTGAATTAAACCATTCTATTTCCCAATTACGCCCCAGGATAAGCGTTGCATCTGGCATTGCTTCGGTTGATTCTTTATAGCGGTTGAGTACCACCAGTAATTTTTCCTGGCGGTGACGATTATGGCGTTGAATACGATAGAGGTGGTGAAAAACATCACCCCAAAAACCACCGGCATCAGGCGGCATATCCAGCTCATTTTTTGACAGCCACAAGATCAAACGAGTTAATTGTCTCAAATGCCAGAAGATGTAGGCTAATAAACCAAGAGAAAACAGAAACCAGGGACTGCCTATGGCATAGCCCAAAAGAAGCAGTCCAATAAGACTCAGAGACATCCAGAAAATTTCATTGAAAAAGTAATATTTATCCTGATTCATTCTATTGAGAAGCGATATCCCGCTCCACGTACAGTCTGGATAAGATGCTCTGCATTATATTCCGTTAATACTTTTCTTAAACGTCGGATATGAACATCCACCGTTCGTTCTTCAATATAAACATCACCGCCCCAGACTCGATCTAATAATTGGCTTCGGTTATAAACGCGTTCCGGATGAGTCATAAAAAAGTGTAATAATTTATACTCAGTCGGCCCCAGTTCAAAGGGTTTATCCTCAACAAAAAGTCGGTGTTTTTCGCTGTCCATGCGAATACCTCCCAGCTCAATGATACCATCCTGGTCCGGAGCAACACGCCGCAAAACGGCTTTAATGCGAGCCATTAATTCTCTGGGGGAAAAAGGCTTAGTAACATAATCATCCGCACCCGCATCCAGACCACGAACCCGATCATTTTCTTCGCCTCTGGCAGTCAGCATAATAATAGGAATTTCCTTGCTGGAATCACTTCTCTTAAGGCGCTGAGCTAATTCAAGACCACTGATACCCGGTAACATCCAGTCCAGTAATATTAAATCAGGTTGTTCATTCGTAATCATTACCTGAGCCTCCTCAGCATCTTCTGCTTCAAGTAAGAGATAATCGCTCTTAAAAAAAGCAAATTTCATCATTTCACGAATGGCAAGTTCATCTTCAACCAGCAAGATCTTCTTTTGTGACATCGACACTCCCATAACTGGTACTTTATCTTATCATCAATATTACACACTATAATTATGACACTTATATGACAACCAGATAATAAATAAGATTAAATAATACAGTAGAATTTTGAACCTTCATAGAAGTGTGTATTTAACAAATGCCGGCAAGACGACCATAGTAACGGTTTGAGTTTGATTTATAATCAAGAGAAAAAGCATGGGTGGCGTTCGAATTCAAAAGCAAAAAAAGCTGATTACATTTCTGTAAACCAGCTTTTTAGTCTTATCACAAAGATAGGTAAATGACTTAATTAGTCATTTTTAATTACAATCTTAGGGAACTTGTTCGTGTAATCACGTGCCTTAAGTGCTAGTTTTGCACCAATTTTACGAGCGATATCAGTGTATAGTTCTGTAATACGGCTGTCAGGCTCGGCAGCCACTGTTGGTTTACCATCATCAGCCTGCTGGCGAATGCTAATATCCAGAGGTAATGCGCCTAATAAAGCAACATGCTCTTCCTCAGACATGCGCTGACCACCGCCTTCACCAAAAATACGCTCTTCATGCTGACAATTACTACAGATATGGGTAGACATATTTTCTACCACACCCAGTACAGGAACATTCACTTTTTCAAACATTTTCAGGCCCTTACGAGCATCCAATAAAGCAATATCCTGAGGGGTCGTTACAATAACAGCACCACTGACTGGTATTTTTTGTGCCAGTGTCAACTGAACATCACCCGTGCCCGGTGGCAAATCCACAACCAGGTAGTCAACATCTTTCCAGCGAGTGTCTTTAAATAATTGCTCCAGAGCCTGAGTTACCATTGGGCCACGCCAGATCATCGGAGTGTCATCATCAACCAGAAAGCCAATCGACATGGTTTGAATACCATAATTAACCAGGGGCTCCAGAGACTGACCGTCTTCAGATTCAGGCTTACCAGAGATACCCAGCATTCTTGGCATACTCGGGCCGTAAATATCAGCATCCAGCACAGCAACGCATGCACCTTCAGCAGCCAGAGCCAGAGCAATATTAACTGTTGTTGTGGATTTACCGACACCACCTTTTCCTGACGCCACAGCAATGATGTTTTTTACACCTTGAATCGGTTGAACACCCTTTTGCACAGCATGGACAACAATGCGGCTGCTGAGATTAATTTGTACATCATCAATGCCATCAACTTCTGTTAAAAGGGCAGTTAATTTTTCACTGAGTTCTTTTTCATAGCCTTGATGGGGGAAACCCAGTTCAATATCAACAACTGCCTTTGTGCCATCAACCTGCGTGTTTTTAACGCAATGTGCAGAGATCAAATCACTTTCCAGGTAGGGATCAATAAATTCTTTTAATTTTTCTTCAACTTGTTCAGCAGTTGCCATTTTTGAAAACTCCAGCTATATTATTTCTGAAACAGATAAATTCTTGAGTAAATTAGTAAGTTATTATACAGACTTCCGACAATTTCTCAAATAAATTCAAATTACTTATAAATACTTTCGATTCTTATCAAGATACCGGTCATAAAGCTTCGGAACTTGAGTAAGAAGCGGTATAATTGTTAAGATACCCTGTTCACTTTTTCAACTTAATCTGTAGGCAGTTCAAGCGATGGCAACACAAGAAAGCTCTGACAACACAACATCTAACAAAAGAAAAATTCTGGTTACCAGTGCACTGCCTTATGCCAATGGTTCAATCCACCTGGGGCATCTTGTCGAATACATTCAGACAGATATATGGGTACGCTTTCAAAAAATGCAAGGTCACGAGTGCTACTATGTGTGTGCGGATGATGCCCATGGCACGCCAATTATGCTGCGTGCTCAGTCCGAAGGGATCACTCCTGAGAAATTAATCAGTGACACCAGTACAGAACACCAGGCTGATTTCAAAGATTTTGCTATCCAGTTTGACAATTATCACAGCACACACTCCCCGGAGAACCGTTTTTTTGCTGAAACCATTTATAATCGTCTTAATAAAGCAGGTCATATCAGCAAACGAACCATTTCCCAGGCTTACGATCCTGAAAAGGAAATGTTTTTACCGGATCGATTCATCAAAGGTGAATGCCCAAAATGCGGTGCTGTCGATCAATACGGAGATAATTGTGAAGCCTGCGGCGCCACTTACAGTACCACTGAATTAAAAAATGCTGTTTCAGTTGTTTCCGGTGCAAAGCCAATTGAAAAAGATTCTGAACACTATTTTTTCAAGTTACCTGATTTTGAAGCTATGCTTAAAGACTGGACTGGTTCCGGACATTTACAGGATGAAATCAGTAATAAATTACAAGAGTGGTTTGAAGCCGGTTTGCAGGAGTGGGATATTTCCCGTGATGCACCCTACTTTGGTTTTGAAATCCCGGGCACTGAGAATAAATTCTTTTATGTCTGGCTGGATGCACCTATTGGCTATATCGCAAGCTTCAAAAATCTGTGTGACAAGAAAGGCATTAACTTTGACAGCTTTTGGGAAGCAGACAGTGAAACAGAACTCTATCATTTCATCGGTAAAGACATTGTTTATTTCCACGGATTATTTTGGCCAGCCATGTTACACGGCTCAGGTTTCAGAACACCAACTGCAATTTTCTCTCATGGTTTTTTAACCGTTGACGGCAAAAAGATGTCCAAATCACGTGGTACATTTATTAAAGCCCGTACTTATTTAAATGAATTAAACCCTGAATATCTACGCTACTATTTTTCTGCCAAATTAGGCAATGGTGTGACTGATCTGGATTTAAATCTCGAAGACTTCCGTCTGCGAGTTAACTCTGATCTGGTGGGCAAAGTGGTTAATATCGCCAGTCGTTGTGCTGGCTTTGTGAAAAAGAAATTCAACTCAACTCTGTCAGAGACCGTCAGTGAACCTGATTTATTTGCGCAATTTTCTCAGGCATCCAATTCAATTGCAGTTCACTATGAAGCACGTGAGTTCAGTAAAGCCATTCGTGAAATCATGACTCTGGCTGATTTAGCCAATCAGTACATTGATGAGAAAAAGCCCTGGCAGGCAATTAAGGAAGAAGGCCGTGAGCAGGAAGTTCATGATGTCTGCAGTATGGGGCTTAATCTGTTCCGTCAGTTAATGATTTATCTGAGTCCTGTATTACCGGTCATGGCTGAAAAAACATGTGGCTTCTTAAACATAGAGACCATGCAGTGGGATGATGTAAACACACCACTGACTGGACATGAAATTAATAAATTCAAACCGCTTATGATGCGTGTTGAGGATGACAAAGTGCAGGCTATGATTGATGCCTCTAAGGAAGAAATTAAGGCCAGCCAGAGCAGCACCCCAACAAAGGAAAAAAAAGCAGCGCCTCATAAAAAAGAAGAAGCTGATTCTAAACCAATAGTCAGTGAATGTGATGATTCACACTTACAGGCTGACCCAATCAACGATACGATTAGTTTTGATGATTTTGCAAAAATTGATTTACGCATTGCAAAAATCATTAAAGCAGAGCATGTTGAAAACGCCGATAAATTACTACAGTTGACACTGGATTTAGGCGGCGAAACCCGAAATGTCTTTGCCGGTATTAAGTCTGCTTATGCACCTGAAGATCTGGAAGGCAAACTGACTGTAATGGTCGCTAATCTGGCCCCCAGAAAAATGCGCTTCGGCATTTCTGAAGGTATGGTATTAGCTGCCGGCCCTGGCGGTGAAGATTTATGGGTCCTCAATCCTGAAGGCGATCAGGATAACGGCGCACAACCTGGAATGAAGGTTAAATAAAAAGAAGTCAATAGTCTTTAGTCGAGAGTCACTAGTCAAATCAAAAGACTAGTGATGAACAGCTGATGACATATGACTTATGACTAACGACACATAACATACGACTTTCTTTTATGAGTGAATATTTTTTATTATTGGTTTCCACAATTTTTGTGAACAACTTTGTCCTGGTGAAATTTTTGGGACTTTGTCCCTTTATGGGGTCATCACGAAAACTTGAAGTGGCCACTGGCATGGCTCTGGCAACCACTTTTGTTTTGACTTTATCTTCAGCGTCCAGTTATCTGGTCAATCATTATATCCTTTTGCCACTTGATATTGAATATCTGCGAACTATTGCTTTTATTCTGGTCATTGCCGCCGTCGTTAATTTTACTGAAATGCTGGTTCATAAAACCAGTCCCATGCTGTATCAGGTTTTGGGCATGTTTTTACCATTAATCACTACTAACTGTGCGGTACTAGGCGTTGCTTTACTCAATGTACAAACAGGCTATGGTTTCTTTGAATCCATATTATTCGGCTTTGGTGCTGCGATTGGTTTTTCTATGGTCATGATTATCTTTGCCTCCATACGTGAACGTCTGGCAGTTGCTGATGTGCCTGAAATTTTTCAGGGTGCCCCTATTGGTTTAATTACCGCAGGACTCATGTCCATTGCCTTTCTTGGCTTTACTGGCCTTGATAAGGGATTAAACTGATGCTTAGCGGTATTCTGGCCTTTATTGCTCTGGCCTCTTTTTTTGGCCTGGCCCTTGGGCTCGCGGCCGTTGTCTTTAAAGTAGAATCCAGTCCAGTTATTGATCAAATTGATGCCCTGCTGCCGCAAACCCAATGTGGTCAATGCTCTTTTGCAGGCTGCCGTCCCTACGCTGAAGCAATTGCTACCGGTGATGCTCCAATCAACCTCTGCCCTCCAGGGGGTGAAAACTTAATACAATCACTGGCCGATCTACTGGATGTCGAAGTCTTACCACTGGGTGAAGAAGAGGATGCTTTTCAGGGACCCATTGTTGCTGTCATCATTGAAGAAACTTGCATTGGCTGTACTCTTTGTATCCAGGCATGCCCCGTTGATGCAATCCTGGGTGCAGCCAAACAAATGCACACAGTCATTGAAAGTGAATGCACAGGCTGCGAACTCTGTGTTGCCCCCTGTCCTGTTGATTGCATTGAAATGATTCCTGTCAAACAGACCTTAAAGAGCTGGCGCTGGCCGGAGCCACTATATAATGCCAACAATAAAGAGGCTGATACTATTTTTACAACACTTGACCAGGTACTGGCGGAGAATGTCAGACCATGAGCCTGTCCTCCACTTTAAGTCACTTGTGGCCATTTCCCGGTGGTATAAAATTAACGAGTAACAAGACTTTATCGAATCAACAGTCAATTACAGCGGCTCATCTTTCTCAACAACTTATTATTCCCTTATCTCAACATATTGGGCAACCTGCTGATGCCACGGTTAAAGTCGGTGACAAAGTTCTAAAAGGACAGATCCTGGGTTATGCACATGGTCCGGTAAGTGCTCCCGTACATGCATCTGGTTCCGGTATTGTGACTGCTATTGAGGAACATCTGGTGCCTCACCCATCGGGTTTATCCTCACTGTGTGTGTTTATTGATACCGATGGTTATGAACAATGGACAGATTGCTCACCGCTTATAAGCACAGAGCAAAACATTTCAGAATTAAGTAATGAACAAATTAATGAGCAAATTGCCAATGCCGGTATTGTGGGTTTAGGTGGGGCACTTTACCCTTCTGCAGTAAAGCTGAGAACTGCAGAAAAAATGCATACAGACACTCTGGTTATTAATGCTGCTGAATGTGAACCCTACATCACCTGCGATGATGTTTTAATGCAGAGACGTCCTGAAGAAGTGATTCTCGGGATCATGCTGATAAAAAAAATAGTTGGTGCAAAGCAGTGCCTTATTGGTATTGAAGACAACAAACCCGAGGCGTATCAGGCATTATTAGAAACAATCAGCGGTTATAATTCTGAGACTCATATTGAAATCATTCAAGTACCGACACGTTATCCTGCTGGAGGTGAGAAGCAACTGATTCAGGTACTCACAGGTAAAGAAGTACCCACTCAGGGTTTGCCTATGGATATTGGCATTATCTGTCACAATGTCACAACAGCTGCCGCAATATATCATGCCGTATATCGTGGTGAACCTCTGGTTTCAAGAATTGTCACTATCACGGGAGGTGCCATTAAACACCCTCAAAATATGGAGGTCCCTCTGGGGACACCCATTCGTGATATTCTGAATCAGGCCGGAATGGATGAAAGCAAGATAGAAAAAATTATTATGGGCGGCCCTATGATGGGATTTTCATTGCCATCAATTGATACACCCGTAACCAAAGCGACTAACTGCATACTTGTCAGTAAAAAAGGTGAGCTGGATACCCCTCCTCCTGCTATGCCTTGTATCCGTTGTGCTCGTTGTTCCGATAGCTGCCCGATGTCTTTACTGCCACAACAGATGTACTGGTATGCTAAAGCCCGTGATCTGGAAAAAGTTCAGGATTATAATATCTTTGACTGTATTGAATGCGGCTGCTGCTCTTATGTCTGCCCCAGTGACATCCCTTTGGTTCAGTATTTTCGCTATGCCAAAACTGAAATTTGGGATGATGAGCGAGAGCGCAATAAGTCTAACATTGCCCGTGATCGCCATGAGTTTCGTGAAGAACGTCTGGAAAAAGCCAAAGCAGCCAAAGCAGAAGCAGCTCGAATACGAAAACAAAAATTGGCAAAAAAGAAAGCACTTAATGACCAAAAACCTCTGGAAGAAGCTAAAAGCAGTGATAGGAAAAAGAACCCAGACAAGCCAGACAGCGCTGATCTGATCCAGGAAGCCATTGCCAGAGCGAAAGCAAAAAAAGCTCAGCAACAGTCAAAAAAGAAAAATACCGACAATTTAACAGAAGCTCAACAGAAAAAAATTGATGAGATCAATGAACGTCGCCGCAAAAGATCCGAGGATAAAAAATCGGCTACTTAAATGACCTCCGTTATTAACAACCATGAAGATACGATATAAGCTAATTATCACTACTCAGGAATGAATAAAAGCACTATGTTTTTAGCCCAAAGTTCACCTTTTTTAAAACCAGGATTGTCTGTGTCAAAGATGATGATGGTTGTCACTCTACTGATGATTCCCGGTATAGTAACATCAATCATTGTCTTTGGTTATGGTGTTCTGGTTAATATTATTCTGGCCATCATCTTTGCTCTGGCTTTTGAAGCCATTATTCTTTATTTGAGAAAACGGCCCGTTGCAGTCTATCTCAAAGATAATAGTGCTTTGCTGACAGCGGTCATTATCGGTGTTGCCCTACCCCCGCTTGCCCCCTGGTGGCTGACCTTTGTAGGACTCTTTTTTGCAATTGTTGTTGCCAAACAACTCTATGGTGGATTGGGCTACAATACCTTTAATCCAGCCATGGTCGCTTATGCCATTTTACTGGTTTCTTTTCCTGCAGAAATGACAACCTACTGGCAGACACCTGCGACGTTGGACGGACAGTCTCTGAGTCTGCTGGAAACACTCAATTTTCAACTATTCGGTCAGCTCCCTGCAGGAATGACAATTGATGCCTTAACCTCAGCGACGCCTCTGGACATCGTTCGTACTTCAGTGATTAATGGTTCTGCAACAATTGATGAAATACATGCAGAAGGTCAGGCTTTTGGTCAGTTTGGAGGCATTGGTACTGAATGGGTTAATCTGGCATTTCTGGCTGGCGGCCTGTTTATAATGCGTAAAGGTCTCATCAGCTGGCATATTCCTATCTCTTTACTGGCCACACTGGGTTTCTTATCTTTGTTATTCGGCAGTTTTGAACTGGACAGCAACCCTTCACCTTTATTTCATTTCTTTTCCGGAGCAACCATGCTTGGTGCTTTTTTCATTGCAACTGATCCGGTCACTGCATCAACAACCCCAATTGGCCGTATTATTTATGGTGCAGGAATTGGCGCACTGATTTATATTATTCGTACCTGGGGTGGTTACCCAGATGCCATTGCTTTTGCTGTTTTGCTGATGAACATGTGTGCACCACTGCTGGACTATTACACTCAGCCAAGAGTCTATGGACATAAAGTCGATGAGCGAGACAATGAGGAGTCCTCATGAAAGCAGGGATCCTCCGTAATATGATGATGAGCGCCGTACTATTAGCCATATTCAGTGGACTGGGCACAGCTCTGGTCATAGCAACCTTTGAAGTAACTAAAGAACAAATTGAAGCCAGTGAAAAAGCCAATTTGTTAAAAAAATTAAATAATATCATCCCTTCTGATAGTTATAACAATAATCTTCTGGACAATAAATTAATTGTGCCAGTTTCAGCACAACTGGGGAAAAAAGAACCCACCACTATTTATCAGGCCTGGAATGATAAAACTCCAGTTGCAGTTGCCTTTTCTGTTATTTCTCATGATGGCTATAGCGGGGATATTAAACTGCTGATTGCAATTAAAGCCTCTGGCGATATTTCTGGAGTTCGAGTCATTAACCACAAAGAAACACCGGGCCTCGGTGATAAAATAGAGCAGACAAAAGATGACTGGATTTTAAGTTTTAATGGCAAAAACTTATTAATTCCCAGCCGACAGAAATGGAAAGTAAAAAAAGATGGCGGCGTCTTTGATCAGTTTACGGGTGCCACAATTACCCCACGAGCAGTCGTCACTGCAGTTTATAAAGCCCTGGATTATTACAAATACAATGAAAAGAAACTCTTTCTTGATCAGGCTGAATATGACAAGCAATATAAAACAACGATTCAATAATAGAACTCATAAACCCTGGGGCAGACTTTCATGGCAGCAACTGAAACAGACATCACAATAGAAGATGTAAACAATGAGGAAACAAGATCTTCATTTATTGAAGAATATGTACCCATTGCAAAAGACGGTTTATGGAATAATAATGCTGTATTTGCCCAAATGCTTGGCCTTTGCCCCCTGCTGGCTGTTTCCAATACCGTCATTAATGCACTGGGCTTAGGTATAGCCACGATGATGGTGCTGATCATTTCAAATATGTCTGTCTCATTAATCCGAAACATTGTACGTCCTGAGATTCGTCTGCCTGTTTTTGTGGTCATTATTGCTTCTGCGGTGACTGCAATTGAGTTGGTCATTCATGCCTGGTTCCATGAACTCTATCTGGTGCTGGGAATTTTTATCCCATTAATTGTTACTAATTGCGCTATTATCGCCCGTGCTGAGGCCTTTGCATCAAAAAATACTCTGGGTAAATCATTCTTTGATGGTTTCATGATGGGACTGGGATTCACTCTTGTTTTAGTGGCATTAGGATCACTACGGGAAATCATCGGCATGGGTACATTGTTTTCGAATGCCCATATTATGTTTGGTGACGGTATGCAATGGCTGACAATAGAAGTTTTCCCTGGCTATGATGGTTTTCTTCTCGCTATTTTACCTCCCGGAGCATTTATTGGCTTGGCCTTTTTATTAGCGGCACGTAATTACATCAATAAAAAACAGGAAAATAAGAAAAGGGAGCAGAAGCCGCAAGATTTAAACCTTGAGGCATCAGCAGTATAAATCAGGGCATAGAAAAAATGCTGAGCTATTTTTTGAGAAGAAATCTTCATGAACAAAGAAAAACGCATTAAAATATTCACCCGGCTACAGGAAGACAATCCTCATCCAACCACTGAACTCAATTTTAGTAATCCCTTTGAATTATTAATTGCGGTTATCTTGTCAGCTCAGGCAACGGATAAGGGTGTTAATAAAGCAACAACCATTCTTTTTCCGATTGCCAATACACCTGAAGCCATTTACGCATTAGGTGAGGCCGGTTTAAAGGAATATATCAAAACTATTGGGCTCTATAACAGCAAGGGTAAAAATATTATAAAAACCTGTCATATGTTGATTGAGCTCCATGGCAGCGAAGTCCCAGATGATCGAAAGTCTCTAGAGGATCTGCCTGGGGTCGGCCGAAAAACAGCCAATGTTGTTCTCAATACAGCATTCGGCCATCCCACTATGGCGGTAGATACCCATATATTCAGAGTATCCAATCGCACAAAGATTGCCCATGGCAAAGATGTTGTCGAAGTTGAAAAACGGTTGGTACGACTTATACCAGATGAATTTATGCTGGACGCCCATCATTGGCTAATATTATTAGGCCGATATATCTGTACGGCAAGAAAGCCTAAATGCGGGGCTTGTCTGATTGAAGATCTGTGTGAATTTAAGAAAAAAGTATATGATTAAACAGAGAAACTGGAACTAGAGAATAAGCTCATTAAAATGAGCTTATTCTCTGATGCTCTATGGTATCATCATACCTCTAATGGTGAAGTATAACATTGCAGCCATAAGGCCAGACACAGGTACGGTGATAACCCAGGCTGCAGCAATTTTATACAGATGAGAACGCTTAACCAGTTCAGTGTTGTATATTTTCTTCAGCTGCTTACGTTCTTTTTTGGTTAAGTGTGCTTTAGCTGACTTCATTTTTAACTCATAGAGCATTTCACGTTTCTTCTCCAGATGTGCTTTTTTAAAGTCCATTAGAAAGACTTCAACTTCCTCTGGATTATCACTTTCATGGTGATGTTTGATTTCTTCAACCATTTCACCATAAGACGTTTTCAAATACTCCCGTAGAAAACCCACCCCAAAAATACCACCCACAGCAATATGAGTTGAGCTAACCGGCAAGCCAAGTTGCGAGGCAATGATAACAGTAATGGATGCCGCCATGGCCACACAAAATGCGCGCATTTTATTTAGCTCGGTAATTTCACTGCCCACAGTTTTAATGAGTTTTGGTCCATACAATGCCAAGCCGATAGCAATACCAATTGCACCAATCATCATGACCCAGAGAGGAATAGCTGCTTTTGCAGCCACTGCACCGGTGCTCAGGACTTCATTAATAGCTGCCAGAGGACCTACCGCATTGGCAACATCATTGGCACCATGAGCAAAACTTAATAATGCTGCAGAACAAATGAGTGGTACAGTAAAGAGAGAGTTGACACTTTCTTTGTCATTTTCCATTTGACCTGCTGCTTTTACAATTAATGGTCTGGCAATAAAGTAGATGGCAACGGCTATCATTAAACCAATTCCCAGTGCGCTTAGAAATTCAACCTTTACTATTTTCTTCAGCCCCTTCACAATTAGATAAGTGGAAAAAGCCCAGACCATGAGTGAAATTAATAGCGGCACCATTTTTTTGGCTGCTGAGAGCATGTCCTCACGGTAGGTAATCGATCGCTTAATAAGATAGAGAAAACCCGCAGCAATGAGTCCACCCATTAGTGGCGAAATAACCCAACTTGCGGCAATTGCAGCCATTTTGTCCCAATTGGCGATTCCCATCCCGCCAGCTGCAATGCCTGCACCCAAAACACCACCGACAATAGAATGTGTTGTTGAGACTGGAGCACCCAGAGCTGTTGCAATATTAAGCCAGATGGCACCGGCTAATAAAGCTGCCATCATCATCCAGACAAAAGAATCACTGCTCAGCACACCACTGGGATCAATAATACCTTTTTTAATAGTGCTGACGACATCACCACCAGCAACCAATGCTCCTGATGCTTCAAAAAAAGCAGCAATAAGAATGGCACCGGTCAATGTCAGTGCTTTAGAACCCACAGCAGGTCCAACATTGTTGGCCACATCATTGGCACCGATATTCATGGCCATATAACCGCCAATCATCGCCGCAATAATTAATAAGGAACTCGGATTACCATCGATACTATTTTGCGATATGGTGTAGAGCATAATACCGACAATAAATAAGAGGGCTGTACCAATCCGAAACAATTCCTTACGTGATTGTTTAGTTGCATCATCTATATCATTTATATTTTTTAATTCCATAACCACATTATTCTATATAAGTTTTCAGGATAACCTTTAACATTTTGCGAATTCAGTTTTCTCTAAATCCAACCTTATTTTAAGACCATTTATTTTAAGAACAGTCGTCTTAAACGGGCCAAAAAAAAGACATGAAAAAGGCAGACTTTATCAATATATCTTTCTATCCATATGATTGTAATAAAACTGTAAGAAAAATGTAACATAAGAATGCAATCTCTTCGTTATTTTAAACTTAAACAAAGAGTCCTTGACTTTTATCAAGAACTCTTTGTTTAAGAAAAATCAGGTAAATTTCATATTTCAATGTAAGTTCTTGCAATCATTAAATAAAAAGTTAGAATGTGTGTTTTATCATGAAACAGGAATTTTCAATGCTTTTTGGCCAGGATCGAAACCAGTTACGCAAGGTCTACTTCCAGAGTTGGGATAAATTTAAGAAAAAACAGCCGATGGAGCCGATGGAGTCTCTCATTGCAGGTCTTATCAGTAAGCATCCTGAATACCATGATTTTTTTAATAAGATCGAACAGAATCAGGACAGGGATTTTACTCCGGAAATGGGACAAACCAATCCCTTTTTGCATCTGGGCATGCACATTGCTATTCATGAACAAATCAGTACTCAACGTCCTCCTGAAATCAGCACACTTTACCAATCTTTGTGTCAAAAAAAAGGTGATGCTCACGAAGCAGAACATCTGATAATGGAATGTCTTGGGGAAATGCTCTGGCAAGCGCAAAGTAATAATCAACAACCGAATGAAACTACCTATTTGGAATGTATTAGAAAACTGCTATAAAAGGTAATATTATTCAAATTATAAAAAATACATTCATTAATGGAGAGAACAATGAAAATCAGTAGCAGCCTGATCGCAGGCACACTTTTACTCATATCAAATAATAGCTTTGCAGAGTACTTCTGTATCTCAGATCAGGGTAAGCCCAATCATTGTGAAAAAGGTGATGTTATTCTCATCAAGCCGACCATGATGCCGAGAGTTTGTGACTTTGATGCTGAAATACTCAGAATGCCGAGATCAGAGAAAACAGCAGAATATCTATGCCGCTATACCGGCACGATTTTAGCCGTTAAAGAACTTAAAAACCGACGTCGACCTGCCAACCCAATAAATTTGGCCCCTCCGCCGAAAAAAAATAATAAAATGTTTAATAATATGCCTTTCTTTAAATAAAAAGACATAAAAAAAACAGGCTCTAAGCCTGTTTTTTTTACCCCACAAGTAAAATTAAATTCTCAAGTTTATCAAATTAGAGACCGATTCCACTAAGAAGATAAAACATCCAGGCCAATAGTAAAATCGATAATAATGAAATAATTGCAACCGCACAGGTCTGGCAGGTTTTTTCAAAAAAAACGATCAATTTGGGTAACTCCATTATTTTTGGGTTTCCTGGGTAAGATTTAAATATTCTCTGATAGTAGGTTAGTGATAAGAATAAAAGAAGACGGGATTAATTTCTATAAGAGTTCCCCCTATACATTTATAGTGTTTTTATGGGTGTATAGGGGGAACAGTTGTGATGTTATTTAAGTAACTTAGAGGCGACCATTTTTAGCTGCAATGCGTAGTCTTAGAGCATTCAGCTTAATAAAACCTTCAGCATCCTGCTGATTATAAGCGCCTTCATCATCTTCAAAGGTAGCAATCGTGTCATCATAGAGGCTATCTGTTTTTGAATCACGACCAACAACGATGATATTACCTTTATACAATTTCACACGAACCTGACCATTTACAACCTCCTGAGACTTATCAATCATAACCTGAAGCATTTCACGCTCAGGTGACCACCAATAACCGTTGTAAATCAGGCTAGCGTATTTAGGCATGATCTCATCTTTAAGGTGAGCAGCTTCGCGATCCAGAGTAATGGATTCCATAGCACGGTGAGCTTTGAGCATAATAGTGCCGGCAGGTGTTTCATAACAGCCGCGGGCCTTCATGCCCACATAGCGGTTTTCCACTATATCAGTACGGCCAATACCATTTTCTCCACCAACTTTATTCAAAAATTCCATCACAGTTGCAGGTGACATTTTTTCACCATTAATGGCGACGATGTCTCCCTTAATATAGTCAAATTCCAGATAAGTAGGCTCATCCGGGGCTTTCTCTGGAGAAACACTCCACAACCACATTGATTCTTCCGGCTCTGACCAGGGATTTTCCAGGATATCACCCTCATAGGAAATATGCAGTAAATTAGCATCCATGGAATAGGGCGATTTTTTGCCGCGCTTTTTCTCAACATCAATGCCATGCTCTTCAGCATACTGCATCAATTTATCACGTGAATTCAGATCCCACTCACGCCAGGGAGCAATAATCTGAACATCGGGTTTTAAGGCATAGGCTCCCAGTTCAAAGCGAACCTGATCATTCCCCTTTCCGGTTGCACCATGAGAGATGGCATCAGCGCCTGTCTCATTGGCTATTTCTATTAAGCGTTTTGAAATGAGAGGACGTGCAATTGAAGTACCCAGCAGATACTCCCCTTCATAAATGGTATTGGCTCGAAACATGGGAAAAACAAAGTCACGTGCAAATTCTTCACGTAAATCATCAATATAAATTTCTTTAATCCCTGCTGCTTCAGCTTTTGTGCGGGCAGGTTCAACTTCTTCCCCCTGCCCCACATCCGCAGTAAAGGTGACAACTTCACATTGATATTCGTCCTGTAGCCACTTCACAATAATTGAAGTATCCAAACCACCGGAATAGGCTAAAACCACCTTTTTCACATCAGACATCGAGAATTTCTCCCACATTCATTGGTTACAAATAAAAACAGATTGAGTAAAAATAATACAAATTCAGATTTTCGAAACGGGCAATTATAGCGGATTATTGGCGTCTAACCTACTTAGATTTGATTTTTTGGTTATTTTTATCAACTAAATGGTCAAAATTGATGAAATTTGGGGCTGGAGGTTCATCATCAACAAAATCATCAGTTGATTCTGAGTTCTCCTGAGGTTCAGGAAGAATCTGAGCATCCGGCTGAGCTTGATCCTTTTTTTGCGGAGGTTCATTCTTTGAAGCCGCTTTATCAGGCACTACGCTCTGAGTTTCTGTCTCTGGCTGATTAAAAATAGAGCGCTCAGTCAGTAGACGACGGCGTTCTGCTTTTCTGGCCTCCTCAATAGCTTTTCGTTCTTCTGCTGTGGGTGGTGCACTCGTCAGCAATTGCACATCAGCACGGCGATTTTTTGCACGCCCAGTTGATGTTGCATTGGTATGTTCAGGCTGTCTTTCACCATGACTGACCGCATAGAGCATTTCTGGTTTGGCACCCACTGAAAGCAGATACTTCTCCACAGCTTGTGAACGTCTTTCAGATAGTTTGTCATTAAAACGCCGCCTGCCACGAGAATCTGCATGGGCATTTATTTTTATTTGCAAAATACTGGGATCCATCTTCAGATAAGTGAGAATATTTTTCAGATCACGCTTAGAGCGAGTGGTTAAAATATCTTTATTCGTGGCAAAAAAGAGTTTCAAATTTTTGATCTCTTCCAGATCAAAATCCATCAGTGTTTTTTCACATTCACGATATTCAGCCAATGCCTTACGGAATTTAATGGGAGACAGCATAACCACCACTATATCTCTACCATCCGCCATATCACGGTATATCACCACTGGAGACATACCATTTTCTACTTGCTGAAACATTCTGGAAGCATAGGGAGACTCTACAATGAGGGGGTTATGACCCCGCTCAAATTCAAACTGACCAATTTCAAACACTGTATCATCATGGCGCCATGGCGGCGGCTCTGACTGAACGATGATTCTAACATTGTCATCCATTACCGGCGTATCACTGAACAAGTTAAATTTAACCTTATGACCAGACTTGTGGATAAATTTTCCTTCACCATAAAAAGGAATTTTTTGAGACAGACTGCATTCATAGTTTTTCTTACCATCACTGAGCCATTCGGTTTTTTCCATGGACACAACATATTCACGCTCAGCTGCCTGGGCTAGAGGGAAAAGAAACTGTATGAAAAAACAGATCAATATTAAGTTTTTGTGGATATTTTTTTTCATGGTAGTCATTTAAATGCAAAGATCAGGCCATTTTGTAGAATGGCCATGGATTTTCATGGCCTATATGGGGATACAATGTCTACTTAACGACCTTGCACTATAAACGGCAATATTTTTCCTACTTTCTCGGAAAAATATAGAATATTTTGCTTTCAGGTGCCAAACAGACTTCATCACTACAGGTTTGGTAGCTCACTTCTATTGGGATTGAGACTAAAATGTCTGATTTTTTTTCATTTGATGTTGAAACAGCTTCCAGAACAATCTTAATCGGTACAGAGCTTTGATAAAGCGATATTGGTGAATCATTAAATTTCAGTTTCACCTCCTTTCCCTCTGGATATTCTGCCGAAACAATTTTCCAATGTCCTTTGGCCTTTTCACCAACAGACACTGATGTTGCCTCCAAATCTTCATCATTAGGATAGCGGCTATTTATATGCCAGTTTTCATCAATAGAAAAATAGAATTCCAATTCAATTCTCTGTTTTTCTTCATCATAATTCAGCTCTGTCTTCTCAATACGAACATGCCCTTTTCCACCATATTGAACATCAAATAATTCACCAAAATTAAGTTGATTTACAGCCATGAGAAAATAAGAGAAAGAAGCGGGTGATACTTTTATTTTTGATGACAGTGAAGCAATAAGCGCCATTGCTTTAGTTTTGTAATTTTCATCACCTGTTCGATAATATAACTGCGATAACACCTCTAGAGCGACGGCATTAGACGAAGGAATAGCACCATCATAAATATCTTTGGGGCGATCAAAAAGAGGGACTTCATTGATTTTCTGAGGACTCTTGTTAACCCGCTGAGGACTCATATAAAAAGAACCATCTTCTTTGTCCCAGAATAAAAACAACATGTCTTTGATTAATTGACGGCTTCGCTGCAACCATTTTTTATCATCGGTGACATCAAAAAGTGCAATATAACTCTGAGTAAGATAGGCATAATCAGCCAGGGTTGCTGAAACCGATGGTTTACCATTTAAACTGGCTCGCCATAATTTTCCAATACCCTCTTTTTCTTCAACATAATGGATCTGCCAGAGATAATCTCCCACACGTTTGGCGACATCAATGTACTTTTCTTCATAAAATTGTTTACCTGCCTGAGCAAAGGCAGTAATCATCATACCATTCCATGCAGTGACTACTTTTTGATCAATAGCAGGGGGGACTCTGCTCTGACGCTTGTTGTATAGGACCTTTCTAATTTTATCCACTTTCTGATAAAGCGTATTACTATCCAATTGATTATTTTCAGCATAGACATCAATAGAATTGGATAAGTTTAAAATACTTGTACCTGTAGACTCAGTCATTGCCTGTTCACTAAAATTACCTTCCCTGGTCACGCCATAAAGTTCTGTCGCTAAACGGGCCAGCCCAGCATCGATTGATTGAGTAAGCTCTTCATTGAGTTCATCATAAGTCCAGAGAAAAAATTTGCCCTCTTCACCTTCACTGTCCGCATCACTGGCCGAGTAAAAGCCACCATTACCATCACGCATTTCCTTTAAAACATAATCCAGTGTTTGTGTCACAATGCGTTTATATGATTCTTTATGAGTAATGGCAAAAAGCTGTAAATAGGTTCGGGTGAGATGCGCTTGATTGTAGAGCATTTTTTCAAAGTGAGGCACCAGCCAGTCATTATCTGTTGAATAACGATGAAAACCACCACCGATTTGGTCATAGATACCACCTTGCGCCATCATGCTCATGGTTAATTCAAGCGCAGCGAGGACTTCTGAATCCTGCTCTCTGATCGCAGTATCTAATAATAAAAACAAATAAGTTTCATTGGGGAATTTAGGTGCTGAAGAAAAGCCGCCCTGTATCTCATCAAAGCGATTTAGTAAGTTAATCACTGCAATTTGGATACGCTCTTTACCAATATGTTCTGCCTGCTTTAAACCATTTTGACTACTTTGCACGGCAAGTGTTATCTTATCGGCAATTTTTCGCAGCTGCGGCTCCTCTTCTTGCCATAGTTTATTGGCTTGCGTTAACACCTGAATAAACATTTCAGGAGGAAAGTAGGTACCGGAGAAAAAGGGCTTTCCCTCTGGTGTTAAAATAGAAGACATCGGCCATCCACCACTGCCTTTAACCATCATTAAAGCTGTCATATAGACTTTATCAACATCTGGTCTTCTTTCTCTATCCACTTTGATGGCAATAAAATGATCATTGAGATATTGAGCCATAAGTTTGTTATCAAAGCTTTCTCTTTCCATAACATGGCACCAATGACAGGTCGAATAACCAATGGAGAGAAAAATGGGCTTATTTTCTCGTTTGGCTTTATCAAAAGCTTCTTTTCCCCATGCATACCAGTTCACCGGATTATGTGCATGTTGAATGAGATAAGGGGATTCTTCGAGGATCAGACGGTTTATATATTCAGGCGTGCCATCAGCTTCCAGGTGCTCAGTTCTGGGTTGGTAGTCACTACCTTTATTTTTATAAGCGGTGAATAATGCATTTTTTAGTTTAGCGCTATTATCTAATATAAAGTTGTCATCATTTGCTTCAAGCACATCAGAAAACAATACAAAAAAAAATGCAAAAAGTATAATGGCCAGGAAAACAGCCCCCTCAATCTCCTTTTTCAAGAGGAAATGGGTTAAGGGTAATTTTACCAGCACGTTATCCGATAATAATCTCAGTTTATTAATTTTAATACCCTCTTTGAATTAATTCGCCTCTCGATGGCGCAGCTTCAGGACGTAATTTTCTGTAATATGCCAGCCAGTGATTCCATCGTAAATGGTTTTTGGATAAAATCAATAACCCCATCATCAAGCATTGCCTGAACTTCTTCATCAATACCATAACCAGATGCCACAACCACTTTAACATCCGGGTTGATGTGTTTTAGTTTAGAAAAGGTTTCTCGGCCGCCCATTTTAGGCATAATCATATCTAATATAACCAAATCAACGGATTCTTTTGATTGATTGTAAATTTTAATCGCTTCAATTCCATTAGCACAGGTCTCTATCTTATGACCGTGTTGACCGAATAATTCTTTCGTATAAGCTCGAATCAAGGCTTCATCATCCACCAGTAGAATGTGGGCCTTACCATCCGGCAAGTACTGTTTTTGCTTAATTTCTCCAGTTTTGTGTTGGCTGTTTCGTTTACTGCTCAAAAAATAAAGTGAAAAACAACAGCCTTTTCCTATTGACTGATTAAGAACAATATCACCACCATGATTGACTAAGGTACCATAAACTGCGGCAAGTCCCATGCCTGTTCCTTTTCCTCTACTTTTAGTGGTAAAAAAAGGCTCAAAGATATGATCTTTATTCTTTTCACTGATCCCAGTCCCCGTATCTATTACATCAAGCTTAAGGTAATGACCTGGACGTATGTTAATTCGTTCGTTATCAATTAATTCTTTGGTAACAACGATATTTGATGTTTTAAAACTCAAAGTTCCACCGTTTGGCATGGCATCTTTCGCATTAAGCGAAAGATTGAGCAATGAACTTTTTATCTGTGTTGGATCACCTTCTATGCAAGGATTTTCAGCATCCAGTAACATATTTATTTCAATTTTTTTATCCAGCATATGCTCTAACATTGTTATGAGTTCTGAAATTTCATGGTGTATATCAATTGAAACCAACTGGTATTGCCCTTTTCGAGCAAAAGCCAGTAATTGGCCGGTTAGCTCTGAAGATTGTCTGGCAATGTTTATAATTCTTCCTGCAAAAAGCCTTAATTTTTTGTCTTCAAGGCGAGTTTCCAGGATTTCAGCAAACCCCATGATGCCATGCAGCATATTATTAAAGTCATGTGCCATTCCACCGGCCAGTTGACCAATAGCATCCATTTTATGCTTATGTCGAAGCTCTTCTTCCATTTGTTTTTTTCTGGTAATATCAGAACCAATACTCAAAGCACCAATCACTTCACCTTTATCATTACTAAGGACTTTGTTGGTCCAGTTAATCCAGACTCGCCGTCCATCTTTGGTGCAGTTTTCATTGATGTTACTTTCATAATTTTCTGGGTGTTCACAAATATCATCCATCAGTGACGATAAATCACGTCCGGATGATTCGATTCTGGGCACAATGGTATCCATTACATGCTGGCCAATAATTTCCTTTTCAGAGTAACCAAAGAAGCGCTGTGCAAATTCATTAAAGTAAGTAATAATCCCGTGCTTATCCCAGCGTAAAATGATCGAATTGGCATTATCAAGCAATTCACGATATTTCTCTTCACTTTTTCGTAATTCAGTCTCAACCTGAGCAAAAGAATTTGTATCAACCAGATAGAGTTTAACGGGTAAATTTGTTTTTTCTGTTGGTTTACCTAAAGTCGATACTGAACAAAAAGCAGAAAAAACAACCTTTTGCTTTCGATTGTTAATTAAAGCCAGTTTTCGAACCGGTATTTGCTCATCAACAGAAACGACAGAAATCAGAGCGGATATTATTGTTGAATTGAGTCCCAATTGTTCCAGAGTTAATACTTTCAAAGACGTACCTTCCTGGAGAAGGCCAAGCTTTTTTAGTAAGGCTGAATCAGCAGATTTAAAAAGATAATCTCCGCTTAAGGCCTGTATTATCTCTATGAAATATATTTTAGGATGCATATAGAATTTGTAATATTATCATGTTAGTTTAGACAATATTTTAAGCTATTTTCACAGATTATGTTAATTTAAACTCAAATTTCTAAATCAGCACATATAAAAACAACAAAAGGACCATCTTATGAGCCACACTGATTTCTTACCAATGCCCGACAATGAAGGTTTTTTTGGTGAGTATGGCGGACAGCAATTACCCCCCGAACTTATTGCAATCATGGATGGAATTAATAACGCCTATCTGGAAATCAAAGACACCGACGCATTCAAAAATGAACTGTCCGATCTATTGACTCATTTTGTCGGTCGACCCAGCCCAATCTACCACGCCAAAAACCTCAGTAAGAAATGCGGTGGTGCACAAATTTATTTTAAAAGAGAAGATTTAAATCACACAGGTGCTCATAAAATCAATCATTGCCTGGGTGAGGCTCTATTGGCTAAACATATGGGAAAAACAAAAGTTCTTGCCGAAACAGGAGCTGGTCAGCATGGCGTTGCCCTTGCCACTGCCTGTTCTCTGGTGGGGATCAAATGTGAAATCCACATGGGTGAAATTGATGTAGAAAAAGAACACCCTAATGTAATCCGCATGAAAATCCTGGGAGCAGATCTCATCCCGGTCAGCCGGGGAACAAAAACATTAAAAGATGCAGTTGATAGTGCTTTTGAAGCTTATCTGCAAGATCCCGTCAACTCACTCTATGCAATCGGTTCCGTCGTTGGTCCACACCCATTTCCAATGATGGTTAGAGACTTTCAGGCCATTGTTGGAACTGAAGCTCGAGCACAGTTTATGGATATGGAAGATGTTCTACCGGATTATCTCATTGCCTGTGTAGGCGGTGGCAGTAATGCCATGGGATTGTTCACCGCATTTCTGGATGATGACAAAGTACAAATGATTGGTGTTGAACCCTCTGGCAAAGGTCTGAACACACCGGAGCATGCCGCAACAATGTCTAAGGGAAGCCCGGGGGTAATTCATGGTTTTCGTTGTTATTTACTACAAGACAGTGAAGGTGAACCTTTGCCTGTCTACTCCATTGCATCAGGTCTTGATTATCCGGGTGTCGGCCCACAGCACTGTTATCTAAAAGACATAAAAAGAGTTCAATACGAAACAGCCACTGACCAGGAGTGTCTGGATGCGTTTATGGATCTATCCCGATACGAAGGCATCATTCCGGCATTGGAAAGTGCTCATGCCGTTGCTCATGCAATGAAATTGGCTACAACTCTGGATAAAGATCAGCATATTTTGGTTAATCTCAGTGGTCGTGGTGACAAGGACATTGACTTCGTAGCAAAAAGACTTAATTTGACCTAATGGCTAAAATAGTCAGCGTCAAGTTATTTGTTACACCGGATTGTCCTCATTGCCCCAATATTCTGCTAGCCCTGTCTGAGCTGATTAAAGAGGGAGCAATTGCAGAACTGGATGTCAGCAACATAGCATTGCTACCGGAAAAAGCTCAGGCACTGAATATTCGCTCAGTACCCTGGATAAAAATCGGACCTTTTGAATTAACGGGTTCTCATACAAAAGATGAACTTCAGACCTGGATTGAGCGTACTCAGTCTGATACCGGAATGCAGGATTATTTTAATGAATTACTGACAACTGGTGAGCTGAAAAAAGTCATCCAACTGGTAAAAAAAGATCCGAACTTATTCCAACATTTTCCCAAAATGATGCAAAATGATAAAACATCACTGGGTGCAAAAATCGGCATAGGTGCTATTTTTGAAGAATTTCAGGGCAGCCCTTCAATTCAAAATCTTATTCCGATGTTGACCGAACTACTGCAATCAGAGAATGCCAGTCTGCGCAATGATGCCTGCTATTATCTGGGGCTCACAGAAAGTCCTGATGCAATTGAGGCCATAAAATCACTTTCCAATGATGAAACAGCAGAAGTCCGGGAAACTGTTCGTGATGCATTGAGCATTATCATGGCTAAGAATGACTCTCAAAGCACTTAATCTGACATGCCCTTTGTGTCAATCAACTGATGGAATTCCTTTCTATCATGATCATAGGAGCTATTTTCGTTGCCCTGCCTGCTCACTTGTTTTTGTTCCTCCAGAACAATTTCTTAGCTTAGAGGAAGAAAAAGCACAATATGATCTCCATGAGAATTCAGCCAATGATCCGGGTTACCGCTGCTTTTTGAATCGCCTATCGACCCCTCTGTCAGAACATATTCAGTCAAACAGCACTGGTCTTGATTTTGGCTCAGGTCCTGGTCCCACACTTTCACTTATGTTTGAAGAAGCCGGTCACTCAATGAGGATTTATGATTATTTTTATGCCCCTGACACCAAAGCTCTAACACAAAGCTATGATTTCATCACCGCAACTGAAGTCCTTGAACATCTGCATGATCCACATTATGAACTGAATCGCTTATGGTCTTGCCTGAAGCCAGGAGGTGTACTTGGTATTATGACCAAACGAGTTATTGATCAGGAGTCGTTCAGACATTGGCATTATAAAAATGATCCAACACATATTTGTTTTTTTTCAATAGAAACTTTTAACTGGCTTGCCCGGTATTGGGATGCCACATTCAGCGCACCTGAAAAAGATGTCGTTATTTTTACCAAGCAAGGCACTTAAAAATACTTTGCTTAAATATTGTCATCAAGCGCTACACGGACATACTTGTAGCGTTCCCAATTGGTTGGCACTAAATAGCTGTTCCAAAATGGTGATCACTTAATTGAACTTAAACCTAAGTTGTTGATCAAAGTAATTGACTAAAAAAACTTACTCAACAACAAGGTT
>JADGEM010000060.1 GCA_016744375.1 Gammaproteobacteria bacterium
GCTATCAGCACTACCTGTCAAGGTCAGGTTTTCAATGTATTGCTCAGAACTGAGAGTATAGCTATTATCCGTTTGTACGGTATCATTGCCGCCATTTTCGGCTTCTTCTATCACATCATCACTATGAGTAACGGTATACGTATCATCACCTAAACCACCACTTAATACACTGCCTGAACCTGTGCCTGTCAGCTTGTCGTTATAGTCAGAACCAATAAGATTTTCAATACTGTCAAAGGTATCACCTGTAGCATCACCGCCTGTGGCTATACCCGTGGCTAGATTGACGGTGACGGCACTTAAGCTGGCGGCATAAGAGGCGGTGTCATTGCCATCTCCACCAATTAATTCATCGGCTCCAGCTAAGCCGTGTAATTCGTCATCACCCTCTAAACCCTCCAGGCGATTATCATCTGCATCATTCCCCATTAGTAAGTCATTCTGAAAAGAACCTGTCAAATTTTCGATATTTTCTAAGGTGTCTCCCTCAGCATAACCACCACTACCATGCCCTGTTTGTAAACTAACGGTTACCCCTGTTTTACTATCTTGATAATTAGCTGTATCTTCATCTTCACCACCATCAAGAAGGTCTGCTCCAGCACCACCGATTAAGATATCATTACCTTCACCGCCATAAAGTTTATCATTTCCATCCCAACTAAGAAAAAAATCATTACCTTCCTCACCATAAAAATGATTTACCCCATTAGTTTCATTGGTGATATGACGACCAAATTTAAAAATTGTACCAGAACCAATAAAACCACCAGGAGTATATCCTTCTGGATTAGGTTCTACATCACCAAAAAAAACACCTGCAAGTTGTAATAAAGTTGCAGTTATCGAGTTTGAGTTTCCTCCTGGTGTACCTAAAGGGTTATATAAGATTCCTTGATCATGTATTTGACTTGCAAGTTGTGTCATAGCTACCCAGACATCATCAACATCAACACCTTCATCAAAGGTAATTTCTCTTTGCCCACGTTGTCCAGGAGTTGCTGCTTCTCGTATAATGTCACCATCAATAATGATATCTTCTCGCCTGTCATCAGATACGGAAAGAGGTATATTAACTTGTAATACGAGATCCCAAAGCTTGTCCAAATAATACTTGCCTAAGATGGCATCCCAAGTGGCAAAGAAAAACATGATAATAGCAATAACAGACAGTATTATTTTTCGTGTCTTTACTAAAAAACCAAACCAGCTTATTAACTTATTTAAAAGCCAAAGGATCAAGAGGCAAATAGGCAAATAAAAAACAATCAGTACCAATTGTGATAATTCACCCATATACATATAGCTACACAGTCCTTAATTTATTATTGGTTCTTTTCCGCTTTAATGAGTGTACTCATGGCTGAACACTGACACCCTTTTGTTTTTGAGGTGTCTCGTTATTATAATTTTTATTCCAAGTATTATTGAATAAACTAAAGTTTAGAGTTTCACATTCTCCAAAAAAGGAAAAAGCTATCTTTATAAGGAGCGGCCTCTAGAAAAATATGCAAATTTCTGGAGACCGCAATGAACACTAGAGGATACGGCAATATCCCGAGTGAACTGTTTTGTTACATAACATTTTTAGCTCGGGCGCTACCCCCACGAAGCATAAAAACATTTATTGAATTACTAATTGGGAGTTTACTTACCCAATCTGAATTTGTAACAAGCGCTTGGTGGATATTGGACATGAAAAATCAATGGTTCAGCTACCATAAATGGCTTGAAGAAGGACACTGGTCTTACCTCAAATTAATGAGGCAATAGACACGACTTTTTTTACAGCTATTTCCAGATGAACCCATTTATCTGGCAATTGATGACTCCATTGTTTTGAGGCATTCAAAGAAAGCGCCTGAAAGTAAGATACATCATCAGCATGGGAACAAAACAAACTTATCCCAATTTGTCCGTGGACAATGTTGGGTTGCTTTGGCCGCAGTGGTTGACCGAGCAGGTTGCAATACTGCATTGCCCTTATTATTTCGGTTAACACCACAAACAGGTAATCGTAGCAAGTTAAGAACAGCAAGGTTGTTGGTTAGAGCCTTGCTAGAACAGTTTAAAGACAGAGCGGTCACGATTCTGGTTGATAGCTGGTATATGAGAGCCTCATTTATCCAACCGATACAGAATTATAATATGACAGTAATTGGTCAGATAAGAATTGATACTGTTCTATACAAGCAACCCAGACAAAAGAAAGAACATGGTCGTCCTAGAAAATATGGGACAAAGTATACAAAGGCTGAAATTAAACAACTACCATTGAATAAAAAGAAGCTCAGACTTTATGGTAGAGACAAAAAAGTAAATTATAGAACGGCTGTTGCAAAAGCCCGTTTTTTAGATGGTCAGTTAGTCCGTTTTGTCTGGTGTGAATTTGAAGATGACAAAGGTAAAAAGAAACCTCGGTTACTCTACTGTCAAATGACACAGAACTGAGTGGACTGGAAATCATAGTAGCTTATAAAAAACGCTGGTGTATTGAACCCATGTTCAACCAGTTAAAAAATGCCTGGGGGATCAAACAGGCCTGGCAGCAAACACGACAGGTATTGCACCGTTGGGTGCATATCATTACTTTGGGTTATGTATTGCCACAACTCTTAGCAATTAAATGTCCAGACAAGGTAGAAAGTTTATTAACCAATGCCCCCTGGCAAAGAAATAACCTGATAACAGCAAGCCGAATACGTTTAGGACTGCTCAAGTATTTTTCGCATGTTCGGATCAGGGGCTGGTGGGACGTAAAGTCCAAAAAATTCCAGCCACCAGATACGAATAAATTAAAGCAATTTGAAGATTTATTGTAAAAACACTTCAAATCAGCTTGTTACAAACAAATTGTTAAAGAACATTGAGCAAAACAGCTTACTCAAGGGTGAGCTGTCGCTCTAAACTTTAGATTGAATAAAGATACAGATAAAATTTCATAATTAATCAAATGTATAAGTGATTGCAGATCAATACATTATTATAAGTTCAACATAATTAAAAAAGATAAAACTAATGAGTTGGATCATAGCCCCAAAGAATACTTGTTATTCCATAACATCATCTTTGCCGGAAGCCACATCCGCACTAGAAAGGAAGTATTATCAATTAACACCATTTAATTGATAATGATTGACGTTCGCATTTATAAGAATTTGTGTCAAGTTTTTCTGGATTTTTTAAGCTGACACCACAATCACATATCCATCACCACGAGTCTGAATTACAAACACCTATTATTTACAAAAATTTTATTTCAATAAAATTTTTGGTATTGGTCAATTAAAATATGGGTGGACGGCGCACTGGGTGGCTTCAATTACATTATGGCTTTATTACTGACTTCATCCATATTAAAACGTAAATCAATACTGCTTCCTTCATAATTAACTGCCATGATAAATTCCTTATTTCTAATAGAGAGAAGACCAAAGGCTTTGCTCTGGTTTGGATGTGATTATTTTTCATTTCAAGTATCAACATCTGTCAATAGACTCACTCTATCTGGCAAGATACATTAATCCGTTATCATTTTTTTAAATCATAAATGCCGATCCTTCTTCAATATTGCCAACTGTAATATATTCATCGATCCCCATCATTCCTGCACTCAGTAATGCATCATACAGCGTATTATTCATATACAACTCATCCAGACAACCCACATGCAGCCAAAGAGGCAAGGTTTCAATTTTTTCCCGCAATTCATCATGGTGTTGAATAGTGGGTAAAAACTGTTTGCTAACAACACCTGACCATGGCATGTTAAGTGAACTTTTTTTTGCAAGACCTAATTGTTTGATAGCCAAATGACGCCGTATGTTCAAGCTATAAAATTGACCTTGCGTCACTGCTTCACCAGCTTCATTTTGCAGAGTCACTGGCCAGTACTGATGCCCAAAAGTATCATACTCTTCAATAATTTTTCTGGCAGCTTCTGACACATAAATTCCATAGCTATCATAATAAATATCGGGAAATGTACCGTGTTTTATCTCTACAACAAGTTCCTTTGGCCGATACCATGGTGGTAATAATGGGGCTTTGTAGAGCTGAAAATACTGGCAAGACTGTTCTTCCCATATCGGTTCCAGCAACTTAGTGTACTCAAAGTAAGTCCTGCCCTCTAGCCCGAAGGCAACTTTAGGAAAAATGGTTTTATTGATAGAAAGTCTTTTATAAGATCGAGTATGGCCAATACGATAAAACATCACACTCCCCCTCTATCTGTTGTAAACCCAATAACCGATTCCTCACCTTTACCATAAGGCTCACTGAACAACTCCATTCCTGTTACCTGAGCGGCCTGTAAATGTACCCACAATGCTTCACTGAAATAGAAGGTCTGATAATCACAGACATCATAATTGCGAAAAAAATCAGGTGAAAAATAGTGCCAAAGAGGCAGCTCATCTAATGATTCGGCTATAGACTTCTTAGCCTGTGATTTTAAAAGCAGAGCCTCATCCAACATGGGCCGAAACATTAAATGATTCAGCCACTCTTCTTCATAAGCCTGAAACCAGTTTATCCAATCATATGTTTCAGAAATTATCCGTTTTCTAGGTGTTGTTTTGAGTTGACACTGTTTATCCAGGTCAGGAATTTGTACAAAACGGCGTAAATTAAACCAGTAATATTGCTTCTCAGTGATCATTATTTGCTCATGACTGTTAAGCAATGAAATAGGAATAAATTCATGTTCAAAATCATCAAAAGAATCAATTGTTGTTTTAAAATAATTAGAACAAATCAAAAAATTATTAATCCCCCATATATCAGGTAGTCTTTCTTTTTCTTTATCCAAATTAAAATAAATCGTTATGCCCATATCTGGATCAAACAGTGGTGCCTGATAGAGTTGAACCCCGGAAAAACGTGTAGGATCTGAAAGTGGCTTAAATTTATGCTCATAAGTGGTGTTATGTGGAAAACCAGCCCATTTATCAGTACCAGGAATGCCATATACAAAGGCTTGCAGACGATCCTGAGTGGCCAAGCGAGAGCGAAAACGATAAAACACAGATAAATTCCTTTTTAATGTTAAATTAAAAAAACAGATGAATTGTCTTAATTCATTATCCGTCGACTCTCTCCAAAGTCAGAACCAATAAAGCCGAGCGCCTGTCTGTGGCTGGCTCAAAGCTGATACGAAACTGTTCAATTTTACTCACCCCGAGTGTTTGTCCTGCCTGTAAAATAGGTCCATTGGTGAATAAATAGGTGATCGTGCCGTAAATGCGTTCGGCTAACACCTTGGCAGGCCAGTTAGTTGGTTTGATTTCGATCTCATAGCCCAGAAAAGCATTCAACCCTTGTGTCATAGCCCCCAATGTTGCACCACGATTATTACTGAGCAAACGCAATCCCACCCAGTAGGTAGCAGGCAATGCAGACTGAGCACCCTCCTGTTTTTTGGCCTGCATTTGCATTACTTGCTCAAGACCACTTACTGAATGGTCAAATAGTGCCTGGTCATGCAGTGTTTCTGAGCTTGTCCAGAAAAAACCCAGTGTATTCTCCATCTGAGCCACTGAGTGGGATAAACGCATAAGATCAAAAGCTGTAGCAATAGCTGGCCCCATATCTTCATTGCTATTCAAAGGAGAAAGGATTAAATGAGCCTGATGTTCAGCTACCAGTTGTTCACCATTTTGTAGGCCATAACTGGTCTGCAAAGCAATTTGAAAGGTCTCATCAGGAATGGCATGATTGACCTGCATGATCACAAAGGTATTAGGCCCCCATTGCACCATAAACGCACCGTCCTGAGAAGCCGTTACGGTAAGATTACCCGGAAGTTGGGAGAGATGTTGTGTTAAGGCTTTTTCTGCTAATGACGAGTGATTTTTTAATAGTATCATTAAAGAGACATTAGGCAACACACCGTGTTCTTCTTTTCTTAATTTTTCTGGCATTCTTAGCTCCATTTTTATTTTCCACAGGTTTCTATAAACAGCTTAACTTTCACCTGAGAGTCTTCATTACACCATCCTTGCTGAACATGCCAAAGGGCACAACCATTTTGCCTGACAGTAATGAGCATTACCTGCTTATCATTTTTTAAACGCTGATCGGCAAACTGAATGGCAATACCATCATTCTTTACAGAAGCTGAAACGGCTTGTTAATTTTTTTGTTACTCGTTATTCCAAACTATCATCTTTAGCGGAAGCCATATCCAACCTGAAAAGAGAATATTATCAACAAACACCACATAGTTGTTAATGATTGATATTCTCATTTAATTTTTTTTTTGTCAAGCCGTATTCTAAGTTGCTTCAGGAGACAGGAAATTAGAAAAAAGGGAGGTACAAGCCCATATAATAAACAATATAAGCCAGCAATGCATAAACACAAATAGTCTAAATAATTTCTTTATATTTTAAATATTAAGGTGAAACTTGATGATGATAGCCCAAAAGGATGAGTGTTGTTCCATCACATTAGAAAGGAAGAATTATCATTAATCACTACTTAGATGATAATTGTTATCAAAAGCATACATTGATTTATGAAACGACAAAAGATTGGAATTTTGAATATTAAGACTCTGCCAGCCACACCCCGGCACATGAGTCAGCCGCTACAGTTGCTTCCTTCCGGATCTGGCTGGGTTTACGGCCTATCATTGCGAAGGGACCGGCAGAGAGCGGGCATTATACCCTACTAATGAAAAAAGATGCTACTGAATTTATAGATTTTTTAATTATTATTGCCAATTCTTTTATAAGTCAGAGTCTTTCACTAATCAGGCGTTTAGTGAAAACGCCAGGGTCTTGAAGGCGATGAATCGGTTTGGTAGACACGGATTCCATTACTTTTATCTGCTTCTTTTTCTAATTCAAGTAATTCAAATAGATCCTCAATCTGGCGTCTAAAGGCTAATTCTTCCTGGTTTTCAGGTAAACGATCCGTGTTATGATGCCCAATAGAAATTTTTTCGCCATTAACATAAGCGGTTATATCTAAATCAGCATGGGAAAGCTCATCAGAATGATTATCAGAATCTGAGTTCCCCTTGAAATAATCACTCGGCAATGAAATGTCAGATTGAAGTACGATTAATTCATCTTCATCCTGATAGTCCCAATCTTCCGGGTGATATTCTATTTTCTGTCCCATTAAACTTTCTGTCCCATTAAAGCTTTTAATCCACAAAGATTCCAGCTGCTACGGATTATGATTATTAATACTTACTGATATTCTCACACAAGTGTCAATTAAACTCAAGCAGAACTCATAGCAACCATATCTATAGCATAGGAAAATTCTTACACCTAAAGCATTCATTTTATCATATCATGAACAATGCATCTCAATTAATCAGTGACCATCTATGAAAAAGCATCTATTTCTTCGTTTTGTGTTAATTTCCCTGGGGTTAGTACCCCTGCTTTTTATAGCCATTGCCTTTATTCCCAGCGTTCAAAAGTACCTCATAGAAAACCAGCTCACTCCCTGGGTATCAATGGCTAGTGTTGATTCAATCCACATTACGCCCTTTTCCATCCAAATCAAAAATCTTCGACTCAAATATGAGGCGATTGATCTTCAGATTAATCGCCTTGATAGTGAATTCTCTCTTCTGAACTTATTTGATAAGCGTATAAAAATTGATAAATTTGTGCTGGATCACATTCAGATTGAAGATGCATCCATAGCAACTGCAAGTAAAGATGATTCAAGGTTCATTTACTATGGGCTATTTCCCTATTTAGATACTGGATTTATTTATGATATCGGCTTATTGGATGTTAATATTCAGTACAATTCATCAACCACAGGTCCTGTTGAGGCTTCTCTCAATGCGCAGAACATCAATGAAAATACGAATAACCCCATCGCATTAAAAGTTACAGCAAGAAATTTGCCGGATATACCCGACCTTCAAGGTGTTTTACTAGACAGCAAGATCAGACTGAATCAGTCACTCACACAGCCTGTCAATGCTCACCAATCTCAGTTTGACCTGACATTATACGACTCAAACTCGATTGAACAGTATATTTCTATTCAGCTCGATATGAAACAATTAGCAAAACCGGATAAATGGGCAGCATTTCCCTTTGATAAATACCAGACACATTATCTTCAGGAACTCTTACACCCTGAAAGCATCAACCTCAAAATAACCCACACAAATTCTGATGCAAAAGTATTATCTGAGATTCAATTTAAAGGGCAGTACGATGGCAATGAAGGAATTATTTCAGGCGCCGCTAAATTAATAACGGATAAAACAATAACCAGACAAATTAAATCTCTGGCACTACCAGAGATTGAAAGCAAACTCACCGCAACATTTACCTACAACCTGCGTCGACTTGAGGGCAATATTAACTTGATCGATGAATTCATTGTTGAAGATTATATTCAATTGTATTCGATGCATGAGGATAAAAACCTTCAGCAGAATAACAACTCTCAACCCGGCAACAATCTTCAGTTGGATAAAACTCATCAGAATGAAAAATCAGTTGTAGCCAGGCGCTCTTCATTTCCAGAGCAATTTAAAATTTCAAACCACCTGATTGCCAGTATTAGTGATAATCAACTACTGATCAATAACTTTTTGCTCAAGTTCTTAAGTAATAACCATGAGTATATAAATATATTTACTCATAAACCATTGTCATTGAATCTTGAGCACTTATCTGATTTTTTTGAGCAACAAAATGGCAAACTCCTAAGAATTAATATTAGTCAACTGCCCCTAAACTGGTTGAACGATTTAACACCTGATTACCATATTAAGAATGGCTTTCTTGATACCGACATCAATCTTGAAATAGAAAATAAAACCTTAAAACTGACATCAAATCACCCTGTCAGCCTTAAAAATATTTCAATAATTGATACCACAAATAATGCAGCTCATCCTGAGAGTTCAAAGCAGTTGCAAGAAACAATACATCCCCCCAATGACCAGCCCTTATTATTAAATCAAAATTTAGAGGCTGATTTTTTAATCAGTATTAATAAGACAAAACTTGAAGCAAATATCAAACAACTAAAACTTTACCAAGGTCATAAAGAAAAAAACAAAATCATTCAACAAGCTAATGCCTCTCTGTATTTAGACATAGAAAGCCCCATTAAATACTTTGAGCAAGAAAAAAAATTATTACCACCAGTTCTTAGCATTGATACTAAAGGAAAATTTGATCTTCATGCCTTAACAAAAATACCCTATATTTCCAGATTAATAGAGCCAAAAGATGAATTTCAGATTAAGTCAAAATCAGTCCCAACATTGCTTCAGTCTTTCCCTGAGACCTTATCATTAAATTACCAATTTAAAATTAATAATACACTCAATTTACAATCTGTAACCTGGAATGTCGACCAGTCAACAATAAAATTATTCACAGGAAAAAATGATAAGAAAAAGAGTCCAGTTTTTAGCCTTAAAAAAGCTCAGACTATTCAAATTGAACAAAATAAAGATCAATTTAAGTTGTTAAGCGAAGGACCACTGGTTTCAGCAAAAATTAATCAGTTTAATATAAGCTGGTTATCCTCCATGATGAATCAATATGTACCGGATTATAATGTTTCAGGCAAGCTGTCTCAGATGGATTTATTAGTTTCAGCAAAGAAACAGACATCTGAAAAAACAGAAAAAAATGAAGCAATTCATTTCCTTCTGGATATTAATCCTTTCATATTGAGTAAGCTTGAAGTCCAAGAAAACAAAAATTTATTATTTGATAACATCAATATTAATACTAAAATTCATGCTGATTATTCTCCGGATCAATTAATTCTAAGCTATCCATTGCTTACAATAAAAAAGAGCAACAAGCTTATCATTGATAACAATGGAAGCCTGCTCATTCGTCATCCTGGTGATAAAAAAAATCAGAGCATAGTCATCAAAGGAAACCTGAAAGGTTTTGTTCATAACATAATGAGTTTAAAGCTGGTTAAGCAATATGCACAAACCAGAAAAAATCTGAATCAGAAATCACTTTTAAATGCAAAATATCATTTAAAAATAACTGATAAGAATCTCAATATTAAAAATTCACAATTAAAAATATTACACCCGAAAAGTAATGGTCAGCTTATTATAACAACACAAAAACCCATATCTCTGTCTTTAAAAAATAAAAAATATAATTTTTCTAAAAATGGACATCTCAGCTTTAAGTTAATAAATTTTGATTCAAGCCCCTATGAATCCATTTTATCTGAAATACCAATCACGTTTGATCATGCTAATGCCCATTTTGATCTGGTTCAAATGAAGAAAAAACAAAAAATCATCATGAAAGAACCCTTTGTTGTCCATAACATACACTTTAAGGAAAAAGAGAAATCTTTATTAAATCCCTTTGACCTCACCCTGGACTTTTCAGCCAGTCAACATAAAAACATTACCAAGGGAAAGATTAAGCAGCTTTCAATTGATTTCCTGGCAACTGATTCAAGTCAGGCTAAAACAATCAATGCCTTTAAGTTAAAAACTGATTTTGTGCTTGACCTTGATAATGAAATCATTCTTTCTGAACTTGATGGCGATCTGGACTTGCTCATTACACAATGGCTTAATCAACCTGCCGCCATTCCAAAAAACACATTGGCCCAAGGTACATTAAGCACAAAGTTTTCCATTGATAATTCTAGACGTATCTCACATAAATGGCTGATAAATAATCTGGTTGATAACAATAATAAACAACTTGTGGAGTCCATTTCAATTGATGGGACGGGTCAATTGCATGGTCTGTCCAATTTTGCTTTAGAGTTGCCGATTATTATGAAAAGCATTTCCGGCGAATCCAATCTTTTATTAAAAACGCAAACTCATCTACAGAAAACAAAGAAAAAACTCAGTATGAGTATTGAGGGTAAAGAAATTTTTCTCAATGATTTACTCAAGTTACTGGCGGCTATTAACCCGCATTCAGAAATTTCAAAACTTGAAAAAACTGACAAAAAAGATGAATCTGAAATAGATAAACAACAACCTGAAAAACAACCAAAGCCATTGAATAAAACTCCGGCATCTGAACCCTTTTGGAAAAGTGGCCTGGATATTTCAGCTAAACTCAAAATTGACAACTTGTTTTATAGTGATTATATGGCTTATCAGGATATAACTGGTGAATTATTAATTGATGATAAAAAACTCCATGCAAAAGACTTGCAAATAAAATTTCATGAAAGTCCAATGAATCTTGATGCGCTCTTTAAATTTGAATACAATCAACAAAGACCCTATGACATTAAATTTAACACCACTCTTGCACACTTTAAAATTGGTGAATTTTTACAAGAACTCAACCCTAAACACGTACCAAGAGCCGATGGTGTTTTTGATGTTAATGTCGATATTTATGGTAAGTTAAGTAATTTAAGCCAGTTCAGGAATGAGTTACTCTTTAACCTGGATATAGATGGTAAAAATGGTGTGTACCATCTGATTCCTTCACATGACGTTATGATGCGCTCAAGCGGTGAAGCCATGGCAATAGTAGGTGAAGTTGTTTCAGTTATTCCAACTTCAGGCTTTGGCCTGGGTATTGTAAATCGTGTCATTCGTTTTACAAAGGACATTCATTATGACGTTATCAGTATGCATTTAACCCGGCAGTCTGATCTGAACACCACAATTGATCAGTTTCAGATTATTAGCCCGGAACTGCACCTTTTTGCAACAGGTGGGCTGACGTTTGTCGAAGATACACGACTATTTGATCAACCATTAGACATGACGGCACAGCTTGATTTAGCTGGTGAAGGAGCAGCCATATTTTATGGACTGGGATTGCTCAATGACGAACAGGATGAATATGGGTTCTGGAAAGGGCCGCTTATTAAATTTTCTGGTACATTAAATCATCAAAATGATAACTTTAATGAAATCATCAACAAGGCCAAATCCGGCACTGTCGTAGGAGGTATTACTAATCCTTTTTCAGGACTCATTGGTAATTTTAAATATCGCTGGTTTGGGGATGCCCCAAATTATGATGAGCTCAGCACTGAAAAAAATAAATCTCAGACCAATAAAACTCAGACTAAAATAAAGAGTAAGACAGGCATTACTCCTAAAATAAAACCTGAACAACAAAATAGTTCATTTTTTGAAGAGACCTTTTAAGCTGAATAAATCAGTTAAACCAATCGCATCAAACAGGAATCAACAAAGTATGTATTTAAAAGTAGGACTTATATTGCTTACAGTATTATTCTCAATTAATGGCATTGCAGCCATTTATAAATACAAGGATAAGACTGGCAAAATAATTTTCACTGATGCCAGGCCTCCCTCAGATACCGAAACCGAAAAAATCAAGTACAGAAAGAAAAAAAATAAGTCAGTCAATCCAATAGTATCATTTGAAAAAGTTGATGAAAAATTTACTATTCAAGTATCAAACCCATTTTATGCACCCATAGAAATTCGATTTATTTCCTCATCTTTTAAAAAGGGTTCATACAGTAAAGTTATCCCGGCAAGAGCAACTAAAAAGGCTTATGTTAGCGATGAAATAATCCCTAAACTCAGTTACTCCTGGCGTTTTGGTGATCCAAACACCAGACCTGATGGTTATCACTATAAGTTTCCTGTCATTTCCAGAAAATCACATCAAATTTCACAGTCTTTTAGAGGCAGTTTTTCACATAATAAGAGACCTAATATCTACGCTGTTGATATTGCCCTGGATCTGGGAACAACCATTTCTGCCGCCAGAGGCGGTACTGTCTTTGCAACAAGAGACAACTTTCATTTAAAAGGACAGAGTCAATATTTTTTAGATAAAGCCAATGTCATTAAAATTCTTCATGATGATGGAACCTATGCCATCTATGCTCATATTTTACAGGGTTCATCATTGGTCACCCCTGGAGATAAGGTTGTTGCTGGTGAAAAAATAGCCCGCTCAGGCTCTGCTGGGTTTTCCACTGGTCCTCATTTGCACTTTGTTGTTCGTAGGAATCGGGGAATGAAAATTATTTCAAATCCTTTCACTTTTGTTGATAGTGATGGTCGCTCATTTTCGCCTAAAAGGGGGATGTTTGTTAAAGGGAACCATTAATTATGTACGGATAAATATTTTAGTATTGCTTTGTTAGCTGCCGTGATGAAGTTGATTGGCATGTCTTCAATTTCTTAGTTCAAGGCAACGCCAATCAATCATATGGGATTCTCTTCAACAAGAATTACTCATCAACTGCAAATTCAAGCCGCTCAGCCAGGTTGTCCAGAGCACTACGAGCACAGGCAGCATCCTTATCACCGCCCGGAGCCCCACTAACACCAATCGCACCTATATTGTACCCGGCAGCAGTAATTTTTAGCCCCCCTTCCATGACTATCAGACCCTGGATATGATTTAACTCCTGCTGTATATCACCACGCGCATTTTTAAATGCGCCACTATCCATCCATGCCATGATCGTCATATTAGCTTTGCGTTGAGCAATTTCCAGAGTAAAACGTGAAGCCAGATCATCCCGTAAAGCCGCACGCATTAAGCCAAAGCGATCAACTACCACAACACTAATGTGATAACCTGCCTTACGACAAGCGATAATGGTTTCATTAGCTAAATCACGAGCCAATTCCATAGAAATGCTTTTATCAGTTACAATATCATTGGCATGTACTGGCGTACACAGAACAATACCCATCAAAACGCAAACAACACTCTTTAAAATTGATGTCTTCACTACACTATCCCCTATTGTATTTTAAAAATCCTGATTAACAACCAACCTACATCAGCCGACGTAGATTCCACCTCTCTGGTTTCAAAAGTTATTGTATCTTATCTGACAATATTGTATCCAGCACCAATATTGAATTAATTGAGAGCTACGGATCAATGTCTGTTAATACACACAACAATAAATGGCTGAGTTTCATGCAATCTTAGTTATATCTGGCCGGGATGAAAGGAAGTCACAATTAAGCGATTCAAAAAGGTACAATAATTGCATTATTTTTGTCATCTAGCAAAGACAGTTATTGAACATTATCAGAGTCTATTATTAATGAACAAAAAAGCATTGCAAGCCCTCTATTACTCACTAAATTCATATGAAATGAGCCTATTAAAGCAGAGTAAAGAGAATTTTGAGCAGAATACAAAAATTCAATTCATCAATACACAAGCGTATCTGGATTATTTAGCCACGGCCGTTACAAGGAGGCAGAATAAAGGCGAATTTGTGCCGCGTAATATTGAAGAAGCGCAGGCCGGGCAATACCTTTAACCTGAATTAATCATCCATAACAGGGAAATAAGCCATAATATCCTGAATTTCCAATGGTTGCTCAGTATTAATAGGAATTTCAAGTTTTTTCTCATCGAGGTCAAGATGATCCATTGTTTCTAGCTGGCTTTCCATGACTGAGATATCCGCATCCGAAATTTGATTAATTTCATCCTGACGCAATTTTAAGCGTTGTTTTATGGTTTTCTGTTCGGCATAACAATAAAGGATATGAAAAGGAATTTGATGCTTTTGAGCAATTAATCGAAATTTCTGACGCCATTTTTTATCTAAAAAAGTTGCATCAACAATAACCGAATAACCAGCGTTTAATACTAACTCACTCAGTTCCATTAAATGTGTGTAAGTTTTGAATGTTGTAGAGTCACTATATAAATCACCTGCAACTGCCGAAAATAGCCTTTTGCGCTCAACATCAGAGCATAACTGGATCGCACCGCTTTGATCGGCAAGTTGCGAACATACCCGGCTTTTACCACTACCGGAAAGGCCATAGCTTATGGCAAGAAAAATTCTATCCTTTTTAATATTAGTTTGCGCATAGTTTTTTGCCAGTTCAAGGTAATTCCGTAAATCATTGGCAGAATTCTCATAGGCTATTAATTCATCAGTTTGTTGTTGTAGCCTAAGCGCTGCAACTTTTGCTTTGACTGTCGCTCGATAAAGTTGGTAAAACTTAAGTACAGTTAAACCAGAATAATCACCCGTCTTTAGCAAATAACGGTTTAATAAATGATTGGAAAAAACAGTTTGTTCGTGATCCTGTAAGTCCATAATCAAAAAAGCAATATCACTCATTGTATCTATCCAGCGAAAGCTGTCATTAAATTCAATACCATCAAAAAGCTGTATTTTATCCTCTATTAAAGTGATATTGCCCAGATGTAAATCACCATGACACTCACGAATATGACCTTCTTTTTTTCGGGCTTGCAACTGCGGACAAATAGAATGATACATTGATAACATTTGATCATATAAAGATTTTAATCGTTTCAACTCATAGTTATTAACCTGAGTATCAACCAGAATCTTACTTAGAATAGAAAAATTCTCTTCAACTGGTTTGATAACTTCCCGTGTAGAACCAAAAACAATATCTGAACCTGCAACATTTATTTTTTCATGAAAATCAGCAATCACATCACTTAAGTCATCAATATGATAGAGTTCAACTCGGTGTGTTTTTACTAATTTATCCAGTAAACAATTATGATCAAACTGAACCATTTTTATTGCATAATCAATAATCTCTCCCTGAGCAGACAGGCTGAGATGGTTATTTAATTGAGTGATGGGGAGTACTTCAAGATAAATTTTTGGGGCAAAACGGCTATTAAGAACTAGTTCCTGTTGGCAATAGAACTTGCGTTGCTCAAGTTGGGTAAAATTCAAAAAACCAAAATCAACAGGCTTTTTAATTTTGTAGGCAAAATGACCAGTCAGAAAGACCCAGGAAATATGTGTTTCGATCAGCTCAATGTGATCAATTGAGTGGTCATAAAATTCAGGATTAAGAAAAGCATTAACAATTTTGTTCCGGTTCATCGCTCTGGTACGCCATCATTTCAGGAAATCCTGTTATAAAATACTCTATTTTCTTCAAAGGTATTTTTGAATACTATTGCATTAATGTCTATGGATCATTTTTTCTATATCAGATTGTTTCACTTGTTTTTGAAACATTATGCCCAATAAACATTGGCCTGTATCAGTAGGCCGACACCATGCTATTTTGCCACTAATTTTACAAGATTGGCTAGCAAATGGAATCTTAATGTCCAGGTGAGTATCACGGTCAATGCAAGCATGTGCATTAAAACAAAGTCCACCCTGACTGATATTTTCCATATAGAGTTGTTGCTCACCAATGATATTATTAATAACAAAAGAAAATGGAATATCGGTAAGATGGCGAGTGAATTTACGAGTCTTCATGACAATCCCTCCTTAAACTTATGGAGTGATTATAGTCCTTCTTCTCTCATAACTATAGTCTAATCTAATCGTATTTCTAATTTCAATCACTTTGACAGCCATGTGAAGCAAACATTTATCAGGATGTTGCAATAACATTAATACTTGCCAAATACATTAATCCAAATTTTTCTTAAATCTTAGAGAGGCTATAACCAGACCAGCTAATGTAAATAATGCCAACCAGGAAACATCAAAGGTCATATCAATTATTTCCACATCACGCAATACCACACCACGAATTAAGCGCACAAAATGAGTCGCAGGTAATGTTTCTGCGATATATTGAGCTACTTCGGGCATTCCTTCATAGGGAAACACAAAGCCAGATAAGAGTATTGATGGCAATAGTACAAATATGGTCATTTGCATGGATTGGAGTTGGTTTGTGGCAATCGTTGAAATGACCAGCCCCAATGTAAGACTAGCAAAAATAAATAATAAGGTGGCTGCAATCAGCTGCCAAAGACCTCCAATAATAGGGACATTAAAAATAACATTTCCCAGCCCTAAAATAATTGTAACCTGCAATGCCCCAATAAACAGATAAGGGATGATTTTCCCCAACATTAATTCAATAGAACGTACCGGTGTTGTTATCAGCATTTCTAAATTACCTTGTTCACGTTCACGCACAATAGCTGCGGAAGTAAACATAATCATTGTCATCGTTAAAATAATAGCAACCAGGCCTGGAACAATGTTCACTGCACTACGTTGTTCGGGGTTGTACAGTAAAGTCACCTCAAAGGTTGGTGTCTGGCGGTTTGCCGGCCTGTTTTGTAATTCCGACAGCGGCATACTTCTCAGGCTTTTTATAGCCGCAGCTATCATCGTATCTGATCCATCAACAACCCACTGAGCAATGGGTCGACTGGTTTCTTCATCACTCGAAGGAGGTGACCCCAGACCAACAGTTTGATGACGAACTAATCGCTGGCTGACATCTTTTGGTATGACCAGAACTGCCCGTACCTCAGCACGTGCAATTGCCTTTTCTGCCTGCTGCACATTATTGTAATGCTCAGTAAACCTAATCACCTGAGTTGCACTAATGGTCTGTAATAATACTCTGCTTAATGCAGTTTCACTTTGATCAACGACACCTACAGGTATATGACGAACATTGGTATTGATAGCATAACCAAATAACATCAACTGTATTAACGGGATCATTACTATCATGCCAAATGTCATTCTATCGCGTTTAAGCTGAGTAAACTCTTTACTTAAGATGGCATAAATTCTCAAGGGCGCCTTCATAATTTGCTCTCCCCAGTGCAGGTAACAAATACATCTTCTAAACTTGGTCTCACCTGAGATAAATGATTCGTCGAGCTAATAATTCTTTGCTGACTTAAAAAAGCCAATGGATCCGAAATGCTTTTTTTTATTAAAACTCGCAGACGTGAACCCAATTGGGCAGCAGAAATCACATCAGACAGGGTTAGTAGTTCCTGTTTTAATTGGCGTAGATTTGACGATGCTATTTCTACAACATGTGCATCCATTTGCTGCATTAATTCTTCTGGCGATCCATCTGCACGTTTAATCCCTTCTTCTAATATCGCAAGTTTATGACAGCGTTCAGCTTCATCCATATAATGAGTTGAAACCAGTATACTAGTGCCTTGATCGCTGAGATCAAACAATTGTTCCCAAAATTCACGGCGATTTTCTGGATCAACCGCTGATGTCGGTTCATCTAAAAACAACAACTCAGGCTTATGTAATGTCGCAGCCGCCAGAGCAAGACGCTGTTTTTGCCCACCACTCATGCTTTCTGCCATCTGATTTTTTTGCTGTCCTAAGCCATAGATATCCAGTAGCTCATCGATGCGTTTTCTTTGTAACCGGCCTGACAGACCATATATTCTTGCAACAAACTGTAAATTTTCAATGACAGTTAAATTATCATAAAGTGAGAATTTTTGCGTCATGTAACCAATATGCAAGCGCAGTTTTTCTGCATCTTGTGGCAATTTAAAACCCAGAACCTGAACCTCACCAGAACTTGGCTTTAATAACCCGGTTAACAAACGGATTGCGGTGGTTTTACCACAACCATTGGGGCCCAAAAAACCATAGATTCGCCCTTTTTCCACTTCAAGATCCAGGGCCTGTATTGCTTTCAGATCACCAAAATTTCGATTTAAATTTGAGGCTTTGATGACAAATTGACTCATGGTAATTCAACTTGTGAAGGAATACCGTTTGGTAAATGAGCTTCACTATCAGGTAACTGTACTTCTGCTAAATACATCAAGCGTGAACGTTCTTCCTGATTTAGAGCATAATAAGGAGTAAAAGCAGGCTCGGTTGCAATCCAGCGTAAGTAACCTGTAAGAGGTTTTTCAAGACCATCAACATGCACGACTAACTTATCCCCTACTTTGATTCTTACACGGTAAGGCTCAGGCACATAAATTCGCGCAAACGGGGCTTTACCAGCAAGCACTATTGCCAGAGGACTACCTGTGGTTACCCGCTCTCCAAGATTCCAGGGAAGATTGTCGAGAATACCATCACGAGTAGACAATACAGTTAAATCAGCCAACTTTTTCTTTTCACTTGCCAGAGTTGCGATAACAGACTCCAGGTGAGCTTCAGCCATGCGCAAATCTTCTTCACGTGTCCCATTCGTTAATTCACGTAATTGCGCCTGAGTGCTCTGTAAGTTAGCAACACTGGCATCGCGTGATGCCAGGGCCTTATCTAAACTCGCCTCGCTGATTGCTGTATGTTTGATCAAATCCAGTGAGCGAATATAATTCGCCTGATTTTCAACTAATGTTGCTTTTGCCCCTGCAACTATAGCATTTGCAATAGCAATTTCTTCTTCACGGGCACCATTGCGTAATTTTTCCAGGTTAGCTTCAGCCTGGACAACCTCAGCCTTTGCTTTGCTCACTAGTGCCTTTTGTTGGGTATCATCCAGTTGCACTAATAGAGTGCCTTTTTTTACCTTACTACCTTGAGTAACAGGCAGTGATACCACCACTTCATTGATAGTAGCCGTATGCGCAATGCGGTCTCGTTCCAAGGTTCCCAGTGCGATGCTTGGTGAGTTGTTATCACAGGCGCTAAGCAATATAAAAAAAATAAAGATAAAATATCGCATCATTTCAGGCCTTTATCTCCGGTTAAAAAATTATGAAAGCAAAATAGGATGAGGGATACTGCTAATCCTTGCCAAATCCAATTACTAGTAATAAGCCCAGATTGGACATATTCATTTAATTAGTTGATGATTTTAACACAGGGAATATCTCAAATCGCAAGGCTTATGCATTAAAAATGTAAAATAAAAATACAGTAATCGTTATGAGCGATTTACTTCAGTAATAATGCATTAGGATTTTCATTGTTCAAAATCCACTCAATTAATTTTTTATGAGTCATTGGTTTTGCAATATGATACCCCTGACCTTTATCACAATTAAGACTCTTTAATTTTTCCATAATTAACAAGCTTTCAATCCCTTCGGCAACAACTTTAAGTCCTAGATTATGTGCCAGATCAATAGTGGATCGAACAATCACTAAATCATTATTATTTGCATCCATATGCATAACAAAAGATTTATCAATTTTTATTTCTGACACAGGTAAATTTTTCAGATATGACAATGATGAATAGCCTGTACCAAAATCATCAACTGATATGCTAACTCCCATTGCTACCAGTGCTTTAATTGATGAAAGTGCTGTATCTGGATCATTCATAATGGCACTTTCAGTGATTTCTAATTGTAAAACTGATGCTGAACAATTTAAGTGTTCAAGAATTTTTTTCACTTTATTGACAAATTCAATATCCTGAAGATTTCGTGTAGAAATATTGACGGCAACTGAAAAATTCTCCTCATCTCCAAATTGAATTGTATCCTTAATGGCTTGCTCTATGACCCAGGGTGTCAAAGAGTGAATGATGTCACTGATTTCTACCAATGGTATAAACTCATCAGGAAATACAAGCCCATATTCAGGATGATTCCAGCGTATTAATGCCTCAACAGAGCAAAGTTTACCATCATGAAGAGTAATTTTAGGTTGATAATAAAGACTAAACTGCTGCTTACCTAAAGCGATTGAGAGATCATTAATCAATGATAGTCTGCGAGGACTATACATATCAAATTCACAATCATATAGACTAAAACCTTCTTTATTTTGTTTGGCATGATACATAGCAACATCTGCAAAGCGAAGCAGAGTTATTGTATCTCGAGCCTGCTCTGGAAATTTTGCCAAACCAAAACTGCCATCAATCTGGACTTTAATACTATCCAGAGTAAAAGGCTGTTTAATTGCTTCACGAAGTTGATTTAACCTTTTATAACAATGTTCCATATTACCGATCCTGCGAATGAGAAAAGCAAATTCATCACCGCCTAGTCTGGCAATAAGATCATTGGGGCCAATAATATTTTCTAACCTGGGTTTAATCATTTGTAATAACTGATCACCACTTTGATGCCCAATTGAATCATTAACTTCTTTGAATCCATCCAAATCCAATATACATAAAACAAATGGTATATTTTCATCAATTAATTGTGTGCTATATTTATGTAGCATTACCCTGTTAGGCAAATGAGTTAAAGAATCAAAATTTGCCATATATTCCAGTTCTTTTTGATAGTACTCATGGGCAGTAATATCATTGATAGAACCTAAAAGATAAACTTTATTGTCAACATGATTGGAGTATTTATACACTTGATGTTCAACTGTCAGGTGGCTGCCATTGTCAGTGAGTAATTCATGCTTTAGTGAAGTTGGATTACCATTAATTTCAAGTTTATTAATCTGTTCTGTGAGTTCTTTTCTAAATTTTTCAGGGATATATAAGTAAAAATCATCTAGCGTTAATTGCCTATCCTTTTTATGTAATAACTCAAATACAGTTTCTGACCAGTAGACTTTTTGTGTTTCCAGATTCATATACCAGCTGGCGGTATGTGATAAATGTTGAGATTTTGATAACATTTCTTCTTTCAGTTTAAGCTCAGTATAAATATTGCTGATATTATTCTGCATTTGATTAACTGATTTTGATAATGTCTGAATTTCATTATTTTTAAAAAATAAATGATGACTGTTGTTAATTACTTTTAAAGGGGAAGTTTTTTCATATAAATTAAATGTCTGAGTATTTTCGGATATTTTAATCAAATGCTGTGTAATCAGTCGGTACACGATTAACATAATAAACGCAGAGACCAAAAAAGTTTTTATCCCCTGAGTAAACAATATAATTAAAAAAGTTAGCCAAAGACGTTCATAAACGTTAGAGAAAGTGGCTGTTATGGATAGTGTTCCAAGATCTATTTCAGTATTTTTATACCAGTAATTCAGAGAAAAATACTTAATAATATTATTATCGGTTATGGGCTCATCACTAAATTGATCAAAGATGATTTTTTTTGAAGGTGAAGTAATAGTAATTCTGGCAATGTCAGGAAGTTTAAGCATGCCTTCTGCCTGTAATTTTACGGCCTGCTCATCAACCGTCCATAATGCACTACTTAATGATGGGATATTGCTCAATTCCATATGAGAAATGCGCTCATGTATTCTGGATATATCATTTTTATAATCAATAAAAAGTTGTAGCGCAGTCAATATAAGGGTGATTACTGTACTGAATAATAAGACATAAAGCATTAACTGCTTAGAAATTACACTGGTTAAAAATTTCAACCTACCCTCCTGCTATTCTAAGAAAAAAATATTACTCATATTGTTTCAAAATATTTCCTATTATTTTTCTAATTGTTCCATCAGATTTCATTTCTTTAATCACTTTACTTAACTCAATAGAATAATGTTCATGCTTTTTGTTCAACATGATATGCAGAGGCTTTGTCAAAAGTGGAGGGGTTTGTGCTTTTATCTCCTGAAAGCCCAATTCTTTAATGACTCCAAGACCATCTTCATAACTAAGGATGGCAACGTCAATGCGTCCCATTTCAAGCATTTTCATCATTGACTTAGCATTATCTAAAATAAATAAATGCCTGGGATTCACTTCTTCAGATTTAGTTGTCGTAATGATGTAGCCTTTCACAACACCAACACTATAGGGTTTTAAATTATCCCATTGAGTGATTTTAATAGTGGGATCTTTTACAAAGGCTGTGAAAGTCACTTGATAAAGGCTTTCAGGGACAGCAATCAATTCAGGGTAAAAAGCCTTCATTATCTCTCGTACTCGACAGCAGTCAATATCATCAATTCCCTGATTGACCTGTTTCACAGAACGTTCGGCGGGCATTAATTGGAATTCGGTATCAATGCCAATTCTATTAAATGCTTCCTGAGATAATGCATCAAGGATATCTGAAATGGGAGGATTAAAAGCAGAATTTATTGTTAATAAAACCCTATTATTTATAGGGTTTACTTGTAAGGAGTTGGCATAAACTGCATTAAATACAGTTATTAAAGTGAACAAATAAACAAGACTACGCATTAGAGCTCTCAAAATTATTTGTTAAAATAGTTTGATAGACTTATCTAATAAGATAGACTAAATTTCATAAAAGTAAATCATCTCAGAATCCTGGTTAACAAAAAAATAATATTTCTGTTAGTCATTAATTTTTTATTTTTCCCACACAATTTATGCGGTTAATTGGCTTAAATTGTGGTGCAGCGTTACTGGACAGCCACCCTTTCAGTTATTTTTGTGAATTTATTTAAGGTATTGATGACTATCAATTCCATGGTATTGTAGTTTTTGATAAACAGCTCGTGTACTGAGATTAAGAAAATTAGCAATATCTTCTATTTTTCCAAGATTTTGCTGCATTGCCTGTTCTAAAATCTGTCTCTCTACTTTATCAGCAGCACGTTTTTTTGCTCGCTTGATATTTGGAATTTTTTCCAGGTTTGACACAGATAAGGGCGCCAGGTCAAAAAATATTCTGTGTATCACCTTACCTTCAGTAAATAAAAAAGAACGTTCCAGCACATTTTCTAATTCCCTCACATTGCCAATCCAATCATGATCCAACAGGGTTGTCATTGCTGAAGAGGTGAGTGTTTTTATTTCTGAATGATAGCGTCTTGAGAATCGGCCGATCAATAAGTTAACTAATGGACGCATATCTTCAGGACGCTCTCTTAATGGCGGTATATGCAAAGGTACGACATTAAGTCGATAAAATAGATCTCGACGGAATTTCCCTTCTTCAACCAATTGTGACAAATCATGATTGGTCGCCGCAATAACCCTTACATTGCAGGTAATCAGTTTCTTTCCTCCAATACGTTCAAAGCGGTTTTCCTGTAAAACTCTTAATAAAGCAACCTGAGCTTTGAGTGAAAGACTATTAACTTCATCCAGAAATAAGGTCCCGCTATCCGCTCGTTCAAATCTTCCTTCATGGGATGTTTTTGCATCAGTAAAAGCACCAGCCTCATGACCAAATAACTCGGTCTCTACGAGATCATGTGGAATACTGCCACAATTAACCGCAATAAACGGGGCATCCCTGCGTGGACTCATTGCGTGAATTGAACGGGCAATAATTTCCTTACCGACCCCTGTCTCACCGCTAATTAAAACGGGAACACGCGTTGGAGAAACGATTTCAACACTTTTTAATACAGAAAGCATAACGTCACTTTGGGCTATCAAACCAGGCGGCTCATTAATTTGCTCTGTAACAAGTTTTGGATTATCTTTTAGCCAAAGACTGTGAAGCCTTTCTTCAATGCGTTTCTGCAGCTCTGAAGGGGCTCTGACTTCAGCAATAATTTTAACACCATCGCTAAAATATTCATCGCCTATAATTTGCTCACAGGTCTGCGGATCACGATGGATACATATGTCACAATGATCACTGCCCAGAGCAATTCTTTTCTTCAACTCTACTTTTGCATAACCATAGTTACGCGCAGCAATGCCGCCGAAGATACTGGATGTCATATGACAAAGAGCGGGAGCAGATTCAATTAATGAACCAAATGGACATTTTGTTGTTTGCAGACTGAGGCTACTGTCAGTTACTTCTGTAACCTTAAATTCTCCCCCGATGGTATTTTTGAGGTTAACCAGTAAATCACCAAATTCCTGCAGAGTTAAAATATCATTCAGTTCATGACTATCACGATAAATATCTTCCAGCACTTCACTTGAATTCAGTACAATTTTTTTGATAAAAGATTCTAATGAAGAACAGTTGACACCCTGTGCCATTCCACCTGTCTGCATAATAAAGAGCTGAAGGTATCGCTCGGGCGTCAGGTGTCCAAAAGGTCTGAGTGATTTCATGACAAACTCATCTATTTGTTTTTTTGAAGTGCTATTGCAATTATTGAAGTATATCTTCACGTTAGAAGAAACTGTTCTGATTGATACTAGCACTGTTATTGATTTCTTGTCTATTTTTAACTGGTATAAAAATTGCTGTAATAACATTTCCACAATATTAAGATTATAAAAAGTGGTAATTTATTAAACTAACCAAAGGATAATTAAACATGAGCGATACAGTTAATGAGGTAATATCAGCAAATGCTGATTATGTTGCTAATTTTGGAGATAAGGGTGATTTGCCAATGCCTCCAGGCAGGCAGTTTGCGATTCTGACCTGTATGGATGCCCGCTTAGATCCAGCAAAATATGCGGGGCTTGCCGAAGGTGATGCCCACGTTATTCGTAACGCTGGCGGCAGAGCAAGTGATGATGCTATTCGTTCATTAGTTATTTCTTACAAGCTGCTGGGGACAAAAGAATGGTTTGTTATTCACCATACTGAATGTGGAATGGAAACATTCACAACAGAAATTATGGGAAATTTACTATCAGGTAGTCTCAAGACATCAAGTGTGGATGCATCAGGTTGGCATGATAGCAATGCTGGTGGTGGTACAAGTGATGGTAAATATATCAACTGGCTAACAATCAGTGATCAAGAAAAAAGTGTTGTGGAAGATGTTCAACGCATCAGAAGCAACTCAATGGTACCAGGTGATATTCCAATTTATGGTTATATTTATGATTGTAAAACGGGGAATCTTAACGAGGTATCTGAAGCAACAAAAGCAGGTAAAGCTATTTAAGATATAACAAAGTATATCAATGGTTACAGGCACTCATAAAAAAACATACTTATATAATGAGTATCTGTAACTTAATTTTTCTCAATTATTAACTCTTAAGTGATGGCCTATAAATTCCTCTTAGTCTTACATGTTTTTCTCCTGAATTTATTATTTTTTTACCTATTAAGCACACTTGATCGAATAACTCAGAATTGTCTGCTACACTAAAATTATTCTTTTGATAAAACCAATATTTTCTTTAATAAGCTATCATAGGTAGGTACTTAAGAGAAAAATCTATATTTTTCATGTAAATACCACTGATTTTATTATTACATTTGAGCATAAAATGCGGGCTCCAATGCATA
>JADGEM010000061.1 GCA_016744375.1 Gammaproteobacteria bacterium
TCATATTCTAAGGTCATATTTCCACACTTAATTACGAATTTAACATAGAATAAATTATATTGTATTTGCATGATTTCTACAAGGTTTTACGAATACCCGAAAAAATAAGCTCTGCGTTTGAAAGTCTGTCATCAGCAGGTTTTAATCTGGATTTATTCAAGTTGCCACAAGCGGCAATGAGTGTCTTTAAATACCGCGAAAGTACCTTACAAGATGTGTTTGAACTCTTTGGCTTACCTAAAGAGGCTCAAACATTATTAGCCTTACAATGGCCTGATTTTCTATTGCCGCCCAATCAGCTCTCTTTTCATGCATGGGTTATTTTATTTACAAGCTACCAAAAAGGGGCTTTCTACCCGACAAATCACTTTGAACATGTTATCAATTCTTTAGTAAAAGTCATTGAAAATAATGGGGGTGTCATTGTGTATAATCAGGAAGTCATTGACTTTGTGGTTGATAATAAAACCGTTACTCATGTTATTGCCAAAGATTTAATGAGTGATCAGGATAACCCTCAGAAGTTTGAGTATGCTGGTGAAACCATTATTTGTAATATGGATCCCAAAAAGGCGGCTGACATGGTTGGCATAGAGAACTTGTCCAACACGATAAGGAAAAAACTGGATTATGAATATTCAGCCTCAAATTTTATGGCTTATTGTGCTGTTAAAGATATCGAACTGAAACAATATGGTTTTGGCAAGTGGAATGTGTTTCATACTGGCAGTGTTGATTTGAATGAATCGTTTAATAAAATGTACCACAACCATGACTACACTAATCCCAGTTTTGCCATATGCACTCCCGGATTTTTAACCGAAGAAGCATCTGACAGACCAGAAGGGCAGCATATAATCGAGTTTTTAACCGTCGCTGACTATGATTATTTTAAGCAGCTGAAAGAGACCGATAAAAGTGCTTATAAAAAGAAAAAGAAAGAAATACTCAATGCGATGATTGATGCAGTTGAAGAACACTATATTCCTGATTTTAGAAAACATTTAGTCTTTAAAATAACTGGAAGCCCCACTACAAATGAACGCTTTTGCTGGTGTCCACAAGGCAATTCTTATGGTTCTATCCTGACGCCTGAAAATATGACGGTCTCTCGGCTCAATCATAAAACATCTCTTAAAAATATGTATTTCTGTAATGCTTCTTCCGGCTTTGCTGGTTTTGCCGGCACCTTCAGGACGGGAACAAAACTTTACCAACACTTATCGGGTGATCAGGTTATATGAAAGTTGCTATTATCGGCGGTGGTGCCAGTGGTATGACGGCTGCTTATTATCTGAATAAAAATGGGCATCATGTCAAAGTCTTTGAGAAACAGGCGATGCTGGGCGGTCATATCCGCACCTTAAATAAAAATGTAAAAATTGATACGATCGAACCTGATATTATATTAGAGGCAGGTGTGGTTGAATTTTCATCTGAGTTTCACTACTTTCTCTCTTTAATGGATGAATTAAACATAGAATTAGAGCCTGTCAATGTCGGCTCATCTATTTTTAAGAAAGAGGGGAAACGTTATTTATCCCGTACAGCAATTGCTAGAAATCTTCGTGGTTTTCTACGCATTATTGAATTGATTAAATTGGCTTTTATTTATTTATCTGCAGCCGGTTTAATTATAAAAACATATTATGCCAGCCCATCTGAGTTTCATAATAAATCAATGGCAAATTATGTCAGAAAAAATAGTATTAAAAATTACTGGTTAAAGCTGCTCACCATGTATTGTTACTCCATTCCTTATAAATGGGTTAATAGAGTCCCTTCAGAATTAGCACTTTCAGCCTTCTCACACTATGTTGAAGCAGACTGGTATCGTATAAAAGGAGGAATATACTCCTATATAGAAAAAATCTTAGAACAATTCAATGGGCAGCTTGTATTGAATGCAGAGATTATTAATATCAGCCGATCAACCGGGGAAGTCTGTATTCATTGGAAAGGGACAGGCAAAGACATAGAGGAAGTGGAACAATTTGATAAAATTATATTTGCAGTTCCACCTGATCAGGTTTTAAAATTACTTTCAGATCCCACTGAAAAAGAGATCCGGTATTTCAGAGCATGGAAAGAAAATATTGCACAATTAACGGTTCATACTGATCCGCTCATTTATAAAAAATATGGTATAAGCCAGGCTTCAGAATTTGATTTTTTTCAAACAAAAGAAGGCTGGGGATATAATGCCTGTTTGAATCGACTCTGTGGCTTGAAACCCACACCACAATACAATTTATCCTATGGCCTTGAAAGTCTGATCAGTAAAGAGTCTATCATTTATCAGGCTAAACATCATACACCGATGTATACCATTGAAGCATTTAAATATCGTGAGCAAATTATTGCTGATAATGGTGAAAACCATACCTATCATGCCGGCGCACATCTTTATGATGGTTTGCATGAAGGTGCAATTATGTCTGGTCAAAAAGTTGCTGAAGAAATCTCAGCTTTAGGCTGACATAGACTTTGTTGAATCTATTTTTTTGGGATTTCAATAATAGGGTTTTTCTTGTTCTTGCGGTAAAAAATTCCAATATGCCCAATTGACTGGATATGTTCACATTCTGTTTGCTGAGCAATAGTGTCAATCATCTCATTTTTCTTTTCTCTGTCTTCAGCATTGACACGGACTTTTATCAATTCATGATCATCCAGTGCAATATTAATTTCATTAATGACATTATCTGTTAAACCTGCTCCGCCGATAAGGACGACGGGTTTCATTGAGTGGGCTTGGGCACGTAGAAAACGGATTTGCTTATTGTTGAGTGTGTTGTTTAGTGACATATGTGTAGTAACCTGATTGACTCTTAAAAATACTTTTACAGTGAATTGGTAATTATAACGTGTACGAACGTGTGTTTCACGGTAAAATACCCATTTTGTCTAAAATTTATTTTATAAATACGGTTCTAATTTGGAGCTAAAGGTTTATTAATGGCACGTAGTAAGAGCAGTTCTGAGTGGTTACAGGAACATTTTAAGGATCAATATGTCTTAAAATCACAGCAGGATGGTTATCGCTCCAGAGCCGCTTATAAATTACTTCAAATCCAGGAAAAAGACAGAATTATCAAACCAGGCATGAATGTTGTGGATTTAGGGTCAGCGCCAGGCGGCTGGTCGCAGGTGGCACGACAGTTTGTTGGCCGTAAAGGTAAAATTATTGCCCTGGATATTCTGCCAATGGATCAACTGGCTCAGGTCGATTTTATTCAGGGTGATTTTCAGGAAGATTCTGTTCTGGAAGAATTACTTAAGGTATTAAATAATCAACCAGTTGATCTTGTAATTTCTGATATGGCCCCCAATGTTACAGGTGTAAAGGCTGTGGATCAGCCAAAAAGCATGTATTTGCTTGAATTAGCAATTGATTTGGCCGATCAGGTGTTAAAACCTCAGGGTGCACTATTGATGAAAGTGTTTCAGGGCGAAGGTTTCCAACCTTTATTAGCTGAATTAAGAAAGCGTTATCAAAAAGTGATTACTCGTAAACCTGATGCATCTCGTGCTCGCTCTAAAGAGGTTTATTTGCTGGCAAAGGGATTTAACGGTTGATTCTGACAATACGCAGAATAAAATTACATAGTTATATAACATTACATAAAAAGTTGGAGTATTCGTTTTGAACGAAATGACAAAAAATATTTTGCTATGGGTGGTCATTGGGGTCATTCTGATGTCGGTCTTTAGTAATTTCACCCCGACTACGGGTCCTGAAGAAATGAGCTACTCTGACTTTGTTCAAAATGCTGAGCGTGGTTCAATCAGTGAAGTTAAAATAGAAGGTCGCGTTATTTCCGGTAACACTCTGGATGGTAAACATTTTACGACTTATAGCCCTGAAACAGACAATCGATCGCTTATCGGCACGTTATTAGATAATACGGTAAAAATTGTGGGTGAACCGCCAAAACAGCAAAGTTTACTGGTACAACTTTTCATTTCCTCTTTTCCCATCTTGTTAATTGTTGGTATCTGGATCTATTTTATGCGTCAGATGCAGGGCGGCGGCGGCGGTCGTGGTGCTATGTCATTTGGCAAAAGCAAAGCCAAGCTTCTGGGTGAAGATCAGATAAAAGTCACTTTTGCGGATGTTGCTGGTTGTGATGAAGCAAAAGAAGAGGTTGGCGAACTGGTTGAGTTCCTGAAAGATCCTGCTAAATTCACCAAACTGGGCGGCAAATTACCTCGTGGTGTTCTGATGGTTGGTAGTCCGGGTACTGGTAAAACCTTGTTGGCAAAAGCCATTGCCGGTGAAGCCAAGGTGCCGTTTTTTACTATATCAGGTTCAGATTTTGTGGAAATGTTCGTCGGTGTGGGTGCATCGCGAGTTCGTGATATGTTTGAACAGGCCAAAAAACACTCACCCTGCATTATTTTTATTGATGAAATTGACGCAGTGGGTCGCCATCGTGGTGCTGGTTTGGGCGGTGGTCATGATGAACGTGAGCAGACTCTAAACCAACTACTCGTTGAAATGGATGGATTTGAAGGCAATGAAGGTGTGATTGTTATTGCTGCAACTAACCGCCCTGATGTACTTGATCCGGCCTTATTACGTCCTGGTCGTTTTGACCGTCAGGTGGTTGTACCGCTACCAGATATCAGTGGCCGCGAGCAAATACTTAAAGTTCATCTGCGAAAAGTACCTATTGATGATAATGTCCAGCCTAAATATATTGCCCGGGGTACACCCGGATTTTCTGGGGCTGATTTGGCTAACTTGGTGAATGAGGCCGCATTATTTGCAGCCAAGGAAGATTCCCGTACGGTGACCATGGCACATCTGGAACAGGCTAAAGATAAAATTATGATGGGTTCAGAGCGTAAATCCATGGTAATGAAAGACAAAGAAAAGAAAATGACAGCTTATCATGAAGCAGGGCATGCGATTGTGGGTCTTCTGGTACCGTCACATGATCCGGTATATAAAGTGAGCATCATTCCACGGGGTAGAGCTTTGGGTGTCACTATGTTCTTGCCTGAGGAAGATCGATATAGTTTGAGTAAAGAGCAGTTAAACAGTCAGATTTCCAGTTTGTATGGTGGTCGCGTTGCTGAAGAGCTTATATATGGTGCTGATCTGGTAACAACTGGAGCCAGCAATGATATTGAACGGGCAACTGATCTGGCTCGTAATATGGTCACAAAATGGGGACTGTCAAATAAACTGGGTCCACAGTCCTATTCAGAAGAAGAAGGTGAAGTCTTTTTGGGTCGTTCAGTGACTCAGCATAAGAATGTTTCAGATGAAACAGCTCATATTATTGATGAAGAAATTCGTAGCCTTATTGATAATAATTACAATAGAGCCGAACAGATTCTAAAAGATAATATTGATAAACTTCATAGTATGACCGATGCCCTGATGAAGTATGAAACCATTGATCGTGATCAGATTGATGATATTATGGCAGGCAAGGACCCTCGTGAACCAAAAGGCTGGTCTGATATTAATTACTCGGATAAAGATGGCGGTTCCAGTGTCAGCAGTAAAGACAGCACTGACTCCATTGATGAGAGTGAAAAGAAATCATCTGATGACTCTGATAAGCCTATTGGCGGAACAGCTGATCAGCACTAGGTTCTATTTTTATCCAGCCTTTTCCTCTGCAGAGGGTAAGGCTGGATAAATTCCCTCCAAATTTATCTAAACCATTCAATGACAATAAAAGCCATTAGACATAAACTGCAATGCGCTGAAAAAGAAATCAGCCTTGATTCTCCCATTGTTATGGGTATCCTGAATGTCACCCCCGATTCATTCTCAGATGGCGGCTTGTTTAATCATATAGACTCAGCACTTTATCAGGCAGAAAAAATGCACTCAGATGGAGCACTGATTATTGATGTTGGCGGTGAGTCAACCCGGCCCGGTGCTGGTTCTGTCTCTGCTGCAGAAGAAATGGACCGAGTCATTCCCATAATAGAAAAAATATGCCGTGAATTAGATGTCGTTATTTCAATTGATACCAGTAAAGCCAGTGTGATGATCGAAGCTGCAAAAGCAGGCGCTGGTATGATTAATGATGTCAATGCACTACGAGGAATTGGTGCTCTCAAGGCTGCACAGGCAACGGGATTACCGGTCTGTCTTATGCATATGAAAGGTGAGCCCCGAACCATGCAGGCAAAGCCGGAATATAAGGATGTAGTCGCAGAGGTCAAGGATTTTTTGTCTCAGCGAGTTGAGTTGTGTTTGCAGCAAGGCATCACTAAAGAACAAATAATTATCGATCCGGGATTTGGCTTTGGTAAGACATTGGCGCATAATATCAGCTTATTTAAGCAGCTTGAAGAATTTAACAAACTAGGTTGTCCTATCCTGGTCGGGGCTTCGCGCAAGACAATGATTGGTCAGATAACAGGCAAAGAAGTCGATGATCGCCTGGCTGGAAGTGTCACACTGGCAGCAATGGCTTCACTCAACGGCGCTTCAATTCTTAGAGTGCATGATGTTGCCGAAACAGTTGATGCAATTAAAATTGCCGCTGCTTTAGCATAAAACTCAAGCCTGATATAAAAAACTTAAAAATAAAAAACAGACACTAATGAAAAAAAAATACTTTGGTACTGATGGTATCCGCGGAAAAGTCGGTGAATATCCCATGACTGCAGAATTTGTCCTCAAGTTGGGCTGGGCTGCAGGTCGTGTTCTGGCAAAACAGGGGCAGGGCAAAGCTGTAATTGGTAAAGACACGCGCATCTCCGGTTATATGTATGAATCGGCATTAGAGGCTGGCCTGTCAGCCGCAGGCATCGATTGTTTGCTGACCGGCCCAATGCCGACCCCCGGTATTGCTTACCTGACACGAACCATGAATGCACAATTGGGTATCGTAATCAGTGCTTCGCATAACCCTTACTATGACAATGGCATTAAATTTTTCTCAGCAGACGGCACCAAACTATCAGACGAAGTTGAATTTGCAATTGAGGCCGAAATAGAACACAAGATGGTGACAGTTGAGTCATCTAAGCTGGGTAAGGCTAGGCGAATTAAAGATGCCGCCGGGCGTTATATTGAATATTGTAAAGGCACAACCGCTTCGTTTATGGAGCTTACAGGGCTAAGAATTGTCGTGGATACAGCTCATGGTGCTGCTTATCATATTGCTCCTCAAGTGTTTGGTGAGATGGGTGCGGAAGTCATTTCGATTGGCAGTGAACCTGATGGTATTAATATCAATGAAAAGGTCGGTTCTACTTACCCTGAAACACTTAAACAGGTGGTGCTTCAGCATCGTGCTGATCTGGGTATTGCTCTAGACGGCGATGCAGACCGGTTATTGATGGTTGATCACCAGGGAGAAGTCGTTGATGGTGATGAGTTACTCTTTATCATTGCCATGACGCAGAAAAAACAACGAGGTAACTCAGATTTTGGTGTTGTCGGCACCTTAATGACTAATCTGGGTATGGAAACAGCACTTAAAAAAGAGGGGCTGGGTTTTGTTCGTGCTGATGTAGGTGACCGATATGTTATGGAAGAATTACATCGTAATGAATGGACTCTCGGAGGTGAATCTTCTGGGCATATCATCTGTCTTGATCAAACGACGACGGGTGATGGTATCGTTGCAGCATTACAGGTTCTTTCCGCTATCAAAGACAGCGGAAAGACTCTGAATGAGTTAAAAAATGGTATGCAAAAATATCCCCAGCATATGATTAATGTCCGGATTAAAGAGAAAGTCGATCCCTTCAGCTCAAATTCCGTAGTGGATGCTGTGGCAGATGCTGAACAAAGGTTAGCTGATAAGGGTAGAGTATTACTACGTGCATCAGGTACAGAGCCATTGATTAGAGTGATGATTGAGGGCTCAGATGAGCAGCTGGTTTTGGCTGAAGTTAAAAAGCTTGCCGAAATTGTAGAACAGGTCTTTGGTTGAATCAGCATGAAAAACGGGCTGAGAAATTGATTAATAAATAAGCAAATTGATAATTTATGGCCTTGGGAATTGATTTTTTGGGGCAGTAAAGGTATCATTTCGCGCTGAATAAAGAAGTATGAATCTCTTAGTAGGAATGAATATGCGAACACCATTAGTAGCTGGCAATTGGAAGATGAATGGCTCCAGAGAGAGCGTAAAAGAATTAATCAACGGCGTTGTTGAAGGTGCAAAATCCTTAAACGGCGTTGAAGTGGCAGTTTGTCCTTCGACTATTCACATTGCTGATGTGGTTGCAGTGGCTGCTGGCACTAATGTTGCTGTGGGCTCCCAGGATGCCTGTACTGCACTTAAAGGTGCTTTTACTGGTGAGACATCTATTGACATGATAAAAGACTTTGGTTGCCAATATGCCATTATAGGACACTCTGAGCGCCGTACCATTTATGGTGAATCTGATGAAGTTGTGGCAGAAAAGTTTACTGTAGTAAAAAAATCAGGCATAACGCCTATTTTTTGTATTGGCGAAACCCTTGAAGAACGTGAAAGTGGTATCACAGAAGAGGTTTGTGCACGTCAGATTGATGCGGTCTTTGCTGCAGAAGGTGATAATGCATTTGAAGGTTCAGTCATTGCATACGAACCCGTCTGGGCTATCGGTACAGGTAAAACCGCCTCGCCTGAACAGGCACAATCAGTACATGCCTTTATTCGTCAGCACGTTGCTAAACGTAATGCTGATGTCGCTGAAAAGGTACAGATTTTATACGGCGGCAGCATGAATCCTGCTAATGCCAAAGAACTTATTGGTCAATCTGATATCGATGGTGGTCTGATTGGCGGCGCATCTTTAAAAACAGAAGACTTCCTGGCCGTTTGTCAGGCAGGTCAGTAAACAGATAATATTATTAAAGAAAAACAACCTGGTAAGAGATTATGGAAGCAGTAATACTGGCAGTACACATTGTCATTGCAATTACACTAATTGGATTGATCCTCATTCAGCAGGGTAAAGGTGCTGATGCCGGAGCTGCTTTTGGTGGCGGTGGCGGTGGCAGTGGTGCTTCTGCAACAGTGTTCGGCAGCCAGGGGTCGGGTAATTTTCTGACCAAAACAACAGCAATTCTTGCTACTGTGTTTTTTATCACCAGTTTATTTTTATCTTATTTGTCTGGACAGGTTTCAGCAGGCCGAACAGAAGCAGCTGATGCACTTAACCGAGTTGAACAAATTCAATCTGAAGATAAGCCGGCATTACCTGTAAGTGGCAATGCACCTGCTACAACAACAGATAAGCCAACATTACCAGCAGAATAAGCCTGGTATTAAAATAGAACATGCCGATGTGGTGGAATTGGTAGACACGCTACCTTGAGGGGGTAGTGGCTCATGGCTGTGCCGGTTCGACTCCGGCCATCGGCACCAAATTATGTTTTACATAAAAATTGAAAAGTTCCTGAAAAATTATAAAACTAAAAAGCTGAATAAAGGGCTTTTCATGATGCTGAATATGGTTTAAAGTATTATTAATCTCTAATTCATGGCATCAACTTTACTCGAAATGCTACAAAGTAAAACGAATACACATTCTGAGTTTGCAGTTCAAATACTGTGAACTAAAACTTTAAATACATAAATATTAGTGTCTGATTTCTTTTGCTAAAGAGATTGGATTAAGTAAGGAGCGCTAATATGCTTGAAAACTATCTTCCCGTATTGATTTTTATGGGGGTAGGTCTCCTGGTCGGAATCGGAATGACAGCAATGGGTCTTATTTTGTCCCCGCATAGACCTGATCGTGAAAAAAACTCACCTTATGAGTGCGGCTTTGAAGCATTTGAAGACGCCCGTCTGAAATTTGATATCCGCTATTATCTTGTTGCTATTCTTTTTATCATTTTTGATTTAGAAATTGCATTTCTTTTCCCTTGGGCTGTTGTACTCGATACAATTGGTACGTTTGGACTGATTGCTATGGCGATTTTTCTGGGGTTATTGGTGGTTGGTTTTATCTATGAGTGGAAAAAAGGTGCACTTGAATGGGAATAGAGGGTGTTTTAGAAGAAGGTCTTATCACAACAACCGCTGATAAGCTGATTAACTGGGCAAGAACCGGCTCAATGTGGCCAATGACATTTGGTCTGGCATGTTGTGCGGTGGAGATGATGCAGGCTGGTGCCTCGCGTTATGACCTCGATCGATTTGGTATTGTTTTTCGACCCAGCCCACGACAATCAGACGTGATGATTGTTGCTGGAACGCTGGTGAACAAGATGGCCCCTGCACTGCGTAAAGTTTATGATCAAATGGCGGAGCCCCGCTGGGTGATTTCAATGGGCTCTTGCGCTAATGGTGGTGGTTATTACCATTATTCCTATGCGGTTGTCCGTGGCTGTGACCGGGTAGTGCCGGTTGATATTTATGTGCCTGGATGTCCTCCGACTGCTGAGGCGCTTTTGTACGGAATTATCCAGTTACAGAATAAAATTAAACGTACGAATACCATCGCTCGATAAAACAAAGCCCGCTAAAAAATGCACGAAAAGAGAACAAGCTGAATGTCACAATATTACTCTGAACTTTCTGACAAAGTTACTGCGGCTCTTGCTCAAGTGGAAACCGTTGAAGCAACAGTTGCTCATGGTGAACTCACTATTGAAGTAAGCAAAGAGAAGCTTATTGAAATTTGTCAAATCTTACGGGATGATCAGGCGCTGGCCTTTGATACCGTGATTGATATCTGTGGTGTTGATTATAGTACTTATGGTCAGGCTGGAGGCATAACGGCGAAGACGTCAAAAGACTGTAAAACACGCTACGCTTCTGTTTATCATTTGTTATCTGTAAAAAACAATCAAAGAATACGTGTCAGAACATGGCTTGATGATGATTTCCCAATGGTTGATTCAGTTGTCTCTCTGTGGAGTGGTGCAAACTGGTTTGAACGTGAATCATTTGATTTAGTCGGAATTTTGTATTCAGGTCATCCGGATTTACGCCGAATTTTAACTGATTATGGTTTTATCGGTCATCCATTGCGTAAAGATTTTCCCGTCGTTGGGCAGGTTGAAATGCGCTATGATGCCAACAAACAGCGTGTCATTTATGAGCCTGTTACCATAGAAGAGCGCGTGAATATTCCAAGAATCATCAGAGATGACAACCGCTATGCTGAGCGCATGCAAAAGAACCAGAGCAGTGATCAGAAAGAGGAAAGTGCTTAATGTCAGAAATTCAGAATTACACACTTAATTTTGGTCCACAGCATCCGGCAGCGCACGGTGTTCTACGTTTGATATTAGAACTTGATGGCGAAGTCATTCAAAGGGCTGATCCGCATGTGGGCCTGTTGCATCGTGGTACTGAAAAATTAGCTGAAAGTCGCATTTACAATCAAAGTATTGGTTATATGGATAGACTGGACTACGTGTCCATGATGTGTAACGAGCATGCCTACTGTATGGCCATCGAAAAGCTGCTGGAAATTGAAGTACCTGAGCGCGCCCAATATATCCGGGTTATGTTCGATGAAATTACCCGTATTCTTAACCATTTAATGTGGCTTGGTACTCACGCGCTGGACGTGGGAGCGATGACTATGTTTCTGTACTGCTTCCGTGAACGGGAAGATTTGATGGATGCCTATGAAGCGGTGTCAGGTGCGCGTATGCATGCCAGCTATTATCGTCCAGGGGGTGTTTATCGTGACCTGCCTGACAGTATGCCGCAATACGAAGCCTCACAGTGGCATACTCAGTCTGAAGTGGATGAACAAAATATCAATCGTCAGGGCTCTCTACTGGATTTTTTAAAAGATTTTACGGATCGTTTCGACGGCTATGTGGACGAGTATGAAACACTTCTGACTAATAATCGAATCTGGAAACAGAGAACCGTTGATATCGGCTGTGTCACTGCAGATGAAGCTAAAGATTTAGGTTTTACAGGACCTATGTTACGTGGTTCAGGTGTGGCATGGGATTTGAGAAAAATGGAACCTTACGAGGTTTACGACAAAATTGATTTTGATATTCCAGTTGGAACCAACGGTGACTGTTACGATCGTTATCTCGTTCGGATTGAAGAAATGCGGCAATCAAACCGTATTATTATCCAGTGCATTGATTGGTTAAATAACAATCCGGGTCCTGTTTTGCATGATGATCATAAAGTGACGATGCCTGAACGCATGGATATGAAAAATGATATGGAAGGCTTGATTCATCATTTCAAACACTTTACAGAAGGTTATGGTGTACCTGAAGGTGAGGCCTATAGTCCGGTTGAACACCCCAAAGGCGAATTTGGGACGTATATTGTTTCTGATGGCGCCAACAAACCTTATCGACTAAAAATAAGAGCACCAGGTTTTGCGCATCTTGCCGCAATAAACTTTATGACTGAGGGACATATGCTTGCAGATGTTGTGACAGTTATTGGTACAATGGATATTGTTTTCGGGGAGATTGACAGATAATGGCCCAGATAATGAAAGAGGCGAATAACGAACTGATTAATGCCGCATCGCGAGAAGCAATCGATATCTGGGTAGCAAAATATCCAGCTGATCAAAAGCAGTCAGCAGTGATGTCTGCTCTGCGTATTGTGCAGGATCAAAATGGTGGTTGGTTAACTACAGAATTAATGGATGCAGTGGCACTGTATCTGGATATGGATAAAATTCACGTTTATGAAGTGGCTACTTTTTATTCCATGTATGAACATAAACCAGTAGGTAAGCACAAAGTTTGTGTCTGCACAAATATTGCCTGCATGGTTTGCGGTTCAGGTGTAATTGTTGATCATCTTGAAGAAAAGTTAAATATTAAATTGGGTGAAACGACAGAAGATAATCGCATTACCCTCAAAGAAGTTGAATGCCTTGGCGCTTGTTCTGGTGCACCAATGATACAAATTGGTGAGAACTATTACGAAAACCTGGATGCCGAAAAAATTGACTCAATTTTAGACGGCCTGGAATAAAACAATAGCTTGAAGAAAGTCGCAAGCGGAGTATCGAATGGCAAACGAAGTTTGTTTTAGAACATTACATCTTGATGAACCATGGTCACTGGAATCTTATCTGAGTGTCGGTGGTTATGAATCTCTAAAAAAAATTCTGACTGAGAAAATTCCGGCAGAAGATATTATTGAAGAAGTAAAGACCTCAGCTCTGAGAGGGCGTGGTGGTGCTGGATTCCCAACAGGACTGAAATGGAGTTTTATGCCCCGTCAGTCTAAAGGCCAAAAATATATCGTCTGTAATTCTGACGAAGGTGAGCCGGGTACCTGTAAAGATCGTGACATATTGCGTTACAACCCACATCAATTAATTGAAGGTATGGCTATTGCCGGTTATTGCATTGGTGCCGATACAGGTTACAACTATATTCGTGGTGAATTCTGGGAACCTTTTTCACGCTTTGATGATGCTTTGAAAGAAGCTCGAGATGCCGGTTACTTAGGTGAAAAGCTTTTCGGTTCAGAGTTTAATTTTGATGCACATGCCCACCTTGGTGGCGGTGCTTACATCTGTGGCGAAGAAACCGCTCTACTGGAGTCTATAGAAGGCAAAAAAGGACAACCGCGCTTTAAGCCACCGTTTCCTGCCAGCTTTGGTCTTTATGGCAAACCAACAACCATCAACAACACTGAGACTCTTGCTTCCATTCCAGTTATCGTTGAAAAAGGCGGTAAGTGGTTTTTAGAACACGGTAAGCCTAATAATGGTGGAACAAAAATCTTTTCAGTGTCCGGTAATGTAAATAAGCCGGGTAATTATGAAATCGATATGGGTACACCGTTTTCAGAATTACTGGAAATGTGCGGTGGTATGAAAGAGGGCTATAAACTCAAAGCAGTTATTCCCGGAGGCAGTTCATCCCCGGTTATTCCAGGGGACATCATGATGGATGTACCTATGGATTATGATGGCATTCGTGAAGCAGGTTCAATGCTGGGGTCAGGTGCAGTAATAATACTTGATGATAAAGTTTGCATGGTTAATGCTCTGGCTCGCCTGTCACACTTTTATCATGAAGAATCCTGTGGTCAGTGTACTCCTTGCCGTGAAGGCACAGGCTGGTTGTCTCGTGTCATGCACCGAATCGAACACGGCCATGGTAAACAAGAAGATATTGATTTGCTGGACAGGGTTGCCGGTAACATTATGGGGCGCACGATTTGCGCCCTGGGTGAAGCGGCCTCAATGCCTGTTAAGGGTTTCCTCAAGCATTATCGTGATGAATTTCAGTATCATATTGATCACAAAAAATGCATGGTAGGGCCTGGCAGTCAGTAATCAGCTTAACTAAGCTGACTAATTTAACACAACTCTTTCTTTAATTAAGAAACAAGAGACGGATTTACGAGTATCTAATATGGTAACTATTGAAATTAACGGTATACAGGTCAAAGCAGAACAGGGTCAGATGCTTATTGAAGCCGCTGATAACGCTGGTATTGCCATACCCCGTTTTTGTTATCATAAAAATTTATCCATCTCAGCAAATTGTCGTATGTGTCTGGTTGAAGTGGAAAAAGCACCTAAGCCCATCCCTGCCTGTGCCACACCGGTCACAGATGGCATGATTGTTAATACAAAATCCACCAAAGCGTTGGCGGCACAAAAAGCCGTTATGGAGTTTTTATTAATCAACCATCCATTAGATTGTCCTGTTTGTGATCAGGGTGGAGAATGTGAGCTACAGGAATTTTCCATTGGCTATGGCAGTGATAACTCCGAATATGCCGAAATTAAACGCGTTGTAAAAGATAAAAATATTGGTCCGCTGATTGCGACTGAACTTACTCGCTGTATTCACTGTACTCGCTGTGTTCGTTTTGGTCAGGAAATTGCTGGCATGCGTGAAATGGGTGCAACCGGTCGTGGTGACTGGATGGAAATCGGTACCTATATTGAGAAAAGTGTTGATTCAGAACTTTCTGGCAACATCATTGATCTTTGTCCAGTGGGTGCATTGACATCAAAAGTTTCCCGTTTTAATTATCGTGTCTGGGAGCTTGCGAGCAATAAGAGTATCGGAACTCATGACTGTATTGGCTCAAACAGCAATGTACAAACTAAAGATGGAAAGATCAAACGTGTTATTGGCCGTGAAAACTCTGCCATTAATGATGAGTGGATTTCTGATCGGGATCGATACAGTTTTGAAGGTTTAGACAGTGATGAGCGTTTAAGCAAACCGCTTATTAAAAAAGAGGGCGAATGGGCTGAAGCCAGTTGGGATGATGCCTTACAGTTTGCCGTTAATGGTCTAAAAAACATTGATGACAAAAACCAGATCGGTTCCATCTGCTCACCATCTGTGACAACAGAAGAAATGTATCTTTTGCAGAAACTGATGCGTGGTATCGGCAGTCATAATATTGACCACCGTTTACGTCAAACTGATTTCAGCGGACAGGCACTTGACCCTAAGTTCCCGGGTCTTGGAATGAAAGTTTCAGAAACTGCCGAGCAGCAAGCCGTATTGTTAATCGGTTCAAATGTTCGAAAAGAACAGCCTATCATGGGACACCAGCTGAGACAGGCTGATCTGAAAGGCGCTAAAATTTCAGTGGTTAACCCTGTACAATATGATTTCATTTTCAATGTTGCACAAGAATTTATTGTTGCCCCCTCACAAATATTTAAAGAACTTAAAGTACTTGCTAAAGCGGCACTTGAAAAATCAGGTGTTGATGCCCCGGATGGTCTGGCTGCACTGATTTCTTCTGTTAAAGTGACCGATGCACATCAAGCCTGTATTGAGCAATTATCAGACGCTGAAAAATCGGTCGTTATGTTGGGGACTATTGCTCAATCCATGCCGAATTATGCAGCGATACGCATGCTTGCTTCCTTTATCTCTGATGCGACTCAATCGACATTGAGTTATCTGACACCCGGTGCAAATACCAGTGGTGCTTATTTATCAGGGCTTTTACCGTATAGAGATGCACTGGGTACAACCACTACAGGGCTTGATACTCAAGCAATGTTTTCCGCAGAACTTAAAGCTTATATTCTTTATGGCATTGAAGCTGATTTAGATTTAGAAAATCCAGCTCAGGCAATTAAAGCACTGGCAAATGCCGATTTCGTTGTATCAATGTCATCCTATGTGACAGATGCGATAAAGGCGAATGCAGATGTTATTTTACCACTTGCTGCAGTCACTGAGGCTTCAGGCACACTTATCAATGTTGACGGCAGCTTACAGAACTTTTCTGCAGCAAGTAAAGCTGCAGGTCTGTCTAAGCCGGGCTGGAAAGTATTGCGCGTCATGGGTAACTTATTTAATATTGATGGTTTTGATTATCAGAGTTCAGAAGATGTGATGAATGAGTTCAAAGCAAATATTGGGCTGGATGGTAACCATATTGAAAGCAGCAAGGCGACTAACAAGTTAAAGTGGAACTGCCCTGAGAATAGCAGCGCACAGGCTGCAGGCATTCAAAGAATTGCTGAGTTACCCATTTACCGTGTTGATGCAATCACTCGCAGAGCATCTGCCCTACAGCAGACAGCCGATGCTCAAGTTGATTTTGCAAAAATAAATTCGACGCTTGCGAAAAAACTCAAACTTGAAGAAGGTCAGGAAGTAACCGCGAAACAAGGAGAGAATAGCAGTAAGGTCACTATCAGTATTGATGATAAAATTGCTGATAATTGTGTTTATCTACCCGCAGGTATTACTGCAGCAGCATCATTGGGTGGTGGATTTGATAGCATTGAGTTTTAATATGAACATTAATCGCATTAGCGTTACAAATGAAGCTGAATAGGCGGAGAAAATTTTGTTAGACCTGATTTTATCCATATACGAAATACCGGTTATAAATATACTCGTCAAGATCGTTGCGATCCTGGTGCCGTTATTGTTGACCGTTGCTTATTTCACCTATCTTGAACGAAAAGTTATTGGTTATATGCAGGTTCGTATTGGACCAAATCGTGTCGGGCCAAGAGGTTGGCTACAGCCCATTGCCGATGCAATGAAGCTTATGTTCAAAGAAATTATTTTTCCATCTGGCGCTAATAGAGTCCTGTTTATTATTGCACCCACAATCGCCATCTCAACTGCTCTGGCAGCATGGGCTGTGGTGCCTTTTGGTGCCGAAATGGTGCTTGCTGATATTAATGTTGCGCTTCTTTATATACTGGCAATGACTTCGATTGGTGTTTATGGTGTTATTCTGGCGGGTTGGTCATCTAACTCTAAGTACGCCATTATGAGTACTCTGAGAACTGCGGCACAGGTTGTCTCCTATGAAATTGCAATGGGCTTTGCATTAGTTGGCGTCGTTATGGCAGCAAGAAGCCTAAACATCGGCGACATTGTTCAAGGACAAAGTGGCAGTGGCATTCTTGGCTGGTATATGTGGCCTTTATTACCTCTCTTTGTGATTTATTTTGTTTCCGGAGTTGCCGAAACCAATCGTGCACCATTTGACGTGGCTGAAGGTGAATCAGAAATTGTCGCAGGTTTTCACGTAGAATACTCGGGTATTTTATTTGCCATTTTCTTCCTGGCTGAATACGCCAATATGATTTTGATTTCAGTGATGGCGGCTTTGCTTTTTATGGGTGGTTGGTTATCACCTTTTGCAGAGGTCAGCTTTTTAGGACTCGGTTCCAGTTTTCTTGCTGGCTCCAGCATTATCTGGTTAATCAGTAAAACCATTATATTTATGTTTTTGTTCCTCTGGTTCAGAGCAACTTTCCCTCGCTATCGTTATGACCAGATTATGCGTTTAGGTTGGAAGGTCTTTATTCCGATCACAATTGTCTGGATTTATGTGGTTGGTATTATGTATTACGCAGAATTAGCCCCCTGGTTCATCAAAGGATAAGACATGCAAAAATTGATACTAACTCTTATGCAAAAAAAGTTGATGGCTAGTGTGAGGAGTGCTCTTTGAAATATTTGACTCAGTTTTTTAACAGCCTGTTTCTGGCAGAACTCTTTAAAGGTTTAGGTATTACCGGGCGCTATTTCTTCAAGAAAAAAATAACCGTTCAATACCCTGAAGAAAAGACACCTCAGTCTTTTCGTTTTAGAGGATTACATGCACAACGCCGTTATGCCAATGGTGAAGAACGTTGCATTGCTTGTAAATTATGCGAAGCCATTTGTCCTGCTTTGGCGATCTCTATTGAGTCAGAAGAACGTGAAGATGGTACTCGTCGCACAAAAAGTTATGATATTGATCTGACTAAATGTATTTTTTGCGGTTTTTGTGAAGAATCATGTCCTGTGGACTCAATCGTGGAAACACGCATTTTTGAGTACCATGGAGAAGAAAAAAGTGATTTGTATATGACCAAAGAGAAGTTGTTAGCGGTTGGAGACAAATACGAAGAACAGATAGCGGCAGATAGGGCGGAAGACGCCTCTTATCGATAAGTTTAACTGACTCCCTCTATTCAATAAGTAGTAGGGAAATTGACGGGCTTGAATATAAGCAGCCCAGGTAATGTGGAATAGTTTATGGAAACAATCCTTTTTTATTTTTTTTCAGCCTTTATGGTGCTGTCAGCCCTAATGGTTATTACCGTTCATAACCCGGTTCGAGCTGCTTTTTTTCTGGTGCTGACATTTTTTGCCTCGGCAGCAGTCTGGTTACTTCTGGAAGCTGAATTTTTGGCTGTTATCCTGATCATTGTTTATGTCGGTGCCGTGATGGTGCTTTTCTTATTCGTGGTGATGATGCTGGACATCAATATTACAGAGCTCAAAGCAGGCTTTGTTAAAAATCTACCCATTGCGATAGCTGTTGCCCTCGCCATGTTTGGCACAATTTACTATGTTGTCGGTGGCGACCAGTTTGGTGTTGAACACTTTGCAACACCCGATAGACACGCTGCAGATTATAGTAATATTGCTGCGCTGGGCAAGCTTTTGTATACCGAATATGTCTTTGCTTTTGAAATTGCTGCGGTCATTCTACTGGTCGGTATTGTTGCTGCGATTAGCCTGACGCTAAGACGCCGTCCAAATACCAGACATCAGAAAATTGAAGATCAGATTGCTGTTAAAAGTGAAGATCGTTTACGCGTCGTAGAAATGGCGCCCCATGCCAGAAAAGGGGAGAGAAAATAATGCTGACCTTAACTCATTATTTGATTCTGAGCGCCATCGTTTTTTCCATCAGTCTTGCTGGTGTTTTTATTAATCGTAAAAACATTATTATTTTATTAATGTGTGTTGAACTAATGCTTCTTGCAGTGAATACCAATTTTATTGCTTTTTCCTATTATCTCAATGACACAGCAGGACAAGTATTTGTTTTCTTTATTCTCACAGTTGCTGCAGCTGAAGCTGCAATTGGCTTAGCAATTTTGGTCGTTTTGTTTAGAAATAAACGCACGATTAATGTTGAAGATCTTGATACATTGAAAGGTTGATCCAGTGTTTGAAAATTATACCGACTCACAAGTTTATTTAGCCATCGTACTGGCACCACTTATTGGTTCCATTATTGCCGGTGTGTTTAATGCCTATATCAGTCGAGCCGTAGCTCATACGGTAACGATTGCCGGTGTTGGCCTGTCATTCATTCTGGCCCTGTATGTCTTTAAATACTTTGCCTTTGATGGTGCCGAGATATACAACGAAACCGTGTATACCTGGCTGGCCAGTGATGGCATTCGTTTTGAAATTGGTTTTTTAGTCGATAATCTGACCTCAATGATGCTGGTTGTGGTCAGTTTCGTGTCATTGATGGTGCATTTATACACCATTGGTTATATGACGGATGATCCCGGTTATAAACGCTTCTTTAGTTATATTTCATTGTTCACTTTTTCAATGTATATGCTGGTGATGTCTAATAACTTCCTGCAGCTATTTTTTGGCTGGGAAGCAGTTGGTCTGGTTTCTTATCTGCTCATTGGTTTTTACTACAAAAAAGAAAGTGCCATTTTTGCCAATATGAAAGCCTTCCTGGTCAACCGGGTGGGTGACTTTGGCTTTATTCTGGGTATTGCCGGTGTGCTGATGGTCTTTAATACATTAGATTATGCAGATGTTTTTGCTGCGGCAAGCTCTCATGCTGATATGACCATCGAACTGATCCCCGGTGAGCAGTGGTCAATGATGACCGTTATTTGTATTCTGTTATTTATTGGTGCCATGGGTAAATCAGCTCAGGTGCCATTACACGTCTGGTTACCTGACTCAATGGAAGGTCCTACACCTATTTCAGCTCTGATCCATGCAGCGACCATGGTGACAGCGGGTATCTTTATGGTGACCAGAATGTCACCCTTATTTGAACTGTCAGAAACCGCACTGACCTTTATTCTTGTTATTGGTGCCACTACAGCATTATTTATGGGCTTTTTAGGTATTATCCAGAACGACATCAAACGTGTTGTTGCTTACTCTACACTGTCCCAATTAGGTTATATGACCGTTGCTTTAGGTGCTTCAGCTTATTCTGCCGCTGTTTTTCACCTGATGACCCATGCATTCTTTAAAGCATTGCTTTTCTTAGCCGCCGGTTCCGTTATCATTGGTATGCACCATATTCAGGATATCCGTCAGATGGGTGGTCTGAAAAAATACATGCCTATTACCTACTGGACATCCCTGCTGGGTACACTGGCACTAATTGGTTTCCCCGGTCTTTCAGGTTTCTATTCAAAAGACAGTATTATTGAGGCCGTACACGCTTCAACGATTCCGGGTTCTACCTATGCCTATTATGCTGTTCTGGCCGGTGTTTTCATTACCGCACTTTATAGTCTGAGATTATTCTTTCTTGTTTTCCATGGGGAAGAAAGAATGGATCACCATACAAAAGAACATCTCAAGGAATCACCCTGGGTGGTTACCGTGCCATTAGTGCTGCTAGCCATTCCTTCAGTCATTATCGGTGGCTTAACTATCAGTAGTGTTCTTTATGGCGATTATTTTCATAATGTCGTTTTTGTTCAGCATGCACATGATGTACTTGGTCATCTCAAAGAAGAGTTCCACGGCCCATTTGCTATGATTTTGCACGGTATGACGCAAGCACCATTTTTCTTAATGGCTGCGGGTATTGCGACCGCCTGGTATCTGTATATGAAGAATACAGAACTGCCGGGTAAGATTAAGAGCTCATTTAGACTGATCTACGATATTTTAGACAATAAATACGGCTTTGATGCATTTAACGACAAGGTCATTGCTGGTGGTACCCGAGGACTGGGAAATATTCTGTCCAAATTCGGTGATATCATGATCATTGATGGTTTTGTGGTCAATGGCTCTGCAAAGAGTGTTGCCTGGTTCTCTTCAGTGATCAGACATGTACAAACCGGTTATTTGTACCACTATGCTTTTGTCATGATTCTGGGCTTAATTGGTCTGTTGGCACTGGTGGTCTATTAAACAGACAAATGTGTCTGCTTAATATTGTATTAGTTTATTGAAATACTTTTGTTATTTTTTCCTCACTATGATGAAGAAAAATACAAAAGCTCATAAAAGTTTTTAGGAAAAAAGGTATTTAATTCATGTTTTCAAATTTGCCGTTATTAAGTCTGGTGATTTGGACTCCCATTGTTGGTGGGATGCTTGTGCTGGCGACTGGAAGTAGAAATGGCGTTGAGGCCAAAGTGCTTGCACTCTTAGTCTCTCTGGCAACTTTAGCATTGTCTATACCGCTGTACACACAATTTGATGTCAGTTTGGCCAGTATGCAGTTTGAAGAACTGCTTCCTTGGATCAGCAGCTTTCATATTAACTATCATGTCGGTGTTGATGGTATTTCTATGCCATTGATTCTATTAACAACGTTTATGACTGTCATTGTTATTATTGCCGGCTGGGAAGTGATTACCTATAAAGTTGCCCAATATATGGCGGCTTTTTTAATCCTGGAAGGATTAATGATTGGTACCTTTGCTGCAATGGACGCCATGTTGTTTTATGTTTTCTGGGAAGCGCTATTGATACCCATGTTTGTTATTATTGGTATCTGGGGTGGACCGAATCGCGTTTATGCCACCATTAAGTTTTTCCTTTATACATTCCTCGGCTCAGTCTTCATGCTGGTTTCTTTACTGTATATGTATATGCATGCAGTCGATGTTAACGGCGTTGGTACATTCAATATACAGGACTTACATAAATTACCCCTGGACTTAACGCCGCAGATTTTCATCTTCTTATCATTCCTTTTGGCTTTCGCTGTGAAAGTACCCATGTGGCCGGTTCATACCTGGCTGCCGGATGCTCACGTTGAAGCACCAACCGGTGGCTCAGTAATCCTGGCTGCGATTATGTTAAAGCTGGGTGGTTATGGCTTTTTACGTTTCAGCTTGCCCATCACACCAGATGCCAGTATGACTCTGGACTGGTTAGTGATACTGCTGTCACTAATTGCAATTGTTTATATCGGTTTTGTGGCACTGGTCCAGGCTGATATGAAGAAACTGATTGCTTATTCTTCCATCTCTCACATGGGATTTGTGACCCTTGGCTTCTTCCTGTTATGGAAAATTACCGAGAATACTGGTTCAGCCTCAGGTGTCGTTTTAGGTCTTGAGGGTGGTATCGTACAAATGATCTCACATGGCTTTATCTCAGGCGCAATGTTCCTCAGTGTCGGTGTACTCTATGACAGAATGCACTCTCGTATGATTAAAGATTATGGCGGTGTTGTTAATACCATGCCTGCCTTCGCAACCTTTGCCGTTTTCTTTGCAATGGCTAATGCCGGTCTGCCGGGCACCTCCGGTTTTGTTGGTGAGTTTATGGTTATTATGGCGGCATTTAAAGCTAACTTCTGGTATGCCTTCTTGGCAGCGATTACCCTGATTCTTGGTGCGGCTTATACCTTGTGGATGATCAAACGGGTTGTTTTTGGTCCCATTGCCAATGAGCAGGTTGAAAATCTCGAAGATATGAACGGCCGTGAATTCTTTATGATGCTTGTTCTGGCTATCGCAGTACTAATAGTTGGTCTGTATCCCGCGCCATTATTAGAAGTGATGCATGCGACCGTTGATAATTTAGTTGCCCATATTTCAATACCAAAAATATCTCAGTAATTGAGTAACAACTTAAGTAATAGTAAAAGTAATTAGAGAAAGACACTATGAATTTTGTAACACCTGATTTTATGTTGGCAATGCCGGAAATCTTTTTGCTATCGATGATCTGTATTATTATGATCATTGACCTGTTTTTAAAAGATGAGAGCCGAGGTGCTACTTATGTCCTGTCTCTGATATCCCTGATTGCAACGGCCTTTCTTGCTTTTTCAAATTATACCGACCAAAGTCTGTCTACATTTAACGGTTCATTCATTCTCGATCCAATGGCTAGCCTGTTAAAAATTTCAATCTGTATTATCGTTATCGGTGTCTTTATTTATGCCAAAGATTATCTGAAAGACCGCAATATTTATAAAGGTGAATATTTTACCCTGGGGCTGTTCGGTGTCCTTGGAATGATGGTTATGGTTTCAGCGGGTAACTTCCTCACCGTGTATCTTGGTCTGGAATTATTATCCTTATCCATGTATGCCATGATTGCCATGCAGCGTGATTCCATTATGGCATCAGAAGCAGCAATGAAATACTTCATACTGGGTGCCATTGCATCCGGTATGCTTCTTTATGGTATGTCTATGGTTTATGGTGTTACGGGCTCGTTGGATCTTGCCACCATCAATAAAGCCGTATCAAGCGCAGACCGTGTGGTCATGAGTTTTGGTCTGGTCTTTATCATTCTCGGTGTGGCATTTAAATTAGGTGCTGTACCATTTCACATGTGGATGCCGGATGTTTATCATGGTTCACCCACATCTGTGACTCTCTATATTGCAAGTGCACCAAAAATTGCTGCCTTTGCAATGATGTACCGTCTTCTGGCTGAGGGCCTGGCAGATATGCATGCAGACTGGCAAATGATTTTAGTCATTCTATCGGTACTGTCCATGGTGTTTGGTAATATCATAGCAATTGCCCAGACAAACATAAAAAGAATGCTGGCCTATTCAACCATTTCACATGTTGGTTTTATTATCATGGGCTTTGTTGCTGGAACTCAGGCCGGTTATGGCGCCTCCATGTTTTATGCCATTGTATACACGATTATGAGTGTTGCAGCATTTGGCATGATTGTCTTATTAAGCCGTGCAGGATTCGAAGCCGAAAACATTGAAGATTTTAAAGGTCTGAACCACAAAAGCCCCTGGTTTGCATTTGTCATGATGGCAATTATGTTCTCAATGGCTGGCGTTCCACCATTTCTGGGTTTCTGGGCAAAAATCGCCGTATTGCAAGAAGCTGTTAATAGCGGTTTATTATGGTTAGCCATCGTTGGTGTTGTTGCTTCAGTCATAGGTGCTTTTTATTACCTGCGTGTCATAAAAGTCGTCTACTTTGATAAGCCAATGGATGAAACTCCTTTACAGGCGAGCATGGACATTCGTTTAACCCTGAGTCTCAATGGCCTGGCCATTCTGGCTATTGGATTATACCCAACGGCCCTGATAACACTCTGCGTAAGCACATTCGCCTAACAAGAGCAGCTATGACAATTCCATTTGCTATCACAATCCTTTTCATCGTGACGCTAATCGCCGCAAACGTCCCGTTTCTAACTGATAGAGTCTTTCTTGTACTTAAAGCCGACAACAATAAAAGCTTTTGGCTCCGCTTTACAGAATGGTTCCTCCTCTACATCATTGTCATGGCTATCGCCATCGGCCTTGAAACCAAAATTCACGGCGCAGCCTATGCCAAAGTATGGGAATTCTGGAATTTTTCTCAAAACTGGGAATTCTACTCCATAACTCTTTGTTTATTTATGGTTTTTGCATTGCCTGGCTTCATCTACCATTACGATCTAAAAAAGCACCTAAAATAATATTACCTTTTTATTAAATACCCCTTGCATAACCAATAAAAGACCGTATAATACGCTTCATCAGTTGCGGGGTGGAGCAGTCTGGTAGCTCGTCGGGCTCATAACCCGAAGGTCGTAAGTTCAAATCTTGCCCCCGCTACCAAATATTAAAAGCTTGATTTTCAATCATTTAGGTGAAAGAAGTCAGGCTTTTTTATTGCCTGAAATTACTCTCAAGAGAGTCAGTGCGGGAGATTTACGGAAGTTGTGTTCTACAATTTTTGTACCCGTAACCTTCAAATTGTGGCTGTCTTGAATCACCTTCACTACAATTAATTCGCCTGCACCTCTTTTGATTCATCGTTCAACAATAAACGCAACCAAAAAGAAAAAAGCTATAGATATCAAAAAGCATAGGAATACCAAAAAATACTTTTAAAAGCACATCTAGAAGCATCAAAATTATCATTTAAACTATCGGCGGATTTCAAGCTAGTTGTCGCCTAAAGTTAAAATTTATGCCGCCTTGTTTTCCTTTTCATCTACCTTTTGTTTTTCAGGGTTAAGATAGACC
>JADGEM010000062.1 GCA_016744375.1 Gammaproteobacteria bacterium
TTTTTGGGGTGGTTTTAATACTGCCATGGAAGCAACTAACCAGGAGTCATTTTGTATTTCTTGTCATGAAATGGAAGAAAATGTATATCAGGAATATACAGATACCATTCACTACTCAAACCGTACGGGCGTGAGAGCAACTTGTCCGGACTGTCATGTTCCTAAAGAATGGATACATAAAATTATTCGTAAGATCAAGGCTTCAAATGAGTTGTATCATAAGATGTTAGGAACAATTGATACACCTGAAAAGTTTGATGCTAAACGCTTACAATTGGCATCAAACGAATGGAAACGTATGTTAGGTACAGATTCTCGTGAATGTCGTAACTGTCATGATTTTGATTCTATGGATTTCGATAAGCAGGAATCACGTAGCTCGGATCGTCATGAAGAAGCGATTGATAATGACTGGACCTGTATTCAGTGTCATAAAGGTATTGCTCATAACTTGCCAGAAGGCTATGACCCTGCTGATGACACCCCTGGAGGTGAGGAGGAAGCAAGTGATTAATCTTTAATCCTCTTTTTCCTCTGGTAGCGCTTTACCCCTAAAAGCCTGTCAAATATTCATTGCGAATGTTTGACAGGCTTTTTTGCTTTGGAGAACTTATTTTAAAGTTGAAAAATATTAATTTGTAGACTAAATATATATAACAGTCTACATATTCTTAAGAAACTCTTGCTTAGCAAAATGCTTCATAAAAGGGGAATGTTATGAATCATGAGCATGAACCACAGTCACAGATGACAAGCTCTCATCAATGTAACTATATCTCTCCGAATGGCTCTCGGTGTCAGCAGCAAGCAGAAAATCAGTTGGAAAAAGATTCAAAAAAAGATGATTTTTGTTTCTGGCATAATACTGAAATAAAAACAGACTCAGAACTGGTTGAACAGCTTCAAGAACAGGCAAAATCAGGACAGTCTCTTGTTGGTTATTCATTAAAAAATGCCGATCTTACCGAACTCAATCTGGTTAATCATAATTCTAAAGAGGGTTATGATCTGTCTCATGCCGACCTATATCATGCAAAACTATGCGGTGCACACCTTTTTCACCTTAATTTGCACGGTGCATCGTTAATGAAAGCTGATTTACGAAATGCCAATCTTCACTGCGCTAACTTAGAAGATTGCAATTTATTGGGCGTGAAGCTGACGAATGCTCGCATTGAAAATGTAACCTGGGGAGAACAACTGCTGCAGGAAAAAAATGCGGACAAAGCTTGTCGTGAAGGCAATCATGAAGAAATGTTGGATTTATTGGAACAGGCGGAAGAAATTTATCGAAATCTAAGAAAAGAGGCTGAAATTCAGGGCTTGTTTGAAACCTCAGGTTACTTCTTTTATAAAGAAATGGTCATGCGCCGTTACCAGTTACCCAGATTATCATTTCAGCGTATTGTCTCACAAGTTGTTGATTGGTTTTGTGGTTATGGAGAACGGCCATTAAATGTGGTTTTATTTTCACTATTACTCATTGGTATCAATGCAGTACTTTATTTCTTTCTTGGGATTCAGTCAAATGCTCAAGTTGTTCAGATTAACTTATCAGCTACTCTTTATACTAATTTGATCAATTTTTTAGAGTGTCTCTATTTTAGTGTTGTGACGTTCACTACTCTGGGCTATGGTGATCTGGTCCCAATTGGCGCCTCCAGGCCCCTTGCTGCTCTGGAAGCATTTACCGGGAATTTCACCATTGCACTTTTCGTTGTAGTCTTTGTTAAAAAGATGACCCGATAAATGGGCTGTTCCTTATCATGATAAATTGCTAAAATGCTCTTTTTTGATGTGGAATTATGCTTAAATTTTCAAATCTTTCATTGCGTCATGGCGTACAGTTGTTACTCCAGGATGTCAATATTACCATTCATCCCCGCCAAAAAGTTGGCATTACCGGTGCTAATGGCTGTGGGAAATCCAGTCTTTTTTCACTGATTAATAAAGAAATCCACCCTGATAATGGGGACTTCTTTATCCCGCAAAGCTGGGTTATAGCGTATGTGGCGCAGGAGTCCCCATCCTCTGAGCAGTCTGCTATTGATTATGTTATTGATGGTGATAATGAATTACGACGTATAGAATGTAAAATTGAAGAGGCTAATGAGAGTGGTCATGGTGAGTTATTGGGTAAGCTCTATGCTCAACTTGAGGAAGTGGATGGCTATACTGCCAATAGCAGAGCCGCACAACTCTTATCCGGTCTGGGTTTTTTACAAAACCAACTGAACAATCCGGTTAATAGCTTTTCTGGTGGCTGGCGAATGCGGCTCAATCTGGCTCAGGCCCTTATGTGCCGTTCAGACTTGCTGCTGCTGGATGAGCCAACTAACCATCTGGATCTGGATGCGGTACTCTGGCTTGAAGAATGGTTGAAAAAATATCAGGGGACTCTTTTACTGATTTCTCATGATCGGGATTTTCTTGATAGTGTGATGACTCATATTGCCCATATAGAACATCAGGCATTGACTCTTTACAGTGGCAATTACTCACAGTTTGAGCGAGTTCGGGCGGAACAATTAGCCCAGCAGCAGGTGCTTTATGAACGCCAGCAAGAGGAAATCAAACATATACAGAGTTTTATCAATCGTTTTAAGGCAAAAGCCACTAAAGCAAAACAGGCGCAGTCCAGGGTAAAAACTCTGGAAAAAATGGAATTGATTGCTCAGGCCCATGTCGATTCACCCTTTCATTTTGAATTCCATGCACCGGAAAAAGTTCCCAATCCCCTTATCTCTTTAGATGATATTCAGTTGGGCTATGACAGCACCACCATATTAAAGCATGTCCATATTAATTTGCAGCCGGGTTCACGGATAGGCCTGCTGGGTCACAATGGTGCCGGTAAGTCGACGTTGATCAAGCTATTGGCAGATGAACTTAAGGTTCAAACCGGTCGGGTTGAGCGCTCCAGTGAGTTGCGAATTGGTTATTTTGCTCAGCATCAACTTGAACAATTGCACTCAGAAGACACTCCGATGGAGCATTTTTTTAGAGAAAGTAAACGCTTGAATAAAAAGGAAACAGAGCAGTCATTACGTAATCATCTTGGTAGTTTTGGTTTTAGTGGTGATAAGGTTGAGTCAAAAATTGCCCCTTTTTCCGGTGGTGAAAAAGCCCGTCTGGTTTTTGCAACTTTGGTTTATCAAAAACCAAATTTATTATTACTTGATGAGCCGACCAACCATCTTGATTTAGATATGCGACATGCTATCAGTCTGGCCTTACAGGAATTTGAAGGAGCTATGGTGATTGTTTCACATGACCGTCACTTATTGCGCAGTGTGACGGATGAATTTTATCTGGTTGCTAATCAAAAGGTGGATATCTTTAAAGGTGACCTGGATGACTATAGAAACTGGATCACAGAAGAGAAAAAACAGGATGCTCAAAATAGCTTGAGTGATAAACCATCCACCAATAAAGCTGTTAATGAAACGCCTGCCAGTAGAAAAGAACAAAAACGTCTGGATGCAGAAAACCGCAAACGCCTTCAACCATTAAAAAACAAGTTATCAAAGCTTGAGAAAGAAATGGATAAACTCACTCATGAAAAAGAAAAGCTGGAAGCACTATTAGCTGATCCGGAAATCTACGAAGAAAATAACAAAAAGCAATTAAAAGAAATGCTGCAGCAGCAAGTACAATTAATCCAATCTCTTGATGACACTGAAGAACAGTGGATGGATTTGAGTGAAGAGCTGGAAGAAGCATAAGACAGGGTAAAAGGGAATGAAAAAATTTTTTAAATTATTAATAAAAATTATAGTATCAATTACTCTACTGGTTTTTATTATTTCAATTTTATTGACTGTTTTTCTGGATATCAATCAATATAAGGCTGAATTATCTGACCTGGTGGCAAAGGAAACGGGCTTAGATCTTGAAATAAAAGGTGATATGAATTTAACACTTTTTTCAGGTTTGAAGTTTCATACAAGTAATATTAAGTTGTCCCACGGCAAAGAAATAATAGCTGATATTCAATCTTTAACTCTGGGTATTGCTCTTAATTCCATTTATATGGGTGAGCCTGAAATTACCTCAGTTGAGTTGCATCTTAGGGCTCTTAATTTGTTTCGAGATAAGAAGAATAAATTCAATTTTTTACCCCTCACTGATAACCAGGCGAAGCAATCAGATGAAACCAATAACTTTTCGCTGAATCATCTGGCAATTAAAAACATAAAACTCTTTATTGAGAAATTCCAGTACCGGGATGATTTAGAATCTGTTTCAGTTAAGCTGAATCAAGTTGATACTTCTTTGTCTTTTTTACCCATTATTGATAATCATGAGCTTGTCATTGATGATCCCAGAGTTTTGGTTGGTTATAACTATTCAGGTAAACTGAAGTTGAAACAAGCTTTTATTAATCAATATCAAATTGTGGATTTGTCATTAGCCTTTAGTGATAAGAAAGGTGATTTCATTGCTGATAAACTGGCTTTCAGCTTTATTCAGGGAGGGGAAAAGCACGCACCTCCACCACTGGTTTTTGATGCAGAAGGTAAGCTGTCATTCAAACTCATGTACCACACACCTGAAGATGCTCTTGAACCGGACTGGTTGCAGCCGGATGTTATAAAGTTCGGAAGCCTGGATTTTAATCTACCCAAACTCAAAATTCTGGATAAAGAATTTCAGTTAGAAACAGAAAATGCACATATACAGCTTCATGAAGTCGCAATTTTTGAAAGCAATAAGTATGTTCTAAATGAGCTCGTTATCAATTCACTGCTGTTTGATGGTAAAACAGTTAATTTTAAACTAAAAAAAGAAGATGAATATCACCTGAATCAATTTTCTCTGAAATTGAACCATATTCCAGTCTTTCAAAAAGGCAAATTTCTTGATCTCCGTTCTGAGATGTTTTTTCAAAATTTTGCAAAAAAAGGAACTGTTAATTTTACCAGCGAAAGCCTACAGAAAAAGTCAGAAGCATTTAAAAATATTAAACTGGTCATAACCGGTAAAAATAACCAGATTAACCTTGAAACCTTATCCCTTGTTGCAATTGATTCTAAAATAAATGCGGAAGGGAGGCTTGCTCTAAGTGCGGGAAAGAAAAAAGTGTCCCCCCAATGGCAGCTTGACATTACAAGTAATAAATTAAATTTGCAGCCACTTTCTGATCTGATGAATATGCCGAATCTTCTGGAAGGTTATGCTGCCATTGATACTCATTTATCAGGTGAATTACAAAAATCAGAATTTAAAATAAAAAATGGTAAAGTAAAAACAACAGCTAAGAATATTATATTAAACGGTATGGATGTAAATAAGGTTTTAGAAGATTTTCAAAATTCTCAAAGTGTTGGCCTTCTGGATATTGGCGCAGTTGCATTACTAGGGCCAGCAGGGTTTCTTGTGACAAAAGGTAATGATTATCATAAGCTCTCAAATAGTTTTGATCAGAAGGGGACTAGCCATATTAAACAGTTAAACTCAGGAATAACATTCTCTGATGGCATTGCCTCTATGGATGATGTTGCTTTTTCAACAGATAAGTATCGTCTTGCTGTTAAAGGACAAATTAATACAATCAACAAGGCTTTTGTTAATTTTAGTGTAGCGACCATCGATAAGTATGGCTGTCCCATATACAGAGAGGAGGTAAAAGGCAGTCTGAGTTCGCCCTCGGTAAAAAAAGTCAATGTATTGGTCAGTGGTGTGGTCAATCCAATTACATCACTGATATCAAAAGTGTCAAAACCTTTAAACATGCAGTGTAAAGAAAAATTTTATAGCGGTGTTGTTAAAACTCCCGGAAAGTAAATCCTAAACCATAACCCCTGCAGCATAAGAATAGCTATCGAGTATTTCCAGATAATTAGCGCGTTCAAAGGCTGACGGATTTATGGCTTTTGCATAGCTGAGACTGCCCTTGAGTTGCTCCACTGAGCGATACTCCTTTTCTTCCATCCACTGTATCATTTGTTGCAATGTCTGGCTGATGTGTTCAGGTCCATTCTCCAGTAATGCACTGCACATGCAAGTCACATCTGCACCTGCGAGTAAACCTTTCAGTACATCCTGAGCGTTATGCATGCCACCGGTAATTACCAGGCTCATGGCTATATGTTGTCGTAACATGGCTACCCAGCGTATACGTAGTAATGCTGAACTGGAATCTGATAATTTCAGTGAAGGTACAACATTTAAAGTATCAAGGTCGATATCCGGTTGAAAAAAACGGTTAAACAAGGAAACACCGGAAGCGCCATTTTGCTGCAGTTTTTTTACCAGAGGTATGATGGAACTGAACTGGGAGGAAAGTTTAATACATACTGGGATCTGAGTTTGTTTAAGCACCGCTGTTAACACATCAATGTATCGTTGTTCGACTGAGCTGGATGACTCTTCCGGATTAGAGGCAATATAATAAACATTCAATTCCAGTGCATCAGCCCCGGCCTGTTGTAATTCATTAGCATATTCTACCCAGCCGCCATCAGTAATACCATTGAGGCTGGCAATGACAGGAATATCCAGTTCTGTTTTTAACAAGTGCAAACGTCGGGTATATTTATCCAGATATTCTTCATAATCCATTAAACCGGGGTGGTAGCTTTCTACTTCGGAATGGCCAAGCGATTGCTGATGAATAAATCGCTCCATCTGCTCCTGCTCCTGTTTGATCTGTTCTTCAAACATTGATGGCATTATAATGGCTGCAGCCCCTGAATCCTGTAATGCAAGGACACTATCCAGCTCCCAGGTTAGTGGTGAAGAAGAGGCGACAATCGGGTTTTTCAGCTTTAAGCCCAGATAATCTGTAGATAATTCCATTTTATTGCCCCTCTTTTTTAGTTTTGTGTTTACTGTCCCGTTTCGATAGGTCAGAGCGGGCAGATTTTACAGTGGTTTCTTCATTCCAGTTGATTTCGGATAATTGTTTATAAAAATTATAACGGTGATTCACTTCCTGTTGAGCCTGTTTCAGAAATTTTTCTGCATTTTCCGGATGTGAGTGCCATAGCATATTAAAACGGGTTTCAGTCATGATGTAATCCCGGTAAGGAATGCTTGGTTCTTTTGAGTCCAGGTGTAAGGGATTCTTACCCAATGCAGATTTGTTCGGATCAAATCGAAATAATGGCCAGTGACCACTTTCAACGGCAAGTTTCTGTTGACGGTGATTATTGGAGAGATCAACACCATGTGCAATACAGGGTGAGTAGGCGATAATCAATGATGGTCCATCATGAGCTTCCGCTTCGTTAAAGCTACGAATGGTCTGAATGTCTTTTGCTCCATAGGCAACATTGGCGATGTATACATTTTCATATTCCATTGCGAGTAATGCCAGGTCCTTTTTAGCCGAAGGTTTCCCACCTGAGGAGAATTTGGCGACAGCACCACGGGGAGTCGCTTTGGATGTCTGGCCACCAGTATTTGAATATACTTCAGTATCCAGTACCAGAATATTGACGTTGCGTCCGCTGGCTAATACATGGTCAAGTCCGCCATAACCAATATCATATGCCCAGCCATCACCACCCATAATCCATACGGAATGTTTGCACAGGTATTCTGACAACTCTATTAGCCATTCAGCTTCTTTTGAATCAAGTTGTTTTAGATTTTTATTTAACTCGGCTACTCTTTGCCGCTGTTCAATAATACCGCTCTCGGTTGATTCATCGGCAGTTAAAATGGCTTCAACCAGACTGTTGTCCAGTTCTGAGGATAATTTTCTTAATAATTCTTTGGCCTGGTGGTTATGTTTATCAACACTCACTCTCATTCCCAGACCAAATTCAGCGTTATCTTCAAATAATGAATTATTCCAGGAGGGACCACGACCTTCATGGTTTTTTGTCCAGGGTGTCGTCGGTAAGTTACCACCATAGATTGAAGAACATCCGGTTGCATTGGCTATCAGCATACGATCGCCAAATAACTGTGAAGCCAGTTTGACATAAGGGGTTTCCCCGCAGCCGACACAGGCTCCAGAAAATTCAAACAATGGTTCTAAGACCATGGCTCCTTTAATGGTTGTTGTCTTAAGTGCGCGTCTATCATAGATTGATAATTGCTGATAAAAGTCCCAGTTCTGTTTTTCCTGTTTGAGTAAATCCGTAATTGGCTGCATATTCAAAGCCTTGCGGCTGGCATTGGATTTGTCGCGAATCGGACAGATATCAACACACAGACCACAGCCGGTACAGTCTTCCGGGGCAACCTGGTAGCTAATGTGATATCCTTCAGGGAATGCTTTGCCAATCATCGGCATGGTTTTAAAGTTTTTTGGAGCAGCTTTCAATTCATCTTTATGGTAGATCTTGCTTCGAATTGCTGCGTGTGGGCATACCAGTGGACATTTTCCACACTGGGTACAAATGTCATCTTCCCATACCGGAATTTCCATGGCAATGTTGCGTTTTTCATAGGCTGCCGTACCAGTAGGAAATGTGCCATCAACGGGGAAAGCACTGACAGGCAGTTCATCACCGTGGCCAGCAATAATTGCTGCGGTTACTTTTCGTACAAATTCAGGGGCATCTGTGCTTACTGGCGAGTTGATTTCAAATGGACTATTAGCCTGTGCAGGTATTTCAAGCTGCTGTAGTTCATCCAGGGTTTTATCGATGGCTTTATGGTTCATTTCTACAATGCGCTTACCTTTATTACCATAGGTTTTTTCCACTGCATCTTTAATCGACTGGATTGCCTCCTGTTGTGGTAAAATTCCAGAAATAGCAAAAAAACAGGTTTGCATAATAGTATTAATGCGTTTGCCCATACCAGCCTGTGCCGCAACAGCATAAGCATCGATTATATAAAAGCGAATTTGCTTGTCTATACATTGTTGCTGCATTTTAGCAGGCAGACTGTCCCAGATCTGGTTAGTGGCTAAACTGCTATTGAGCAGAAACACGGCTTTATTTGCCGCCTTATCCAACATGTTATAACGTTGTAAAAAAATGGGTTGATGACAACCGATAAAATCAGCATCATTATCACCGATTAAATAGCTTGAGCGGATTTTATCCGGGCCAAAGCGTAAATGTGAAACAGTGACTGCGCCGGATTTTTTTGAATCATAAACGAAATAACCCTGTGCCTGTTTATCAGTACATTCACCAATTATCTTGATTGTATTTTTGTTGGCACTGACGGTGCCATCGCTGCCAAGACCATAAAATAAGGCCTGGAATGCTTCAACATTTGCTGATGTACGGAAATTCTTGTCCCATTTAAGACTGGTATGAGAGACATCGTCATGAATACCAATGGTAAAATGATTTTTAGGCTGATTAGCCAGCATATCAAAGACTGCTTTTACCATGCCGGGAGTGAATTCCTTGGAAGACAGGCCATAGCGTCCGCCAACGATAACAGGCATATTTTTAAAGCGGGGATTATTATCATGTAACTGGGTAGCTATTGCTGTGACAACATCTTTATAGAGTGGCTCACCATCTGAACCAGGTTCTTTGGTGCGGTCTAACACGGCAATTGATTGGGTGGATTGGGGTATGGCCTGTAACAGACTATTGACATCCAGCGGACGATACAGGCGTACTTTAATTAATCCGGTTTTTTCATTTTGACTGTTTAAATAGTCAACGGTTTCATGCACGGTTTCTGCACCTGAGCCCATTAAGATAATGATTCTGTCTGCATCTTCAGCGCCCACATAATCAAACAGTCTATATTGTCGGCCAGTCAGAACCGCAAATTTATCCATGACTTTCTGCATAATGCCGCTCATTTTTTGATAAAAAGGCGTCACAGATTCACGGGCTTGAAAATAGACATCAGGGTTTTGTGAAGTGCCTCGAATCACAGGGCTTGCAGGTGACATTGCGTTGGCTCGATGTGCAGAAACCAAATCATTATTAATAATATCGGCAACGACATCATGCTTAATTCTTTCTAGTTTTGCCAGTTCATGAGAGGTTCTAAAACCGTCAAAAAAATGCAAAATCGGGATGCGGGATTCCAGGCTTGCGGCCTGAGAAAGCAGTGCAAAATCCATGACTTCCTGTGGTGAATTTGATGCTAGCATGGCAAAGCCGGTCATACGTGCCGACATAACATCACTGTGATCACCAAAAATAGATAAGGCCTGGCAAGCCAGAGAACGAGCGGCAATATGAAAAACCGTAGGAGTGAGTTCTCCAGCAATTTTATACATATTAGGCAACATTAACAATAGACCCTGTGATGCCGTAAAAGTTGTTGTTAATGCGCCTGTTTGTAAGGCTCCATGAATGGTTCCGGCTGCTCCGGCTTCTGATTGCATTTCAATGACTTCAGGCACTGTTCCCCAGAGATTTTTTCGCCCCTGTGCTGACCATTCATCTGACCACTCACCCATAGGTGAAGCCGGTGTGATAGGGTAAATAGCGATTACTTCATTACAAAGGTGTGCAATTTCAGCTGCAGCCTGGTTTCCATCAATCGTGATAAAACGGTTTTTTTTCTCTGACATTTAAACCATCCTCGAGTAAGATGTTCTGATATTTCCCGATTTATTGAAACTAAAGCATAACATAGCTGTCATTTAGTTTAACTTTCGCTAATTAATAACTGCAGCTACATTGATCTATATTAGTTAAATTCAGAAAAATACTAATACTCTTGGTGGTTATTGCCAGGTGGTCTATTATTTTGTTTTAATTCCTTCAAATGCAAAAATCAGCTCAAGCTCAGCAGAAGCAGGGCCCAGGTTTTTAGTGATGCCAAAGTCTTTTAACGCGATGCGAGTTTGTCCTTCAAATCCCCGGCGAAATCCACCCCAGGGATCTTTACCCGCACCCACTTGCTGAACATCAACTTCAATCATTTTTGTGACACCATGCAAGGTCAGATTTCCGGTCAGTTTGGCTTTACCATCGCTGCCTTCTATATAACTGGTACTGATAAACTTAGCTTCAGGAAATTTACTGACATCTAAAAAGTCAGAGTTGCGAAGGTGCTTATCTCGCTCTGCATGATTTGAATCGATGCTTTTTGTTTTTACAGTGACAGAAATGGACGCAGCCGATTTGTTATTCTCATCATAGCTGAAGACACCATCAAAATCATTAAAGCGTCCCCAAAGCCAACTGTACCCAAGGTGTGAAATTTTAAACTGGATTGATGCATGTGCTCCTTTTTTGTCGATCATGTAATCATCTGCAAGCAGATTTCCCGAAGCAACAAGTAAAAGCGTCAGTGATAGGCCGTAAAGTGTTTTCTGTACAAGTTTTTTCATTCTATTTTCCCTCGGAGAAGTTATTTATTTATCATTCGTTTTAGAGTCTTATCTTTATCAATGAAATGATGCTTTAGAGCGGCAACTGCATGCAATACGGCTAATGTTATAAGAATAATTGCCAGAATTTGATGCGCTTCACCTATAAAATCTGAAAGCTGTTCCTCAATGGTCTGAGTTATAGCTGGAATTTTAAATAATGTAAAAAATTCAATACCTTTACCTTTGGCTGTTGATATGAAATAACCTGAAACACCAATCAGCAGGATCAAAATATAGAAAAATTTCTGAATGTATGTTGCCAGAAATATCTCCCAAATTTTGTGTGACTTAAGCGCCTCGGGTTCAGGATTATTCCATTTCCATAGAAACCGAATGAGCAATAAAAAAATGGTGACCAAACCAAAGCTTTTATGCCAGGAAGGTAAGGTATGATACAGGGAATCGTAGTAATCAAGTTCTGTCATATACAGTCCAACGACGAATAGACCCGTTAGCAAAACAGCCATTGACCAATGTAGGATTTTGCTGATTAAGCCGAATGTCTCCTTAGTATTTCTAAAAAGCATCAGGTGAATTCCCTTAGTACAATTATTAATTTTCTATATGAAGTATACATAAGGTCTTGAAAGGAATCCATGAATAAGGATATTTATGGATGAGTATGGCCACTTTTGATTTAATTTTTTGGCGGGGGAATCACATATTTCGCTGTCTACGTGCCAGAGATTTTTCTATAGCACGCGCGGCCGCGGAAAAGCCGAAAACTGATGTGACACAGCTGGAAGAACCATAGCCGAAATTGCAGTCCAGGCTAACACCTTTTACACCGGGTTTTTCCTGGCCAACGCTGCCATCGGTCTGCGGGTAGAGCTGTTGTTCTGTTGAGAATACACATTCTATGCCAAAACGGCTCTTTGGGTTACGGGTAAAATTGTATCGGCTGCGGAGTTGAGAGCGGACTTTTGCTGCCAGTGGATCATTATATGTTTTACTCAAATCAAGAATCTCAACAGCAGTTGGGTTGATGAGTCCTCCTGCACCGCCGGTTGTAATGATGGGGATTTTATTACGTTTGCAATAATAAATCAGAGCACTTTTGTGTTTAACGCTGTCGATGGCATCGATGACATAGTCAAATTTTTCTTCGCTGCTCTTTTGAAAATATTTGCTCAGGTTTTTTTCGGTCAGAAGATCATCAATGGCGTGACAATGACATTCAGGATTGATCTGTAACACTCGTTCCTGCATGGCAAGTACTTTTGACTGGTTGATTGTGTTGTCCAGTGTGTGGATTTGCCGGTTGATGTTTGATAGAGCAATATCATCATGATCAATCAAAGTGATTTCTCCCACTCCTGAGCGAGCCAGGGCTTCAACAGCCCAGGAACCCACTCCACCAATACCAATGACACAAATACGTAATGTTGGGATAATGGCAGCCTTCTTTTTGCCATAAAGCCTCTGGATACCGCCAAAGCGCTCTGAATAGTCATTTAATGCCACTGCTGTTCCTTGAATCAAGCTTCTATTAATTTTCTTGTTGAGACTGGATCTTCTCAAAACTGATTCTTTTTATCAAATATCCATATAGTAAAGTTGTTGGTGCTTTTTTTAGTGGCGGGAGAAAGTGTTCGAGATTTACATAATATAGTCTAATCTTAAATGAAAGTTATTAACAATTGAAAAGATACTACCCGAAAGGAATAGAAAAAATTGCTTTTAATTGAGCAAATAAACTCTTTAGTAATAGTTGCATGCATTGACTTATGTCAATAGTAGAACAAATTAGCATATTATAATAAAATGCTTAATCTGTCTTTCAATGAGTTTTATGAGGTTTTATCTGAATGCCCACAGAAATTAAAGTAGAAGCTGATTCCAATGATCACATAGAGGTCAAAAATACGACCTGTTATATGTGTGCCTGTCGTTGCGGTATTCGGGTCACTTTGAAAAATGGTGAAGTTCGTTATATTCAGGGAAATCCTGATCACCCTCTGAATAAAGGGGTTATATGTGCTAAGGGGTCTTCGGGTATTATGAAACAATACTCACCGGCTCGTTTAACCAAGCCCTTGCGACGCAGAAAAGGAGCAGAGCGGGGTGATAATGATTTTGAAGAAATTTCCTGGGATGAAGCTTTTTCTATTATGGAAGAGCGACTCAGAGAAATTCGTGCGACGGATCCAAAAAAGTTTGCCCTGTTTACTGGACGGGATCAAATGCAGGCCTTAACAGGACTGTTTGCCAAGCAATTTGGTACACCTAACTATGCAGCCCACGGCGGTTTCTGCTCAGTCAATATGGCTGCCGGCATGATTTATACCATTGGCGGTTCTTTCTGGGAATTTGGTGGTCCTGATCTGGAACGTTCTAAATTGTTTATTATGTTTGGCACAGCAGAAGATCACCATTCAAATCCTTTGAAAATTCAACTATCTGAGTTTAAAAAGAATGGTGGCCGTTTTATTTCTATTAATCCGATCCGCTCAGGTTATTCTGCGATTGCTGATGAGTGGGTGCCTATTAAACCCGGAACGGATGGTGCACTTATTCTGGCCATTATTAATGAGATCATCCAGCAGGGTTTGTATGACCGGGATTTCCTTATTCAGTATACCAATTCAGCAGAATTGGTTAATGTAGAACAATCAAGCAATGAAGAAGGTCTTTTTGTCCGCGAGGGACCCGATGAAATTGATGACAGCTGTGTCGATTCTCAAAATAAACTCTGGTGGGATCGCCATGTCAATGGCCCGGTAAAAACTCATACAGAAGACGCCGATCCGTATTTATTAGGCGATTTTCAGCTTGAAGATGGTTTAAATGTAAAACCCGCCTTCCAATTATTGGTGGACAGAGTTAAAGATTATACTCCGGAATGGGCGGCTTCTATTACTGGGGTGCCGGTTGAAACCATCAAGCAATTAGCTCATGAAATGGGCATTACTGCCCGGGATCAAAAAATTGAATTACCCATTCCCTGGACGGATACCTGGGGTAAGGAACATGAGAGTGTAACGGGTAACCCGGTTTCATTTCATGCAATGCGTGGTTTAGCGGCTCATTCTAATGGCTTTCATTCGATTCGTTCACTGAGTATTTTGATGACGCTCCTGGGAACCATTGACCGTCCTGGCGGCTTTCGTCATAAAGCCCCTTTCCCTCGTCCTATTCCTCCTTGTGCTAAAACACCCAGAGGACCTGAAGGGGTCAAGCCTAACACTCCTCTTGGGGGAATGGCGCTTGGCTGGCCGGCAGAACCCAATGATCTGTTTGTGGATGATGATGGCAAGCCGGTTCGTCTGGATAAGGGCTTTTCATGGGAATACCCTTTATCTGTACATGGTATGATGCATAATGCTATCACTAATGCCTGGCGAGGAGATCCTTACCGTATCGATACACTGATGATTTTTATGGCTAATATGGCCTGGAATTCCAGCATGAATACGGTCAGTGTCCGGGATATGCTTAAAGACAAAGATGAAAATGGTGAATACAAGATCCCCAATATTTTTGTCTGTGATGCCTTTCAGTCGGAAATGGTTGCTTTTGCTGATCTGGTGCTGCCGGATACGACTTATCTTGAGCGTCATGATGTTATGTCTATGCTGGACAGACCTATTTCTGAATATGATGGCCCGGTTGATTCTGTGCGTATTCCCGTAATACCACCAACAGGTGACTCACGTCCATTTCAGGAAACCATTATTGAGCTGGGGTCGCGTTTGGGACTTCCTGCGTTTGCCAATGAAGATGGCTCACGCAAATACCGGGATTATCCTGATTTTGTTGTGAACTATGAAACCGACCAGGGTTCTGGAATCGGCTTTTTAGCGGGCTGGCGCGGTAAAGCCGGTGAGAAGTTCATGAAAGGCGAACCTAATCCAAATCAATGGGAAATGTATGAGAAGAACAATTGTGTTTATCAATATCATTTGCCCAAGTCCTACCAGTATATGCGCAATTTTAATAAGGGCTATCTGCAATGGGCGAGAAAACACCGTCTGACACGATTTGCCGAGCCTATTACAATACATGTCTATTCAGAAATATTACAGAAATTCCGGCTGGCAGCACAGGGAAAATTACCTGGGAAGCAGCCGCCGGATCATCTGCGTAAAAGAGTTGAAACTTATTTTGATCCCTTGCCAATGTACTATGTGCCATTGGAGTCACAATTAACGGATACTCAAAAGTACCCATTGAATGCAGTCACTCAACGTCCTATGGCCATGTATCATTCATGGGATTCACAGAATGCCTGGCTGCGACAAATTCATGCACATAATTATCTGCACGTTAATCCGGTGACTGCTCAGGCCGCCGGTATTAATGATGATGACTGGATCTGGGTTGAATCCATGCATGGTAAAGTGCGCTGTCAATGTCGTCTCAGTGAAGCGGTTGAGCCAGGTACTGTCTGGACCTGGAATGCAATTGGTAAAGCATCAGGTGCCTGGGGACTGGATAAAAAGGCCAATGAATCACAAAGGGGTTTTCTTTTGAATCATTTAATTTCAGAAGAATTGCCGGTACATGCTGAAGGTGAACATATTTCCAACTCTGATCCGATCACAGGACAAGCTGCCTGGTACGATGTTAGAGTGAGGATCTATAAAGCAGATGCTAACGAGCCTGAGCAGACTTCACCACAATTTAAAACACATAAATATACGCCGGGTACGCCCCGACGTACTCCTAAGTGGCTGGCATTTATGGCAGGTCTGGGAAAATTTAAGGGAGATGCCAAATGACCCAACTCGCTCTGGTAATTGATTTAAATGTTTGTGTCGGCTGCCATGCCTGTGTAACCAATTGCAAGGAATGGAATACCTCAGGCAGTGCCGGTGCACTTTCCGATGATAATCCCTATGGTAAAGATCCCACGGGCACTTTTTTTAACCGGGTTCAGACCTATGAAGTAGGGCAGTTCCCAAAAACAGAAACAGTCCATTTTCCTAAATCGTGTTTGCATTGTGAGGATCCACCCTGTGTACCAGTTTGTCCGACAGGTGCAAGTTATAAACGCGAAGAAGATGGTATTGTTCTGGTTGATTATGATAAGTGTATTGGCTGCCGTTATTGTTCATGGGCCTGTCCTTATGGTGCCCGGGAAATTGATGAACATCAGAAGGTGATGAAAAAATGCACACTCTGTGTTGATCGTATTTATGATGAAAATCTACCCGAAGCTGAACGACAGCCAGCCTGTGTTCTGGCTTGTCCAACAACGGCACGTGTTTTTGGTGATGTCCATGATCCAGACTCAGAAGTTTCTGTGGCGATTCGTGAACAAGGTGGTTACCAGCTGATGCCGGAGTGGGGCACTAAGCCTTCAAATCACTACTTGCCAAGACGTAAGAACCACGTTTCATATAAGAAAGATGAACTGGAACGAGTTGATAATCCATTGAAGAAAGAGGATTACCAGGTCGATGCTTCCGAGCCTTCACTGGATGATGTCACCAGTTGGTAGCGTATTAATTTTGAATGTTGAATTATGAATACTGAATTAAAGACATTCATAATTTAACATTCATTATTCAAAATTATTTTTTAGGAGCCTGGTATGCAACCAGCATTTTCTGTTATTTTTTTAACCACTCTGATCGGTATGGGGCAAGGACTGTTTTTGGCACTTTATACAGGTCAGGTATATTTTGTCTTAAATGTTGTTGATAAAGTCAGTACCGATACTTTTTATAGCATTGGTAGTGCGGCCTCTCTTGGTCTTCTGATACTAGGTCTGGTGGCTTCAGTTTTTCATCTGGGAAGACCTGAGCGGGCCTGGCGTGCTGCGGCTATGTGGCGTACGTCCTGGCTGTCACGTGAAGTAATTATTTTGCCAACAGTAATGGGGCTGATTTTTTTATATGGCCTGGTACATTATATGGGCTGGAATCTGACGGTTTTAACCATTGGCGCTGTTGTGATTGACTTAAGCCTGCTTATTGGCCTTGTGGCCACTCTAGCCGTGTTTTCACTGTATATAGCAACGGGTATGATCTATGCCTGTTTGAAATTTTTACAGGAATGGCATAGTCCTCTAACGGTGATTAATTATATTCTTCTTGGGGCTGTCTCTGGATTCACGCTGGCAACCCTGATTGCGGCTTATAACCAGCCTGAGTTGATCCCATTTTTTGCGGGCTGGTCCATTGTTCTTCTGGTGCTGGCTTTTATCTTTAGAGGCGCTTCATTAATTCGAAATAAACGTCTGCGCCCCAAATCAACGATTCAGACTGCTATTGGCATTCGTCATAATCAAATCAAGCAAAAAGCCATGGGGTTTATGGGTGGTTCAATGAATACCCGTGACTTTTTTCATGGTAAAACCGCCTTTTTTCTGCGCTCAATTAAGAGTCTTTTTATTATTTTAGTTTTTGCTATTCCCCTGATCATGCTGATCATTGCTTTGCTTAAACCATCCGTGATGATTCTGGCTATTGCAACGGTATCAATGTATCTGGGGCTTCTGGCAGAACGCTGGTATTTTTTTGCTGAGGGTAATCATCCGCAAAATATCTATTATCAGGCCATTGCTTGAGCTCTCGACTAAATAACGGGTTCTAAATGGTGAATAGTATTTGGTGAGGGGCCGTATATCAGCTCTTATCGTATATTATTGTGCTTAGACTGTGTCAAATCAATAAATTAACCTAAAAGTTGTCCGGTCTATTTCTCTGAGTGATATTTTCTACATTCAGGTTAGGCTTTTCTCAAATTATTCCTTTATTTTTTGCTTTTTTCTAAGAGAAATTTACTTTTTAGAGTCAAAAAATTAATTTATCATCTATACTTGAATAGGAATGGCGAATTATATTTCAAATGTTTTATTCGTCACAACTCTGCGTATTACACACTGAGTTGTTACTTTTTTAATTATTGGATTTAATAGAATGAGCTCTACTCTGAAAGAAATATCAATTAATGAATTACTTGTCGGTATGTTTATTGTAAAAATGGATATCTCATGGATTAAATCACCGTTCTTATTTCATCGTCGTGCTATAAAATCAAATAATGACATCCTGTTGCTGAAAAAATCTGGAGTAAAAAAGCTAACCATTGATCTGGATAAATCTCAAAGTGTGGCGAATCAGGAAGAAATTAATACGATTCAGCCTGTAGACAGTGATGAATTAAATGAACAATCGATTGAATTACCTGACCCTAATGTATCTACGGAGGTTGGTGATAGTGAACCATCACCAGAATGTCTGGATAATCCGGTCGTGGCATTGAATGAAGAACTAAAAAGCGCGATGTTACTCAAAGAACGGGCATGTGAATCTTTTAATGAAATCAATCAATTGGTTAAAAACAATCAGCCAATTTCTGTTGAAGAACTTGAACCCGTTATCGATGATACAATTATAAGCCTTATGCGAAATAGTCAGGCCTTACTGACTTTAATGCATATTAAACGTTATGAAGAAAAATTGTTTTCACACTCCTTTAGTGTAATGAGTCTGGCTTTGACCTTTGCAATTAAAGAAGGAGTAAAAAAAGATGATTTAAAAATACTGGGACTGGCTGCTTTGCTCCATGATATTGGTTGGGCAAAACTCCCTCTTAACTTGTTTGGTAAGGAAAGAAAATATACAGATAATGAATTGAAAGTGGTTTATCAACACCAGGCCATTGCCAATATTATTATTGATAAAAGTGATTCCATTCCTCAGGCTGTAAAGCAACTGATGATGAAGCATCATGAGAGAATTGATGGCTCTGGTTATCCAAATAAACTTAAAGAGCACCAAATTGAACCACTGGCCAGGATTCTGATACTTTCTGATTGTTATGATGAGCTGATTCATGGCTTACTTGATCGTTCAGGATTAATTCCTTCAGAGGGTTTGAGACTTTTATACAAGGACGCTGTACAAGGCAAACAGGATAAGGAGGATGTGGAGTTATTGATCAAGCTGTTAGGAATTTACCCACTAACATCAGCGATTGAGTTAACTTCTGGTGAAAAAGGAATCGTTGTTGAAGTTAATCGAGAAAAACCATTGGTGCCAGTGGTTAAAATAGTCTATACAACAGAAGGAAATGCACTTGCTAAGCCCCTGATTATTGACTTAGAACATGATGATGAAAAAAGACAAATTATAGGTGTTGTTGATTTTCTAAATGATCAGTCGGATCCTCAAAAATTATTAACGCTTGAAGAAGTCTGAGTATGTCTGATAGTTTTCCTTCAAACAAAGAGCTAATCATGTCTCTGCCTTTGTTCGACCAATGGCCGGATGGCTTAATTGTTATTGATGAAAAAGGCAGTATGTTTGCCGCCAACAAGCAAACAGAAAAAATACTGGGTTATAAATCAGAGGAATTGGAAGGACATTCATTACATTCTTTTTTGTGTGGTCAGGCAGCTGATTATCAACATAAAGAAGAAGCTTGCCACTTTATAAACGTGAAAGATAAGTTACCGATAAATCATATTTTTGATGCCTGGTTTGTACAAAAAAATGGTATGTATCTGCATGTTGATGTTAGAAATGTGGTTCACTTATTCGATAATGAAGGATTCAGTTTTTCAAACTTTTATGTCTTGAGTTTTCAGGATTGTTCAACCCGGCGTTACTCAGAAAAAGAATTGCAACGACTGGCTTTGTTTGCAGAACTCAATCCCTTACCTATCATTCAATTTAATGAACAAGCACTTATTTATTTTTCAAACCCTGCCATGATCGATCTCATTGCTGAGCTGGGGTTTAATGACAATGGCATGCCTAGCGTTTTACCTGATAACATTAAGAGCCTGATTTCTAAATGCCTGTCTGGCGGTATGACATTGAGTAATATTGAATTCGAATCTGGGGGAAGATGGTTCTTATGGAATTTTCATCCGGTTCTGGACTGTTCTATGGTTCAGGGGTATGGTCTTGATATTACCTGGAGAAAAGAAGCAGAAGAAGAGTTGTTTTGTGAAAAAGAACGCTTTTTGGTGACATTAAATGCTATTGATGATGCCGTTATTACGGTTGATACTCATGAGAGTGTAACTTACCTGAACCCTAAAGCAACTGAGTTGACAGGCTGGAAGAGCCTGGAATCCATTGGTCGACCATTTAAGCAAATCGTCAATCTCTTTAATTCAGATTCAAAAACACCTTTAGATAATTTTATTCCCTCAGCCATAGCTGGAAATCGTTCATATCGACAACCCAATGCACTTTTTTTAGCACATCGTGACGGCTATGTCATTTCTATAAAATATCAGATTTCACCGATGCGTAGTCGTTTTAATGAAGTGATTGGTGCAGTGATTGCTCTTCATGATATTACGGATGCAAAAAAAATGGAGCAAAGTCTGACTTATCAGGCTACTCATGATACTTTGACCCGATTAATTAATCGAACAGAGTTTGAAAAGCGTTTACAGCAATCCATTGAGCATTCCAGAAGTGATAAAATTATTCATTCTCTGCTCTATATGGATCTTGATAATTTTAAAATTATTAATGATACCTGCGGTCATACCGCTGGCGATCAATTACTCAAACAAATTACAAAAATTTTAGAAGAGAAGTTACGCCGGGGAGATGTCCTTGCACGTTTAGGTGGTGATGAATTTGCAGCGATTCTGGAAGGTTGCCCCGTTGACCGGGCAACTTTGATTGCTAAAGAAATTTGTGTAGATATTCAGAATTATATTTTTGTCTGGGAGTCACAAACTTTCAACGTTGGTGTCAGTATTGGTCTGGTGGCCATTGATGAAGACTGCAGTGATATCAACCAGCTACTAAGTCTTGCTGATTCATCCTGCTATGCGGCCAAAGATATGGGACGTAATCGTGTTCACGTCTATCAGGAAGATGATGTGGATGTTATGAAGAAAAAAGGTGAAATGCAGTGGGTTTCACGAATTAATAAAGCATTGCAAGAAGATCGTTTTGTCCTGTTTTATCAATTGATTAAACCCATTTGTTGTGAAGAGCCGGGTTTGCATTTTGAAGTATTATTACGAATGAAAGATGAACATGGTAACCTGATTCCTCCAGGTGACTTTCTTCCTGCGGCTGAACACTATGATTTAGTTAAAATACTCGATCATTGGGTTATCAGGACTGCATTCACCTGGTTAAATGATAATCCGGTGATGGCTGAGAAAATCAATCTCTGTAGTATTAATTTATCTGGTAATTCGATTGGTGATGAACATTTTATGCATCACCTGACTGAACAGTTCAGAAACTGCCAATTTTTACCTGAAAAAATTTGTTTTGAAGTGACGGAAACAGCAGCGATTTCAAACCTTAAAGTTGCCAGTCTTTTCATTGATACAATTAAAGAGCTGGGCTGTTCTTTTTCGCTGGATGATTTTGGTTCAGGTATGTCTTCTTTTGGTTATTTGAAGCAACTCAATATTGATTATTTGAAAATTGACGGGTTATTTGTTAAAGATATCGTCATTGATCCGGTTGATGCTGCAATGGTTAAATCCATTAATGAGGTTGGTCATATTATGGGTCTGAAAACAATTGCAGAGTATGTTGAAAATGATGAGATTCTTGATGTGATCAAAGAGATAGGCGTTGATTATGTTCAAGGCTATGGTGTTTGTCGGCCAAAACCTCTGGATGAAATATCGGAATTGTTACAGGAACAGGTGAAGTCGTAAGCCCTTTTTTTCATTTTAGAGGCACATTTTAGGGGCAGCGACTACTCACGTGCTTCAAATCTAATACCGCTTTGGTGAGAGTTTAATGGTTCTACTTTTTTTAGGCATAAATTCTTCAGGCAAAGGTGTCTCTGTAAACCAGGTATTACTCTCCTTATCGTGCCACCAGGATAATTTGTAGCGAAGCGTTTGAATCCTGGCGCTATTATCAAAGTGGTATTGAATGATCATTCGGGTTGTGCCGGTCCCTTTGCCATTGCTGACCGAAGAACCCGTCACCTCGGTGTGTGATACGAGAATTGTCTCAAGGTGAGCGATTAGAGCTTCCCTTGTGATTTCTTCATCTGCGGATAAATTTTCTCCGTCATCTATTCCTGCTTTTGTTTCTTTGACCTGATAAGTTCTATTGTCTGCTGAATCCGTCTTAACCAGTAAATTTGCAGGTCGTGGTCTTGTCATATAGAGAATGGTTCCCCATTCACCCCAACGCATTGCTGCACGGTAATTATCCTCTGATTTCTGAAAGCGATAGACAACGTCATGGCTGTCTAGTTCAGAGCAGGCTGTCACTAAAAGAGATGTAATAGATAATGCCATGATGGTTAAAATTATTTTTTTTATTTTAAGCAAAGTAGTGAGCCTCGTGCTTTGAGAGATTGTGCTGATGTTGTTGAACTCTTGATTAACTCTGTAAATAGAGCATTGATTTTTATGTATTTGATGTTGTAAATCAAGGCTATTGCAATTATAAATTGTGAATTAGGCCAAATCCAGACAATAACATTGAATATTGCCGTTATTATCCTCATATAGTGTTCAACTGAAGTATCAGATGCAACCACTAATCTTTCAATTTATGGAATTATTATCAATGTCAACATTTGTCGCAGAAAATGAACTGGAAAAAAAATTAATTCAGGCCCAAAATGGAGAAATTGAAGGGGAGGAATTTTTAAAAGAAATGCTGGACATGCAAGTCTTCATGCCTATTTTAGAAAAACATAATATTGCTGGTTTTTCAGATTCAAAACAGGCCACACCGCTTTCCCTTAAAGATGAAGAGGGCACTGAGATGGTCATTTTGTTTACCAGTCCTGATCGAGCGAAAGAATTTGTTAAAGATCACCCGGGTTACGACGGTGGTTTATTGGAAGATTTTAAATGGGTTATTGAAAAAATAGGGGGGGGGTATGGAGTGGTCCTGAATCCGGGCTTTGAAGTTGGGCTGGAGTTAGAAGCCAACATGCTGGAACAACTGACAAATCATTAACCTTGTTCTACTCTTTTATTAAGGGCTTTCGGATGTGGACGTTTTAAGAAGTTGAGAGCCGTTTAAAATGCTGTCACTTTTCTAATATTAGAAATAGTTTTACCGTGTAATAGTTGGAGCTGTTATGGCAAAAGTTGAGTTATCAGATGTTATTTCAACATTCCACAAAGGTTCCGATAGTCTGACTCAGTTTTTTGCAGAACAGGAACGCTCCGACAATGATATGCTGTTGGCATTCGATGAGATTGACAAGTTTCTTTCCGCTGCAGAAATACTTTCGTCTGACAGTGGGCAAAAAGAACACTTCAACAGACGTGCAAATGAGTTGATTTTACTGATTGATCGCTTAGTAATCTACTCGTCACAGATACAGCATCAGGAAAGCTTCTCTTATTTTGAAGAGTTTTTGTTTTTATTTAGTCTTTGGTTTGCCCAATCAGAAGGAACCCTGTCCAATTTAACTCCTCTTGTTAATCTTATTGCAGCCCTTTCTAATCGATTGAGAGAGCCTCTTGCGCTAAAAGAATTATTAACAAATATAGAAATTCTGATTCATGCCACAGAACAATCGATTCAAGATGATATGGAAGACCGCGATCCTCGCCGACCATGGCGTGTTTTACTGCTTAATTATGCCATTACAGCGACTCGCACTCATGATCCTGTTTTGATGGAGAAAACATTTCAATTTTTAATTCAGAATTTACCGGATGATTTAAAGCAATTTTTTACTGAAGGTATGGGGCAGATGGCAGCATTGAATTACCCTGGAGCAGTCAGGGATGTTATGGAAAAGTATTATCAGCAATATGCTGCACAGGAAGTCAAAAAAAATTAAATACAATATAGTTATTTGCTAATATAAAAACTTCCCTGTAAAATGTTTTCATTGATCTGGATCAATATATTGAATTATTTATTTATTATTAAAAAAAGGGCGTTTCAAAATGAATCTTGATAGAGTGACCACCGGTGACAATGTACCCAATGAATTTAATGTCATTATTGAAATTCCATCTCATAGTGATCCTGTAAAATATGAAGTTGACAAGGTAACCGGCGCAATGTTTGTCGATCGTTTTATTGGCACTGCAATGGTTTACCCCTGTAATTACGGTTATGTACCTCATACATTGTCAGATGATGGTGATGCAGTTGATGTTCTGGTTGTTACCCCAATGCCATTGAAATTCGGTTCTGTGATTCAATGCCGTCCTATAGGGATGCTGCAGATGGAAGATGAAGCAGGACTGGATGCCAAAGTACTGGCAGTGCCTATTGACAAATTAACTGGTATGTACACAAATGTGAGCTCGTTTCGTGATATGCCATCCACTTTACTGGATACTATTGCTCATTTCTTTTCACACTACAAAGATCTGGAAGCTGGCAAATGGGTTAAAATTAAGGCATGGGTTGGTGTTGAAGAAGCTAAGGTAGAAATAACAGAGAGTGTTCAACGTTTCCTAAATGCACCAGAGAAACCTTGTTTCTAAATTGCTCATTTTGTAAATATTACAACGTTTAATGCCTGAGAGTCTGTCCTACAATCAGCACTTGGTATTGAGCGTTAATCCTGACTAATTCCCTCAGTTTTTTTAAAGCTAATTCTCTTGATTTATCTCAATATTTCTACTGTCTTTTTTGCCTCTCTATTTCATTAAATATTGTATTAACAATAGCTTGCATGCCACTAGAAAATACCTACCCCATGTTGGATATTTACACACTACTGGGCCAAGGTGTTAGTATGCATCCACTTAAAAAGTTTTCGCCTGGTTAATTAGGAATGAAGTGCTATTATGCTTCGTCTTTTTTAACTCAATTTTAAGTTTATTGACTAAAATTTAAACGTTTATATTTAAACATAAGGAAAAACCATGCCAACATTCGTACGCACAGAAAAGTGTGATGGCTGTAAAGGTCAGGACAGAACAGCATGTATGTACATCTGCCCACACGACTTGATGAAACTGGAC
>JADGEM010000063.1 GCA_016744375.1 Gammaproteobacteria bacterium
AAACCTTTTTGTTGATTGAGTTGTTTTGGTCAATAACTTTGATCTACAACTTAGGTTTAAGTTCAATTAAATGTACACCATTTCGGAACAGCTATTTAGTTTGATTTCAACGACATTGAAACGATTTGTGACAGGCTGTATTGAGCTGATATTTAAAATCGAAATGTCGACAATGCTCGTATCAAAAACGACCGTTAATTGGTGGTACGCCTTATTAGAAGCAGTTGTACAGCAACGTAGAAAAGGTTTAGTGAATCAAATTACTGAAGCTTGTGAGTTTTTAAAAGAAAATGCCCAACGAGCACACCCTAAACGTGACCGACAATCAGGCATTTTACAGTATGCATTGGAGCCCGCATTTTATGCTCAAATGTAATAATAAAATCAGTGGTATTTACATGAAAAATATAGATTTTTCTCTTAAGTACCTACCTATGAACAATTGATAGCTATAATAATTCATCATTTTATTATGATTGAATGTATAAATATATTCTATAAAAGAGTTGTTTTTATCATCTATGAATGGAAGAAGGGGATTGTCTGACGTGTTTTCTTATAACGCACGTACACAATAGTACACGATTTTTAAATCTACACCACTTCATGAAGTTGTTTCAGAGTAAATTATTAAAACAGGGGAATAAATCAAAAAGTGGAACCAGTGAAAGGCTCCACTTTAGATAATAATACCATAGACTTTATGTTTTTTTTAACTTCCGCCTATACAATACAATATTTATAAATCCATATCCAAATAGAAATATGGTTGAGGGTTCTGGAATGGTATGTATGCTGTTAGCATTCATTGAAATGTTAGCTGCTTCCGAGACTGCTCCTGGTACACCATCAACGCTTGTTTTAAACCACCACGCAAATGGACCGCTATAATTAGCACCAATATAAGTTAATTTATATTGTGTGTTTGCGACCATATCCAAAACTGTTTGAACCAAATAAGTTGTGGGGAAATATCCAGAACCATCCATAAAAATATCATCAATAAAAATCGAATGGCCATCATCACCTTTAGAACTGAAAGTGACGGTCTGATCTATAGTTGATGTGATGTATGTATCGAAGACATGAACACTTTTGAAGTCCGTCAATCCATTGCTGCCAAAACTGTCATTTCCTGTTGACCAAGGTCCAAACTCTCCTGTTACATAACCTTGAAACAAAGCATTGGTATAAGGATCGCCAGCTCTAACATAATCTGATGCACTACTGATATAGTTTGCATTACTTTCATATGAATAGGCCCAAAGGTTTTCTGTAGATGCAGGGTTTATTACTGGTGTGTCTAATTGTATTGGTATTGCTAGGGCAATTGATGACATTGTTAATAATGAAAATCCTGCAAATGTTCTTTTTAAAATATTCATGCTCTATATACCTCTGTAAGTTTATAAATTTACAATATAGTTAGACATTAATATGCATACATCAGACCACTATGATATATACTATAAAATCAAAGGGTTAAGTATTATGAGTTAAATTTGATTATAATAATGTAAAAAATACTAACAAAAAAACTTATTTATTAATGTTTGGCTGTTATATTTTACTTAGGTTGCTTAATTTCTAACCAAAAAATCTGAAATGTACAGGCATACCCTAGAAAATCATAAGTTTACCCTAATAAAGTGTAAAAATAGCTGACATAGATTGATCTATCTCAATACAAATATGGCACCAAAGAACGAATTAATGGTCATTCTTCATTTTAAGATTATGAAAAATGTTTAGTCTTATCTTTATAGTTAGTATTTACTTGATTCAAGTGAATGATATTGTTTAAAAAAGGAATAAAAACTAAAATAAAAGACCTGATGTAAAATGTTTTTATTGATATTGACGATGACAAAAAATAATACAGCATCAGAATGAGCAGGCTATAACAATTTAAAGTAATTTTAATAATTCATTGGTTGTCGAAAAACAAAAAATTCAAGAGTTATCAAATGAAGTTAGTAACTTAAAAGCTCATATAATAATATTTGAAACAAAAAAACTTCTTGGCAGAATCACTGGAGAAACATGACAATAACTTTATCCAGTCTCTGGAAACTATCAAATCAAAAGAATAGCCGGATTGATCTAAATTAATTCAAGTCGTTTCTCGTAAAAAGTACAAGTGTATCACCTTAAAAGTTCTCTAGAATTTACGAGATAGCACCTTTAAAAATCAACTGATTACAATTTTAGTGATTACTGAGAAATTTTAGTAGTTGTTGTAGTTGGCAGCACTCAGCTTGTCAAAATAACCACACAATCATGTAACTTCGCATAATATATATTATGTTAAATAGGGTTTATTTTTCATAAACCGGTTTTTTTAAATATAAGCTATAGCCCTCCTTTGATATTTCGCATTGCTTTCACAAAATAATAAGCTTTTTAATAAATAGGATGTTAATTATAATAATCAGATAATTCATTTAATTTATTTAAAAACTCATCAAATACAATTGATAAACTATCTCTTTCTTTTTCATCAAGATGAATATAAAAATTAATGGATGTAGACAATCGATGAATTACGTTAATAATATTTTCAATGTCTTGAGGAAAGCCAGACACATTAATGATCCATGAGCATGGATTAAAATGCTCGAAGTTATTACGATACTCATTTTGTAGTATTGTAATTGACTTTTCCTCTTCATCAGAGAGTATTAAGGCTGGGCATGCACTTTTACATCTTTTTAATGCTCCAGTGAATGTTATTAATCTTTTTTTATTATTTTTTGTTATCTTAATCACTGATGAATCATTAGAACCACTTGCTACGTGAACAGCAAAGCCATATAAAGCAGAATGACAACAAATAATTACCCATTTCCAATCTTCAGGTTTATGTTTAACCTTACCAAGAAAATACAATGCTTTTTCAAGATTATCTACTGCATTGCTTTCGGTTGTAAATTCAGCCCATATTGAATTCATGTGATTTTCCCTTTTTACTGCTACAACCAAGCCATATAATCTAACCGTATGAAACATCTGTGTTACTTTTGCCAGTTTTTTCTTCCATTTGTTGAATTTGGTATTTCCATACCTTTTTCTCTAATTGCTAAGTTCCTGTGATACAAGCCAACCTTTGTTAGAAACTCAATTAGGTTATTTCAAAGACTCCGTGTAGCCCTTTTTCTAACACTACTCTGGTAGGAATTAAAAAACTATAAAAAAGTGAAATAATTGCAACAAAAATAAATAAAAAACCAGACATTATCATCATGAATTTATAAAGAATATCATTTATAACTTTTGAACTAAATGTGTCAAAATCAAATGCTGATAATAATTAAGGAATTGATTATAGTAGAATACTTTGAGTTTTTGGCATTACATTAGAGACTCCTGATAAATACCCAGGACAATCATGCAAAGCATAAAGTAATACTATCACCCTTATTTATTTTATGGTAAAGTCTCATACCTTTTTTCTATGTGAGTTAATATGCTTTTAAAATCTTTACGTAATGGTCTGGGCTATTTATTTGTTTTTGTTAGTTTTTTTATCCCGCCTAAAAAAATTAAACGTTCACCTGAAGCTCAGGAGTCAGTTGATATTGAAACTCAAGCATTGGCTTTATATGAGTTTTATACCTGTCCATTTTGTCTTAAAACTCGTCGTGCAATTAAAAGACTTGGCTTAAAAATACAAACCTATGAAGCACGAAATGAGCCTGCACGTGCGGAGTTATTGGCTGGTGGTGGTCAGATTAAAGTGCCTTGTCTTCGCATCAAGTCAAATGATGAAGTGACCTGGATGTATGAATCAGATGATATAATTGCTTATCTGGATAAACGTTTTGGTGAACATAGCGAACAATCTTAAGTTGGAGAGCTTGTATCATTAGGACATTTGCTCAGTGTGACTGATTTCCATAAATAGTAAATAGCTGGTATGACTAATAATGTCAGCACGACAGAGCTGAGCATGCCGCCTATCATCGGTCCCGCAATACGCTGCATTACCTCCGAACCGGTACCATCACTGTACATAATGGGTATCAGACCAACCACAATTGCTGCTACGGTCATTACAATAGGTCGTACTCTTTGCCCTGCCCCTTCCATAACAGCCTGTTTAATATCTTCCGCAGTGATGCATTGATTGTTGCTTTGTGCTTTATGGGTCATACGGCAATAGGACTGGTTGAGATAGACCAGCATTAAGACGCCAATCTCAACAGTGACACCAGCCAGAGCAATAAAGCCTACTCCGACAGCAACTGACATATCAAATTCCATGAGATACATCAGCCAGAAACCGCCAATAAGAGCAAAAGGCAATGTGCCCATAATAATAAGTACTTCAATAATATTTCTAAAGTTGATATAAAGTAACAAAACAATAATTGCCAGTGTCAATGGTATCACCACTGAAAGACGTTCTTTAGCACGAACCATATATTCATATTGTCCAGACCATGCAATTGAATATCCTGCAGGCAATTGAACTTGTTCTGAAACGACTCTTTGGGCCTCAGCAACATATGAACCCAGATCTCTACCTTCAATATCAACCAGAGTCCAGCCATTGAGACGTGCATTTTCACTCTTGATTGCGGGGGGACCATCTTCAACACGAATATCAGCAACATCCGCTAATGCTATGCGCTGATTATTTTTTGTGACTAAGGGTAATAATTTGATTTTTTCAACTGAGTCACGATAGGTTTGAGGGTAGCGTACATTAATGGGGTAACGTTCAAGGGCTTCAATGGATTGTGAGATACGCATACCACCAATCGCTGTCATAATGACTTGCTGAATATCAGCAATGTTTAAGCCATAACGAGCGGCTTTATCTCTATCGATATCGGCTTTGATATATCGCCCGCCAGCTACACGCTCTGAATAAACGGAAGCAGTGCCTTTAATATTTTTAAGTACTAATTCCAGCTGCTTGCCTATTTTTTCTATTTCTTTAAGATCGGGGCCAGCAACTTTTATACCCACAGGGGTTTTAATTCCTGTTGCTAGCATATCAATACGGGTTTTAATGGGCATTACCCATGCATTCGTTAAACCTGGAAACTTAACCAGTTGATCCAGTTCTTTGCGTAAGGATTCAGCTGTGACCCCTTCTCGCCACTCATTTTTGGGTTTAAACTGAATAACAGTCTCAATCATTGTTAAGGGCGCTGGATCAGTTGCTGTTTCTGCCCTGCCAATCTTTCCAAAGACAGTTTTTACTTCAGGTAAAGTTTTTATCAGTTTGTCTGTCTGCTGTAATAGCTCTCTGGCTTTACCAATTGAAATACCAGGATAGGTGGTGGGCATATACATTAAATCCCCCTCATCAAGAGGTGGCATGAATTCACTGCCAATTTGAGTCGCCGGCCATAAGCCAATGCCCAGTGTAACAATTGCCAGAAATATTATTGTTTTTGGTGCATCAAGAACTATTTTAATAATGGGCTTATATATCCAGGTCACCAGTTGATTTACGGGATTTTTATGTTCAGGAAGGATTTTCCCGCGAACGAAGTAGCCCATCAACACGGGAACTAGAGTGATGGACAGGCCGGCGGCCATTGCCATTGCATACGTTTTTGTAAAAGCAAGTGGTGCAAACATCTTACCTTCCTGAGCTTCCAGGCTGAACACCGGTAAAAAACTCATGGTAATGATTAACAGGGAAAAGAATAATGGCGGCCCTACTTCAACGGATGCATCGGCGATGATCTGCCAGCGGTTTTCATCTGTCAGTGGTGTTTTCTCGATATGCTTATGAACGTTCTCCACCATCACAATTGCACCATCAACCATGGCACCAATGGCAATGGCGATACCACCGAGTGACATGATATTGGCATTGAGACCCTGAGCATGCATTATAATAAAGGCACCGAGGATACCAATGGGCAAACTAAAAATGATGACCAGTGATGAGCGAAAATGAAACAGGAAGATGGCGCAGATAAGGACAACAACGATAAATTCTTCCAAAAGTTTTTCATACAAGTTTTCGACCGCATTATTAATTAAAGTTGAACGATCATAGGTTGGAATGATTTCAACGCCATCTGGTAAGCCTGTTTTAAGTTCTTCGAGTTTTGCTTTAACCCGATCAATGGTTGTTTGAGCATTTTCACCAAATCTCATAACGACATAGGCACCAACGACTTCACCTTCGCCATCAAGTTCAGCAATACCACGGCGCATTTGCGGGCCGGTAATAATATCAGCCACATCTTTTAGCTGCAGGGGTGTACCATTGGCATTTAATCCAAGAGGAATTTTTTTTATATCATCCACTTTTGACAGGTATCCGGTGGCAGTAACCATATATTCGGCCTCCCCCATTTCAACGACTGAAGCCCCTGCTTCCTGATTCCCTAGATTAACGGCTGTTTTTATCAGACTTAACGGGATGTTATAGGCTCGTAACTTTTCCGGATCAACAATGATCTGATATTGTTTGACCATGCCTCCAATTGTTGCTATTTCTGAAACACCCGGAACAGTTTGCAATTCATATTTCAAAAACCAGTCTTGTAAACTGCGTAATTGACTGATATCTGTTTTTCCTGTTTTATCAACTAAGGCATAACCATAGACCCAGCCTACTCCGGTTGCATCGGGACCTAATTGAGGTTTTGCTGTCGATGGTAATGAGGCTGAAACTTGACTCAGGTACTCAAGAACTCTTGAGCGAGCCCAATACAGATCAGTCCCTTCTTCAAATATAATATAAACGTAGGAATCACCAAAAAATGAATACCCACGAACAGTAACAGCCTTTGGAACGGACAGCATGGCTGTTGTGAGTGGATAGGTGACCTGATCTTCAACGACTTGTGGTGCCTGACCGGGGAATGATGTCTTAACAATAACCTGAACATCGGATAGATCAGGAATAGCATCAATGGGTGTTTGTTTGATTGAATAGATCCCCAGACAAAATATAATCAGGGTGGATAAGATGACAAAAAATCGGTTTTTTATAGACCAGTGAATAATAGAGGCAATCATTATTAGAAACCCTCTCGATTTATCTCAATGATTTCTATAGAGCCACCATTATGCTTTTCAACTAAAAAACGGATTTTTTGTTTTTCATTTAAATCATTTAATGAAATGGATTTTTTTACAGGAAAATCCATGAGCATATCGGGCCATCCCCATGTTGGCACTGGTTTATGTTGTATTGTCAGCATGTTATGTCCGCTCATCACATCAATAATCTGACCATCAATCCAGACTTTATTTTTATTAACATTGCTCATTTCAGCCATTGGCATATCTTCAGGCTCTTCCATGCGCTCAAAAGAGGCTGTCAGACTGGATTCAGAATCAATCAGAAATTGTGCTGAAGTTACAATTTGATCGTGTTCTTTAAGTCCTTTGATGATCTGAATATAATTGCCACTTTCTTCACCAGTTTTCACAGCGACTGATTTAAACCGGCCATCACCCAATGCTTTAACCACCCTCTCCATCTGACCATTTCGAATAATAGCCTCGCGTTTCACAAATAATTCTTCCTGAGTAAAACGACTATGAATAACTAATCGTGAAAACATATTGGGCTTCAATAATCGCTCTGGATTATTAAAGCGGATCCTGACTCTTAAGGTTCGTGTTTTTTTATCGAGCACAGGATAAATATAATCAACGATTCCCTTCCAGTTTTTTCCTGGGTAGGCTTCAACGTTCATATCAACTGTTTGTCCCACTTTAACCCAGCCGCTTTGACGTTCGAAGACTTCTGCAATGACCCATACTGTATCAATTTGCCCTATGGTCAGAACATTCATAGAGGGTTTTATAAACATACCTTCAAGTATTTTCATTTCTTGAATGAAACCGTCATGTTTAGAAAAATAAGAGATAAATTGTTGAATTTTTCTAGTTTTAGCAAGTTGCTTTATCTGACTTGACGTAATTCCAAGAGACATAAGTCGATCTTTAGAGGCTTTAATTAATAGGCGGTTTTGGCTTCTTAATGCTGTGACATACTCTTCCTGAGCGTTAACCAATGTCGGACTATAAAGCTCGAATAATTTTTGGCCTTTTTTTACAACATCCCCTGTTGCTTTAATCTCTAATTTCTCAACCCAGCCTTCTACTCGTGTGTGTAAATGGTAAAGCTTTTCTTCATCAAAATTAATGTAACCGACTGTGCTGATTTCTTTATCCAATTGTCCTTTTTTTACTTGAGTGATGCGAACGCCAAGATTATTTTGAACAATAGGTGATATTTTTACCACACCCTCTTCACTGACATCATCTTTATAGAATGGCACTAGATCCATTCCCATTGGTGATTGTCCGGGTTTATCTCGGCGATAATTTGCGTCCATTGGTGCGACCCAATAAAGAATTTCTTTTTCACCAGAAGTCATATCAGCATCACTTGAACTGTTGTTCATAGACTCGGTTGTAGAAATAATTCCTGCAGATATCAGTTGTTTTTGTAGATAAGGCTGTCCATAATAACCACCAGCAAGGCCGAGACTAAGCAGGATAATACTGGATAAAAGTTTGTTCACATCAAAATCCTCAAATATTTACAACTAGATATTGGTACTAATTATTTTGCTTTTACTAGTGTGCTTCAGGTTTATGAAAGCTGGAAGTAAAGTATAAAATTTTCGCCTTGCTTTGCAGGTGATCAACGGCAATACGTCGTTCATCCAGTTTGACATTCAAGTCATCAATATAAGCTCGCATTACATCAGAGAAATTACCTTGATCTGATTGATAGGCTAATAATGATGCCTTGGTTTGTTGTTTTGCTTGAGGTAAAAGTAAATTGTTATAAAGTTGATGACGATTATTTAACTGTTCTTCATTTGCCACTTCTTGCTGTAGATTAGCCACTAACTGACGTAGCATTGCCACTCGATTGTCTTTAAGTGATTGATATTTGTGTTCTTTCGAAAGCAATTTTTTATCTTGTCTGTTTGCTGTAAATAAAGGCAAGTCAATGCTGACGCCTGCCGATAGAAAATCAGCACGACTGCCTCCATTTTGATTGTTATCCCTATAGCCATAGCCTACATTGAGTGCCCAACCGGGCTTATAACTTTCCCTAACCAGTTGAATATCTTTACGACTGATTTCTATTTTTTTATCAATCTCAAGTATTTTAGGGTGATTAAAAAAAAGTTGATTCAATGATTCAAAATTTTCACTAATTTCGGGAACAGATAATACAGGGAGTTGGGTACTGAGCGCCTGTGTACTGGTTTGAGCACCAATCCAGCGTGATAATTTTGAACGCTGTGTATTAATTTTTTGAGTAATTATTACTAGTCTATCGTCCAGACGACTGAGTTCTAATTGAGCACGGATGAGGTCTTGCTGATTATTTCGTCCTACCGAGAACATTGATTGTACAATATTGACTAGCTGGGAAAAAAAACGTTTATTTTGTTTAATGGTTTTCTTTGCTTTTTCCCAGTAATATATTTCAAAATAAGTTAACCGCACTTCTTTGATAATACTCAGTTTACGTTCCGATATTTGAGATAAAAAAAGTTCAGACTGTTTTTGGGTTTTTTGTTGTTTTATATTAAGACTGTCTCCTGATGGAAACTGTTGAGTAATCCCAATCTTAAACTGAGTCATATTTTCCTGGTCAAAATCAAAGGTATCTGTCGGCAGGTTATTCAGACCAACCTGTAGCCGGGGATCCATTAGTTGACCATCAGCAACGGACTGAGCCGACAAAGACTCCATTTGCCATTGCTGGCTGACAATACCAGGTTCATCCATTAATGCCATTTTTTCAGCTTGTTCTAAGGTCAGAATCGGTTTTGATAAGACAGAAAAGGAAGCAGTAAGCATCAGAAAAAATAATAACAAATGAAAAGTCTGTTTATTTAAAGGGTTCTGATTCAGGTATTGTCTTAAATACATACTAAACTCCCAAACATAATTAATGTCTCCCTGGAAATAGAAATCAGATGACATTAAACAGTTTATGGTTGATATTAAAATACATTTTACAAGTTCAACATAACACCAGCCTTTCACGAACATTAAATATATTTAATGTTCGTGAAATTAACAAAAGATTACAAAAATTTAATGTTTGTGTAAGGTTGTAGAAAGGTCAACTATGAAAAAATATAAACAGGCAAAGAAATAATAGCCTTTATTAATAATTTTTAAGATATTACATGAAAGGAGAAACATCATGAAAACCAATGAAAAGCAAAATTTAACAGTCAATGTACTTTTTTTAATTTTATTAGCCTTACTTTTTCTGTCTGGCACATTGATGTGGTCACAACATGGGCAATATCATAATCATCAAGGGATGGGCTGGTTTGTACCTGAAAATTCACAGAATATGTGATGGTGCCTTATCAAAATAAATATAATCAACCGTTAAAATATTAATATCAGTTTATACTTTAAACATCAGTAAGTGTGTTATGTTATGGTTAATTTTTAATGATTTATGTTATCTCTGAAAAAGATCATTTATCAACAAACTGAGCTATAAGAAACGACACATGCGAATATTACTTATTGAAGACGATCTCAGTGTTGCCGATTTCATTATCAAGGGTCTCACTGAAAATAACCATGTAGTTGATCATCAGGCTGATGGTAAAGAAGGTTTGTTTTTTGCCACGACTGAAACTTATGATGTCATGGTGATCGACCGGATGCTGCCCAATATTGAAGGCTTAACCATAATACGAACCATCAGAGCCTCTAATGTTAAAACGCCAGTAATAATACTTAGCGCAATGGCTGATGTAGAACAGCGTGTAGAGGGACTGCAAAGTGGTGCTGATGACTACCTGGTCAAACCATTCGCTTTTTCAGAGCTCCTGGCCCGGATAGAAATTCTTGGCAAGAGGTATAATAGCTCCGAGACTCAACAGCAGACCCAACTGCAATTGGCCGATTTAAAAATTGACCTGCTTACTCATAAAGTAAGCCGTAATAATCAGTCCATAAATCTGCTTGCCACTGAATATCGTTTATTAGAATATCTCATGCGCCATAGCGGTCAGGTTGTTTCTCGTATCATGTTATTTGAACACGTGTGGGATTATAATTTTGATCCACAAACCAATGTGATAGATGTTCATATGAGTCGTTTACGAAAAAAAATAGATAAACCTTTCAATAAAGTACTTATCCATACCATACGTGGAGCAGGTTATGTTCTTAAAAGCATCTGATCATCAAAGACATGATCTGAAGTATCGTTTTCGTAAGGTCACTCATAATTCCATCTTTCGGATGGTCTTTTTGTATTTTGTCCTGTTTATCCTTTCTTCCTTCATTTTATTAAGTTTTATCTATTGGTCCACTGTTGGTTATATTTATAAACAACTGGATCATCATATTGAATATGATATGGAACGTTTGCAGCATATCTATAATGCTGGTGGGCAGGAACAGCTTATAAAAGCCATTGAAATCAGTCTACAGCAAAAAAATTATGAATCTGTCTATTTGTTATACAACCAAAAAAGCATGCAGATCCTTGCTGGTAATCTCGATAAAATTCCACAAATTAAAAATGGCTGGCACATTCTTGATTTATCCGAATTAACCGATAGCCCGCTGCAAAAGAATCACTCAGCTCGAACCTTAGTCATGCCTTTACCGGGTAATTTGATTTTTATGAATGGTCTTGATATTGAATCCGCTCATGAACAGGAACACATGATTTTTAACTCCATGATAACCGGAATAGCCATTATTTTAATATTGGGTATGATAGGTGGTTTTATTATTAGTATCAGTACCATTAAAAAAATTAATCTGATCAACGAAACGATTAGTGAAATTAGTGAGGGCAATTTATCATTGCGTATTCCTACCAGAGGAACTGATGATGATTATGACCTTTTGGCTATCAATATTAATCAGATGCTTGATCAGATCAATAAACTAATGCAGGGAGTACAAAATATTTCTAATAACATTGCCCATGATCTAAGAACCCCTCTGAGTCGTTTACGTGGGCGATTGGAGCTTATTCAACAGGATTGTAGCCTGGAAACATCAGAGGGGATTCAGTATGCCTTAACTGAAACCGATAACCTGCTGTCAACATTTAATGCCTTGTTACGAATAAATAAATTAGAAAGTGGCGTTCAAAAGGGTCACTTTGCTCAGATTTCTATCGATAATTTATTACAGGATGTGATTGAGTTTTATGAACCGTTAGCTGAAGAGAAAGGCATCACTATTAACATAGAAGTTAATAGTGATGCCAGAATCAGTGGTGATAAAGACATGCTCTTTCAAGTTTTTACTAACATCTTTGATAATACAATTAAATATACACCTCATAACGGCTCGGTGATGATTTGCTCTAGAGCTGTTCTTGTCAATAAGAAACAATATGTTCAAGTTATTATTTCTGATTCAGGTATTGGTATTCCAGAGGATGAGAGGGCTAAAGTTCTTGAACCTTTTTATCGTCTTGAAAAACATCGAGACCATCAGGGAAATGGGCTGGGATTAAGTCTGGTCGCTGCTGTTTTAAAGCTGCATCAGGGTGATATCATTTTTAATGATAATAAACCTGGCCTTAAAGTAACCATTATCTTACCCGTTTGATCCTGCCCTTCTTTATGAAGGCTACAGTCTTTACAAGGTATTTTTTAAGTAGTTATTATTTTTCTAATAAAGTCAGTATGTTCAGGTAGTTATTTAAATAATAATGGGCTTCTTTATTAATTTGAGCATTATTATATTCTTCTTTTCGATTAACATTTTGAATATTATTTTTTACACTATCAAGATATATAAGGCAAGATTTCCATTGTGCTTTCTTTCCATAAAGAGTAAATGGTACTAGCAGCCCCTGTTTTCTTAACCGACGTTGTGCAATGATAACTTTATGTTTTACTTGTTCGACTTGTTCTTTTAGTGATTTTGTCAGATCAAAGTCAACGCTTTGAATGAGTTCATTTTTATTGTTTTTAGCTGGATTGTCATGTACTTTGTAATCAGGTGGAAGTGGGCGCCAGGTGATATCCACATCCATTGAATTGAGCTGTGGTGATTGCGGAAACTGATAAAAGCCCCATTTATTCCCCATCCAGCATTCAATAAGTAATTTATCATCAGAAATCGCACAGTTTCCATCGTGTTCGGATGAGATATCAATTATTTTATAAGAACGTGGATCCTGTTTCCAGGCCTGATAGTCCATTTCTGGTGACACGCCATAATCTTTCTCAAGTGCCCTCCATTGAGTGATAAACCATTGATAATCTTTCTGGTAAGAATTATTTCTTCGTAAAAATTCCCATGCCCACTGTTCTTTTTTGAGTGTATCTGTATATGAATAATCCATATTAATTATTTTTTTGGCAATGCCCAAAACTGCAGAATACCTCTGGATGTTTCACTAAGAAGAATTTTCTTCTTATTATACAGTTCAGTTTTAAAGGCCATGGTAGTGACATTAGCCAGTGATGATTGCCAAACATACCGGCGCTTTGGCCTCCATGTTTGTAATTTTTCTCCTGTTTTTATATCCCACAAGATAATTTCTTCGCGGGAGTAACCAGTTGCAATTGTTTTACTGTCAGGAGAAAATACAGCAGATGCAAGCGTCGCTCGAATTTTATTTAAACGGCGTATTAATTTACCTGTTTTAGTATTCCATATAAATATACCACCCGATGCAGAATTCGTCATTGCATACTGCCCATCGGGGGATAACTGGACTTTAGAAACTTTGGCAACATGTGGCCAGGTATGTATTAACTCACCCGATATAAGATCCCACAACCTTGCTTTACCATCATCTGAACCAGATAACGCATAGCGTCCATCTTCTGATAAGGCCACGCTGGTGACAATATCATCATGGTAAAACCCATATTTAATACCACCTGTTCGCAAATGAAAATAAACGATTCGGTACAGCGGATATTTACCGCTTTTATCCCTACTGGAAACCAGGGCGTATTCGCCATCACTTGATAATTTGATGTCACGAATATCATCAAGCGACCAAAAGTAAAGGATTTTGTTTTCCTTGAGACTAAATAAAGCCATTGTCCCCTGTTCGGCTGTAACAATAAAGTCACTATTTTTTGAGAAATCAGAAGCGATTACTCCAGCTTTTGGAGAATCCTCATGTTGCCATTGAGAAATAACTTTATTAGAACTTGTATCAATAAGTTCAACAAAACCCTGCGAGCGTGCAATCAATACATATTGCCCGTCATGTGATAAAGTGATGCTTAATGCATTGTCTGTATGTTCTATGATTTTCTCAGCTTTATCACCAAAACAGCCTGTGAGAATCAGAGACAAAAAGAGGATAGAAATCAATAATCCATTATTCATTTTCTTTGAATTAAAGCGTATTGTGGTATATTTTGAAAAATGCATCATCGTCTCAAGTTAATTATCAAATAGAAATTGTTGATATATTTCATCGCCGTCCTGGAAGATATCAGAACCTTCTAAATCATAGGCAATCTTTAACTCATCGCGTGCACAGTCTTTATCATTGAGTTCGAAGTAACAGATGCCTAATAACAAATGAACTAAAGGATTAGCAACAGCACCAGTGCACAACATTGCTTCTAAAAGTTTTTGTTTGGCTGCTTTATATTCATTAAGTGTCAGTAAACATTCTGCCTGCCCAACTTTAATCCATAAAGCAGCATCCCAGAGCTGTCTGGGCTCTGGTAAAGTATTCCAGGCTTTTTGATATTCTTTTATGGATTCGGAAAAGCACTCATCCTCAATAAGTTGTTCTGCCTTGTTATTAAAGCTTTCAATTTTTTTAAAGACTGAATTATCTAGTACTGGCATATTATTATTCATATTAGTTTAAGGGAAAAGCAGATCTGATTAATTTATCATTTCTAAATATAATTTACGATATTCATCGGTTAAATCAATCAATTCTGCAAAACCAATTATTTCTTTATATTCCTGAGCTAAAAGTTTGGCTGATGCTTTATTTAATTGCTCAACTTTGTCGATTGTCATATTTTGATAGAGTTTATCAATAAGTAAATTATTCATAAACTTAACTTGAAGACAGACGCCATTCTTATTAAGAACATGCTTAATAATGTACTCAAGTTGTTTATTATTGATTAATTCAAAGTCAGCAACAGAAAAAAGTGATTTCTGGCCATTCTCATTCATTTCAGGTATTAAAAACAACATAAAATTCTGATCATTTTTTTCAGACGATTGAATGGCACGATGATGAAGTTCATTGAGTCTTAGTTCAGTCGTTAGAAAACGAAAGTCATAGCCATGATTCTTTATATATAGTTTCTCTGCAAGTTGACAGGGAGTTTCAGTTAAACCGATTTCACGAACATAATGTTTTTCTTCTCTATCTCGAGTGACAATGACAGGTATTGTCTGCATATTTTCTGTTACAAATGATTCAAAAAAAATTGTATTAACTGTGTCAATTTTATCATTAACACAAAGCTCTAATTTATTTTTATTCCGTGCGACTAATTTAGTAAAAAAATGATTAACTGTTCGATGACACTCACTGGTATTACGTATAACGCCTAAAAATAGCCCATTGTCTCTTTTTGCAGCAATCATAACACGATGAGGAATATCTTTGAGTTCTGTTGAAATGCCTTTAATCATTAAGCTGGAAAATGTCAAATTAATAATTGAATTCTTAGGGATTTCTACTTCCTGATGAATGACAAGTCCCAGGCCTGAACGTGAAAAATCAATGGTTTTAGCGGTAAATATCTGACCCTTAAATTTGACAGAAACGGTCATTTCATATTGATACCTGGGATCGTATCGATGATGGTCCACATCAAATGTTATAACTTTTGGCTGGCGAATTAAAGATTCATCAAATGTCTCAATGATGTGACTGTCTGCCATTCTGATCTTTTTGTTATTACAAATTACCGAGAGTGTAAGAACTTGACCCGCCTGATATTTTAATGCAGTTGAAAAAATTGCCTGTCGGCAAAAAACTTTAGTAATATCAATAAAAATTGCCTGAGCAATTGATTCAGAAGCTCGCTTATTGATGCTTTTTGATGCCATTGTATCAATACGATTAATTTTACTCAGCATTGCTGTTATTTTTTCAGCAGGTGGTTTTTTGTTAAGGTTTGTTAATAATTTGTAAATTCGCCCTTTTAGTGTTTTGACCTTCATGGCTATTTGAAGCATTTCATCACTGGTTTCAAGTTCAAAATCAAAGACTGAATGCAGTTCACCCTGCTCCCAATAGGTAAATAAAATTGATGTTTCATTATTTCGGGCCATTTGTGCAAATTTTTCAATTCTTTGCGGTAAACAAAATGGTTGAAATTGAGGAATTTGATTTGAATTGCTTATGTAATTGAAGAAATGATAATTTTTTGTTGTCTTAATAATCGTGTCAATATAAAAGCCTCGTTCATGAGTCCAATGTATAAACATTGGTACATGTTGCATATTTAGAGAATAGAGACTTTCATAGTATTGGGCTTTTGAAGCACAGATGCGATCGGAGGCATCAATTTTGTATCTCAAACGATTTCCTGCAATAAACCGCTTGAAAAAATCCATTGTGTCTGATGGGAGATTACTCTGGATTAAACTGATATAGGTTTTCTCACCAATATGTTTGACCTCCTTAATAAAATAATCAAGATTTTCAAAAAGGGTAAATTCATCAGTGCCACCTATCACTGAATTTTGACTTTGAATGAATTTATTAAACGTGACCTGGACGATTTTACCCTCCTGAATAAATGTTCTTGGAATAAAAATCTGTAGGCCATTGATGGATATATTTTTTGTTTTTACCGGGTATTTAACGCCGTTATAAAACAAGGTGACAGGCATGACATATAGTAATCTGGGCTCAGTTCGTTTAGCAAAGTAACCTAAAGGAAAAATATTAGGCTGGTAACAACCAATTCGATTGGGAATCTGTTTTTTTATTTTCTCGAGATAGTGAATATCTGAGATAGATTTATCCGATAAAGTGGGCATATCTGTGTATATTTATCAATTTCTGTATTGTTTTAACAATAATTAGGGGCTGGAAATAAGTAATTTTCCAATATTACGCTGCGCGCCTTAACCGTGGAACACTACTTAATCTAAATATAGCTGATATATTGAAATTGTCCAAAGCTGATGCCGCCCAATAACGGACAAATGACTAATTCTCATTATTTTTAATTGTCTTTGCCTGCGAGTCTAATAAAATCTCATAATGACGATAATAAATAACATAGGCCATACTCTGAAACATCAGTAGAAATAAAAGCAATAACATTGGGTGAGTCAATTGAAAAATGCTTAAAATAAGCAGGAAGATGAAGGCGATAATAATTAACAAGATAATATCAATTAATATAGTCATACTATAGCCCCTGGTAAACTGATAACTATTGGCTATTGCTTCAAAAGGTGTCTGTTTTTTTAACATGACCAGGTATGGTACCAGGAACAAACGACTAAACAGCCAGATTCCTGGTAGAACAAAGAGTAAAAATCCAGTAAAAATCAAGAAAGTGGTGATCACATTCGCTAAAAGCATATAGGGCCAACGTTTGATTCCTGCTAATAAACAACTGAAAATGCCTCTTTTCTGATCACTGGCCAAGCTAAAAAGTAATGTGATCAAACCACCGGTATAAATAGGCTGGATGATGAGATTCATTAGCTGGGCAAAAGGTCTGATGGTTTCAGTGGTAATTTCTTCGGGTGGAGTACCACCAAAAAACATGGGAACCAGTAATTGTGCCAGTACAATAACCATAATTCCAATGGAAAAAATATAGGTCAGTAAACTGAACAAATTTGTTCGAAAAAAATAAAAAGCTTCTTTAAATGATTGCGTTATCATAATTAAAATCAACTAAGAAATATTAAAAATATCAAGTCCTAACTTAACGCACTCTTTCTCATGCTCATGGTTACTGATGACGGCGATGCTTGATTCTTTCTCAATGAAGTATTCTTTTGTGACCCGTAGAAGATCATCAACAGTGACTGCAAGAATTGCTTGTCTGAATTTTTGACGTTGGGCTTCATCACGTCCATATAAATTATTATGGAAAGCCTGTTTAGCATCGCCTGCAGGAGATGAAGGTTTATCAAGACTGCTAATAACCCCCAGAATGGCTTCTTCCAGAGCTTGATAGTCATGTTCTGTTTCAATCATCCATTGAATGGACTGTTCAAAATCATCTAAAGTGTCAGAAAGTCTGGGATCGCGATAGGAATAAAACTTGAAACAGGCATTGGCTGAATCCTGAGTTGCACCACCACCATAGGCTCCACCTTGCTCACGAATGCTTCGATGCAGGAATCCATTGCGCAGAAAACCACCCAAAATGGTTAATGGTGCTGCATCAGGATGCTCAACGGGTACTGTTGCAAAGGTTTTTGCACAAAAATTAACCTGTGTGCTGGTGAGCCAGGCCTGTTTAACATGTGTTTTGACAGGCTGCAGATTGAGATAAGCTGCCTGCTGGCTTTGTGCCAGTATTTGACTTGTTTCCCAGTGTTGCAACATGTCATTACAACATGTCTGATAGGCATCTTTCTCACAAACCAGAAGAAATTGTGCCGGTGATTTTTTGAGTTTTTGATGGATGTTTTTTAGTATGCTGATGAGCTGAGAAACTGCACTTTCATTTTGAAGGCTATTATCCAGCTTCTTAATAAAGGAAATACTGGCCAAGCCTCCATTTTTATGGCTTAAATTAGCGACAGGACTCATTCCACTGGACGCTGCCTGCATCGCCAGAGAATGGCCATTGCCAGTAATACTATTTTCTTTGCGAGTTCTGAATTGGGAAATCAGCTCTTTTATTCGATCGGTTTCATCAAAGCGCACCTCTTCAAACGACTGTTTCAGAAGTTCAGTCATGGCGTTATGATTGCGTAATAATGATTTACTAGAGACTGTATAAAAGCCAAGAATTTTCTGCTCATCATCAATTTTGCCACGCAAACTGCTGCTGGAATGAATTCCACCTGATAGTTGGGATTGTCTGATTTGCATCTGAAGATAATCAAGATCCCCACAACCTAATTCGCCAAAGCAATAATTAAATAAAGGCATATATTGCTGCTCTTCATCTGTAAGCTCAGGCATATCAATAATTAACTGCTGATAGACTAAACCATTGGTACCTTGATTAAAATGAGATATTTTGAGATTAGAATTTTTCTGGTTGTAGTAATTGCTGATACTTTTAGGTATTTTAATGGCCTGAGGTACATCATTGACCGTTACTTTTGGCAAAACTTCATCAATTTCTGTTTCTAGAGCATTTTGTCGTTGTTCTAATTCAGCAGCTAAATGAACAAGGTTTTTCTGCTCCTGTTGACTTAAGCTTGCTTTAATTTGGGCTAGTTGTGCAGTTTCAGCATCGTTACGTCGCTGCTCTAGTTTATCATCTGGTTTAAATGTCACTCTTACCCGATGTGGGTTATCCAATAATTGTGATGTGACCAGATGTTTGACGTATTCAGGATCTTCAGCCTTTTTACGAAGATTTTGTAAGGCCTGATCAAGATTCATATGAGTAATAACGTCCCCACGGTGTATTGCAGTTGATAAGCCGGATAAAATTAATTGCAGACCAAAAGGATAATGATCACCACCAATTTCACGCTGGCTCAGTTCCAGTTGATGTAAAACAGCATCAATTTGTTCCTTCTTAATACCGTTTTCTGCAACCTCTTTGAGAACACTGATAACCAGCTCCTCAAATGGCTGGGCATTTTCTGGTGTAGCCCCTTCCAGCCCACATAGAAAACTCATTTCTTTATTAGAATCTTCAAGACCACACAAAGGTGAAGGTGAGTGCCCTAATTCAGTGGTTTCAAGTGCCTGCATCAATGGTGAAGCTGAATTCTCAAGGAGTAAACTGGATAAAAATTGTGCTTCCAGTAGTTCCTCAAGATTAATACTTTGACCCAGAAGCCAGCCCATCACCAGATGAGTTTTATTAGTCTGATCTTCTTCAGCATTCAGTGGATAACTTTCTTCAATATTAATTTGTGAAAAATAGCGCTTTTCATTATTGACCTGGATAGTCTGTTCCAGTCTTTCAAATTGATTTAAAACTTGATTTTCAAATTTTTCCTGATGAACAGCTGCTGGAATATCACCAAAAGTCATAAAAACGGCATTGCTGGGGTGGTAATGAATACGGTAAAACTCTTTTAAATCTTCATAAGATAAGTCTGGAATATCAGTAGGTTCCCCTCCACTGTTAAAGTGATATGTCGAAGTAGGAAAGAGGTATTTGCTGACTGTTTGCCATAAAGCACTTGTGGTTGAAGACATAGCGCCTTTCATCTCATTAAATACCACACCTTTAAATTGAAGTGCTGAATTAACATCATCAGCCTGTTCAAATTCAATTCTGTGACCTTCCTGAGCAAAATCCAGTTCATCCAGACGAGAAAAAAACACGGCATCAAGATAAACATCCATAAGATTATTAAAATCTTTCCTATTTTGACTGGCAAAGGGATAAGCTGTCCAGTCACTACTGGTGAAGGCATTCATAAATGTATTTAATGAACGACGGATCATCATAAAAAACGGGTCTCTAACTGGATATTTTTTACTTCCACATAAGGCTGTATGTTCTAGAATGTGCGCCACGCCAGTTGAATCAGTTGGAATGGTCCTCAAAGCAACTAAAAAGACATTTTCTTCATAATCGGATGCAATATGGTAATGAAAAGCCCCTGTATTTTTATGCTGAAATTGAGTGATATTAATATTCAGAGATTCAATTTGCTCACTTCTTATAAACTCAAATGATTCATGACAGATTGCTGAATCCGATGAAGAAGGATTATTGGTATTGGTTTCAGTATTTATATCAGCTGTAAGCGGCATTCCAGATAAGACTCCGAATTATTTATGGGGTTGAAAGGTTAGATATGGTATCACTTATGGCAATATACAAGAAATAAATACAAGAAAATATGTATTTTGAATCAAATATGAGAATAGTAACAAAAAGTCACTATTTTATAGTGTTATAAATTCCTGCTTGTCTCATAATGATTCCACAGAATCTGGCCTGGCTGAGCTGTTTTTAGAGCCGAAAAAAATTATCCATCTCATTTGCTGGCACAGGCTTACCTAATAGATAACCCTGTGCATAATCACAGCCCAGTTTTTTTAGTTCATCATATTGTTCCTGTGTTTCAACGCCTTCTGCAACTACTTTTATATTTAAGCCGTGTGCCATTGCAATTGATGCGATAATGAGCTCTCGATCAGATGGATCGGTTATAAGGTCATCAATAAAACATTTATCAATTTTAAGGACATTAAATGGATAGTTGCGCAAATAGCTGAGTGATGAATAGCCCGTACCAAAATCATCCATTGCCAGTTTAATGCCAGATTGACTAAACTTGGATAAGGCAACATCAATTGATTTGTGCCCACTCATTAAGACCCCTTCTGTAATTTCAAGTTCCAGGGTATTACTGAGAACATCCGATTGATTAAGTATATTTTTAATAAGATCCACCAGTTTATCATCACGAAATTGAATCGGGGATAAATTAACAGCAATACGAAATTGATCATTATACTTTTTTTGCCAAACAGCTGTTTGATAAAGTGCTTCTCTGAGAACAAACTGACCAATGGAAGTAATAATACCAGTATGTTCTGCAATCGGAATAAATTCATCAGGTGTAATATTGCCTAGTGTGGGATTAAACCATCGTAGTAAAGCTTCAGCCCCCATAATTTTACCCGTATGCATATCAAATTGTGGCTGGTAAAATACAGTAAACTCATTGCGTTTGACAGCACCCTGGATTTGCTCTTCAAGAGCCAGCTTACGTTTAAGATTCTTATTCATTTTATCGGTAAAATATGAATAAGTATTTCGCCCAAGTGATTTAGCATGATACATTGCTGCATCTGCATCTCTCAAAAGGTCGGTAGGGATATCACCATCATCCGGTGCAATAGCGATACCAATACTGGCACTAAGAAATAGTTTTCTACCATCAACCCTGAATGTTTTAGTCAGACATTTAAGAATAACTTTTGCAACCTGCCCTGCTTCTGATGCTTGTTTCAAACCGCCAAGAAGGATAAGAAATTCATCACCACCCAGGCGTCCCACTGTATCTTCAGATCGAATAACGCTTGTTAAACGCAATGCGACCTCAATTAAAAGTCTATCACCAGTGGCATGTCCTAGAGTATCATTGATCTTTTTAAAGTCATCCAGATCTAAAAATAATACTGCAACCTGATGATGATGGCGTTGACTTTCGAGTAATAAATAAGACAGTCGGTCAAGCGATAAAAATCGATTGGGCAGATCGGTTAAAGCATCATAGTGTGCCTGATGAGCAATTTTTTCCAGTTGCTGCTTTTGAATACTAATATCTTGCTTGATAGCCAAATAATGCTTAACAAAGCCATGATCGTCGGTAACTGGAGCAAAATGTCCATATTCCCAGAATATGTCCCCATTTTTTTTACGGTTTTGCATTTCACCTTTCCATGTTTTACCCATGGTAATTGCATTCCATAATTCCTGATAAATCATGAGGGGAGTCTCTCCTGATTTAAGTATCCTCGGGTTTTTTCCTTTAACTTCTTCCAGAGTATAACCCGTAGTCTCTTCAAAATACTGGTTAACGTATTCTATATCACCGATCGTATTAGTAATGATAATAGACATTGGGGTTTGCTCAACAGCCTGGGAGAGGGTTCGAATATTTTGCTCTTTTACTAATAAATCACTAATATCACGAACAACTCCCAGCACATGGCCAATGCCTCCAATCTTGATCCCTTTGCCAATCACTTCAGACATAAAGATTGATTTATCTTTTCGCTGCAGTAAAACCCGGATAGGTACTCCCTCTTTGCTTGATTTTGATTGTTCAAATGATAAGGTATTCTGCGCTGGAGCTTTGACATCAAAGACACTCATCGTTAATAATTCTTTTCTTGAATAGCCCAGCATTTGACAAAAAGCATCATTGACAAAGGAGTAGTTTCCATCAATATCTGCAACAGAAATTCCTTCTATGGATTGGTTTGTAATGGCATCCAGTAGTAATTCGTTTTCAGCCAGTTTATTGGTTCGTTCTAAAACTTTGAGTTCAAGATATTGTTTTGCCTGCTCCAGGTCATGTTCAGCATCTTGCCAGCGATGTCCTATTCGATGAGCAAGGAAAATACCAATGCCGCTGATTATCAATAAGACAGTAGCAGCAAGAATAATGGTATTAAAAATGCCCTGACTAAATTTTTCTGTAACAAAGGACATTGTTTGGATTTTTCCTAAAACCCAGCCTGATTGTAAACGAGACAAAAAGATAATTTGCTTATCATTCTGATCGGATGATGGAATTATCTTTGCCAATGTCGGATAGTCTTTTGACTCGGGCAAACTGAAATTATTATTTAAAAAGTTTTTAACCAGAGGAATTTTAGCAATACGCTCTTCTATGTCATGTTCACCACCATTTTGTGTGATAATATGGCCACTTCGGTCCATTAAGAAGCTGATCTCTCCTTCATCATTGAGCAGCCTGTTTTGAATTAAATGTGACAGCTTACGTAAGTGAAATACGCCACCTAAATGAGCAAGAATTTGTTTTTTCTCATTGACAATCGGTATATCAATTGCCACTGCAGAAATACCATCAGCACCAACAAAGGTATCCGATAAAATAATTTCTTTACTAATGGTTGCCTGCTTAAAATACGGTCTGTGTGAGAGATTATAGTTCTGTAATGAAGTTTGAACAGAAAATGGGTGAGAAATGTAATGATCACCATTTGGAAGAAGAACAAAAAGCACAGTAAAACCGTAAGCGGCTTCATTTATTAATTGTTTCAGAAGCTGTCTGCGCTCAACATCAACGTTTTCGGGAATGCCATTTAAATCTTTTACAATTAACGATTTATCAGGGGAAATCTGAAAAACAGCGTGTTCTGAAATTTGTATCAGCCGTTTTTTTGACTGTTCTATAATACCGTCAATCCAGTATGACATATTATATGAAGAGGATTTCTTACTTTCAATCCATTGTTCAATCGCGGTATCTTCTAGTGAATTGTTTAAATAGGATGTTAGCAGTAATAAAGACATGAAAATGCTAACAATATAAATCAGTGTAATTTTCTTTAGTGGTGACATCAGAAAAATCCAGAAGTTAATAATAAAACAAGAGAAATATGTGAGTTTATCATCACAGGTAATATATAAAGTTCAGTATTATATCATTATAAATTTGTATAGTTTAAATCTCATTTAATATTCACTTCATTTTTAAGGATACTCTTAACGTTTGATGCACATTCCCAATGTTACTGGTGTCCTCACCTGTCAGAAAGACAGTTTCTTATTGTTGCCAAGGGTGTTTCAATCGGGATATTGTTGCGTATACTCAAAGCGTCGAATTTGATATCAAACAGCTTGGTTGTATCAAATCTTAACTCTTCGGCGGTGAAGGTTTATTTTTTGCAGAACTATAAGTACCAGGAAACATCTGGATGCAATCACTTCACCTTTCATGCCTCACTGTTCTTATGCTTGTTTCAGCACCACAAAATTATGGTAGTCAGAGAGAAGGTTCAATCCCGGGTGGCTTAGGTAATTTAATTGATGGCTATAATAAATAGCCATAATTGGAGAATAATAGAGTTAGTTATGTACCTGTAATCATTATCTTACATAAATAAACTCAATTAAGTCTTATAATATTAGTAACAGAAATCGTTTAGGAAATGTGTTAACAATGACGAAATCTTTGCCTGGAAAAGTGCATAAGAAAATTGATAAGATCTTTAATGACTTTAATTCGACCCCTGATAAAACTCATCAAGAAATCTTTTATTACGGTATTTATTGCCTTTATATTAATAAACTAAAGTTTAGAGCGACAGCTCACCCTAGAGTGAACTATTTTGCTCAATGTTCTTTAACAATTTGTTTGTAACAAGCTGATTTGAAGTGTTATTTAC
>JADGEM010000117.1 GCA_016744375.1 Gammaproteobacteria bacterium
AAAGGTCGCTAATAATGTTTCCAGAGGCCGGCCATACAAGTGACGGATCACACCGCGTTCAATGGCAATACCAAATAAACCGGAAACAATAAATGCGGCGGGAATCGCCACAATCAGTGATAAGCCAATATCATTGGGCATTGCTTGTTGAACCAGATAGGTTGTATAAGCACCTAGCATAATCAACTCACCATGAGCCATATTGATTACACCCATAACACCAAACGTAATGGATAAGCCGATGGCAGCTAATAATAATACTGAGCCTAAACTTAAACCAAAAAACAGAGTTTCTAAATTACTGAATAAGGAGAGTTTTGAATTAATTCTTTTCAGGGCTTTTTGACTTGCTGTAATGATGTTCTTGTCTTGTTCGATAAAACTGCCCTGATCATTGGTCATCAAAACCTGTTCCAGTTTTCCTTTTGCTCTGGGAAAGACACTATTGCCTAATATTTTGATGGCCGACAGTCGGGTGTTATTATCCTGACTATCAACTTCAATCAGGGCAATAGCCAGTGTCAGTAAATCTTTTTGTGATTCATCACTTTCATTTTTTTTTGCTTGCTGAAGAACGGGTAATAAACTGGTGTCGTTGCCGGTTAATATTTCTTTAAGCGCTGCCTGTCGAATATTAAGGTCAGCATGGCTGATTTTCTTTTGTGCCAGCAATGTGCGAATCGTTTTTCGTAATTTATTATTGGTGGTAATTTTTTTAATGGTCTTTTTTTCAACCAGCCCTATTTTGGTATTATCTAAAGGACTGAATATTTCATATTCATGGTCTTTTTTCTGAATGATCACGACAGACTTATCTGCTTTTTGGTAGTAGAGCCTGGAATCTAACAGAGCTTCTAAAATAGTAATACTTTGTGGCTTATTAATATTTGCCAGTTGTTTAACGGAGGCTATTTTTTTCTTGAAGTTTTTAACTTGAAGCTGTGGTATCAGTTTTTCTAAATCAGCATTGTTTTCTGCAGACACATTTGTGGCAAATGTCAGACACAGGAATAAATAAATAAGGTGTAAACCTAAACTGTTTTTTTGTGAAATGAATTTCATTTTATAATGACTGCAATTATGAGTAGAAGAGGGGAGATTGATTTTCCCGGTTTAAATGTGCTTTAAGAGCCTGAACCGGGAAAACAGTCTGTGAGTTTTGCTTATTTAGCCAGACACTTTTTAGTTTTAGTATTGTAGTTACCGCACTTAATCGGTGCAGTCCAGTCAGAAATCATATCTTTACTGCTCGGTAAGAAGTCAGACCATGCATCACCTGCAACTGTGCTTTCAGTAGACCAGACTGTTTCAATCTGACCATCGTCCTGAATTTCACCAATCAGTACAGGTTTAGACAGATGATGATTCTTATTCATCACAGCCATACCACCGGTCAGGTTAGCGACTTCAACACCTATCATTGCCTGCTCAACAGCATCGGTCTCAACTGACTTTGCTTTTTCAACCGCTTTAGCCCACATTTCAAAACCAATATAAGTCGCTTCCATTGGATCGTTGGTAACACGCTTGTCACTTTTAATAAATGCCTGCCATTTTTTAATGAATGCTTCATTTTCTGGGTTCTCAACACTCATAAAATAATTCCATGCAGCAAGATGACCGACCAGTGGTTTGGTATCGATACCGGACAGTTCTTCTTCACCTACTGAAAATGCAATCACAGGAATGTCTTCGGATGAAATGTTCTGGTTACCCAGCTCTTTGTAAAAAGGAACATTGGCATCCCCATTAATGGTTGAAACAACGGCCGTCTTTTTGCCCTGTGAACCAAACTTCTTGATGTCAGAAACAATGCTCTGCCAGTCTGAATGACCGAATGGGGTGTAGTTAATCATAATATCTTCTTTCTTTACGCCTTTTGCGAGCAGGTAGGCTTCAAGAATTTTGTTGGTGGTACGGGGATAAACATAATCAGTACCGGCCAGGACCCAACGTTTGACTTCAAGATCGTTCATCAGATAATCAACGGCTGGAATGGCTTGCTGATTAGGCGCAGCACCAGTGTAAAAAACATTTTTTGAGGATTCCTCACCTTCATACTGGACGGGGTAGAATAATAAACCGTTCAGTTCTTCAATGACCGGCAGAACTGACTTACGTGACACGGAAGTCCAGCAGCCGAAAATAACATCAACTTTTTCTTTCTCAATCAGTTCGCGTGTTTTTTCTGCAAACAGAGGCCAGTTAGAAGCGGGATCAACAACAACAGCTTCAAGTTGTTTGCCAAGCAGGCCGCCCTTTTTATTTTGCTCTTCAATCATCATTAAAACGGTATCTTTTAATGTGGTTTCACTGATTGCCATGGTGCCGGACAGTGAATGCAAAACACCAACTTTAATGGTGTCAGCAGCCCAGGCTGCTCCGGCAAGGGTTAACGTTGAGGCAGTGACAACTGCCGCTAATGCAAGTTTTCTCAGAGATTTGCGTACCATGTTATAATTTCCTAATTGATTCAAATAGAGTGACTGTTTTGTGTCCATGCTAAGCCCAGTTTAATGCCGGCTGGCTTGTGATGAAATTCGATAACTGGCGCATAGAGATACGTTAAATGACGCACTTAAAATTGCTTTTAATTATAACTTGCTGATAATTAAGATAATAAAATTATAAATAATCAATTATGAACAAGCATGTATTATCCAATCGACGCAAATATAATCAGTGGGTGGCCAATGAGACACTGGAAGATTATGCCTTACGTTATACGGCTAAAAAGTCACGCCGCTGGTCGGCGGGCTGGGTGGCTAATACAGCACTAGGTGTGGTTTCTTTTCTTGCATTGGAAGCCATTGGTGGTGCAATTACACTGGATTATGGCTTTATTAATGCCATGTGGGCCATTCTGGTGGTGGGTGTCATTATTTTTCTTTCAGGTATGCCCCTGTCTTTCTATGCAGCCAGAGATGGTGTTGATATTGATTTACTGACTCGTGGTGCTGGCTTTGGTTATATTGGTTCGACCATCTCTTCGCTGGTTTATGCGTCTTTCACTTTTATCTTTTTTGCGCTGGAAGCCGCGATCATGTCCATGGCACTGAATATGATCATAGGTATTCCATTATCCATTGCTTACGTGATCAGCGCATTAGTGATAATACCTCTGGTCACTCATGGTATCAGCCGAATTTCTTTATTTCAGGCCTGGACTCAGCCAATCTGGTTAGTTCTGCAAGTGATGCCGTTGATCTTTATTGCCATTCATGAAGCCAGTGCCTTTGAACAATGGCTCAACTTTTCAGGCATTAACATTGAAGAGTCTGCTGTCAGCGGCAATGGCTTTAATTTATTACTATTTGGCTCTGCAGCAGCTGTTATTTTTCCCTTAATTGCTCAAAACGGTGAGCAGGCTGATTTTTTACGTTTTTTACCAGAAAAAACAGCATCAAATAAAACTCAATGGTGGCTGGCAGTTATTGGTGCAGGTCCCGGCTGGGTTATCTTTGGGGTGCTGAAATTATTTATAGGTTCGTTTCTGGCAGTACTGGCATTAAACCATGGGATTTTGCCCTCACTGGCCAGTGACCCGGCTCATATGTATGCCATGGCTTTTGGCTATATCACTGCAAACCCTGAAGTTGCTTTATGGCTGACGGGAATTTTTGTGGTTATTTCACAATTAAAAATCAATGTCACCAATGCATACGCCGGCTCCATTGCCTGGGGGAACTTTTTTTCACGTTTGACTCATAGTCATCCGGGCAGAGTAGTATGGCTGTTTTTTAATGTGGCGATTGCCCTGATGTTAATGGAACTGGGTTTATATCAGGCTTTTGAAACCATATTAATCACCTATGCCTGTCTGGTTGTCGCCTGGGTGGGCAGTGTGGTGGCTGATTTGGTGATCAATAAACCTCTGGGCTTAAGTCCTGCTCACATTGAGTTCAGACGAGGTCATCTCTATGATATCAATCCAGTGGGAGTAGTTTCAATGCTCCTTGCCTCCATTGCTGGAATTGCTGCCAATCTGGGGATATTTGGTGCGATGGCGCAGGCACTGGCAGCTTTTATCTCTTTATTGATCCCCTTTGTCACTGTCCCGTTAATCGCCTGGCTGACTCAGGGTAAATATTATCTTTGTCGTCATGAGAACAATAAAAGCAATCCTGAAACAACTCTTGAAGCAACTCTTGAAGCAATAGAGCAGCCATGTCATATTTGTGAAAATACCTTTGATCAGGAGGATATACTTCACTGCCCCAGTTATGAGGGTCACATTTGTTCCTTATGCTGTGCTCTGGATTCACGTTGTGGCGATCAATGCCGCCCCAAAGCTCATCTTTCTGCACAGACGGAATCGCTCTTGAAGCGAATATTTCCCGCCTATATTAATCAGATTTTTCATTCCATAGTAGGGCAGTTTTTGGCAATTTTTTTGATTACATCAGGTATTATTGCCAGTTTGTTTATCGTTGTTTTTTATGCTCAAAAAGACAAAAACAATGTCGACTTGATGTTTATCGGAGACACCATGTGGCAGATTTATTTTTTACTCCTCATTGTGACCGGGATTTTAATCTGGTTATACGTTCTGGCACAAAATAGCACTCGTTTTGCTCTCAAAGAAACTCAATTACAAACTGAATTATTGACCCAGGAAATTGAAGCACATGAAGCAACGGCTATTCAATTGGCCAAAGCACGAGATACGGCAAATATTGCCAATCGAGCAAAATCACGTTACTTATCAGGGGTGAGTCATGAGTTGAGAACCCCTTTAAATACCATTTTTGGTTATGCACAATTAATGGAAAGTAATAGCAAAACAGATACCAAAAGCAAAAAAATTGCCACTGTTATCAAACGCAGCAGTGAACATTTA
>JADGEM010000064.1 GCA_016744375.1 Gammaproteobacteria bacterium
CAATCATAGTAAGCAGTTCTATGCCTTACTTCACCAACACATACCCGAATGGGAAACTATTAAAGCAAAATTAGATAGTCTGTCTGAAATACTATTAGCTGAATAGAAGTGGCTTATTTTTCTGTTAAACACAAACAGGATGAATTGAGAATTAATATGGCTGTATGCTATTATCTGGTACAAGAGCACCGCTCTCGCGCAATGCTTTTACCAACTGAGCTCGATTTTCTTTAGCAGATTTTTCTTCAGCAATCTGATGTTTAAACTGTTCAATTAATTGTTGTGTATCCTTATTATCTTTACCCAGATAATATTGCTTTCTTTGTTCACCAATGACAACCTGTATGTACCATGAGGCACTATTTTTCTGTGTTTTTTTAGAAAAAGTAATACCCTTGTTTGATGGTAATGAAGTGATCAATGTGTTTTGTAGTAACTCTGTATATAAAAGCCGGGTGATTTGAGGTAATCCTTTAATAATAGACATTATATATACTCAGTATTATATAAACTGAGTATATGATGGGTTGTTTGTTTTGGCAAATCCTACCCTGATTAAAGTATTGATAACTATTAAAAAATACTAACTTAGGAATAGAAGTCATTTAAATTTGGTGAAAATATAGTGATTGAAATTAAAATATCTGATAGTGTTATTTATCTGAATAAAGCAAAATACCGATAGGTTGCAAATTTTGGTTTTTATTATGATTATGGTCTGAGTACTATTAAGACAGTGCAATAATAATTACAATAACGTACAATTATCATAAATTATATAAAAAGACAAAATATGGAACCACATAAATTATCTAAGCTCGATGCACTGGAATGGCTGAAATCTCTCGAAGATGATTCTGTTGATCTTGTTATCACCGATCCCCCTTATGAATCACTAGAAAAGCATCGTAAAATCGGTACCACCACACGATTGAAGAACAGTAAATCTTCAAGCAATGAATGGTTTCCTATTTTCAAAAATGAACGTTTTGAGGAATTATTTACAGAAATTTATCGAGTGATGAAAAATAACTCTCACTTTTATTTGTTCTGTGATCAGGAAACCATGTTTGTGGCTAAACCGATAGCAGAATCTGTTGGTTTCAAATTCTGGAAGCCTGTTATTTGGGACAAGATGAAGATAGGGATGGGTTATCATTATCGTGCACGTTATGAAATGATCCTTTTCTTTGAAAAAGGTAAACGGAAACTGAATAATCTATCCATCCCCGATATTATTCAAGAGCCAAGGATTTTTAAAGGTTATCCCACCGAGAAACCTGTTAATGTCTCTAAAATACTGATTGAACAAAGTTCAATAGAAGGCCAGCTGATCATTGATCCATTTTGTGGCTCGGGCAGTGTTGGCGTGGCAGCAGCTGAAATGGGGCGAATATTTTGGGGAAATGATATACAGCAAAAAGCGATTGATTGGACACAGAATCGATTGATTGAGGCAAATGGGATTCATTTGGAGCAGTCAAAGACTGAAACTGTATTGATGGGTAATGAACCTGTGGTCGAGAAAGAGATCTGCCAGACTCAATCATCTTTATTTAATGACATATGTTCATAGGTTGTGTCTAAAATCAGGCCAGACAATCAAGCAATATTTTTTGCGATCCTCTTAGCTCGATAGCCAATTTTACCGGCTATGCCTCAGTAGGTTTTAATCAATTAATAGCAGTAAAGTAACAGAACGGAAAAAGGTCAGAGAGATCTTAGCCTTGTTTACAGAGTAGAATCAACTGATGATTTTGTAAAACGAATTGAACCCCATTTCACCAATTATTTAGTTGAAAAGAAGAATACTGAAAATGGCCTCAACCAATGAATCTTGGAAAAAATTATTTGATGAATTAGAGATTCATCAAATAATTAATGAACAAGGTGTTTTTAATTTAACTTCAAAAAAAATTAAAAGTATTACCAATAAAGAGCCACGGTTGATGTGTAAGTTCGACCATAGAGAGTCACGCCCCAAAATATTAAGGCAACATAACTATACGATTTTATCCATCAAAAATGGTCATTATGCCATTTTTGATGGTGATGGTTATGCTGATACTCAAACAAATACTATTATTACTCCCTATTTCTCGCCCAAGCTAAACCGTTTAGAAACTATCCCGAAAGTTTTTCGTTCAGAATCACAGGTTATCGATGCCGTCTATGCCAGTGGCATATTTGAAGACTTTATTGGAGAAGGGGAGTTGCCTCTCACGATCAGAGGCCGATTGCGTTCAAAACCTTTTGGTTTTTCTCTGAATACACCAAAAGGTATATTATCGTTTGATATTGATGGTGTTCAGGTTGAGGTGGATTCAGGGTATGAAGGGGAAAGAATTTATCTAATTGAAGCCAAGATGGGAGAGACTGATAACTTTCACATGCGACAACTGTATTATCCATACCGCATGTGGCAAGAGGAGGGGATCTCTAAGGAAATTATTCCAATTTTTTTGTATTACTATGATGGTATAGTCAGTCTGACACAATATGAGTTTGCCAATGATGGTTTTTATGATTCTTACCGTGAAGTTAAATCAAAGCAATACAGTTTTGAACCTGAACCAATTGTTAACTCATTAGAAGATATATTGGATGGCATTGCCCTGGCAGATACATCAGAAATGATTGGTGTGCCCTTCCCACAGGCTAATGATTTAAAAAAAGTTCGAGATGTTATTAATCTGATTTACTCAGGCATTAATAGCAGAGATTCAATTGCAGCTTATTGGGATATTGAAGGCAGGCAAGGTGATTATTATGCTAATGCAGCCAGTTATTTGGGGTTTGTTGAAAGAGAAAATCAAGGCTGGGCATTAACTGAATTTGGGTGTCACTATCTTGAATTGCCCACATCCAGACGTAAACGGACTTTTGTTGAAGCCATTTCAAAACGCACTGTCTTTTATAAGTTATTGACTTTGATGTCTGAAGAAAACAGTCTTCCAGATAACCAAATAATAAAAAGTGTTATTTTAGAGCATAGTGAAGTATCTGATACGACAGCGGGTAGGCGTTCATCAACGGTTAAAAGTTGGCTGCAGTTTATCAATCGTTATTTTGAATGATAAGACAATTGAAGTTTTGATGAAATCTGAATGTGAGTATATAGAACAAAGATATTAAAAGCATTAAGAGTGCCATCAACCAACAAGAGAATTCAAAGATGTTACGAGGGGATATTTGCAGCAGACCTGAAAACTTTAATATTAGATGTTGCTAATATTACAGGAAAAATATATACTGGATGAAATCAATGAAGAAAATGAGGAAACAAGATGATTGTTTTTATCATTTCATAGTAAAACACAAGTAACCTTTTATTGTTGTCAGGTTTGGATGACATAAAAAACACACTATAATAAACGTTCTAATACTTTGGAGAGTATACAATGAAAAAATTATTAATTGCTGCAGCAATCGCTGCTACTACAGTATCTATGTCTGCCAATGCATTCTGGGATGACGGAAACAGCAACACTAACTGGAATGGTAATGGCTATAACAACATGAATAACAATGCCTATGGCAATGGTTATGGCAATGGTTGGGGTGATGGCAGCATGGACAGTGATATGGATGGTGATGTTGAAATCACTATTAAAGCTCGTGGCCGTGGTCGTGGTAAAGGAAACACTAGTGGTTCAGCTTACGGAAACGGATACAGCAACTACAATGGTTATAACAACATGAACAACCGTTTTAATGGTTATAATAACTATCAGAACACTGATGGCGGCTATGGTCGTGGTGGTTACTACCCTCGTCCTATGATGGCTCCTCCTGTTGCTGCTCCAGCAAAAGCTCCAGTACCTGCTGCTAAGTAATTCCTTGCAGTAGTTTTGATTCACCCCGATCATATTTTTTCGGGGTCGATCATTAATAACCTATAGCACTTCTTGCTTAACTGACTTTATTATACGTCGATCAATTTCATTTCATTTTAGCTAATCTTGCTTTATCGCGCTTCCAGTCTTTTTCTTTTTCAGACGCTCTTTTGTCGTATTGGTGTTTACCTTTAGCCAATGCAATTTTACATTTGACCCGGCTTTTTTTCCAATAGAGTGCCAATGGAACAATGGTGTAGCCTTTACGTTCTACCGCGCCAAATAGTCTGGATAATTCATAAGAGTGTAATAATAATTTTCGGCCCCTTTGTTGAACTGGGGTGACGTGAGTTGAAGCTGATAGCAATGGTGTGATCACGGCACCATATAGAAATGCTTCGCCATTTTGTAACTGTACAAAGCCCTCGCTAATTTGTGCTTTACCTGCTCGAATGCTTTTGACTTCCCAGCCTTCAAGAACCAAACCAGCCTCAAATTCTGTTTCCAGTGAATAATCATGGCGTGCTTTTTTATTTTGGGCAATAGTATTGCCTGATGTTTTCTTTTTCTTTTTTCCCATAACCGTAATTATACAAAAAAATGGTACAATGCGGTAAAAAAAATATATTAAAGGTAAACATCAGGGAAAGTAGCGAATGTCCGATTCTGCATTAACAAATAATCAAAGCGCTTCAGTGGCCAGAGAGCAATGGTCTTCACGCCTGGTTTTCATTCTTGCGGCAACCGGTTCAGCAGTGGGCCTGGGTAATATATGGAAGTTTCCCTATATTACGGGCGAAAATGGCGGTGGTGCTTTTGTATTAATCTATTTGTTGTGTATTGCCAGCATTGGTATTCCTATTATGATGGCAGAAATTATGCTGGGTCGTCGAGGACGCCAGGATCCTGTCACCACCATGAAAAAATTAGCAAAGGAATCCGGTCACTCACGTTCGTGGGGTTTATTAGGCTGGATGGGAGTCATTGCCGGTTTTCTTATTCTTTCTTATTATAGCGTAATAGCTGGCTGGGCAATGGCTTATGTGCCTCGTATGGCATCCGGTATGTTTAGTGGTCTGGAAGCGGCGGGCGTTAATAGTGTTTTTTCAGATTTAGTTTCTAATCCTGAATCCTTGATTGCATGGCATACACTTTTTCTTATTATGACTATGGTTGTTGTTGCCAGAGGCGTTCGTGGCGGTTTAGAAAAAGCGGTGACTTATCTTATGCCCTTATTATTTGTCCTGCTCATTATTTTGATTGTTTATGCGATGGGAACGGGTCATTTTAAAGAAGGATTTGCATATTTGTTTAATCCGGATTTTTCAAAAATCACGACGGAAGGTATTTTGAGTGCAATGGGGCATGCCTTTTTTACTTTGAGTCTGGGGATGGGCGCAATTATGGTTTATGGCTCCTATTTACCACCGGACACTTCAATTGCTAAAGTCTCCATTGCTGTTGCTTTTATGGATACATTGGTTGCCCTGATGGCTGGTATGATTATATTTCCCATTGTTTTTGCAAATGCATTAGAGCCTTCATCAGGGCCGGGATTGATTTTTAAAACTTTGCCTCTGGCATTTGGCGGTATGAATTATGGTACTCTTTTTGGTACCCTGTTTTTTATTTTACTGGTCTTTGCAGCCTGGACATCCAGTATTTCATTAATTGAGCCTGCCATTACCTGGGGAATGAAAACTTTTCAGACTTCCCGCATAAAAACATCAGTGATTTCAGGATTGCTTGTTTGGTTTCTGGGTCTATTTACCGTATTTTCATTTAATTTAACCAGTGATTTTACCTTTTCATCGACGATTTCGACTAAGTATGGCGAGTTTGTGATTCTTAAAGATGCGACCGCATTTGATTTTCTGGATTATTTAACCTCAAATATTATGCTGCCTCTTGGGGGGTTAATGATTGCAGTTTATGCCGGTTGGTTGATGAAGAAAGAATACTCTCTGGCAGAACTTAATATTAACCGGATTTGGTTTACTATCTGGCTCTTTTTAGTACGTTTTGTTGCACCAATTATGGTTATTATTGTGTTCTTAAATGCAATGGGAGTGGTTGCATTTATCCGTACCATCATGGGTGTATAAGTCTTTAACTTTATTAATTGTTTTTTCAGGAGATTGTGTGACCTGTATTAGTAAAACTGCTTTAATTCCTTATAGCGCGGCTAAGATGTATGCTCTGGTTGCTGATGTAGATAGTTATCAACATTTTTTACCCTGGTGTGGTGGTTCAAGAGTACTCAGTAAGTCGGATGATGAGATAAAAGGCCAGGTGGAAATTCAACATATGGGGCTGAATAAAACCTTCACTACCCTGAATCGAATGCAAAAAGATAAAATGATTGAAATGCGTTTAGTGGATGGTCCTTTTAAACAATTACACGGCTTTTGGCGTTTTGATGCACTGGATGAAAATGGCTGTAAAATTTCGCTGGATCTCGAATTTGAATTTTCCAATAAAGTGATGAGTATGGCTTTTGGCCCTATCTTCAGTCAGATTGCAAATAATATGGTTGATGCCTTTTGTAAGCGAGCAGTAGATATCTATGGTTAAAGTGAATAAAACATAGTGGCAGGAGATTTTTGTGGAAAGTGAGATGGTTGTGGTTAAAAATCCACGTCAAATAATTGTGGAAGTGGCCTATGCAACACCTGCGTCCCAGGTTATCTTCATTGCTGAGGTAGATGATAATGCAACGGTTGAAGAAGCCATTTCTGCTTCGGGGATATTAGAAGAATATCCTGAAATTGATTTAAGTGTGAATAAAGTGGGTATCTTTAGTAAGTTAACAAAACTCGATAAACCACTGGCGCATAAAGACCGAGTAGAAATCTATAGGAAATTAATCGCTGATCCAAAAGCCGTTAGAAAGAAGCGTGCTGCAGAAGGGAAAAAAATGAAAAAAGGGGAGTGAGGTCAGCTGTTATGGCAATAAGTTTGTAAGTTATTATGTGAGACTTACAAACTTACAAACTTACAAACTTACAAACTTACAAACTTACAAACTTACTCACCACTAGTTTGTGGTGACTGTTCCATGGTTCCCTGTACAGCTTCCCCTTCACCACGAGGATTGACAGGGACATCTCCGTCTGATGGGATGCCTTCATGCTCTTCGGTCCATTTGAAAAAATCCACAAAGCTGGCCCAATAGCCTTTTTCTCCGTTACCTGTACCCTCATAATCTTCTAAGGGCACGACAACGATTTCAGTCGTTGTGTGTGTATCCTCAGCCTCATCTCCCGGGCGAAATGTGCCCTGGATATTGATTAGCTTCTCATTTTCGTTGAAATAAACAGTGGCCTGTTTAAATGTTATGTCACCATAGCCCGGCTTGAAGCGATAGATATAATCCCAGCGATTGGCATGAAAAGTGTCATCCAGCATGGGGGTTCCCATGACAAAACGGACTTGCTGTTTATTCATTCCTGGGCGGAGCTGATTGATCTGGTCCTGTTCAACGACATTACCCTGAGGAATATCGACTTTATGCACTCTTGGCAGGCCTATGTCAGAAAGATCCGGTTCCCAGGTACAGGATGATAGAAAAAGAATAACAGGGAACAAGCTGGTAATAATAATATTTCGCATTTCTATAATGATTTCTTTTTTAAATTCTGTATACTATCGATAGGCCGTAGACCAGAGTGACAGTGACATAGAACTCTTATTGGTTCGAAGTATGCAGTGATTTGGATTTATTTTATGTGATGGATGATACAATATTATCATCATAAAAGCACCTGCATTACTATAAATAAACAGCTGCAATGTACTAAAAATGAAGGAATAATAATTGTGAATAATCTTGATCTTAAAAAAGCAGGTCTGAAAGCGACCTTACCTCGGTTAAAAATTCTGGAATTACTGGAAAATGGTGATTCACGTCATATGAGTGCTGAGGATGTTTACAAACAATTACTGTCCGTAGGAGAAGATGTCGGGCTTGCGACTGTGTATCGGGTTTTAACACAGTTTGAAGCCGCGGGCTTGGTTGCACGGCATCATTTTGAAGGCGGTCATTCAGTTTTTGAGTTAAATCAGGGCACCCATCACGATCATCTTGTGTGTGATAAGTGTGGTAAAGTTGAAGAATTTGTTGAAGAAACAATTGAAAAATGTCAGAACAAAGTGGCTGAAAAATTAGGCTATAAAATCACTGATCATAGTCTGTATATTTATGGTGTTTGCCCTGAGTGTCAGAAAGAAAATAAATGAATTTACCCCGTAAGGTCACCGGCACCGGGCTTCAATAACCTGCTTGCGCATTTCACGTGCATGAGAACGGGTTTGCTCGGTAATGGTTACGCCCCCCATCATTCTTGATAGTTCTTCTACGCGCTGCGCTTCATTCAGTGAATTAATTTTGGTTGACGTTTTGTTTGCTTCAGTCTGTTTGTAAACATTAAGATGCTGGTGCGCCTGTGATGCCACCTGCGCTTGATGAGTGACACATAAAATCTGAGATTCTGCCAGAGAAGATTTTGTCCCGAGCAGCCTTAATTTTTGGCCAACCATTTCAGCAATACCCCCCCCAATCCCAACATCAACTTCATCGAAGATGAGGGTTGGAATATGGCTGAATTCAGCAGTAACAACCTGAATAGCTAAACTGATTCGGGAAAGTTCACCGCCGGAAACAACTTTTGATAACGGTCTTAAAGGTTGCCCTGGATTGGTTGTTACATAGAATTCTATGGTTTCCATGCCATGCAGATGGGGCTGTTCAGAATCAAGGGGCAGAGTTCTTATTTCAAAGAGACATTGTGCCATTCCCAGTTCCTGAATGTGTTTCATTACTTGTTCGGCTAAAAGAGAGGCTGCTTTTTTTCGGCTCTTTGAGAGTTTCCCTGCCAATTTAAAGTATTGCTTTTGTGCTGCAGTCACAGCTTCGTGTAAAGACTCCAGATGAACATCGGCATTTTCAAGGTGTTCCAGCTCTTTTTTTAATGTTTCAATATGAGTAAAGAGTTCATGAGTTTCGACCCGGTGTTTACGGGAAAGATCATAAATACCGCTGATGCGCTCATCCAGCCATTTCAGGTGCTCTGGATCCAGCTCAAGTGAATCCGCATAGTGGCGTAATTCTGAACTGGCCTCATCGATCTGAACCAGTGCATTATTAAGTAATTCTGAAATAGGATTGAGGCTATTATCAAGCTCAGATAGACCCTGCAAGTCAGTCAGGCAGTGATTTAACAGATGATTGATGCTGTTTTGCTCATCCTGAGACAGCTGGAAGTGTATGTTTTGTGACGTTTCTATCAGCCGATTGGCATTGCTGAGCTTTTTATGCTCATCTTCCAGATCTGTCAGTTCATTTTCCTGAAGTTCAAACTTGTCCAACTCCTGAACCTGGAAACGCAAAAGTTCCAGTTTAGCATCACGTTCAGCTGTGTCCTTCTTAAGCTGCTGGTATTCAGTTGATTTCTTTTTCCACTGCTGGTAACACTGATTAAGTTCTTTTCGTAGTGTTGTTGTGCCGGAAAAATTATCCAGCAGAAGTCGCTGCTCATCTGTTTTAAGTAATGCCTGGTGGGTATTCTGACCATGAATATTCACCAGTTGTTCGCCTAATTCTCGTAATATTTGCAGAGGAATTGGCTGACCATTGATAAAACCTCTGGAGCGCCCTTTAGCATTGATTGTACGCCGTATCAAACATTCACCATCACTATTCAGCTCATTGTCCTGCAGCCATTTTTCAATAACCGGATCCTGAAGCTCAAATTCGGCAATAATATCAGCTCGGTCAGACCCATGGCGGACTGCAGAAGCTTCTGCTCGATCACCAAGGACCAGGCCCAGTGCATCAATTAAAATGGATTTGCCCGCACCTGTTTCTCCTGTTAAAACGGTGAGGCCAGAGCTGAGTTCTAAATCTAATGAGTCAACAACAGCAAGGTTTTTAATTGTTATATGTGTCAGCATGGGGTTCTATCAAGTTCGTAACTTTTCACCCCAGCGCAATTTTGCCCGGAGAATTTCAAAATAATCGTAGTTTTTAGGATGTAAAATGGTAATGTGTTTTGGATGACGCATTATTTTAACATGATCACCCGGCAATAAATTAAAATTAATCTGGCCGTCATAGGTCACCTGAGCCTGAGTTGAAAAATGATCACTGACAATTATGTCAATATCGCTTTCACCAGAAATAACAACGGGTCGGTTGCTCATGGTATGGGGGCAGATAGGTACCAGCTCTATCACATTGAGGGAAGGGTATAGAATGGGGCCGCCGCCGGATAAAGAATAAGCTGTTGAACCGGTTGGGGTGGATATTATCAGACCATCAGCATGCATAGAATGCATAAATTTATTATCAATATAGGTTTCAATTTCAATCATCCGGGCGACATCGGATTTATGGATCACGACATCATTAAAAGCATTGCCGCCGCCAAAATAATCACCATCACGTTCAATTTCGCTGATCAGTAAAAATCGGTTTTCCTCAGTATACTCACCGGCCATAATTTCATCCAGAGCTTTATGGACATCAATCGCACACAAATCCACCAGAAACCCAAGATGCCCTAAGTTTATGCCCAGGAGAGGAACTCCATATCCAACCAGACTTCTTGCCGCACTCAACAATGTGCCGTCGCCACCAACAATAATGATTAAATCACATCGTTCTCCCAATTGTGTGCGGGAGATAACGTCCATTTCGTGGTCAGTAAAAACAGCAGCCGTACTTTCATCCAGAAAAACATCACAGTCTTTGTCTAGAAAATATTCGTGCAAACTAACCAATGCATCACCAACACTGGGATCGGCGTATTTTCCAATGAAACCAATGCTGGTAAAAATCCTATGCTGTTTTGTGTCTGTCATTATATGGGCCAGTTGAAAGTTGGTATCAAGCAGTATTAGTATGAAATTAGCACAAAAACACTTGAAACAAAACATTCATTTATGTTTTTATCCAGCTTGTCCTGTGATTTTCACTTGTAAAGTTTAAAATTCAACCTTATGTAAGTCAGTATAACTCAGATAACTACCCTAAATATGTATGATGAAGCAGCAACTATTGTGACCAAAAGACGATTATTTGATGAACGTAGCAGCCAGTTAATGAAAGTTCTGGTTGAATCCTATATTAATGATGGATTACCTGTGGGATCAAAAGCACTGGTGCAATCATCGGGTCTGAAAGTGAGTCCGGCAACTGTTCGAAATGTGATGGCCGATTTAGAAAAAATGGGACTGATCCACGCCCCGCATACTTCTGCTGGACGTGTGCCTACTGTTCAAGGATATCGCTTTTTTGTCGACTCCCTACTCTCAGTGAAACAACCTGATGAACACCTCTTTAAACAGTTAACTTCGCATATCCAAAATTCTGATGATCAGGGTAAAACACTGGAAAATGCCATGGAAACGCTGTCAGGTATGACACAAATGGCAGGTCTGGTTGTGTTGCCAAAGAAAGAGTTAATAGCATTAACTCAGATTGAGTTTATTCCACTTTCAAATAAACGGGTTCTGGCTGTTCTGGTTCAAAGTGATAATGAAGTACAGAATCGGGTTTTGCAGATGGATCGAGAATATGCTCCGGCACAACTTCAGCAGATGAGTCATTATCTTAATAGCCTTCTTGCGGGTAAATCCATTAAGGCTGTGTGCCGGACACTATTACAGGAAATGGATAAAACACGTCAGCAAATGGATACTATGATGCGCTCTGCTATTCAAATGGCCACTCATGCTTTTGCCGAACACCATGAAGAACAGGATGATTTCATGATTAGCGGGGAAACCAATTTGATGCAATATGCAGATAATTCGGATATGGACAGGATGCGTCAGCTGTTTGAAGCATTTCATGAAAAGCAGCATATCCTGAACTTATTGAATAAAGTCAGTGATGCTGAGGGTGTCCAGTTGTTTATTGGTCAGGAATCTGGTTATGGACCACTGGATGATTGCTCGGTGATTGCAGCTCCTTATCAGGTAGATGGGCAGAGTATGGGAGTGTTGGGCGTGATTGGCCCGACACGTATGGCTTATGACAAAGTGATCCCGATTGTTGATTTAACTGCAAAATTACTGAGCTCAGCCTTGAATCATGAAAATTAATCCCTATTTAAAGTGTGTTAATTCTGGTTTTGAATAAACCCGGAATAACCTTTACTAAAACAGACAGGAACAGGATTTAAGAAATGGCTGATGAACAAAAAGTGGATGAGCAGGTGGTTGAAGAAGTGAAGGTACAGGCTCCAGAAGCAGATGCCTCTTTTGAAAAGAATGTTGAAGAGACCGGAGCAACAAATGAAGCTCAAAACTTGAGTGATGGCAACGAAGAAGTTGTTGATGAACTGGCCGCTCTGGAAGCAGAAGAATTAATCGCCCGAATCAAACAGGTTCAAAACAAAGCTGACGAGAACTGGGATATTGCCCTAAGAACGAAAGCTGAAATGGAAAATGTTCGTCGTCGTACTGAAAAAGAAGTATCCAATGCCAGAAAATTTGGTATTGAAAAGATGATTAATGAAATTCTACCGGTCAAAGATTCTATGGAGCTGGGTTTAAAAGCAGCCATTGATATGGATATTGAAGATGAAGCCGTGCATAAAATTCGTGAAGGCATGGAACTGACTCTGAAGATGATGAATGATGCTTTAGGTAAAATTGGTATTACAGAAATTGCGCCCGAAGAAGGTGATGCATTTAGTGCTGAAGCTCATCAGGCTATGTCGATGCAGGAAATTCCCGGCAAAGAATCAAATACTATTGTGGCGGTGATGCAAAAAGGCTATTTACTTAATGAGCGTTTGGTTCGTCCAGCCATGGTTATGGTGGCCAAATAGCACCCATACAGTAAAAAAATTACTGGTTATTTGTAACTAATCTCTTGAAAGAAGAGTAAATAACCCCACTTATTAAAGCATATTGAAAAAACAGTTTAGAACGAATTATTGAGGAGAACACAATGGGTAAGATTATCGGTATTGACTTGGGTACAACCAATTCATGTGTCGCAGTTATGGACGGTGACAAACCAAAAGTTATTGAAAATGCAGAAGGTGATCGTACTACGCCATCCATCGTGGCTTATACCGATGATGAAGTGTTAGTCGGTCAATCAGCTAAGCGTCAGGCAGTCACTAATCCTGAAAATACTATTTATGCGGTTAAGCGTTTAATCGGCCGTACCTTTAAAGAAGATGCGGTACAAAAAGACATTGATTTAGTACCTTATAAAATTGTTAAAGCAGACAATGGTGATGCCTGGGTAGAAGCTCATGGCACTAAAATGGCACCACCTGAAGTTTCAGCAAAAATTCTGGCAAAAATGAAGAAAACTGCTGAAGACTATCTGGGTGAAGAGGTGACTGAGGCAGTTATTACTGTTCCAGCCTATTTCAACGATTCTCAGCGTCAGGCGACTAAAGATGCTGGTAAGATTGCTGGCCTGACTGTCAAGCGTATTATTAATGAGCCAACTGCAGCAGCATTGGCCTATGGTATGGATAAATCAAAGGGTGATTCCACTGTTGCCGTGTTTGACCTGGGTGGTGGTACCTTTGACGTATCCATTATTGAAATTGCAGAAGTGGATGGTGAATACCAGTTTGAAGTGTTATCAACCAATGGTGATACTTTCTTAGGTGGTGAAGATTTTGATATGCGCCTGATTGATTATCTTGCTGATGAATTCAAAAAAGATCAGGGCATGGATTTACGCGGTGACCCACTGGCTATGCAGCGTTTGAAAGAAGGTGCAGAAAAAGCCAAGATTGAACTATCAACATCCATGCAGACAGATGTTAACCTGCCTTATATTACAGCAGATGCCTCAGGTCCTAAGCACTTAAGTGTTAAAATAACCCGTGCAAAATTAGAGTCACTGGTTGAAGATTTGATTAAGCGTACAATTGACCCATGTCGCACAGCAATTAATGATGCCGGCTTATCAGTCGGTGATATTAATGATGTAATCCTGGTCGGTGGTCAGATTCGTATGCCTAAGGTTCAGGAGGAAGTGAAAGCTTTCTTTGGTAAAGATCCTCGTAAAGATGTGAATCCTGATGAAGCCGTTGCGGTTGGTGCTGCGATTCAGGGCGGTGTATTAGGTGGTGAAGTTAAAGACGTTCTGTTATTAGATGTAACACCTTTATCACTGGGTATTGAAACAGCAGGTGGTGTTATGACCAAGCTGGTTGAAAAGAATACCACCATTCCAACTAAGGCCGCTCAGACATTTACCACAGCAGATGATAATCAAACTGCTGTCACCGTTCATGTACTTCAGGGAGAGCGTGAAGTCGCTTCTGGAAATAAATCACTGGGTCGTTTTGACTTATCTGATATTCCACCAGCACAGCGTGGTACTCCTCAGATTGAAGTGTCATTTGATCTGGATGCTAATGGTATTTTACATGTATCCGCCAAAGATAAAGCGACAGGTAAAGAGCAGTCTATTATCATTAAAGCGTCAAGTGGTTTATCAGATGATGAAGTTGAGCGTATGGTTCAAGATGCAGAAACTCATGCGGATGATGATAAGAAGTTCCACGAGCTGGTCACTGTTAAAAACACTGCTGAAAACATGATTCATGCGACTAAGAAGTCTATGGAAGACATGGGTGACAAGATTGATGATGATGAAAAATCAGCCATTGAAACCGCGATAAAAGATCTGGAAGAGTCACTTAAAGGTGATGATAAAGATGATATCGAAGCAAAAACCAAAGCCTTAACAGATGCTTCTGCCAAGATGGCTGAGCGTATGTATGCCGATCAAGGTGCTGATGCTGCGGGAGATACAGAAGCAGGTGCTGCAGAAGGCGCGGCAGAAAACACTGCTGATGATGATGTGGTTGATGCTGAATTTGAAGAAGTCGACGACTCTAAAAAGTAAGACTTCAACAAATAGTTAAACAAGTGCTGGCTCATTAAATTTCAGGTGAATTCATTCACCTGAATATCAATGAACAGGCACTGTTTAACACAAAGGAACACAGGATAGGGGTAATCTCTACCCCGTGTTTTCTGGTTTATAGCTTAGTAAAAAAGCCCCCTTAAGTTTAATAAGATAGTCTGAATATTATGTCCAAAAAAGATTTCTACCAAGTACTTGGTGTTGATAAAACAGCCAGTGATGCGGAATTAAAAAAAGCCTATAGACGTCTGGCAATGAAACATCATCCAGATCGCAATCCAGATGATGCCAGTGCCGAAGCGAGCTTTAAAGAAGCAAAAGAAGCTTATGAAATACTCTCAAATGCTCAAAAACGTCAGGCTTATGACCAGTTTGGGCATGCTGGCGTAGAGCAGGGTGCTGGCATGGGCGGTGGTGCCGGTGGTAATTTCAGTGATATCTTTGGCGATGTCTTTGGTGATATCTTTGGCAGCGGTGGAGGCGGTGGTCGTCGAGGTGGAGAGCGTGTCTATCGTGGTGCAGACCTGCAGTATAATTTAGAATTAACGCTTGAAGAAGCGGTTCAGGGCAAATCAGTCAAAATTCGAATTCCGACAATGATTGGCTGTAATAAATGTGATGGCTCCGGAGCTAAAAAAGGTTCTAAAGCAGAAACCTGTCAGACTTGTCAAGGAGTCGGCCAGGTACGTATGCAGCAGGGTTTCTTTTCTTTACAGCAAACCTGTCCCACCTGTCATGGTAGTGGTAAAACAATTACCGATCCCTGTGATGCCTGTCATGGTGAAGGCCGTATTCAGGAGCATAAGACTTTATCCGTTAAAGTGCCTGCGGGTGTTGATACCGGTGATAGAATTCGCTTATCAAGTGAAGGTGAAGCGGGTCAGAACGGCGGGCCTTCAGGTGATTTATACGTCCATGTTCATGTTAAACCTCATGAGATCTTCACTCGTGAAGGCAGTGATCTCTTCTGCGAAGTCCCCATTAATATTGCAACAGCCGCATTAGGCGGTACTCTGGATGTTCCAATTCTGGATGGCCGTGTCAGTCTGAAAATACCTTCAGAAACTCAGACGGGTAAAATGTTCAGAATGCGCAATAAGGGTGTGAAATCTGTGCGTGGTGGTGTGCAGGGTGACCTTTTATGTCGCATTATTGTGGAAACACCTGTGAAACTAAACAGCAGACAAAAAGAACTTTTACAGGAATTTCAGGAAACTTTGATTGCTGGTGGTGAAAGTCACAGCCCCAAAGCTCATAGTTGGCTATCAGGCGTCAAACGTTTTTTTGATGAGATGAAGCAGAATATTGGTTCATAAGATCTCAAAATGTTTTTCCCATAGAATGATGCTTTAGTTCACAAATATAAAGGCGTAAAGATCGGATGATTTTTACGCCTTTGTAGTTTAATATGCTATTAGTACCTCAGTATACAGATACATATTTGTGAGCCGAGGCATCAGGAGCCTGAGAGGTTCCTGATTTGGGGGATAACAGGGGAACAATCATAGTCGAGGATGTCTGATGATTAAAAGATTATTTAAAAATATTATTAAGTTTTTTTCAAATGCTTTTACAAACAATGCTTCACCAAGCTCTGATAAAAACAAAACACCTGATGAAGCGCGTCGCCTGGCACTATCAAAAATAGTGGCCACGGGAGGTGTGGTTGCTCTAGGTGCTTCAGCAACGGCTGCCAATGCACATAAGCCGGAAAATGCAGATGAAGAGAAAGAAGAACGCTTTCCGGGTGATCCGCCTGAACATTTTATCGTTTATCAATTTAATGAGGCAGAGCATGAGTATCACCAGCATGTATTGGGTTCTGCCGGTGCTATGATTGGGAAATACGCGGATAATATTGACATTGTTGTCGCCTGTTTTGGTCGTGGTATTCATGTCCTGGCTAAAGAGTCCGGTCGGCCTGTGCATGATTCAATTAAAGAAAAAGTATTAAGCCTTTCGAAACAGGGTGTTAAATTTCATGCCTGCAACCGGACACTAACCTCAATGAATTGGACTGCGGAAGATGTCCTGCCATTTGCCAAAATTGTGGATGTCGGTGTTGCAGATATTATGGAATTACAAGAACAAAATTATGCTTATGTTGCCTGGTAAGCGCATTGCAAACAGAATTTATTGAATGAGGAAAAAATGACCAATATTCTAGTGACCGGTGCGGCCGGGCGTATGGGGCGTAATTTAATTACTGCCGTTCATGAGACAGAAGGAATCCGATTGACTGCTGCAATAGAACGTAAAGGCAGCAGTATGGTTGGTGTTGATGCAGGTGAATTAGCCGGGTTAGAAAAAAATAATATTTCTTTAGTTGATGACATCAATGATGCGCTGGGTCAATTTGATGTCTGTATTGATTTCACAGCACCTGCTGTTACTGTAGAAAATATCAAAGCATGTCAGACTGCTGGAAGAAAAATGGTCATTGGAACCACTGGTTTTACTGATGAGCAAAAGCAGGTGATACAGGATGCGGCGAAAGACATTGCGATTGTTTTTGCACCTAATATGAGTGTTGGAGTCAATTTAACGTTTAAATTACTGGATATTGCAGCACGGGTACTAGGTGACAGTGTTGATATTGAAGTCATTGAAGCGCATCATCGTCATAAAGTGGATGCGCCGTCAGGGACCGCCTTACGCATGGGTGAAGTGGTTGCCGATGCTCTGGGACGAGACCTGAAAGAGTGTGCTGTATATGGACGAGAAGGTCAGACCGGTGAACGTGAGAGAGAAACAATTGGCTTTGAAACCATTCGTGCGGGTGATATTGTGGGTGAACACACGGTTATGTTTGCAGATATTGGTGAGCGGGTAGAAATCACTCATAAAGCATCCAGTCGAATGACCTTTGCTAATGGGGCTGTACGTGCAGCACAATGGCTAAAGAATCATGATAAAGGCTTATTTGATATGCAGGATGTGCTGGGCTTAAGAGATTAAAGCTTAATTATGTATCTGCTCCAACTTTCTATCTATATTTATGAGCATCGATTTTAATAAATATAAAGAGTGCATCCACAATTAAAAATAGGTAATTAAACGGCACTTTACAATAAAAAAACAAAAATCTAAAAATAATTGCTCTATTTATAGGTTAACCCTAGTTTTACATAGACAGAATTTGTAGATTTTTGTAAAATTCCATAGTTATTCTGAAAACGGGGTGCGCATCATTGTGCGTCCCGTTTGTGTATCTGGACTTTATGGGAGACTTCATTGACCCGCTCTGAAAATATTATTGCCAGCATGGCAAACGCCCCTGCAATTTTAGCTCTTGAAGATGGTACCGTTTTTTACGGTAAGGCCATTGGTGCTATTGGAGAAACCGTTGGTGAGGTGGTCTTTAATACCTCGATGACGGGTTATCAGGAAATACTGACTGACCCATCTTATATGGAGCAAATTGTTACCCTGACCTATCCTCATATTGGTAATGTGGGAACCAATGCGGGCGATGAAGAATCCGATAAAATTATGGCCAGAGGTCTGGTCATTCGAGACTTGCCGCTGTTGATGTCAAGCTGGCGCGCTGATATGTCACTTTCTGATTATTTAAAAAAGCATAATATCGTTGCGATTGCTGACATTGACACCCGGAAACTGACTCGTATTTTACGGGATAAGGGGGCACAGAACGGCGCTATTGTTGCAGTCAGTGGTAGTAAGGCTGATATTGATGAAGATGCTGCTGTTGCCTCGGCTAAAGCGTTTCCCGGTCTTAAGGGTATGGATTTAGCGAAAATTGTTACCACAGATTCAAATTATGAATGGACTGAAGGTTCCTGGTCATTGCAGACCAATCAGACTGAAACCTTAATGGATTTACCATATCATGTTGTGGCCTATGATTATGGTGTTAAGAAAAATATTCTTAGAATGCTGGTTGACCGTGGCTGCAAAGTGACAGTGGTGTCTGCAAAGACCAAAGCCAGTGATGTTTTAGCAATGAATCCTGATGGCATATTCCTGTCTAATGGTCCGGGTGACCCGGAACCTTGTGATTATGCGATTGAGGCTATTGGTGATATTTTAGACAGCTCAAAGCCTGTTTTCGGTATTTGTCTGGGGCACCAGTTATTGTCTCTGGCCAGTGGAGCAAAAACAGTCAAAATGAAATTTGGTCACCACGGTGGAAATCATCCGGTGAGCGATTTGAGCACAAAGGAAGTGATGATCACCAGTCAGAATCATGGTTTTGCTGTGGATGAGGACAGCCTGCCTGATAATCTTAAAGCCACTCACAAATCACTTTTTGACGGTTCTCTGCAAGGCGTTCATCGTACCGATAAACCAGCTTTCAGTTTCCAGGGACACCCTGAAGCGAGTCCAGGGCCACATGATGTTGCCCCTTTGTTTGATCACTTTATCGAACTGATTGAACAAAATAAGTAAGCTTTTTAGAAATAAAATTTATTTAATAACTCCCGGTCAAGCATTTATTAAACCATTTGCTCTAAACCAGAGTGCACACCACTACTTTGTGAGTAAAGAATGCCAAAACGTGATGATATAAAAAGTATTCTGATTATTGGCGCAGGTCCAATTGTCATTGGTCAGGCCTGTGAATTTGATTATTCCGGTGCTCAGGCGTGTAAAGCGCTGAAAGAGGAAGGTTACCGGGTTATTCTGGTAAACTCTAATCCAGCCACCATTATGACCGATACAGAATTAGCTGATGCAACCTATATTGAACCCATTCACTGGAAAGTCGTTGCGAATATTATTGAAAAAGAACGTCCTGATGCCTTACTGCCCACCATGGGTGGCCAGACGGCATTAAACTGCGCTCTGGAACTGGATAAAAGAGGTGTTCTGAAAGAATACAATGTTGAAATGATTGGCGCTGACAAGGAAGCCATTAACAAAGCAGAAGATCGCGATCTCTTTCGTAAGGCCATGATTAAAATTGGTCTGGATATGCCTAAAGCTTTTATTGCTCATACGATGGAAGAAGCCGCCGGTGTGCAAAAAGAGCTGGCTGCGTTTCCAATTATTATCCGCCCCTCATTTACCATGGGGGGTAGCGGTGGCGGTATTGCCTACAACAAAGAAGAGTTTGTTGAAATCTGTGAACGTGGCCTGGATATGTCACCCACCAGCGAGTTGTTGATTGAAGAGTCTATTATTGGTTGGAAAGAATATGAAATGGAAGTGGTTCGGGACAGGAAAGATAATTGTATTATCATCTGTTCCATCGAAAACTTTGATGCCATGGGGGTTCATACTGGAGACTCAATTACGATTGCGCCAGCACAAACACTGACGGATAAAGAATACCAGATCATGCGTAATGCCTCATTGCAGGTTCTGCGTGAAATTGGTGTTGATACGGGTGGTTCCAATGTTCAATTTGCAGTGAACCCTCAAGATGGCCGTCTGATTATTATTGAAATGAATCCTCGTGTTTCACGCTCCTCGGCGCTGGCCTCAAAGGCAACGGGTTTCCCTATTGCTAAAGTGGCCGCTAAGCTCGCGGTTGGTTACACTCTGGATGAACTGGATAATGAAATTACCAATGGTGCAACTCCGGCATCATTTGAACCCACTCTGGATTATGTGGTCACCAAAGTGCCTCGTTTTACCTTTGAAAAATTCCCACAGGCGGATGATACATTAACCACACAGATGAAATCTGTGGGGGAAGCCATGTCAATTGGTCGAACTTTTCAGGAGTCATTGCAAAAAGCATTACGTTCTCTGGAAATAGATACCGATGGTTTTACAGAAATGTTCGATCAACTTGAAGGTGATACCGAAGATGAGCAAATGGACTCACTACGCCACGCATTACGTGTGCCTGGTGCGCATCGTATCTGGTACATTGGTGATGCTTTCCGTAAGGGCTTGTCCCTGGATGATATTCAGAGGTTGACTGGAATTGACCCCTGGTTCCTGGTTCAGATTGAAGAGTTGATTCAGATTGAAGAGAATATTCGGGGCAAAAATGTTCTGGATCTGGATGCTGATGTTTTGTTTGAACTTAAGCGTAAAGGTTTCTCTGACAGTCGTCTGTCAACTGTATTAGGTTCAGATGAAGCAACTGTTAGAAAATACCGTCAGCAGTTGAATATTCGTCCGGTCTACAAGCGAGTTGATTCATGTGCAGCAGAATTTTCCTCCGACACTGCTTACATGTATTCGACTTATGAGCAGGAGTGTGAAGCTGCGCCCACCAATAAAGATAAGATAATGGTGTTGGGCGGTGGTCCTAACCGAATCGGTCAGGGGATTGAGTTTGATTACTGTTGTGTTCATGCCGCTCATGCCTGCCGTGATGATGGTTATGAAACCATTATGGTGAACTGTAACCCGGAAACCGTTTCAACGGATTATGATACTTCAGATCGACTTTATTTTGAGCCTTTGACACTGGAAGATGTGTTGGAACTGATTGATCTGGAACAACCCAAAGGGGTTATTGTTCAATATGGCGGTCAGACACCGTTGAAATTGGCCCGTGCCCTTGAAGCGGCTGGTGCAAATATTATCGGTACCTCACCGGATTCTATTGATCTGGCCGAAGATCGCGAGCGCTTTCAAGCAATGCTCGAAGAGCTTGACTTATTACAGCCTCCAAACCGTACAGCCAGTGATACTGACTCAGCTGCGGCTCTGGCTTCAGAAGTCGGTTATCCTCTGGTTGTTCGTCCTTCCTATGTGTTGGGAGGCCGAGGGATGGAAATCGTCTACAACGCAGAAGAACTGCGCAGTTATATGAGTACTGCTGTAAGTGTTTCAAATGATGCTCCTGTTTTACTGGATCGCTTTTTAGATGATGCCGTTGAGGTTGATGTTGACGCCATTTGTGATGGGGAAGACGTCCTTATTGGTGGTATTATGCAGCATATTGAGCAGGCAGGGGTTCACTCGGGTGACTCAGCCTGTTCGATACCTCCTTATAATTTATCCGATGAAATTCAGGATAAACTGCGTGATCAAGCTGCTCGTATGGCCAAAAAACTGGGCGTTATTGGTTTGATGAATACTCAGTTTGCCATAAAAGGTGATGATATTTATGTGCTCGAAGTCAATCCTCGGGCATCACGTACTGTTCCCTTTGTTTCCAAGGCAACGGGCGTTCAATTGGCCAAAATAGCTGCTCTGTGTATGACCGGTAAATCACTTAAAGAACAGGATCAGCTGGAAGAGTCGAAGCCCGATTTTTTCTTTGTTAAAGAATCGGTGTTTCCATTTATAAAATTCCCAGGTGTCGATCCTATTTTAGGCCCTGAAATGAAATCCACAGGTGAAGCCATGGGTATGGGGAAAACCTTTGGTGAGGCATTTGGTAAATCACAATTATCTGCAGGTGTTGAGCTGCCAACCGGTGGTAGTGCTTTTATTAGTGTTCGTGAGGCGGACAAGTCGAAAGTAACAGCACTGGCAGGTAAAATTAAATCACTTGGCTTTAATATACTCGCAACCAGCGGCACACATAAATTATTAGCTGAGCAGGATATTGAGGCCACGATGGTCAATAAAGTAAAAGAAGGCCGTCCCCATATCGTTGATATGATTAAAAACGATGAAATTAATCTGATTGTTAATACGACAGAAGGCAAAAAAGCCATTGAAGATTCTTCAATGATCCGTCGTCAGGCGCTGCAGCATAAAGTGACGTATGCCACAACAATTGCTGCAGCGGATGCGCTGTGTGAGGCTCTGATGATTGACGGTATTCATGAAGGTGATGTTGATGTATACCGTCTTCAGGACATTCATTAAAGCCTTCTGGATATTCTCTAGTAGCATAGCTCAGGCAATTTGAATTAAAGACAACAGAATAAGGAAACAAAAGAAATGAACAATAAAGTGCCTCTTACCAAAGTCGGTGCAGATAAGTTAAATGAAGAGTTGAGAGAACTTAAATCAGTTCGCAGACCTCGAGTGATTCAAGCTATTGCAGAAGCCCGTGAACACGGTGATTTAAAAGAAAATGCAGAATACCATGCGGCTCGCGAAGAACAGGGTTTCATCGAAGGCCGTGTTAAGGATATTGAAGGCAAGTTATCAAACGCTCAAATTATTGATATTGCAAGCATGAAAGATACCGGGCGAGTCATTTTTGGCACTACGGTCGTTATCTATGATGAAGATGCTGATAAAGAGATCACCTATCAGATTGTTGGTGAAGATGAGGCAGACATCAAAGCCGGTAAAATATCAGTATCCTCACCGGTTGCTATGGCACTCATTGGTAAAGAAGCGGATGATGTGGTTGTTGTCAATGCACCTAATGGTGATAAAGAATATGAAATAGTGGAAGTAAAATACATTTAACATAATAAATGCCGTCTCGAATGTCACTACAACGCTTCAGTAGAAACTACATCAGTCAGACCAGTGGTGAAAAAATACTTTTGACCATCTGGGTTGGTGCACTCTGGACTGTTGGTTTTCTTGTGGTTCCTACCTTGTTTGGAAACCTGGAAGACCGACAGCTGGCAGGTATGCTGGCTGGTAAAATCTTTACTGCAGTCAGTTATATCGGCTTGTTTTGCGGGGCCATTTTAATCTTATCTGAATGGCGGCGCTCAACATTATTTCAAACCAACAAACGTGTCTGGGTATTAAGCCTGATGCTGTTTTTAGTGATTGCAGGTGAATTTCTGATTCAGCCTCAAATGGCTGAATTAAAACGAGCGGGCTTGCCTGCAGGCCCGGAGTTTGATCGTCTGCATGGTATGGCAACTGCTTTGTATATGCTGAACTGCCTTCTGGGATTAATTGTGCTGTTGTTTGAGCCTCAACGAAGAGATGAGCCTGCACACAGAGACATCAATTAATTTCACATTATACCGCTTGCAATAAAATCGATAGCTAAAATACAGGACAATAAAATGAAGCCTGATTATTTAATCATCGGAAGTGGTTTGTCTTCACTGGTTTTTGGTGCTTTGATGGCGAAATCTGGGAAAAAAGTCCAGATTATCGAGGCACACGAATTTCCAGGTGGTTTTGGCCACACCTTTCCATACGGTAAATACTATAAATTTAATGCGCAATTGCATTATGTTTGGGGTTGTGGTGAAGGGCAAACCGTAAACCGTATTCTCAAGCACCTGAACCTTGATCAAGAAGTAACCTTTGAACAGTATGATCCAAAGGGCTATGATCATATGAAAATGCCAGGGTACTCACTTGAAATTACCGGTGACTCTCAACTATTGATCCGTCGGCTTAGTCAGCTTTTCCCAAAATATGGCAGTCATATTAAACGTTTTCTAATAGAAGTAGAAAAAATGGGTATTCGTAAAACCTTGTAGAAATATCATTTTCTTAACTTTTCCATCATATGTAGAATTTCTGTTCCAAGATTCAGCTCAGGTTCGTCAATGAG
>JADGEM010000065.1 GCA_016744375.1 Gammaproteobacteria bacterium
GCTGTGATAAAACTTGGCCATTCGCCATTTTCCAGCTCATCTATCATCGGAGTATCATAGATCGTTACTTTAGGCACGGTTTTCTCCCTTAGGTAAATTTGGTGCTACTAATAAAATATTACTGAGTAATATTAAACTTTGATTTTAAACCCCATTTAAGCTCTCTTAAAATCTTGCTAAAGCGGGTTCAAAACAATAATCTTTAGCCTTGCAAAGATACACGATTACGTATTTTTTCACAAGACACACAAAAACAATGGAGTGAATTTTAGGACTTAATAATAAAGTATTAAACCCTTCCTTTGGGAGGCATCCCTCCCATGCGACTATCCCATTAGGGATATACTTTTCTAATTCACTGCTTTTTCCAATTAATTTCATTATTTATATCAATGAGTTATAAATTATTTTCCAAATTTAATTTATTTGTATTTCACAACTTCATTTTATTTTTATTTTGCCTTTTGCTAATGATTCCGGCTTGAATCATTAGATTCAACAGTATTTCATTGTATTAGTAAATACTTTAAAGCATATTTTGCATTATACACTAGTGTATTTGTGTCGATATTGATTGAGGTCAATTAATTTATCCTAATATACAAATATGTGAGCAAGCACACTTGAAATCAGTCCCACTAAATCTTATTTACTTTACTATCTATTAAGTTGAGTAATGCTGTATGTTAATATTAAGTGAAGTTTTAATTCAAAATCATCAATTAGAATCCTATTCTGATCTCATTAAGCTGATTCAGGTTAAAGCAAAAGAAGGTGAAATGTTTTTTGATATTGATATCAAACCACCCTACCCTGACACACCGGATGAATGGGAAACTGATTTGGAAGCAAAATTTACCAGCGCACCGAAATAGTACCGAAACAGTACCGAAACATATAAACCCTAAATAGAGAATCACCATGTTCTGGAATGAAGAGGAAAAGCCAGCGGAATATACAGTTCCGGATAATGTCATTGATCTTTCTTTTAAGGTCTCTTGCAAACAAATAAAGCTGGATCATGCCTGGGCTTTAACCAATGCTATTGGTGATATATTGCCCTGGTTTAAAGATGACCCTCAGACCGCCATTCATCATATTTACATCCCTCAATCAGGCAATGGCTGGGTTCGTTCTGATCAATTTAATGATGAACTTATTCAGTTGTCACGCAGAACTCGCCTCAAACTCCGAGTTCCTATGAGTCGGAAAGCTGACACACAGACCATCACAGGACAAACCATATCCATTGACGGAAATAAGTTAGTCATTGGTCAATCTGAACAACATTCACTCAGTGCAATGACAACAATCGTTGCTCGCCATGTTCATGTACCCGAGACTGATGACAACGAAGAGGCTTTTTTGAAAGAGATTCATAAGCAAATAAATGCGATGGGAATCAATGTTAGAAAAATGCTCTGTGGTAAATCACATCAATTAAAAACATCGAATGGACTGATTAAAACCCGCAGTTTAATGATTGCTGATATTTCCTCCGAAGAATCCATTCATTTACAGGAGAATGGTGTTGGTCATTACTATAGTTACGGCTGTGGTATTTTTATTCCGCAAAAAGGAATCACTGCTGTAAATTCTGATGAATAGACTGAACATTAGAAATCTATCTCTTTTGAGAGATGCATTTTATTGATAACTATTATATCATCACTTACTTAAATTCCTCTTGTGTATTAGGGGTAATTTACAAATTTAACAATATTGATGCATAGATTATCAATATTTTCATACCTTTTTCAAATAAGATTTTTACGGAGCAGATTTAATGGCTATTACTTTTGATGGTAAAGAGATAGAACTAACCGCTAATGGATATCTTGTTGATATTACTGATTGGAGCGAAGGCCTGGCTAAGCAGATGGCTGCTGACGAAGACATTGAATTGACTGATAAACACTGGGATCTGATCAACTTCCTGCGTGATCAATTTATAAACAATGGTGGTAAAAACCCAAATACACGTGCCTTAATTAAAGAAATGGGTGCAACCTGGGGTGAAAAAATTGGTTCTAAGGATTTATATAATCTTTTCCCACAAGATCCTAGTAAGCAAGGTGGCCGTATTTCAGGTCTACCAGAGAGTAAGCGTAAGGGCGGTTATTAAGTCTGACACTTTACACTACCCATTATAGATATGGTATATCAGAGTTTTATCAGATATATTATTTCAAATTTTTCAGCTTATAACTGATTCAAAAACTCAGTATTTTGGAGACACAAATGAGTACTAAAGCAGAACTAATCAAAGAATTAATTGATATGCAAACTAAATTCATTAAATTTGAAAATGAACATGGTATGCACCCAGATGACTATTATAACCCTGGTGCCGGTCATGAATTAGAAACATATAAAGCTGATTTCATGGATAAGGCAATTCAAGTTCTTGATATGGCTCATGAAGAGAAAGATTCTTCCTGGAAACGTTAAGTTAAAGGCTTTCTTTGACAAGCTTTTATGATAAGAAAGTATAAAAAAGGGTCGCCTTCAGCGGCCCTTTTTTTATTTTTATAAAACTAAACAACACCTTATGAAACGATGCCTTGAAAAAAACTCTTATACCCCTATTTACTAATAATGCCTATTTCAGCCAATCCACTCTTTATTTCTGCCGCCCATAAATCATCTGGTAAAACCACTATTACCATAGGCTTATTATCGGCTCTCAGAAATAAAGGCTTAAGAGTTCAACCATTTAAAAAAGGGCCCGATTATATTGATCCTTTATGGCATGGCAGCGCTTCAGGCACACCCTGCTACACTCTTGACTTTAATACCATGTCTCATGATGAAATTCTGCAATTAGTTTCACGAAAAATGAGCTCCTGTGATATCAGCCTTATTGAAGGAAATAAGGGCCTCTATGATGGCCTTGATCTGGATGGTAGTAATAGTAATGCCGCTATTGCTAAACTGGTCGATGCCCCTGTTATTCTGGTTCTGGATACCAGGGGAATGACCCGGGGAATCGCACCTTTGATCCTCGGTTATCAAGCTTTTGATCCGGGGATTAATATTGCCGGAGTTATTTTAAATCAATTGGGCGGCTCTCGTCATGAGAGTAAATTACGCTCGGTTATTGAGCACTACACAGATGTGTCTGTTCTCGGGGCTGTGCACAAGGATAAACGTCTGGAAATTGTTGAGCGTCATTTAGGTTTAATGCCAAGCAATGAAGATGGGGAAGCACAAAAAAAGATCACTGATATCGGGGCAATCATTTCATCACAGGTTGATTTAGATAAGATTGTTGAAATCAGTCACTTGCATTCACCAAAACAACTGAAAAGCTCAATTAAATCCGTACCTAATACTCAGGTTGTCAGCTCTGAAATTCGCCTGGCTTATATAAATGACAGTGCATTTGGGTTTTACTATCCTGGCGATCTCGAGGCTCTGGAAGCGGCTGGCGCTGAGTTAATTGAAGTCAACTCATTAGTTGATAAACAACTTCCTGAAAATATCGATGGTTTATTTATCGGTGGCGGTTTCCCCGAAGAAAAACTTGAGGCACTGCATGCAAATCAGTCTTTTCGCCAGTCTGTATTTCAAGCAATAGAAAATGGCTTACCAACTTATGCAGAGTGTGGTGGTCTGATGTATTTATGTCGCAGTATCCTATGTAATAATCAACAAACTGAAATGGTAGGCGTTATCCCTGCTGATGCGAAAATGGAAGAAACCCCTCAGGGCCGAGGTCTGATCCTCTTTAGTGAAACAGTTTTAATGCCCTGGCCTGATGAAACGCAGAGTATCAACAGTGCAAAAGCTGAACGAAATATTTCCGCTCATGAGTTTCATTACTCACATTTAATTAATATCACTGAACCACTTAATTATGCCTATAAAATTCACCGAGGCAGCGGCATTGACGGTCAACATGACGGCATTGTCTATAAAAATCTTTTAGCTTGTTATGCTCATTTGCAGGACACTAATCAAAATCACTGGGCAAAACGCTTTATACAATTTATTCATCACACGAGAGATACACTCTCAAAATCAACAGACACAAGTGAGACATAGTTATGATAAAACTGACAGAAGATGCTGCAAAACAAATTACAGCACAGATAAAAGCAAGCAGCGGTGAAACCGATCCTTTAAGAATTTCAGTGACAAAACATACAAAGCACAAAGGCTTCCAATATTTAATGGGTTTTGATAAGCAAACAGAAAATGACAGTCTCTATGAGATCAGAGGGGTTAAGATAATTGTTCACAATGATCTGTTGGATATCACCAATGGTATGGAGGTTGATTTTGTTGAAGTGGATGGTGAAGACAACCAGTTTATCTTTAAAAACCCCAATGACCCAACCTATAAAGCACCAACAGAATAGACAATTCATGTGCGCCGGGTAGTATTATTCACACTTCCCGGAAGTCTGTTTGGAAAAAGACATTAATAATTTAAGCCGAAAAATTTATGCCTCTTAAACGAATAAAAACTCGCACAAAAAAAACAGAAGATTTAAGCCGCCAACCAATCCGACTTAAGTACAGTCGATTATTTTTTCCTCTAATCACTCTGGGAAGCTTACTCATTATTCTTCCCGGCCTTAATTTTTTATCACTCAATCAAATTATAACCAACCATAGTCTACTTCTATGGCTTAACCTGTCTTTTTTACTCCTGGGACTTTTTCTCATTCTTCACATTTCTTTTTTAATTCGCCACGATCTAGTCACTCCTTTTATCCATTTGAGAAACTGGGCCCTGCAAATGAAAAAGAAAGACTATAGTGCTCGTCTGCCAATGCCCAAAAAAGGCGAGTTTGCTAAGCTCGCCGTTGATATCAATTCTTTAAGCGACAAATTACAAAGCTTATCTGCAGAGTTTCAACAGGAAGTTGACAAGCAAATCCATAAAGTTGAAGAAAAAAATCATTCATTGAATATCCTTTATGAAGTTGCAACATCAATCAATCGCTCAGAGGATCTGGAGGATCTCTTATCCCGTTTTCTCCAAATGCTGGTCAATCTAACCAATGCCCGAGCAGGAACTGTGCGTTTGAGGACGGATAATGATCAGCTGAAAATGGTTGCGTCAATGGGACTTAATGAGCAATTTGTCCGGGAGGAACGACTGGTTCCGATACAGCGTTGTCTTTGCGGCACATCACTGACTAAAGGATCGGTTGAGTGCGGTGTCTCAATTAAAAACTGTACCAAGCTATCCGGTACCATGCTATTTGATGGCGATGATGCAGAAATTATTGCTGTACCTTTGGAACACCAGGGAGTACACCTCGGCATATATAATTTGTTTATTGATAAGCCCAATGTTTATATGACCGAAGATTTGTCTGAGCTGTTAACCAGCATCGGTAAACATCTGGGTATGGCAATTGAAAAAGCACGCCTGGATAAAGATACCCGACAACATTCAGTCATGAAAGAACGAACACTGCTCGCGCATGAACTTCATGATTCTCTGGCGCAAACTCTCGCAAGCTTACGATTTCAGGCCACAATTCTTGAAGAAAATATCCTTGAAAACATTCCTGTAGAACGCGATGAAGTCACTCGTTTACATGAGAGCATTGATGAAGCATACCGTGAGGTTCGGGGCCTTATTACACACTTTAGAGCACCAATGAATAAACGAGGCCTTATTCCTGCGCTGGAACAACTCATTTCCAACTTCCAGTCCAACCATAACATGCCCGTCTTTTTCCAGAATGAATGGTCTATTGATTTAAAATCAGAGCAAGAGTTCCAGATTGTCCGAATTGTCCAGGAATCATTGGCAAATGTAGGTAAACACTCTAAGGCTCGAACTGTTCGCATCCTTGCCCGCAGTCCAGACAAAACATTGGAAAAAAATAACAATCGGTGTGAAATACTAATTGAGGATGATGGCATTGGCATGAAAAATCCTCATCATACCACCAGTCTGGGCGAACACATTGGGATGAGTGTTATGGAAGAACGAGCCCGGCGTATTGGTGGTAAAATCTCAATTGAAACAGAAGCTGGTGAGGGTACTCAAATTCTGTTAACATTTCCCACTCGGGTTGTTGTTGAAAAATCAGTTAAGTTTTTTCCTGATTTAATTAATCCTGAAAAAAAATCATAGGCACTTGCCTTGGAATATGAAAAAGTGCCTTGGTTTATAAAAACTAAATCTGCTATTGGCTGCATTGTGAGCTAAAAGCATCACAGAATAAAGACAAAATCTATGCGAGTTTTATTAATTGATGATCATACGCTTTTTCGGGCAGGACTGCAGGGACTACTTGAAAGAATGGGGATAGAAGTCATTGCCAGTGCAGGCAGTGGTCAGGAAGGGTTAAGAATTGTTAGTGAAAAAAAACCGGATGTAGTCCTTCTAGATATGCGTATGCCTGATATGGACGGCATTGAAGTATTAAAAAAACTTCGCGAACAAGGTGAAGAAATGCCGATAGCCATTCTGACAACGGTTGATGATGAGCGGGATCTGATTGAAGCACTGCAATGTGGAGCTCAGGGATTTTTACTCAAAGGCATGCAGCCCGATGAACTGGTTACCGCTTTACAGGATATCCATAATGGTAAAACCGTTGTTGCACCTGATCTCACTCCCATTTTAGCTAAAGTCGTTCAGGGACATGTCCCTCCTGCTCCTGAGCCCAGCCCTTTTTCTGAATTAACCCCCAGAGAAACAGAAATTTTATTTCTTCTGGCTGAAGGTCAGAGCAATAAGGTCATTGCCAGAAATTTGGACATCTCAGACGGCACAGTAAAACTGCATGTTAAAGCAATTTTAAGAAAATTAAATATTCACTCTCGTGTTGAAGCGGCGGTCATGGCAGTACAGCATGGCCTATTAAAAAAAACAACTCGGTAAATTAATAATTTCCAATATTTAATCCAAATTCTGAAAAAATAAAATGACAGCAATTACATTTAATCAGTTATTAAAAAATGCTCAACAGGAAGTTGGTGAGTTATTCCCCTGGGATATTGAAGACATGCTTGAATCAGAAGAAGAGTTGATGATTCTCGACATTCGTGAACCCTATGAATATCGGAATATGTGGATAAAAAATGCTGTTAATGTCCCAAGGGGTGTCCTGGAAACAGCCTGTGAATGGGGATTTGATGAAACAATACCCACACTGGTTCGCTCCAGAGACAAAAAAATACTGGTTGTCTGCCGTTCTGGCAATCGAAGCCTTTTAGCAGCCTATGTTATGAAACAGATGGGTTACAAATACACCTATTCACTTAAAACTGGGCTAAAGGGCTGGAATGAATACGATTTACCACTTTATAACGACGAGGGCGAAGTGGATCTCGAAGCAGCAGAAGCCTATCACATCCCAAGAGTCAGCGATGATCAATTAGGACCTTAACCATTAGCCTGAATAATTTCAGTTTAACTGACAAGCAATTGTTACTCCCCCTTCTTTTTAGCACAACACCTCTTTCTTCCCCTTTATTCCACCCCCATGATCAGCAAATGAGTCGTATTAACTTCATGCGCTTAATGATATTAGAATATATCAATGATACAATATTATTAATTTCGATTAAACAACAGATAATAATGGATTGTGATCTGAGTAATAAGTCTATCCTCCAAAAATGGATTTTCTAATCACTGATGTCAGCCCCACTTCCCCATAAACATATTTCCATGTGGTTCTTTGTATGCAATTTATAAATATGAAAAAACAAAACATTATTTATAGCTTTTTTATGAGCGGTTATACAGCTCAAAACCTGCTTAACACAACTGCTTCAGCAGAGGGAAGCACTGCCTGCAATAACATTGCTATTGAAGAAACATCATATTTAAATGATAAGCAGCATTAAACAGGGTAATATGAGAAGAATATTTAAAGTCGCACAACAACAAAGCATTCTCGCCATAAGTGAATTGCCCGATATCTCACAGTCCAGAACAACTATTAACTTTATAGATGAAGGAAATAAAATTAAGTTCCAAATTAGTCATGAACGTGCTCGTCAATCCAGACTGAGAATCAGTTCCAGACTACTGAAATTAGCCATCTTAATAAATGACTCCAGAGGTTGAGGAAATAGAGATGATTTCGAAGCTTAAAAACTTGTCAGTAAAAGTCAAGCTCATACTCATGATGGGCATTGCTTCGGCAGCCAGTTTGGTTTTAGTTTCTTCAGCTGTCCTCTTCAACGAAACTCAACGAGCCAATACAGATACAATTGCAGAGCTAACCACACTGGCTGAAATAGTGGGAGAAAACAGTGCTGCAGCGATGGCTTTTTATGACTCAGAAACCACAGTCGAAACCCTTAAAGCTTTAAGCACACATTCAGACATTGTGGCAACCACTTTATGTGACAATAATAATCACCTTTTTAGTCAATATATTTCTCCTGCCTATAAGAATAAAGCCTCATTTAAGAAATTAAACATTGATGCCTGGCAATGCAATATACATGGCCAATCCAGTATCAACAACTCATTTCACCTGCTTCATAGAGATATAAAGCTACAGGGTGAACGTGTTGGTTCAATTAATATCATTTACCAGCAAAACGCATTAATACAACGATTAAATGATTACTACATTCTCATTACTACAATTGCAATGATCTCTTTTCTAATTGTTGCTTTGATTTCCACCCGATTACAGAAAGTATTTACTAATCCCCTGACTGAATTAATGCAGACAATGAAGTCTGTTTCTATCAACAAAAAATATGATATTCGTGCAAAAAAAATCAGTGGTGATGAATATGGTACTCTGGTCGATGTTTTTAATGAAATGCTCAATGAGATCCAACAACGAGACAGCCAGTTAGGCAGCTATAGACAACGCCTTGAAGCTGAAGTCTCTGATCGAACCAAAGACCTCCATAAGAAAAACCAGGAACTGCAAAGCATTACCATTGAAGCGCTACAGGCAAAAAATATTGCTGAAAAAGCAAATCTGGTCAAAAGTGAATTTATGGCCACCATCAGCCATGAAATTAGAACACCTATGAACGGTGTACTAGGCATGGTAGAAATTCTATTACGCAGCAAGCTAACCGAAAGACAAATAAAGTTACTGAACACAGTACAACGCTCTGGTAAATCGTTGCTTGTCATTATTAATGAAATTCTGGATTTTTCAAAATTTGAATCAGGCAAGTTGACATTAGAAAAACAGGCATTCAGACCCAACAATCTTTTGCATGAAACAATGGAGCTTTTTATAGAAGATGCGAAAGGCAAAGATTTAATATTACGCTCAGAAATTACAATTGATGAACATCTGGTACTCATTGGTGATAAAAATCGCCTGCAGCAAATCATTAGTAACCTGCTCAGCAATGCCATAAAATTTACTGAAAAAGGTGAGATCACCCTGCGCTGCTCTATTCCTGAGTTGGGCCAGAATGATTTTGAACAAGGTAACAGTTTTGATCTAGAAAATGAAAATCAGCTTATTCGACTATTTTTTGAAATTGATGACAGTGGCATTGGTATCCCCTTTGAAAAACAGGGTATTATCTTTGATTCTTTTTCACAAGTTGACAGCTCTACCACTCGCGAGTATGGTGGCACGGGTCTGGGGCTCTCAATCTGCCAGCAACTGGTCTCATTAATGGACGGTGATATTGGAGTCAACAGCGACTATGGAAAGGGGGCTTCGTTCTGGTTTACAGTCACCCTTGAACAGGGTAAAAAAGATCTTTTACCAGCCCCTGGCTCAAAACATGAGTGTGCTCAGGAAACACCACAGTTTTCAGCCAGGGTCTTAGTGGCTGAAGATAATCTAGTCAATCAGGAGTTGGCAAAAACCATGCTGGAGATTTTGGGTTGTCAGGTTTTGCTTGCCAGCAATGGTGCAGAGGCAATAAAAACAGCACTCAAGCAGTCCGTTGATTTGATATTTATGGACTGCCATATGCCTCAAATCGATGGTTTCAAAGCAACCACTCATATTCGTTCACGAAACATTTCTGCTCTAAACATGAGCCATTTACCCATCATCGCATTAACCGCTGATGTCAGAGAAGGCATACAAGAACAGTGTACTCAATCTGGAATGAATGACTATATCAGTAAACCGTTCACCTTAAATGAGATTTCAGACAAACTCTCTCAGTGGCTTGATAAAAAATACCACCTACCTCCTGTCATTACCTTTAAGGAAGCTGATATCATTAATACAGGAAAAACAATTGATCAAAAAGCCTGGAATGTTATTCGGGATTTGCAACGTTCAGATAAACCCGATATTCTGCATAAATTAATCAATATTTATTTGGAAAATAGCCCTGATTTAATCGCAATTCTGAGTCAGTCTGCTCATGAAATGGATGACATTTCTTTTTCAGAAACCGCTCATACACTCAAATCCTGCAGTCGAAATTTAGGCGCAAACAAGCTTGCTCAATTATGTGAAAAATGTGAATGTAACTCCAAAGAAAAAGATCAAAATAAAGCCTTCAAACTGATCGATGAAATAAAAAAAGAATATCAGCTTGTTGAAGCTGAGTTAATAGAAGAAATCAATAAAGGTCATGAGCAGAAATAGTTCCCCTGCCAATCACTCTTGATGAATTGTTTACTGACAATTATTCTATCAACAATTACACTTTGCCCTGAATTCATTTGACAATCCTATGATCTAAGCCATAATATTTCAATTCAGTGGCAAATAAAGCCTCTACCATATAATGATAATGACAAATAAACGAGTCCGTACATGTATAAATATTGCAATAGTTTTAAACTCATGGTTAAGAGTAAACCTGTCGATGAATTAACCATCGTGCCGCCATTAGGAATGGATGTTGAATCCTTAAGTAATTGCTTTCGCTATTACTACAACCATACTCTGGGGCGCAGCAAAGATTGCAAAGCAATACATTATCCGTACAAAGCTTTGGGCTACACTTTGAGAGATCGCCTTATGGAGCGCTGGAAAGAAACCCGCAGTGCCTATGAAGAGACCGATTGTAAGCGGACCTATTACCTCTCTCTGGAGTTTTTAATGGGTAGGGCTTTAAGCAACTGCATGCTTAATCTTGATCTCAATGAAACCGTTCAGAAGTCATTTTATCAGCTGGGTCTCGATCTGGAAGAGATCGCAGAATGTGAACAGGATGCCGGACTGGGTAACGGCGGTCTGGGACGACTTGCTGCCTGCTTTCTTGATAGCTGTGCAACCCTGCAATTACCAGTCAAAGGTTATGGCCTGCGCTATGAGTATGGTATGTTCAAACAACGTATAGAGCAGGGTCATCAAGTCGAAGAAACCGATCATTGGCTTCTCAATGGCAACCCATGGGAGCTTGAACGCCCTGAATATACTCAACGTATTAAATTTGGCGGTTACACAGAATATCACACTAATAATAAAGGCAAGATGACCGTTTACTGGAATGGTACCAGAGATGTCCTGGCCATCCCCTATGATATCCCCATACCCGGATTTAAAAACGGCACAGTTAATACCCTACGCCTTTGGAAGGCCGCCGCAACTGACGAATTTGATCTGGATGAATTTAATTCTGGCAGTTATACCGAAGCCGTTGAGGAAAAAAATTCAGCTGAGCATATTACGATGGTGCTCTATCCGAATGACAGCAGTGAAAATGGCAAGGAACTTCGCTTACGCCAACAATATTTTCTAGCATCAGCCAGCTTACAGGATGTTATCCGTGAATGGTTGATGCACCATGATGATTTCAGTGAGTTTGCACAAAAGAACTGCTTCCAGCTCAATGATACTCACCCCACTGTTTCAATTGCTGAGTTTATGCGTCTGTTAATTGATGATTATGAACATACCTGGGATGAAGCCTGGAGTATCACCAGCAAATGTATGGCTTATACTAACCATACTCTGCTTCCAGAGGCTCTGGAAAAATGGTCTGTGCCTTTATTTAAGTGTCTGCTCCCTCGATTATTAGAAATCATTTATGAGATTAACTCACGCTTTTTAAAACAGGTGGCTATGCACTGGCCGGGAGATGCTGCACGCATTAGACAAATGTCCATTATTGAGGAAGGCCCGGTCCCTCAGGTGCGTATGGCTTATCTTGCTATTGTCGGTAGTTTTTCAGTCAATGGTGTCGCAGCCTTGCACACAGAGCTATTGGAAAAAGGCTTATTTAATAATTTCTATCAACTCTGGCCAGAAAAGTTTAATAATAAAACAAATGGTGTCACACCAAGACGCTGGTTAGCAGGCTGCAATCCCGAACTGCGCCAGTTAATTACTAAGCACATTGGCAGTGAAAAATGGATCAAAGATCTGTCACAGCTCAGTAAATTAGAGAAACATCTAAACAAGAAAGATTTTCGAAATCAGTGGAAAAAAATTAAGCTCTCTAACAAAGCCAAACTAGCTCTTCTGGTGAAAGCAGAGTGTGATGTTAACTTTAATACCGATGCATTATTTGATGTACAGGTCAAAAGAATTCATGAATATAAGCGGCAGCTTCTTAATATCCTTCATGTCATTCACTTATACAATCGCATCAAGGCAGGTGACACCAAAAACTGGACAAACCGCTGTGTTTTAATTGGTGGAAAGGCCGCACCAGGTTATGCAATGGCAAAACTGACCATCAAGCTAATCAGTAATGTTGCTGAGATCATTAATAACGATCCTCAGGCTGATGGGCTGTTAAAAGTGGCTTTTTTCCCTAACTACAATGTATCAGCTATGGAGGTAATTTGTCCGGGTACTGATTTATCTGAACAGATCTCTACCGCTGGTAAAGAGGCTTCCGGGACAGGTAATATGAAATTCATGATGAATGGCGCCTTAACTATCGGAACACTTGATGGTGCTAACATTGAGATCCGTGAGGAAGTTGGTGATGACAATTTCTTCCTGTTCGGATTAACCGCAGAAGAGGTTGAAAACAGTCGCAATCAATACAATCCCGTAAACATTATTAATAATGATAAAGACATAGATGCAGTGATTAAGATGCTTGAATCCGGATATTTTAACCAGTGTGAACCACAGCTTTTCGACCCAATCCTTCACTCAATAAAAAACCCATACGACATGTGGATGACTCTGGCTGATTTCCGCTCCTATATTGATGCGCAGGAAGAAGTTTCTATGGCTTACCAGGATACTAAACGATGGACGACCATGAGTATAATGAATACTCTTTCCAGTAGTAAATTTTCAACCGATCGAACCATGGAAGAATATAATCAAGATATCTGGAAACTGGATAAAGTTGCAGCTCATCAAATAAAATAAGTTCTTTATGACTATAGCAGCAATTCGCTGGTTGTTCGAAAATCAAAAGAAGGAGGCGTTCGGGCAAAGTGTTGAGCCTGCCGATTGCACGTGAGAATAAAGGGTGTTTCACTGGACATTGGATTTGATGCTATGGCCAATACCATGGGACGTCTAATCGGCACAACATAATAATTAATTACTATTAATCAAAATTAACTAATTTTCCTGTGGATAGGAAGATCACGCTTTCTGCAATATTGGTGACTCGATCACCAATACGTTCCAACTGACGAATGATCCATAATTGATATGTATAATGAACTGAATTTTCTGGTTCCAATTGCATGAGTTTAATAAATTTATCATTCAGATCATGCTCTAATAAATCAATATCATCATCTTTAAGGGCCACACTATTCGCCTTATCTGCATCTTGTTCAGCATAATCAATCAAAACTTCATCCAACATACTGATGCATTTCTCAGCCATAAGAAGAATATCCGGCTCTTGATTATCATTATCACCGGGTAATTTTTGAACTATTTTTGATATGGCAACCGCATAGTCAGCAATACGTTCAAGCTCTTTAGCAATATTCATATCTGCTAGAAACTCACGTAAGTCATTAGCGACTGGTTGTTGCGTTGCAATGACTTTAATACACTCTGTTTCAATCTCTACTTGTTGCCGATTAATACTCATATCATTATTAATTACTTCATCAGCAAGGCTTGTATCCTGATTCTGATAGCATTTCATCGCAGTTTCAATAGCTTCTCTTGTATTATGACCCATTAACAATACTTTCTTTCGAATCAGGCTTTCTTCTTTTTTAATAAAGGGGGCAAGCATTTTTTTTCCTTAAATATTTTGTGAATTAGTGTCTTTTCAGATAGCTTTTTCTTAAGATTTTATTATGCTTTTGTTAACACACCACCCAGTTTTGCATAGTGCATGAGTGAGGCAATACTGAGCGCCCTGTCAGCAATTTTTTCCAGACGCCTCAAAGCCTGCATGGTATCCTGATAGTCCTGTGAAAGAGGAAGATTATCATTAATTTTTTTCAATAGATTTTTTTCAATAATTTGATATAACTCATCATTTTTTCCCTCTTCAACTACAACATTTTTAAAGGCTTCCTGAACCTCTCGTTTATCTTCTATCTCAATTAAACTCAAAGCACTGGTCAGTGCGGCAACTGAAGTTTTCTGTAATGGCAAAGCATATTCAAGAATAAATGCTTTATCAACTTCACCCGATAATGCTTGTGGAAAATCCCGGATAAATGAATTACAGCTATTGGCTATGCGATCAAATTCATTGGTTATTTTAAGGAAAGCAACCATTTGTCTCAGATCTCTTGCCTCAGGCGTGTATAGAGCAAAGAATTTGATAATGTTATCATCAATTTCATCAATTTTTTCATAGCGCTCCTGCTTTTTAATTTTGCTGATATCATCAAGCAAACAGGGATTTGATTTTTTCAGTGCATCGAGTATTTGTTGGTTGCTGGCTAAAACTAATTGTCCCAGAGCAATAATTTCATCCTGGATAATTTTTAATTTTTCTGTTTCTGTGGGTAACATTTTAACCGTACCTTCCTGTAATATAATCTTCAGTTTTCTTTTCAGAGGGGTTGATGAAAATAGTTTCAGTTTCATCATATTCAATCAAATCACCCAAATGAAAAAATGCCGTATAATCTGCTATGCGTCCTGCCTGCTGCATATTATGTGTCACAATAATAATGGTATATTTTTTCTTGAGTTCCAGCATTAAAGCTTCAATCTTCTCTGTTGAAATTGGATCCAGTGCTGATGTGGGTTCATCCATGAGTATGACATCAGGCTGTACAGCAATGGTTCTGGCAATACATAAACGCTGCTGTTGTCCACCGGATAGTGAGGTGCCCGGCTCTTTAAGCTTATCTTTAACTTCATTCCATAAGCCAGCCTGTACTAATGATTTTTCAACCAAATCATCACAATGGTGGCCTTTTTTTATCAGACCATGTTTCAATGGTGCATAAGCAACATTCTCATAAATTGATTTTGGAAAAGGGTTGGGTTGCTGAAATACCATCCCAACTCTTTTTCTCACGGCAACTTCATCAACATCTTTATCATAGATGTTTTTTTCATCAATAATGACCTGACCATCAACTTTTACACTTCGAATCAAATCGTTCATTCGATTCAGACAGCGCAAAAAAGTAGACTTACCACAACCTGAAGGCCCGATCAGTGCAGTGATTTTGTTTTTATGTAAGTCCATATTAATATTATGTAGAGCATGGTTGTTACCATAATAAAGATTTAAATCTCTAATTCTCACCTTTATACTGTCTTTTATTTCATTAGTCATAAAGAGTTACCAATTAACCTCAAATTTCTTTCTTAAATAAATGGCTAAAGCATTCAATGAAATCAAAATACTTAATAGGACCATAATACCTGCCGCAGTTCTTTCAATATATGCCCGTTCAGGCATACCTGCCCAGGTAAATATCTGTGCAGGCATCACGGTAGCTGCCTGAAAAATCGAACTTGGACTGTCCGGGATAAATGCAATCATACCAATAATAATCAGTGGTGCTGTTTCACCCATCGCTTGAGACAGGCCAATAATAGAACCTGTCATAATCCCAGGAAAAGCCAGTGGCATAACATGATCCTGAACCACCTGAATTTTTGTCAAACCTAAACCATAGCCCGCCTGACGAATACTATCAGGTACACTCCTCAAGGCTGCACGGGCACTGACAATAATAATCGGCAGTGTCATCAATGCCAATGTCAGACCACCGACCAAAGGTGAGCTTCTCGGCATACCAAAAAGGTTAATAAATACGGCAAGGCCCAATAATCCAAATAAAATGGAAGGGATTGCTGCAAGATTATTAATATTAATCTCGATCAGTTGAGTCCAGTAACTATCATGAGCAAACTCTTCTAAATAAACAGCCGTCATCACCCCCAGAGGGAAGGCAATAATCATGGTCACAATCAAAGTTAGTATCGAACCGATAATTGCGGATTTAATCCCTGAGTTTTCTGGAATTTTAGAATCACCATGGGTAAAAAAAATGGTATTAAAACGCAGTTCCAGTTCTCCCACGGCCTGCTTTTCTTTCACAATATTCAGGTATTTATTCTTAATTTTATAATAATGCCCTTTCATATATTGATCGACCTGATGATTGACCAATACCCAGGTTGCCTGAGTTGTGTTCATTAATGACGGATCCTGCTCTACCATAGCAGGTATATCTCTTAGCCAGGACCGACTGACAATACGTCGATATTTTTTATCAATGGCCTTACGAGTCGAATCGACCGTTTTTTCATTATAGGTGACATCAATCAGCATATAGCTTTGTTGAAAAGCAGGCAGACCTTTAACAATCATATCACCCAGGAAAAACACTAGAAAACTGATAGCAAAAATAATGGATGCCACAGTCAAGAATTTAAAGCGTCTGGCTTGAGCATGACGTTTTTGTAAGCTCGGATCATAAAATGGATTATCCGTCTTAATTTTCTTTTGAGATGAACTTAGCTTTGAGACTGAACTTGACTCACTCTTAAAGTACGTCATAGAGTATTCACCTTATATTTTTCTTTAAATTTTCGAATCAAAGCAACTGAAACAATATTGAGAACAAGCGTCACAGCAAATAAAACCAGCCCCAGAGCAAAAGCCGATAAGGTCTCTGGTGAGTCAAATTCATGATCGCCCACCAGAGCGTCTACAATACGGACCGTCACTGTGGTCATATCTTCTAACATATTCCATGAGAGGTTTGGACGCATGCCCGCAGCCATGACAACAATCATCGTTTCTCCTAAAGCTTTGGATAGCCCGAGTAGAGTTGCAGAGATAATTCCGGGTAAGGCTGAAGGCAAAACAATGGCTTTAATGGTCTCGCTTTTAGTCATACCCAAAGCCAGTGAGGCTTTTCTTTGTGAGTCAGGTACTGCACGGATCACATCATCACTCAGTGAGGAAATAACTGGAATGATCATAATTCCCATGACAATGCCACTTGCCAGTGCACTATTAAAAGAAGCGTGTATACCAAAGATTTCAAAAAAACTAACAATAGCAGGTGCCACTGTAATCGCAGCAAAAAAACCATAAACAACCGTTGGAATACCCGCAAGTATTTCCAATAATGGTTTCAATTTGTCTCGCAGAGAGAATGAGGCATATTCGCTCATAAAAATAGCACTACCCAAGCCAATGGGCAGGGCAACAGAAAGAGCGATGAAGGTAATTATGAAGGTACCGGAAAAAATAGGTAAAGCACCAAATTTACTATCCTCAACCCCTGGCGACCACTCTATGCCTGATATAAAATACCAGAAACTTCGCATTTGAAAAAACTCAATGGCTTCAAAAAGAATTGAAAACAACACACCAAAGGTCGTTAAAATTGAAACAGCCGCGGCACTCATCAGAAGAAAGCGCATGAACTGCTCTTTAACTTCATGATGCCTTTTTTTTAACTCAAATGGTTTCAAATGATACTCCAAACAGAAAAACCTCAGCTTCTAAAAAGAAGCTGAGGTTGGTACAGAATCAAGATTTACTTCTTAGATAAGTCATCCAATGTAAGCTTTGTGTGTTTTTCTACACTGGCTCTTATTGCACTTCGACGCTCATCAGGTAAAGCTATTAAACCAATTTCACTTAAAATACCATCCGGTCCAATCATATCTTCTTTCATAAACAGAGCAACATATTTATCCATTGCAGGTACTTCTTTTCTATGAGAGTTCTTAGTATAGAAAAATAAAGAACGAGAAATAGGATATTTGCCGCTTGAAATTGTTTCAGGCGTCGGCTTAAAACCATTGACCGTCGCAGCAGAAATCTTATCATCATTTTCAATCAGGAAGCTGTATCCGAAAATACCAATTGCAGCCGGATTTTTGCTTAACTTTTGTACAATCAGGTTATCATTTTCACCAGAAGGGATATAAACGCCATCTTGTCTGACTTTATGATATTTTTTGTACCCCTTATTTTTAACTTTATCTTTCTTGTATAAAGAAGTATAAACATCCATTTTCTTAGTCTGACCTTTCATGATCATATCTTCGAATGCATCACGAGTGCCTGAACTGGTCGGTGGCCCATAAATAGTAATTTCTCTATCTGGCAGGCTGGCGTCAATTTCATTCCAGCGTTTATATGAATTTTTTACCAGACTTTTACCATCCTTCGAAGGTACTTCTTCAGCAACTGCCAGTAATAAATGCATCTTAGTCAAAGCAAGGGCTTTGTTCTGCTTATTCTGAGCAATTGCAATGCCGTCAAAACCAATCACTGATTCAGTAATATCGGTGACACCATTTTTTTCACACAGTTTGAATTCTTTCGTCTTCATACGGCGAGAAGCATTGGTAATGTCAGGCGTATCCATTCCATTACCTTTACAAAATAATTTCATACCACCACCAGAACCTGTTGATTCAACAACTGGTGTTGAATGTTTGGTGGTCGCACCAAATTCTTCAGCCACAGAGCTGGAGAAAGGGTAAACTGTTGATGAGCCAACAATCCGAATCTGATCTCGTGCCTGAACCATATTGATAGTACTAGCCATAATGGCCGTTGTAGCGATGAGTGATAATGCTGATTTCTGTAACATCATTTTGATTTCCGTTTTTTATTTAATCTGCTTGAGATTATAAGGAATCAATATGACAGCTTTGTTACAAATAATATGTTTTTGTACTATGAAATAAGTTCATCAAATTGAAGCATGATCATTAAAGTAGAAGCTTTGCTACCTTTGCAGTAATTCATGATATTTTAAAATCAAACCCAAACCATCGCTTGATCGTTTTGCCGATATTTAATAAGGACACGTTTTTTTGAACACTTTAAAATAGACTTTTAAGTAATGGATGGGAATCATTAACCATATGAATAGCAGGCTGGTCATATTTATTATTTTTCAACTGATAGTGATTTTTTTTAGGTAATGGAGAAACAACAGCCAGATCACGCTGTTTTGCTTTGCTGATTCGTTTTTTTACTAACTCAGATTTTAATTCCTGAGTTGATTTATTAGTAATCACAGGGCTCAGGTGATCAGCAATTCGAGCCAGAATCCTGACAGGTACTTTACTGGTGAAGTTATACCGTTCTATATCTCCCTCAGTGACACTCATAGTAATGCAGATGGCATATTTAGCTCTACTCTCTCCCATATCCAGTATACTCAATACCGCAGCTGAGCGATTAATTGCTTTTTGGTTGAAGCGATTGTCCCCCGTACCCGTTTTTGCACCAGCTAACTGCACAAATTTCATCAGCGGATGTCTTGAAGCAAAAATTGCAGTGCCTTTTTTTAAGACACCTGCCATTGCTTTTTTAGCACTTCTGGCGACTGCTATAGGAATGATAGCTTCCACTTGAGATGTATTTTTAAATGGTGTCTCAAACTGACTATCAGGGGCCAGAATAATACGCTTAATGGATGAAATATTTTTTTCATGAACACCATTATTTAATAGAGTACCAGCTAATTCAATCAGCGACAGAGGTGTATCACCGGAACTACCCAGTACAACGGCATAAGAAGGTGACACCTTAAATGGATAGCCCAGTTTGTTCCATGCAGGCGTGACACCTTCAGCAAAAGCCCGACGTTCCATATGTGTATACAATGTGTTCTTTACCCAAAACCGGCTAGTCCTCAGCCACTGTGAGGCTTGCCTCACAATTCTTATTTCATCTGCTCTTAATTCTTCACCGGTAGCCGAAGTTGAATCATTCTTTTGTATTTGGCGAACACGGGCTATCAACCATTTTTTTTCATATCGGGCGATTCGTTTAAACCATGAAGAAAGTCTTTGATATTTTTCGTTCATTTGTTGGCTTATCTCTCTCGCATTTCTTATAACTTCTTTGTCTTTTAAGGCATCATTAATGATTGTTCCCTGTTGGTAAAAATCACCCTGGATTTGTTCGACAAAAGCATTCAGACCTTCAAAATAAAAAGCTTCTTCGAGGTCTACTGCATCATCAATAATTTTTTTCCTAACGGAATTCTTCTTATCAGTTAAAACTGCAATTTTGTCATAACCGGATTGATCAATATAATAATCCACAACATCGTGCATTAAACGCACAAAGGACAGGTTGATTGATTGACTGGTCATTTCCCATAGATTTGGATTTTTCTTATCATCACTTTTCTGATAATTATGAAATTGGTGCCAGCTTTCACCGGTCAGAAACTTAGCCTGAGGATTAGCTGAGATTCGACGTGACATTGTCCAGGCCATCACCTGTTCCATTGATGCATCCGGATATTTATTGATATAAGACGCAATTAATCGTTTGATTGTTACCGATGATTTTTTATACTCTTTAAATATTTCAGGCCGCTTTCCAGTATCCAAACCACTGACCTTTAACCGCTTAATAGCCGACTGCAACAATAAGGCTTCATCATGAACAATCATTAAATAGTTAACCAGTACCCTCAACTTGGCCGTTGAACCCCATTGGAAACGCCCCTGATTTGCGGGGTTGTAAACCACATCAGATTGCGTATCTGTATTAGCCAAAATATCCCATTGACCCTGTTCATTAATTTTCAATACAATTGCACCATATTGAATTTGTTTTAATTCAGCCAGAGTGAGACTATGCAGCAGCCCTTTTTGACGTCCCTGCACAAAAGGGTTTTTTTGAGCAAGTTCAGTGTACATATCATCTAAGACACTTCGAATATCTTTTTCCAGCTGAGCATCCGTAGTCATTTCAATGGCAACGGACATGGCATCGACTGTTTGTAAATTAATTTTTCTGGACTCATCCGGACCAGATTTTTCTGCTACCGCCTGACGTATTAGTCGAGTATATTGATTACGTGCATACGATGCTTCCCGGTGCAAAGCATAATCCATCTGGTGACGGTGATTTTTCTGTGGATTCCACTCTGGTTTCATTGCCCTGGACTTCACATATAAGGCAGAGTTGAGTAGTTTCTTTTTATTAAGACGCGATAACAACTGGTTAGCTTGCCTGTTCACTGTTTCCGGATTTCTGGACAGGTTACTGGGACGCCGTATCGATACAATTAAGCTGCAGATATTTTTATAGGCCTGAGAACGAACTTCACTGTCTTTACTTTTTAACTGATCATTGAGTTCATCAATTGTATAACCGAACCAGGCATAATAGCTTGCACCAAAGCCATAAAGCTCACCTGAATATATTTTTGGTCCACCAGCCATTGGCACGGTATTTAAAAAATCAACCAACGCTTTTTGTATACCATATTTATGACTTTTATATACATTGCTATTATCAAGTGAGTTATTGTTCTTATCCGGATGGTCATCATCACTATACAAATGCAAGCTTGCACCAATCATTTGATTAATTTTATCACTGACAGTGTTTGTTCTACCGCCGGGTGTATTGGTAATTTTTTCCAGCGTTGTCATTAAGGTGCTGGCACCGGAATAGGAACCTTCGCCAGTTGCCTTATACTGTAAATATTCAGAAACACTTTTAATGAAACGGGGACCTTCAATTAAATAATTCAACTCAACAGTCTCTTTATTTTTATCAAAGACTACACGCCTCAGCTTATCATTTTCCCAGACCAGCAGTGCTTTTAAAATAAAGGGAGAAATATGTTCAAAATTATTAAATTGATTAGGATGCTGGTATTGATAAATATTTTTTTTATGGCGGTCAATAATCTTCAGTCCCGAAATTGCTTTACCCTGATAGTGATTAAAAGGGATGATACCCATATCAATAAGTTTTTTAGCCTGAGATGTCAATTCAAGGTGTGTTTCTTTATCAACTTGAAAACCTGCCGTATTTAAGACCTTAAATAATTCCGGATAATAAATTATGCCGTCACGCTTCCAGCGTGGACTCTCTGGAATAGGAATATTCCAGGCTTGGGGTTTGCCCTGTTTTATTTCAAGTTGTGCCACTTTTTCAACCTGAGCAGTCATATAGCGGAAGCCGATACCATAGCGAACTTCTTCGCCCAGAATCAAAAAAACAATAAACAGAGCAACAAAACCAGCAAAAACACTCATTTCTTTTATCACCAGAATATCCCAAACTCTGACAAACAACTGAGGGAAAAATACAATTAAAAAAAGGGCAACAAGAAACTCAAATTTTTCCGGCATGAACAAATAATTCCAATAAAAAAGAATAACAGCTAAAAATATCGTCAAGCTGGTGATCAATAAGCGGTTTGGGCAAAAAAACATTAAAACGGACTGCTTATTACGTACAACTCCCTCATCCCGCCATTCAAAAAGAGCAAAATAATGCCATAACATCTGTATAATAAAAAAACAGAGCAAGAAGAGATTCAATTCCCCAAGTTCAAAGCCTGCAGGCAATCGCCAGAAATAAGAAATAAGACCGACAAGCCCAAGGTAAATAAAGAGAGAAACGATAATAATACGTAAAAGTTGGTGACTGATCCAACGGGAAAGAGTCATTGATACACCTTAACATAGGTGATTAAATACCCAATTATTAACAGGTACTTACGCAATCACAAGTAATGAGATTAATTAGAAGTCATACGTAATGTCTGAGAAAACGGATGGATGCTAATTAGTTGTTCAGTTAGCAATTTAAGGAAAATTGATGTCTGGATAGTCTTAAATGTAGATATGAAAACTAAAATAATCAAGGAGATTATTCGTGATTATTTTTTTAAGAGAAGGGGTAAAAATGATTGAACTTTAAGAGACTAAAAATAATGATCGAGTAAAAATCAACTATATTTCTTCATATTCTTTCGACGACTGCCTGACTGTACAATAACACCTTCAAGCGCATCAATACCACTGATTTCTGTGGTTTCATATAAGTCATTGAGAGGTTGTAAAAAATACTTGTCATCATGTATTCTTAATTGTCTAAAAATGAACTCACCATCAACCTTGGCGATAACATAAGAGCCATCTTTAACAACAGCTTCAGGATCAATAATAATCACAGTACCATGTTCAAATTCTGGTACCATACTGTCTCCCAATGCACGCAGAGCAAAAACCTCTTTACCGCTGCAACTCCCTTCAATCGGTGGCATAATGCTTTCAGGTCTTTGTGACATCAAGGTACTCACTTTAAATATTGATATACAATTGTTTTCTAAGACACAATAATAAATGAAAATCCACCTGGCATCAAGGGTAGGAAACATCATAATTGGTTAATTTTTGTTCAACTATTGATTCAACTTTGAATAGTCATTAGAAAATAGAGTAATAATTTTAAATTGCAGTCTCAAAACTTATTGCAATATCCAGCAAAACAGATTATTTTATAAGTTGTTTATTACTAATAATTTAATGAAAAGGAGCTTTTATGAGCGACCCCGAGTGGAAGTTAAAAGAAGGTGCAGAACTCAATATTGATGATGTGGCAAAAATAGCCTGTGCACTAAAGTCATTATCTGCTTACACAACACTAGCCTGTGCCGAAGAAGAAAGTCCTGAGGATCTCGAAATTATCGTCGATGAAGGGCTCGATGCTATTAATAATTTATTTGATAACTAAGCTCTGGATTATTGATATTAGGGGCAGAGAACTGGTCGGGGGACATCAGTTCAAGTTCAATTCCTTAATTTTTCAATAATTACTTACACCCTCCAATTTATAAAAACATCTGCTTTCTCCTCACTTAAAAGAAATTCATGCCGTAATAACAGATTCTATGATCTTAATCCATTTTCCTTTAATTTTGATATAAATGACTCAGACATAAAAAAGCCCGGCCACCCTGCTCACCATGAATGGCGAGCAGGATAAACCGGGCTCTTTTTAGTGACGAATTAAGTTATTGCTAACTTATTACTTCATC
>JADGEM010000118.1 GCA_016744375.1 Gammaproteobacteria bacterium
TTTGAATTATTTCCAGTCTTAAAGCAAATGATCAAACGTCGGGGTGGTGATTTATCTGGCGGCCAGCAACAACAACTTGCTATCGGAAGAGCCCTGGCTTTGGAGCCCAAAATTCTGCTCCTGGATGAACCAACGGAAGGCATCCAGCCCAATGTCGTTCAGGAAATAGGCGATATTATTATTCGGCTGAATGAAGAAGCCAATATCACCGTTGTCATGGTTGAACAAAAACTCCCTTTCGCCCGCCGTGTTGGTAAAGAGTTCATTATTATGGAAAGAGGCAGGACAATGGCAACCGGAGCAATGGATACATTGAATGATGATTTAGTTAAAAAATATCTGACGGTTTAATCAGACTTGATACCAAAATAAGCTGCCATACAATTTCTTCAATGGTATGACCGATGATACCGCCATGTGGGCCAAGCTGTTAAAGAATGAAGCTTGATATTCTCATAAAGCTATCCAATCTGAATAGATAGTCATATGGCTATCTATTCATGCCTATACACAGAATCATTTATTCTGAATATTCCAGCGTTTTTATATGAAACATAAGAAATTACCGATATTAGACAACACTGAGATTTAATAGTATTATATAAATTATGGTTATTCCCTATTAATTTGCACTTCTGGAGGGCCTGCAAAGTGAATTTTTTTCCATCTACGATACTATTTCGTTCCCACTTCAGTTCAGGAAAAAACTTATTTGAGTCTGGTTATTTCAGATAATAATTCCTTTCTCTGTAATTGCCAGTAATTCTTCTGAGTTCGATTATTATTCACATGCCTCGCTATAATGAATTACTATGCATTTTAAATGGACGTCGATAATTAAGAAGTATTTCGCAACATCTTTTTTGTTTTTGTTTAGCATTGTCATTTTATCGGGCTGCGGAAAAAAGTCAGTTGAGCCAGTTACAGTCAAACCAGTCGAAGTTGTCGTGGCAACACTTGAAAGTAAGACAATACCAATCTATGGCGAATACATCAGCATTACAAAACCATCATTACATGTTGAAGTTCGTGCCAGAGTCTCCGGTTTTTTATCAGAACGTCTTTTTGTTGACGGCAGTTATGTAGAAAAAGGTCAACATCTCTATTCATTAGACGCTCGTCCCTATGAGGTCGAACTCATTAGTGCTCAGGCGGCTCATAGTCACGCACAAAGTTCACTGGATAAAGTTCAACGAGATTTAAAACGCTTAACACCATTATTTGAAGCCGATGCTGTCAGTCAATTGGATATGGATAATGCTTCTGCTGCTGTTGATTCTGCGGTTGCAGATTTAAAAGCGGCTGAAGCAAAGCTGGAAAAAGCAAAATTGGATATTGATTATACCCAGATTAAGGCACCCAGCAACGGATTAATCAGTGAGTTAGGCATTGATGTGGGTGCTCTGGTTGGTGAAACAGGCACATTTAAAGTACGCGCCAGTGTGCAGAATAACGACAAAGAACTGCTACCAGGACAATATACAAAAGCTAAAATCGTACTGGAGAAAAGAGCAGATACTTTATTGCTTCCAGAGCAGGCAGTACGATTTGAACAAAGCGGTTCACTGGTATATGTGGTCTTGCCTAATAACAAAATTGAGCAGCGCTTAGTTTTTCTAGGACACAATAAAGATGGTTTTTTTATTGTGGAAAGCGGTTTAAGTAATGGTGAAACCGTTGTTATAGAAGGAACCCATAAAATAAGACACGGCAGCCCTGTTATACCAATGACCAAAGAACAGGTTGAAGAGAGATTTAAGCAAGAACAAAAACAAGACCAAGACCCGCAACATTCCAAACAACAGGAACACTAAAGGAAATACCCGCTTATGATTTCCGATTTTTGTATTAAGCGCCCCATATTTGCTGCCGTTCTTTCTATTGTTATTGTTCTGGTTGGACTGAGTTCTATACTCACTCTGCCCATTGATCAATATCCTGATATGGTGCCGCCCAGAGTCACTGTTTCCGGCAGTTACAGCGGTGCAACTGCAAATGTGACAGCAGAATCTGTTTCAGTGCCTTTAGAGCAAACCATTAATGGCGTTCCTAATATGCTCTATATGACCTCTACCAGTACCAATAACGGCAGTGCTAAGCTAAGTATTACTTTTGATGTGGGTACAAATCCTGACTTTGCAGCAATTGATGTACAAAATAAAGTCAAACTAGCAGAACCTGATTTACCCGGCGATGTTCTCAGCAGTGGTGTTACCGTTGAGAAAACATCATCTATTCCATTAATGACAATGGTCTTGAGATCAAGTGAAAAACGTTATGATGACCTGTATTTAAGTAACTATGTTACCTTGAATATTCAACAGGCTCTGAAACGGATCCCTGGGGTGGGCAATGTTAGGAATAAAGGGTCACGTACTTATACCATGCGTATCTGGCTTGATCCTGATGCACTGACGGCATATCAATTAACACCTGATGATGTTGTCTCAGCCATCATAGAGCAAAATGCCAATGCCGCCGCCGGGTCTGTTGGCTCTCAACCGGCCAGTAATGATATAAACTTATCCCTGACCATTAGTGCATCCAGTAAGCTTAAAGATGCTGAATCCTTTTCAGATATTATCGTTAAATCGATGGATAATGCCGCCCTGCTCCGTATCAGAGATGTTGCCCGAGTAGAATTAGGAGCCAGTGCTTATACGCTCAGGTCACGACATAATGGCCAAAATACTGCCGTTATGGAGGTGATGTTACTGCCTGGTTATAATGCTCTCAAGGTCACGGATCAGGTAAGAAATAAAATGGCTGCATTAGCAAGAAAATTTCCAGCGGGTATCTCCTTTGAAACGGCTTTAGATTCAAGTCTGTTTATTAAAGCCTCAATATACGGTGTGGTGAAAACACTATTAGAAGCACTCCTTTTAGTCGGGCTGGTTGTTTATTTGTTTCTTCAGAACTGGCGTACCACACTCATACCCATGATTGCAGCACCCGTTTCAATCATAGGAACATTCATTTTTATGAGCATCATGGGATTTACCATTAATACAATCAGCTTACTGGCTATGGTATTGGCTATTGGTCTTGTGGTGGATGATGCTATTGTTGTCGTTGAAAATGTCGATCGATTATTAAAGAAAGGTGATCTAACACCTACCCAGGCAACATCAAAGGCAATGAAGGAGTTGACAGGAGCTCTGGTTGCAACGTCATTAGTTCTCGCTGCTGTTTTTCTTCCCGTTGCTTTTTTGGGAGGTATCTCTGGTATTTTATACCGTGAATTGCTTTAACGTTAACCGTAGCGGTCTTAATTTCAACGTTTGTGGCACTGACTTTAACCCCGGCCTTGTGTTCAATACTAATGGTTAAGGATAATAAGAAGAACTTGATTTTTACCTTCTTTAATAATTTGCTTAACCGGTTAACCCATCATTATGGTCTGATTGTCTCTCGGACGTTTATACGAAGTGGTCGTTCTCTCCTGCTGTTTTTTTCTATTTTTGCCATAGGCATCTATTTATTTGGTCGTTTGCCTGTCGATTTTATACCATTGGAAGATACAGGTATCATTAATGCAGATATACAATTGCAATCAGGTACCGCTGTACCAGTAACTGATCTTGTCACTAAAAGAATTGAAGCAGAAGTACTGAAACACCCTGCCATTAAACATACACTCACATTAGTCGGGGAAAATGTCTCATCAGGTTCAGGTGAAGAAAATGCATCATTTCAATTTATACTTAAACCATGGGATGAAAGAAATGGGCATGATATTCCGTCTATTATGAATGATCTGGATAAAGTTTTTTCGATACAACCTGAAATCACCTATCGTATTAGTCAGCCGCCAGCTATCGCGGGTATGGGAGATAGCAGTGGTTTTACCCTGGAACTTCAGGACAGGACAGGAAGTAACCGAAAAACTCTGGAAGAAATTGCTTTTCAGATAGTCAATAAAGCAAAAGCTCTGCCGCAACTAGCCGCAGTCAGTACCACACTACAAACAACAGTACCCATGTTGCAACTGATCGTAGACAAAGAAATGGCCAAGACTTTAAACGTTTCCCTATCTGATTTAAATACCATGCTGAAACAATTAACCGGTTCAGCAACGGTCAGTGATTTTAATTTATATGGACGAACCTATAAAGTAAAAATTCAGGCTGATTCTAATTTTCGTCGGCATTCAGCTGATTTGAATAAATTTTATGTGCGTTCTCAAAATGGTGACCTGATACCATTATCAATTCTGGCAAAAATAGAATATGGATATGGTCCGGGGATGATCACTCGCCATAATTTATTTTCCAGTGCCAATATTTCCGGCTCAGCAGCACAGGGTTACAGTTCAGGCCAGGCAATGGATGCTGTTGAGAAGCTGGTTAATGAATTATTACCCGAAGATTTTAGTTACGAATGGACCGGTATGTCTTATCAGGGGAAAAAAGCAGGCGGTCAGGCTGGATTTGCAATGCTCCTTGCTATTGTCTTCGTCTATTTATTTCTTGCAGCATTGTATGAAAGCTGGTCAATTCCTATGTCTGTTCTGACCATTATCCCTATTGCTCTGGCGGGATCAGTTTTGACTGTTTATTGTCTCAGTCCGCTAGTCAAAACTATGCACTTTAGTGCAAGGCTTTAGCTGCTACACATTTTTAATGCTAAATGTTAACCTAATTCTATGA
>JADGEM010000119.1 GCA_016744375.1 Gammaproteobacteria bacterium
CGAAACTTATAATAGCGTTACATTGGCGCAAAGTATTGAGCCTTTGCTAGAAGATAAACAGACCACAATTATTGCCTGGTCAATGGGTGGTCTGGTTGCTATTGATGTTTTGGCACGAAGAAAATCCAATATTTCTAAATTGGTGCTGGTTAGCTCAACACCAATGTTTGTACAATCTGAAGATTGGCCCAATGCCGTAGAAGCACGAGTATTTGAAGAATTTAGCGAGAGTCTTATGAAAGATCATCAGGCCACGCTGAGACGTTTTCTGGCGATTCAGGCAATGGGAAGCCGGACGGCAAGAAATGATATAAAAACTCTGCAAAGCCAATTGCTTGCTCGTGGTGAACCTGATGTCCAGACCTTGGAAATGGGTTTAAAAATACTTCTCAATGAGGACAAACGTCAACAACTGAAGGAAATTACAGATACTCCTATTTGTCTGATTGCCGGGAAACAGGATACGCTGGCAAAGTATGCAGGACAAAAAGCACTCAGTCTTCAGGCAAATATTTCACTTCATGTTCTGCCTTCAGCAGGTCATGCGCCTTTTATTTCACACCCTGATGAATTTAAAAAAATCTTATACAAAGTCTTGTGATTGCTTGTACTTCTGAGAAAATGGTAAAAAAGGCAACCAGCTGCACAAGCCCTTGTAAATATAGAACTGTCCCAATTGCTTTAAAACGTTATATAATGTAGAAAACTTAGTAATATAAAAAAGCCAATTTGAGCTGGTTTATGATTAACCCCGGATGATTTTTTTGAGCCAATCCTTACCCACAGCTGCTGCCACTTCATTTACTAAAGAGCAGGTACGAGACTCTTTTAATAATGCAGCTGATACCTACGATGGTGTTGCTGTTCTTCAGCAGGAGGTTTGTAAGCGCTTACTTGAAAGGCTGGAATATATTAAAATCAAACCTCAGGTCATTGTGGACCTGGGTTCTGGCACCGGGCAGGCGACGCTGGCTCTGGCGCAGCAATATCCTGATGCCAGTATTGTGGCATTGGATCTGGCTGAGCAGATGTTAAAAAAGGCTCGAGAAAAAGTATCACCACAAACGGGTTTACGACAGAAAATAAATAGTTTGTTGAAGTCCTCCCCCTTCTTTAAAAGCTTCTTTAAAAGAGGGGGCAATCAGCAATACCAATTTGTTTGTGCTGATGCAGAACAATTACCTCTTGCCGATGCCAGTGTGGATCTGATTTTTTCCAGTTTGACCATTCAGTGGTGCCTTGATTTGCCGGCTCTTTTGGGTGAGTTTCGTCGAGTACTTAAGCCGGGTGGACTGCTCATGTTTACCACTCTAGGTACAGAAACACTGTATGAGCTGAGAGCAAGCTGGGCTGAGGTTAGTGACAAGATTCATGTGAATGAATTTACTGATATGCATGCAGTTGGTGATGCACTTTATAATGTCCAGGCTGAAAATCCAGTGATGGATAATGAAAAAATAGTGCTTAATTACCAGTCCATCAGGAAAATATTACTGGAGCTAAAAGCGGTGGGTGCGCATAATCAGAATCAGGGGCGTGAAACTGCGCTGACGGGTAAAAAACGTCTGCAGGCAATGTATCAGGCTTATGAACAGTTCCGTACACCGGATGGCTATCCTGTGACCTATGACGTTTTATATGGCCATGCCTGGAATCCAAAAACACCGATGCAGAATACCTGTTCTGAAAGTGGTCAGAAACAAACCTCAATTTCATTGTCTCAACTTAAAAGCACCCTGCGTTCGTGAATGATGATATGACGGCTTACTTTATTACTGCTACTGACACGGATGCCGGTAAAACATTTGTCTCATCTGGTATGCTCCAAAGCTGGTCTGATCAGGGCTTTAAAACTCTGGGATTTAAACCAGTAGCCAGTGGTTGTCGGGTAACACCTCAGGGCTTAAGAAATGATGATGCTTTGAAGTTAATTGCGGCAGCTAATGTTTCTCTTGATTATAAGCTTATCAGCCCATATTCATTTGAGCCTGCCATTGCGCCTCATATTGCTGCCCAACAGTCTGGTGTGACCATAGATGTACAGGCAATTACTGATACGATTGTCCGCTATCGTAAGAAAGCAAGTCATGTGTTAGTTGAAGGAGTGGGGGGGTGGTTGGTCCCTTTAAATACCCAGCAAACCATCGCTGATTTAGCATATTCTCTGGGGTTCCCCGTTATTCTGGTGGTGAATCTACGTCTTGGCTGTATCAATCATGCCCTGTTAACAGCACAGGCTATTGAAGAAAAAAAACTGACAATCGCGGGTTGGATTGCTAATAGCACAGAACCGAATATGTCTTGTCTGGATGAAAATATTGAGAGCTTGAAAGCCCGGTTCAATGCACCTTTACTGGGTATTTTGCCTTATTTTTCTAAGGATAAAATTGATGAAGGGATGTCGTTTACGGACTTTATTGATCTGGAAAAGTGCATTTTAAAGTAGTTTGGGTATATACTAAGCCCCCTTATTCGCTTGTTTTTAATCAACTAATGCTCATTGATATTTATTGCGTATTTTTCTCTGCTGGGAGGATAGACGGCTCGTTCATCTTTGTTGTTAATCTCTCGAGCTCAATAAGTTAACATGGGTGAGTCGCCCATGCTCCCAGGAACATCATTTTTTATAAAATTCATGAGAAAATACACAAGAATGTGATGAACACTACTGGAGTACAGTTTGTTTAAACCCATTACTTTAATTGTTGTTGTTGTTGTTCTTTTTGCCTCAGGTTACTGGTTTTATAATAATCTGGTGACACCTCAGCATGGCAGTTTAGTTCGAGTGACCAATCTACCCTGGCAGATAACAGTGGTGGATGATCAGACATTGCATGTATTAGAGTTAAATGTAGGTCAGGATACACTGGGGCAGGCGGTTAAAATACTAAAGAGTGAATATAATGTCGCCTGGTTTGAAAATCAGGATGACAGTATCAGTCTTGAGGCTTATTTCATTCGAGTCAGCATGTCTGGTCTGAGAGCTAAAGTTCTACTGGAACTTGATTCAGATGGCCTCGATAAAGATTACTTAATAAAAAATTCAGGTAAGCCTGAAATTCAGGATTCGCGCACTATTAAATACCCAGTGGATGATCTGGCCCAGACATTCAGTAATCGAGTGATCCGTTCATTGACTTATATCCCAAAGTCCAGTGTTGATGCCGATATAATAATAAGCCGCTTTGGCCAGCCTGAAGAGCGTCTTGCTGTAAATGATAATACTGAATTCTGGATGTACCCGAAAAAAGGGCTGGTTATTTCTATTAGTCAACGCGGTAAGGAAGTTTTTCAATACATACCTGTGGGCCATTTCGCTAGATTGAAGCAAAGTGTGCTTGCCACTGTGGAGCACACAAAAAAAGAGCAGCAGGAAAAATAGGCTAATGGCAAACTCTTGTCTCAGAACAGGTTCAAAAAAGGAAGACCCCAAGTATGTCGACTGTGATGTTTGTCGCCTGTCTCCTATTTGCTCTCCGGTGAATGTCGGGGGACATACTTATGATTTTACAGGAAAAATGGTCAACCGCAGGCATTATTTTAAAAAGGGAGAAGTGATTTTTCAACAGGGTGAACAGGCTGCACTTATTTATGCGATTTCTGCAGGCTCACTAAAATTAATTACTGAGGTAAAAGGTTCAAGCCGGGTGATCGATTTTCGCATTCCTGGGGAGTTGGTCGATATTTGCTCTCTCAATGAAGGCATCTATAATTATAGTGCTCAGGCTCTGGAAGATATTTATCTGTGTGAAATCGGCAAAGAAACCCTCAATGACATTGCCTCTCAAATTCCTGAAGTCCAGGGCCGCCTGATGAAAGTTGTGAGTCAGGAGCTGACTAATATTCAGACATCATCAATGCTGTTGCACGGCAACGTCAGCTCAGAAGAAAAAATTGCCGCTTTTATTCTGAATCTCGCCTGGCGTTACCTCAATAGCGGTTATTCCTCCACTGATTTTAAATTGAATATGACCCGTAACGATATTGCTGATTTTCTAGGGCTGTCAAAAGAAACAGTGATTCGTCTTTTCAAAAAACTGCAAGAGAATCACTTAATTCAGATTGATGGGAAAAAAGTACATATTCCAGATATTAATAATCTACAATACTTTGTCGGCATTGAGTTGATTTAATCCTTTCTAAACCCGGGTATTGATATTTAAAATGTGAGCTATCTCACACAGTTACTAAAAAAAATAAGAAAAAAATGAACTTTTTGAATCTCTATAAAAAACCTTTAAAAATATAGGGTTAATTGTTGTTAAAAGGGTAATCCCTGATTTTTTGTGGCATTTGACACTAATTTATATTAGAAATAATTGATACTTGCTTATAAAAGAGGCAAAATAACACCACAGAGCTTCCCTTGATGCTGTGTGCTCTAAAAACAAGGGGAACTGTAAAATTTTTTGGGAACTTTCTCTTTTTAAAGAACGGTTCAAGAAGTATTTTTAAATAATAGTGGAGAAAACTATGGAAGAAGCTGCAGCGGAACAGAAGTATAACTTCGACGTTGTTCGCTGGTTTGCCGTAATGACCGCCGTCTACTTAGTAGTTGGTGCGTTAGTTGGGGTGTATATTGCCTCAGAATTGGCATGGCCGGTGCTCAACTTTGACTCGCCTTATTTATCATTTGGT
>JADGEM010000006.1 GCA_016744375.1 Gammaproteobacteria bacterium
ACGTTTTCAACAAGCGCTACAGGGAAGTACTCGCAGCGTCCCCAGTTAGACGAACCAGTCTCGGGTGCAATCGGCAGGCTCAACCTTTGCCCGAACGCCCTTTTTCTTTTGATTTTAAGGCAGACTCAAATTGCCGCTAAGGTAGTGAAGCAGAGATTAAAAAAGTGCATTTCTGTAAATAAACAGAATTAATCACTATTTTCCTTATTTTTAACTCATTGATAACTAATAGTAATTTTTTTTTACTTCAAAATAGTATACTTTTTTGATCCTTATCAACTGCAATGGCACACAATTTGCGCTACTATTAAATCAAGGAACACTTATTTTCAACGGTATGAGCAAAATCGACAGGTAGTAACTATTTAATTTATGAAACAATCGCTTCAGCTTCGCTTAGGCCAGCAACTTACAATGACGCCTCAATTGCAACAGGCGATAAAACTGCTGCAATTATCCAGCCTGGATCTCCAGCAGGAAATACAAGAAGCACTTGATAGCAACGTTATGCTCGAAGTTGATGAAGATCAGTCAAATAATTCCTCTGAAAATTCGCAAAATGATACATCAAGCCCTGAGAACTCTCAATCTGAGACCGAAGACAGCCTCAATAACAATACTTCAAGTGATGATTTCACCAATGAAGTCAATTCGGATAGTGTTGATTTTGAAAACACCCAGAATGATATACCCAACGAACTTTCTACTGATTCCAACTGGGATGACGTCTATGATACCGGCCCTACTTATACTGCGGGACAAAGCATCAGCAACTCCTGGAGTGGCGATGACAGCAATTTATTTGAAAATAATGGCAAGACAGAAGACAGTCTGAAAGAACATCTTGTCTGGCAAATGGAAATGACACCATTTAGCGAGACTGATAGAATCATTGCTGAAACAATTATTGACGGCATCGATGACAGCGGTTACCTGACACAAACTATTGAAGAATTACTGCAGTCATTTCCTCCTGAGGATGAAATTGAAGCCGATGAAATTGAAGCAGTACTCCATCGAATTCAAAATTTTGATCCACCCGGTGTTGCTGCTCGTGACTTACAGGAAAACTTACTGCTACAATTAAGAGCACTTGAACGTGAAACACCCTGGTTGAGCGAAGCAAAAATTCTAGTTTCCAGACATTTAAAAATACTGGCTAATCGTGATTTTGCCACCTTAAAGCGCCGCATGAAATTAGATGAGACAAAACTGGCTCAGGTCATTGATTTAATCAAAAGCCTGAGCCCCAGACCCGGCAGCCATATTTCTGACGATAGACCTCATTATGTCACTCCCGATGTTTACGTCAAAAAAATAAAAGGTATCTGGACCTGTGAACTTAATCCAGATTCCGCACCTAATATTAAGATAAACGAGCAATATTTAAATCTGGTTAAAGGTGCAAAAAAAAATAGTGAGATGAACTCTATTAAGGATCACCTGCAGGAAGCTCGTTGGTTTATTAAAAGTCTGCAAAGCCGAAATGACACACTGTTAAAAGTTTCACGTTGTATTTTAAATTTTCAAAGAGATTTTTTTGAATATGGAGAAGAGCACATGCGGGCATTAGTGCTTGCTGATGTTGCTGAAGTAGTTGAAATGCATGAATCAACAATTTCCAGAGTCACCACTCAAAAATACATGCATACGCCTAAAGGTATCTTTGAATTAAAGTACTTTTTTTCCAGTCATGTGACAACAGCCAGTGGTGGTGAAGCATCAGCAACGGCTATTCGCGCAATCATTAAAAAGTTTATTGCAGCAGAAAATAGCCGCAAGCCATTAAGTGATAATAAAATATCTACCATGCTGGCAGAACAGAATTATAAGGTGGCTAGACGCACCGTGGCAAAATACCGCGAGTCAATGTCGATTCCACCCTCTAATGAGAGAAAGAATATTGTCTAGAGACCTTATCCAGCTCTGCTGGGTCAGGAACGATTTCTGACAATAGATAAAGGATAAGTGCCATTCACAATACCGGCACTAAAAACCGATAAAACTTTTTTATTAATAATTCAAATAATACTGTTTTATCATTTTAACGAGGAGCCAAACTTATGCAAATAGATATAACCGGACATCATATCGACATTACTGATTCACTTCGCGATTATGTTAATCAGAAAATGGAACGTGTTGAACGCCATTTTGATATTGTCAATAATAGTCATGTTATTTTAAGTGTCGAGAAACAACGTCAGAAAGCAGAAGCAACTCTGATGGTAAAGGGTAATAAAGTATTCGCTGAAGCCGTTGATGAAGATATGTACAGTGCAATTGACAATCTGATTGACAAACTGGATCGTCAGGTGAAAAAGCATAAAGAGAAAATGACTGATCACCACCGTGGTGAAGTCAGTCTAAAAACACACGAGCTATAATAGAGTCTTTTTCAGCCCTGATTCTCCTGGAAAGTATGAGATTCAGGGCTGAAATTTATTGATATTTCTTATGACAAAAAATTTAGTAACTTAACCAACATGAAATTGAGCAATCTTATCAAAATTGATCAGATTCAACTGAACAACAGTGCCAGCAGCAAAAAAAAAGCGCTCGAAGCTATCAGTCAGATAATTACAGCGAGTTATCCTGAATACAATATTAACAATGTTTTTGAAACTCTGATTGAACGTGAACGACTTGGCAGTACAGGGATAGGACATGGCGTTGCGTTACCACATGGGCGACTACCTGAATGTACCGATACTATTGGTGTTTTTATCAGCCTGAAAAATGGAATTGATTATGATGCTATTGATAAGGAACCGGTCAGATTACTTTTTGCACTTTTGATCCCGGATCATTCAACAGAAGAACATCTACAAATATTGGCAAAGCTTGCTGAATTTTTTCGTAGTAGCGAGAATCGGCAAAAACTTGAGAATGCCACCTCCCCTGAAACTGTTTATAATTTAATAATTAACATTTAGCCGATTTTGAGTTAATCCAATATATAATGACAACACTCCCTTCTCATGGCGTATTACTTGAACTGCACAATATGGGAATTTATCTGATCGGTCATAGTGGTATCGGCAAATCTGAAATCGCTTTGCAATTAATTCATCAGGGTGCCTGTCTGGTTTGTGATGATGCACCCGATTTTACCAGCAATGTTGTCTCACAGGATAATGAAAATGATAAAATTCATGGGCAGATAACAGGCCACTGTCCTAAAGGCTACTATGGTCTGATGCACTTGCATGATTTGGGTATTATTAATATCATCGAACTCTTCAGCTCAGATGCATCTGAAAGACAATATTTTAAACCCTCTCAGATCGTCCATTTTGTTATTGAGTTAATTGCTGTTGATAACAGACAAACAATTATCACCAAACAGAGCCCGCAACAGCTCCTGACACCTGGCTACCAACACTGGCATTGCCATAGCTGGACAATTCCGGGGATTCGCATACATTTATATCCAAACAGAAATATACCTATGATTATCAATACTGCCGTCTTGCAATTTTCCACCTTGTTTCATAAAGCTTCTTTTGATAACAGCAGAGAAAAAAAACAATGAAATTACAAATCGTCAGTGGCTTATCAGGTTCAGGTAAAACCATTGCCCTACAGGTGCTGGAAGATTTAGATTATTACTGCATTGATAATCTACCTCTGGAGCTTTTATCTGAACTGGTTGAAAAAAGTCTTAAAAATCGACCTTATCTGGATAAGGTTGCTATTGGTATTGATGCCCGGACTCTGGGTAGTAATTTTTCAGAATTTTCAACGATCATACAGCAAATAAACAGCGATGATATCAACTGCGATGTTTTATTCCTTGATGCTAAAACTAATATACTACTCAAACGCTTTAGTGAAACACGAAGAAAGCACCCTCTGACCAATGAACAAACATCACTTGAAGAAGCCATTGAACGCGAACGGCTGGTCCTGGAGTTGATTCGTACTGAGTCCAACCAGCAGATTGATACTTCCAACACTAATGTTCATCAATTAAGAGACAAAGTAAAACACTTTATCACTCTTAACAATCAGCCTGTTATGGCTCTGCAATTTTTGTCCTTTGGTTTTAAGCACGGCCTGCCAAGTGATATGGACATGATGTTTGATATGCGCTGCCTGCCAAACCCTCATTGGGAGGTAGAACTCCGCTCATTAACCGGAAAAGATCAAGCTGTTGCAGACTTTTTAAGCCAGCATGACAGCTGTAATGAAATGTTTGATGACATTCAACGTTACGTTGAAAAATGGCTCCCCTGTTTTGAAAATAATAATCGAAACTATTTAACTATTGCCATTGGCTGTACTGGTGGACAACATCGCTCTGTCTATATGGTTGAAAAACTGACTCATTACTTCAAAAAACAACGAGAGTCTGTCATTGCACGTCATAAAGAACTCAGCTGATTCGGTTCTATAAATTTCTAGCTCCCCATATTTTTTAATTGTTAAGGTATATCCCATTTGTCCTCTGTTAAAGCTGGTGCTTTCAGCTTATAATTAATGCATCTTTTAATTTTTAAGGGCATGATGGCATGGCTGTCACACTGCTACTCATTACTCATGACGACATTGGCAGTAGTCTTCTGAGCACTGTGACAAACATGTTGGGCATTTTACCTCTTGTTTGCATTAATCTAAAAATCACATCACAAATGGATATTGAACAAGGGCACGCCCAGGCCATTAAACTTTGTGAAACACTTGGTGACAATGATGAGCTCCTGATTGCCACCGATATTTATGGTTCAACACCAAGCAATATTGCAAGCCGATTAACGACTAATTCATCCGACACACAAAGACTCATCATCACTGGAATTAACTTGCCAATGTTGGTTCGGATTATGAATTACGCCCACCTGAATTTGCCTGAACTCGCCCAAAAAGCCTGTTCCACAGCAAGTGACAGTATCTTTATCGTTCACGAAGAAAGCAACTGTGATTAACAGGATACTCATCATAAGCAACAAACTGGGCTTACATGCTCGTGCTGCGGCTAAACTAGTCACTTTGGCCAGTAGTTTCAATGCCGATATTGAGCTTAAAACAAAATGCAAAACTGCCAATGGTAAGAGTATTATGAGTGTCATGATGCTGGCCGCAGCAAAAGGGACAGAAATCACTTTAACAATCAATGGCGATGACGAAAAAGAAGCCATTGCCGCCCTGGAAATATTAATCAAACGAAAATTTGATGAAGAATAAATCCATGCCGACCAGTAAACTGGTGGTTACTACCCGAAAAATGGATCATGACGATCTGACTGATTTATTGCCGGAGATGCCCGATGTAGTCAGTCGCATTTTGCTCCAGTCAATGGAATCTCAACACCGGGAACGACTTGAATCTGTGCTCGCCTACCCTGAAGACAGTGCCGGAGCCGATCCAGCATTAGCTGGTGGTATCCGTTTAACAACAGTGACCGATATTGTTGGATTTTTTTCTTTTCTGGGTTTAGCCAGTATTATGCTGATTTAATATGAAAAATAGTCTTTTTTTTATTTTTGGGAGTCTCTCAATTATGGCATTAGCCTGGCAGCTGTTAAACCAGAACCCGCCAGGGCTTTTTCAAAACACTATTAATGCAAAAGTTGATAACAAAGAAACCTTACAGGACAAAATAAAAGAACGCCCTGCTTTCTACCAATCTAATTTTGCATCCCATCAATCAACTCCTGAAGTTCATAGCGCCACAGCAATTGAACTGGACAATAATGACATTATGGCATTCTGGTATGGTGGCACACGTGAAGGCCATAAAGATGTCACTATTTATCAAAACACCTGGCACAATAATACAAAACAATGGGGGCAGGAAAAAAGCCTGCTGAGCCGCTCAATCACAAGAGATGCGACATCACGTTATATTAGAAAATTGGGCAACCCGGTTGTTACTCGGGGAACAGACAAAAGCATCTGGCTGTTTTATGTCAGTGTTTCAGTCGGTGGCTGGGCAGGCAGCAGTATTAATTTAACCCAATCTTTTGATCAGGGCATAAACTGGTCAAAACCAAAACGTCTCATCATAAGTCCTTTTCTTAATCTCAGCACCCTTATTAAAGGCACCCCTATTCATTTTACTGACGGTACAATAGGCCTCCCTGTTTATCATGAGTTAATAGGTAAGTTTGGTGAGTTATTAAAGCTCAATTCCAAGGGCGAGGTCATTGATAAGATACGTATGTCATGGGGAAAAACGTCACTGCAGCCTATTATTTTTACCCTTTCACCCAACGATGCTGTGGCCATGATGCGTTATCAGGGTGAAGCACCAAAGCGTATATTGGAACAAACAAGTCATGATGCTGGTTTAAGCTGGTCTGCAGTAGAAAAAACTACACTGCCTAATCCTGGCGCAGGTATTATCGGACTGACACTTAAAGACAAAGAATTATTACTGGCATTCAATAATGATGAGAGAGAAAGAGATGATATCTCTCTGGCTATTTCCAATAATCATGGTCAGAGCTGGAAACATGCCCGAACAATAGAAGAAAATAAGCTACCTGTACCGGATAAGAGTAAACAATTTTCTTATCCGTGGCTGTTACAAACAAAGAACGGCAACATTCATCTTCTTTACACCTGGCATAAAAGTCATATTAAACATATTATTTTTAATACCGCCTGGCTTAAGCAGGGGGAGTTGCAATGAACTTGCAGACAATTATTGGCCTGAGTGGAGTTTCCTTATTACTCAGTGTTATTTTATTTCGAGTACTGAATTTTTTTAAGATAAGAAAATACTATGCTTACTTTTTTTCAGCGTTACTATTTATCATTTCATTTATTTCTTTTTCGGGTGATTCTATTAACATTTATCTTAGGGGACTGATTAACGACTTAAGCATCACCAGCATCATTCTATTAAGTTATTACCTTTACCAGCCTGACAGAGATAAAAAAGGAGATAAAAAAGAGACATCCACTGTTTTTTTTATTATTACAATAACCGGCTTGTTTTTCTATCCCACCGCATTAGGCTTTGGTGCAATTGATCCTTATGCATGGGGATTCCTGAATAAGGATCATGGTCTATTGCCGTCAGCACTATTTCTTAGTCTGCTCTTCGGGCTTATGCTATATGCTTTAGTAAAAAAGCAGACACTTCTATTACTGAGCCTTGTCTTATCAACTTTTGCCTATCAGTTTGAATTACTGGAAAGCCGAAACATCTGGGATTATTTATTTGATCCTCTTCTTTTTATTTATGCTTTGATGGCAATGCTGAATTTTTTATTTTCTTTATTAAACCCGGAAAAATCAGTTAAAGCTGAAAGAGACAAAGCTATTATTGAATAGTGTTTGAGATGATTAGAGTCGATTGCGCCAGGCATGAAGTTTTTGCTGTGCTGTGCGGGTGGCATGAACTGAATTTTGAATATGCTGTGTCCAGTTTCTTAGATTTTTAAATTTTTCTTCTGGATAACTAAAATCCTGGCAAATATCCTCTGCCTCTGGCACATAGCCATCCGCATCGGCAAACTTTACTACATCATTGCAAAACATATCGAGCTTGGTGTAATGAAACATTTTACATTCCCTCATAATTAAACGAAAACCTAAAATATCAAACTTCAAAAAAAGCTGTTATTAAAGGCCTAGTTTTAACTATGGGACAGGAATGTGGATTGAGCAAGAAAATAAATCAAATAAAATACGTTATTTTACAATTGTATTATAATTCAAAATCTTGCTGAGCAACATTAATAAACAAAACAATCAAAGACAAATAACTCATTGAAATATAACTTATTTTATTATTTATAAAACAAGTCGTAGTCTTTTATTTTTTCGCCAGAGACTCTCGTTTCAACTGAATAAAGTCCAATAAGATATTCGCAGACTCTAACAAAAAGGTTTGACTATCACTGTCTTCATCATCTTCTTTATCATCATGATCGTCGTTTAAGCCTAGAACATCTTCATCTTCATCAAGTTCTTTGATGTTTTTAAATGGTTCTTCACCTTTGGCTATCCGACGCTTATTCTCAATATCTAGTTGTTCCTGACGTGATTCATTATATTCCTTCTCTCTCATTTTATAATTGAGTGATACTGTTTTTTGATCTTTTTTCTTATCAATTCGAGTAACCGTTTCCTGAACATAGAGAAAATCAGGATCAACTTTGCTTCGTTTGCTGTGATTATCTTGAAGAACTGGAAATAAATGACTAAAGTTCGGGTAAAGTGTATATTCTGCATTTTCAACCTGATCCCATGGCAGAGCTTCAGGCAGTGAGCTTTCACCAATATCATCTTTATCATAGAGTGCTGGAAAAACAACATCTGGTATAACACCCAGATTTTGTGTACTATCTCCCGAGATCCGATAAAACTTAGCATGGGTTAGTTTTATCTGGCCCTGCTCTAATTGTTGAAGAGCCTGGACAGTTCCCTTACCAAAGGTTTGATTACCAATAATTAAGCCGCGATTATAGTCTTGAATAGCACCTGCAAAAATCTCCGAAGCAGAAGCACTTAAGCGATTAACCAGAACACCCAGCGGCCCCTGATAAGTTACTTCATCAGTGTCATCACTTAACTGAGCAATTCGACCATCAGCCGCTTTTACCTGAACTGTTGGTCCGGATTTAATGAATAGACCGACCAGAGAATTAACTTCCTGTAATGAGCCGCCGCCGTTATTTCTCAAATCAATAATCAGACCATCAATATTTTCCTGTTTCAGTTCATTGATGAGTTTTTTTACATCCCGGGTGGTACTTTTATAATTAGGGTCACCAGCTTGTGCCGCCTTAAAGTCAATGTAAAATGCAGGAATATCAATGACACCGATTTTTTCTTTTTTACCATTATTAGTGACTTCAATAATTTCTTTCTGAGCAGCCTGTTCCTCAAGCTTGACCGTATTTCGAACAATTAGAATGGTTTTGGTTTTATGTTCATCAACTGTTTTTTGTGGGATAAGTTCCAGGCGGACTGTGGTCCCTTTTTTACCCCGTATAAGCTGCACAACATCGTCCAGTCGCCAACCAATCACATCGACCATTTCACCATCAACACCCTGGCCAACACTGACAATACGGTCCCCGGCTTTTAATTGCCCCGCTTTCTCAGCAGGTCCTGCCGGTACCAGGCGTTTGACCTTAGTATAGCCATCTTCTGCCTGCAGCATAGCACCAATGCCTTCCAGAGACAGACTCATCTGAATATCAAAATTTTCAGAAATACGCGGTGAAAAATATTGAGTATGGGGATCATACGATTCTGCTAATGCATTCATATAAATTCTGAATGCATCTTCGTTATTTGTTTGTTTGATCCGATTAAGTTGGTTTTTATAGCGCTTTACCAATAATTCCTGAATTTCTTTGTCGTCTTTACCCGCAAGCTTAAAGCTGATAATGACATTTTTTAGTTGTTGAGTGGTCAGCTTATTTTGTGCTTTTTTATTTGCAGGCCATAGCTGCTCATCCCGATCAATGATCAATTCTTCATTGGTATTGAAATCCAGATCTTTGTAATGATTTTCAAGTAAATTCAGGGTGTACACCAGGCGTTCTGTATGGCGCTTCTGATAAAGGTTAAAGGTCGAAAAAGCATTTTTCAGTTCACCACGGCGAAAGTTGTTATCAATTAAAAAACGAAAGCGTTCAAATTGTTCAATATCTGCCGCTAGAAAAAAGGTTCGATTGGGATCCAGTGACTTCAAAAAAGCATCAAATACTTTTGATGACAATTCATCATCCAGTACCATTTGGCGATAATGCTGATATTGCAGCTGCTTGGCAATGACAAAACTGAGTTTTGCATGCTCTTTGGCGGGTTTAACCGGATGGACATATTCTTCGACATCATAGACCTTTGCTGTCGATATCAACGGTATACTGAGAAAAATAGCAGCAATAGCAATTATCAGTAATCGATTAAAATGATTAGCCTCCAATCGGTTAAAAATAGAGAACTGAAAATAGGTTTTTAAAAATTGGGTCATAGATAGCTGCTTCATTTCTTTGTTTGTATGATTGTTTCTTCGTCTACTTACATCACTTCAGGTAAAGTCATCATTCCCTCAACATTTACTGCCAACATAACTCTACCAACATAAGGGCAACCTGTTAGAAAAAAGGGGACTTAAAATCTGAATCTACTCTGTATTATAGCTTATAGACCGCTATTTTACCGGTCAGTTCAAAACCATCATACAACACTTGTACACTGTTACTGATATTCTTTTTAATATATAGTGACTATTTTCATATTTTTAAACGAAAAAATCACTTAATTCTATATAAATGAATAAATTAATCAGGAATTCTTGTTTATGGGACGTTACCGCCCGCCACGAAAACCAGCCTCTAAATATATCACACCTGAAGGTAAAGCACGCCTGGAGGAAGAATTGCGCTATTTATGGAAGGTAAAACGCCCTATAGTAACCCAGTCTGTATCTGAAGCTGCTGCACAGGGTGATCGCAGTGAAAATGCAGAATATATTTATGGTAAAAAGCAACTAAGGGAGATTGATTCCAGAGTACGTTTTCTATCAAAGCGACTGGATGATATGGTAGAGGTGGATCGGATCCCAGATGATAAAAAGAAAGTTTTCTTTGGTGCATGGGTTGAGCTGGAAGATGAAGAAGGCAATTTAAAACAGTACCGTATTGTCGGCCCCGATGAATTTGATGTAAAACTAGGCTTTATCAGTATGGACTCACCTCTTTCCCAGGCGCTTTTAAACAAAAAAGAAGAGGATGATATTTTTGTAAAAGGCCCAAATGGTGTGATGGAGTATTATTTAAGCAAAGTTCAATATAAGCCATTTTCTTAGATACAGACCCTCATTCCAAAGCAACTTATTCAGGCTTTTTTGTAGGCTTATGTTTTAATAGTAAAAACAGTTTCAGCCGTTTTTTTATCAATTGTAACAAGTAAGTCACAATAGGTATTCTCTGACATTGGATCATCACCGCAATTGCAGCCGGCAATAATTTCATTAAAGAAAATACCGACATTCACTTGTATTTTTGTCTCCGTTTCTATCGCAGAGTTGATCAGTGCTGAAATATTAGAACCATCGGCTTTACCGCCCTGGCAAGTAGCTTGTTCTAAGGGCAAAGTGCCATCAGTCAATGCCTCCAATTCTTTTTTTAAGGTTTTTTTAAAGCCTTCAGAGTTCCATTCTTTCAAAGAGTTCGCAAGTTTTGTCATATTTTTTTACTCAAGTAACATTCGTTTGTTCAAAATACTAAAATTATTTTGGCTTTGGAATGAGAGCTACTTCATCGCCATGCTCAAGCAAAGTAAATAGTTCAGCAAATTCTTTGTTCACAGTAAATTGAATACTATCCGTATTAAAGGCCCGTTCCCAGCGATTGCCCCGTTTGCACAGCAAATCAAGTAAATCCTGAACTGTACTTATATTTTCAGGTAACTCCAATTCTTCTTCTTCATTGGTAAATTGAATCAGCTTATCCATAAAATATAAAATTTTAATGACAGCAGGACCTTTATGACTTTTTTCAGATTCACCACGATTCAGATTATGTTTTTCTAAAGATAAAAGATATTGGTCCCAATTTTGTTCATAATGCTCCCCTAATTCGTAAAGGGTTTCCCATGAATAAATACCCTGGTCATAACCATCATCAAAAAAAAGCCTGAGGGCATAGCTTCCCTGTGCTTCAATAGTCTTAATGTTGACGTTAATTTTACCCGCAACAGGGATATCAGATGTAGTGATTTCAGCAGATTTGCCATGAGTACGCAAGTACTCACAACTCAGCTTATAGTTTTCACCTGTATCAAAACTGATTTCCAGTAGGCGGGATTTTTTGTGCAGATTAATTGCAATTGGGTTATGTTCTATCATCTTTCTAATATGGGGATAATTGTTGAAGAAGTACAGGGTTGATTGGCATTTCCGGGTATTTTACCTTAAATTGCTGCAATATTTCTTTAGCTTCATCAAATTTGCCCTGTTTTATTAATTGCTGAATTTTTTCCAATTGGTGAGATTGCTCTTTGGAATAGTATTCCCCCAAACCCTGCTCTTTAGATAGATTATTTTTTTGTTCTCTTTTTTCTATTAATACCGATTCTTCAGACAATTCGGACGGTACAAATCTTCCAGCATCATCAGTTACAGTATCACCCAGTACTACTCCCTGAGTTTGAGATTTGTTAGCTCTCTCTGGTGGGCTAATAATTGGCTTACGTGAAATATATTCTTGTGCGGCAGGCATAACAGGTGCTGGTGCTGATTTATATAAGAGCTTTCGGCTATCATTATTATCACCATGATGTGTTCGTTTTTTTTCTTTTACATCATTGGGTAAGAGTCTTGGTGAAGCAGTATAAGTCTTATCAGCTTGTATTGTTTCAACAGCATCTATTGGCGCAAAATCCTGCTCCGAAAAATCTTGCTCAGCCTGCCAGGTTTGATGGGTTAACAATGCAGCCAGTGAGAAAACAGCGACAGATGCTGCCCAGGATGCAGGTTGCTGCCACCATTGAACTGACTTTTTCTGCATTTCACTGGACTTCTTTCTGGCAGCAGAAAGAATGTTCTGATCAAGCATCTCAGGAGGTTCAGGAGAGTTAACTTTCTGATAAGTTTCAGAGAGTGAGGATTCACCTTTTAGGTATTGTTCAAAAAATGCTTCATCTTCCTCATCTATTAAAAGAGAGCTTAATGGAGTCGAATTGTTGCTGGTCTTTTTCATAATGTGAGTACCAGATTCATATGATGACGTAATTTTTTGATTGCATAACGCAAGCGACTTTTAGTACTTTCAAATGAGCTATCAGTTACCAATGCGATTTCCTGAAGTGTTAAGCCACTTTTTTCATGAAGCAGAAACACTTCTCTTTGTTCTTCAGGTAAATCATTGATCCCCTGGAGCAAAAGATGACTTACTTGTTGTTCCTGTATAGTCATCTCCGGTTCATTTGATTCCAGGGCTGATGATTCAATTGCTTTTTCTATTTCTATTTTTTCATCTGATACGCCATTTTGAGTGTCTGTTTTAACAAGATACAGCGGTTGTCTACTACTCTGCCGGTAATGATCGACTAGACGATTGTGAGCAATTTTATATAACCAGGTTTTAAAAGAGGATTGCTGAGTGAAGCGGGATGATGATTTAATAATATTTAACCAGACATCCTGATGCAATTCATCTGCAGTATCTTTTGAGTGTACCTGACGAAAAAAATAATGGTATATGGCACTTTTATATCGAGCATAGAGCAGCTCAAAAGCTTCTGAATCACCTTTTTGATAAAACTGAATTAACTGTTCATCTGCTGCATTCTTTCCCATGCTGTAGATTATAGACGTTGATTCCTTGAAATAGGGTTATTTTTTTGTACTTTATACATAAAAAATATTTAAATATTAACTTTACTACCTTAACGGTAATTGAGTTTGATTTAAAATCAAGAGAAAAAGCAGAGGTAGCGCTCGAATAAGCACGCATAAAACGACTGCAAGGTGAATCGTATGACTACAGGCCTTATAAATTCTCTGCTTTGCTTTTGGACAACACCAGAGAGGACAATTGAGGTAGAAGAGTGTACCTGAGACTGGTTCGTCTAACTGGGGTGTTTGAAAACAGGGACGTTTTCAACAAGCGCTACAAGGAAGTACTCGCAGCGTCCCCAGTTAGGCGAACCAGTCTTGGGTGCAATCGGCAGGCTCAACCTTTGCCCGAACGCCACTTTTCTTTTAATTTTAAGCCATACTCAAATCGTTATTTTAGCAATTTACTGCTAATTGACAGCATTCAAGGCTGGTTTAAAACAGTAAGAAATTCATCACCATATTTCTCCAGTTTACTGGCGCCAACACCACTGATCTGACTAAGCTCATGTCGAGTGGTTGGGTGATATTCAACCATTTCCATTAGTGTGGCATCATGAAAAATAATATAAGCTGGAACCCCTTGTTCCTGAGCAATATCAGTTCGTTTTGCTCGCAAAGCTTCCCAGACAACTTTCTCTTCCGATTTATCAGAAAAGCTGTCTGCATAACGGCCAGCCTGATTTGTTTTTTTTCGCCTGCTGGATTTTTTAGCTCGAGCAACATCCTTCCTGAAATAGATGGTTTCTTCACCCCGAAGTACCGGACGACTCTCTGAAGTCAGTTTAAGTGACCCAAACCCCTCTAAATCAACAGCGATAAAACCTCTTGCCATCAACTGTCGAAACACCGAACGCCACTGAACCTCAGTAAGTTCCTGTCCAATACCAAAAGTTGAGACTTGATCATGTCTGAACTGTTCAATACGAGGTGTTTTCTTCCCCCGAAGTACATCAATCAGATAATTAACACCAAAACGCTGCCCTGTTCGAAAAACACAGGATAATGCCTTTTGGGCTTCGGTCGTACCTTCCCAGCTCTCAACAGGCTCCAGGCAATTATCACAATTTCCACAGGGTTCTTTCTGTTGCTCACCAAAATAACTCAGTAGACTGATTCGTCGGCATGAGATAATTTCACAAAAGCCCAGCATCGCCTCTAGTTTTCTTTGCTCCAGTCTTTTTACTTCTTCCACCGCCTCTGAGCTGGAAAGCATCTGCCTGAGCATAATGACATCCTGTAAACCATAAACCATCCAGGCATCTGCAGGTAGCCCATCACGTCCGGCACGGCCGGTTTCCTGATAGTAGGACTCAATACTTTTAGGTAAATCCAGATGAGCAACATAGCGCACATCTGGCTTATCAATCCCCATGCCAAATGCAACGGTGGCCACAATAACAATTTCATCTTCTCGTAGAAATCGTTCCTGATGCGCCTGTCGCACAGATGTGGATAAACCTGCATGATAGGGTATGGCCTTTATTCCTTGCTGCTCTAACCAAAGTGCAGTTTCATCGACTTTTTTTCGACTTAAACAGTAAACAATACCGGCATCCTGAGGGTGCTCTGTTTCTATAAACTGAAGGAGTTGTGAACGAGCATTATTCTTTTGCCTGACTCGATAGCGAATATTAGGTCTATCAAAGCTGCTGATAAATAAGTGGGCATTACCCAGCTCCAGTCGCAGTGAAATTTCCTTACGAGTTGTTTCATCGGCCGTTGCGGTTAATGCAATGCGGGGAATCTGCGGGAATTGTTCATGCAAGATAGAAAGTTGTATGTATTCCGGTCTAAAATCGTGCCCCCATTGAGACACGCAATGTGCTTCATCAATAGCAAACAAAGCAACATCAATTTGATGTAATAAATTAAGAGTACGATCCTGACAAAGGCGCTCTGGAGCAACATAAAGCATATCGAGCTCACCACGCATTAATCGCCCTTCAATTTCCTGCACTTCCTGAAACGACAGGCTGGAATTTAAAAATGCAACCGCTACGCCTTGTAATTTCAGAGCTGCAACCTGATCCTGCATTAAGGCGATTAAGGGGGATACGATAATGCCTGTGCCAGCACGGATAATTGCAGGGATCTGATAGCAGAGTGACTTTCCTCCACCAGTAGGCATTAGAACCAGAGCATCCTGCCCTGATATGATTTGGTTAATAATAGATTCTTGTTCACCGCGGAAAGCACTATAACCAAAAACACGATTAAGAACATCCAGAGAAGAAACACTTTGTTCAGATGGCATCGACATCCTTGTTTCAAGAAAAAAGCTTAGCTAGTAAGTGTCCACCGGTAAGCAGCTATTCTTTTAGCTCTCCCTTCTAAAGAAAAGGGGAAGCTAGAAGCAGAATAAACAGATGGGCACTAGCCAGAGGGAAAAACTTACTTCAGCTGTTCATGCAGCAGGTTAAGAATACGATAAGATGTTTTGGATGTATCCGGCTGACCATTCGAATCCAGAACAATGATAACGGTATCATCACCACGAGCAAATAGTTTAATCTGATATTTACTCTTATCAACAGCCACTTTATCTTTCCAGAATTTCAGGCCTGAGAAGAAACCGTCATCAGCTTCTTCTGCTAATGGATCAGCATACTGAACATAATAAACACCTTCTTCTCGATTACGATCTTCAACCACAAAACTAATTCGATCCAGCGAAGCACCGGTACGACGCCATGTTCTTGGGAAGGTTTCTTTAACCACAAGACGTGAATTACCCTGAGCATTGCGAGAGATGGTTGCTCTGTCTACTTTTTTGGTTACAGAACGTGCTAACAATGCCTTAGCTTTGTGTTCTTCAACTCCCATGTAAACCATCATACGGCCCAGCATTTCCGCTTCAAGCTCAGGGTCTCTTGGTCGCGGCTTCCAGATAGTACGTTCTGTGATGTCACTTTCAATAATTTCTTCCATGCCATAATGAGTCAGATAAAGATTAATTTTGCCTGGCTCCGCGCTGTCCTCTATTCGAACGCGGTATTTATCCCGGGTTGCTGCAGAATAAAATGATTCAAGCACATAACTTAAAGCCGAACGTATAAAGTCCTGAGGAATATCAGCACGATTTTCAGACCATTCCGTCTCTAAAATACCCGTAGCTGGATTCTCGCGTTTGATTAGCATGCCGCTATTAAGCCAGAATTCCCGCATTTTCTCCCAGGTCTGAGCTTTTGTTCCGGTAATAATCAGATGACGAACATCCTCACCTTCACGGATCAGTTCAATATCATCTTGCTCGGGCAGCACTTTATCAACCACAAGCTGGTTTCCACCCAGACGTTCATTGGCGTATTTCTGATACGAGGCACTGCCGCCTGTATTAATATCAGGAACCACCATCATTTCATCATAGGTTGCAGCGGTTAAATCCGGAGGAATTTCCAGGGTGTCAACATCTCTGCTTTGTTTTTTGTAGTCTACTTTTCGACCGGCAAACGTATCATCCATATTAGGCATTGAATCACATGCGATTAATGCGGATGATATTGCCGCAACGATAGCTAACTTAGAGAAGGCCAGCTTAGTAAATTGACCGTTACTATTGTTTTTATTCTTTGAAGCACTTTGGTTCATCACATACCCTGTTTTCTATCTACTTTAACTGATTGCACTATAATTTATTAAGAGACCAACACCTGGTTGATAGCGCCGCGAACCACATCATGGTATTGAGTATCCAGCACAGTCAGCGGTAATCTGATGCCTTGAGGAATTAAACCCATCTCATACAATGCCCATTTTACCGGAATAGGATTCGACTCAACAAATAACTTACTATGCAGTCCCAACAACCGTTCATTGATTTCAGTTGCAGTGTCACGATCGCCGGCTAAAGCTGCCGCACACATTTCATGCATGGCTTTGGGAGCAACATTAGCAGTGACAGAAATATCACCTTTAGCACCCAATAATATTAATTCCATAGCTGTTGCATCATCACCCGAATATACATCCAGCTTGTCGCCGCATTCCTCTATAAGCTGCTGTCCACGTTTTAAATCGCCAGTCGCCTCTTTAATACCAACAATGTTGGAAATTCCCGAAAGTCTCAACACTGTTTCTGGCAACATATCAACCGCTGTACGTCCGGGCACATTATATAGTATTTGTGGAACTGCAACGGCTTCAGCGATTGTTTTAAAATGCTGATATAAACCTTCCTGAGTAGGCTTATTATAATAAGGTGTTACTAAAAGACAGGCATCAGCTCCTGCCTTCATGGCACACTGAGTCAGCTCAATGGCTTCTGTCGTTGAATTTGCACCCGTACCTGCAATCACAGGGATACGATCCCTAACCATGCCGACAACTTGTTTTATCACCTGGCAGTGTTCTTTTTCATCAAGGGTTGCAGATTCGCCGGTTGTCCCCATCGCAACAATGGCATCAGTGCCATTTTCTATATGAAATTCAATCAGTTTTTCCAGGGACTTTTGATCCACACTTCCATCTGTATGCATCGGAGTCACCAAAGCAACCATACTGCCACTAAACATTCACCCTCTCCAAATCATCTCTATAAACATAGCTGCCACCCGACGAATTCATTCAAGCGGCATGAGTTTATTAAACAGTCGCCTATTATCCTTGATTCCTATACAGAAAACCACTGTTTGGACATACGATTATTAATGAATCACACCAAAAGCTTTATTTATTGAGCCATGTAGATAATAATTTAAGATATTCATAACACATCAGGTTTCAATACATATGGCAGCTCTTTCATCAAAAGGTTCACCCCAACTAGTTATTTCTGCAATCGGCAGTGATCGCCCAGGCATTGTAAATGCACTCTCACAACTCATCGTACAGAATAACGGTAATATTGATGACAGCCGTATGACTGTTTTAGGCGGCGAATTTGCCATTATTTTATTAATTTCAGCATCACTCAATGAATTAAAAACCATTGAGCAAGTTCTAAAACAACAGGCAAATTATCTGGAACTGAATATTATTACCAAACAAACTGACGGTGATGCACTTCCTCACAGTGTTTCTGTAGAAAAAAAGATCCCTTATATTGTTGAAGTGCTTGCCATGGATAACCCTGGAATCGTATACCAACTGGCCGATTTCTTCTCTTCAAGGGAGATCAATATCCAGAGCCTTCAGACTGATCGATACCCTGCCCCCCACACTGGCACACAGATGTTTGCTATTGAAATGATCATTACCGTCCCTCAATCAATTATCATCAACGATCTCAGAGAAGATTTTCTGAATCTCTGTGACGATATGAACCTGGATGCTTCCATTGAAGCACCCAGGCTTTAGTCTCATTTTTTTTAACCATTTTGAACAAATAAAGGATTTTTATGAGCAAAGTTGAAACAGGTAAAAAAGTGCCTGATTTCTCTGGCCAGGCAACCAGTGAAATTGATTTTAAACTCAGTAAATATAAGGGTTCACCTATTTTGATTTATTTTTATCCCAGAGATAATACACCAGGCTGCACGCAGGAGGGGAAAGATTTCCGTGATCACTATGCCTCATTTGAAAAAAAAGGCATCGCCATATTCGGCCTTTCAAGAGACAGCATTAAAGTGCATGAGAATTTCAAAGCCAAACATGAATTTCCCTTTGATCTCATTTCAGATAAAGATGAAAGCATTTGTACTCTTTTTGATGTCATAAAGGAGAAGAAACTTTATGGTAAAATTCATATGGGTATAGAGCGCAGTACTTTCCTTATTAATAGCGATGGCAAGCTGGTTAAAGAATGGCGAAAAGTGAAAGTAAAAGAGCATATTGCTCAAGTCCTTGAAGCAATTGAAACAGAACTGTAATACTATTTTCAAACAAAAGCTGAAGGCTATTACGCAACAGCAGCTGAAGGCTCCTATCTAACAAAAAAGGCGAGAAAAAATAATAATGACTGAAAATGAAGAGAACTCTTTGCAGGACGATAATGAAAAACGCTTATTTGTTCTAGATACAAATGTATTAATTCACGATCCCAGTGCATTATTTCGTTTTTCTGAGCATGACTTATTTCTTCCTATGATCGTTCTGGAAGAGTTAGATAATAACAAAAAAGGGCATTCTGAAGTCGCAAGAAATGCTCGTCAGGCCAGTCGATTTCTTGATGATATCACCTCAAACTCAACCCCGGAAGAAATAAGAAACGGTCTTGATCTTAACCTGCGTGTTGGCTTTGATGAAGATAGTGAAGAAGCACTTATCGCCAGTGGAAAGCTTTTTCTTCAAACAGAGCACCTGGGGACAGATATCCCCATCAGCTTACCCGGTCAAAAAAATGATAACTATATTTTAGGCATTACCCTTGCTCTGCAAAATGATCCAAAGCTGCCAAAAGTCTCCTTAATCAGCAAAGATATTAACCTGCGGATCAAAGCTGTAGCAATTGGAATTCAGGTTGAAGATTATAATAATGATCAGGTTCTTGATGACGTTAACCTGCTTTACAGCGGCGTTCAAAACCTGCCGAATACTTTCTGGGATACCAATGATAAAGAAGTTGACAGTTGGTCAGAAGAAGGACATACCTTTCACAAAATAACTGGCGATGAGGTCAAAAAGTGGCTGCCCAATCAATTTATTACTATTGGTGATAATGGTGACTTTGAAGCCATCGTCAGAAGTAATACCGATGATGGTGTTATCGTTGAACAAGTGCGCCATTATTATTCTGAAAAACAAAGCATCTGGGGCATCTCTGCCCGAAACAAAGAGCAGAACTATGCCTTAAACTTATTAATGGATCCGGAAGTTGACTTCGTATCACTGGTAGGACAGGCAGGAACTGGCAAAACACTTCTGGCTCTCGCTGCAGGCTTAAACCAGGTTATGGATGAAAAAATCTATCAGGAAATTATCATGACCCGAGCCACAATTTCTGTGGGCGAAGATATTGGTTTTTTACCAGGCACAGAAGAAGAAAAAATGGCACCCTGGATGGGTGCACTAATGGATAACCTGGAAGTTCTTACCCATAATGAGGACGCAGGCGAGTGGGGCAAACAAGCAACGAATGATCTGCTTACAAGCCGAATTAAAATTCGCTCTCTTAATTTTATGCGAGGTCGAACTTTTCTAAACCGCTATATTATCCTTGATGAAGCACAGAACCTGACATCTAAGCAGATGAAAACACTCATCACTCGTGCAGGACCTGGCAGTAAAATTATATGTCTGGGTAACATTGCTCAAATCGATACGCCCTATCTGACAGAAACAACCTCAGGTCTTACTTTCGTAGTGGATCGTTTTCGTCGATGGGAGCACAGTGGACATATTACACTCAAACGAGGTGAGCGCTCCAGACTTGCTGATTATGCTTCCGATGTTTTGTAAAAATTGAGCAGCATGCCCATCTTTCGGTTGAGATGGGCTACCCATGCTCCCAGTCAGGTTATCAATCATTTTCTAGTTGAGTGACCGCTATTAGATCAATTTCAAGTTTTCCTAATGGTGCATCCATTGCCATTCTCAGAGGAATCTTTTTCTTATCATTGCTAAACCAGACGTAGTAATAATTCTCTTTTTTTTCATCTGTCTGTATTTGGTACTTTATTCCCTGATAAACCTTACCGTTGATAGAAATTTCTTCCTGAGACAATTGTATAACATGGTACTGGCGTATATCATCAGAAACAGCAATTGAAAATATTTTTTCTCTGCCTTGCCCAGTACTGGAATCTGAATCAAATCCCTGTGAACGCAAGGTATAGATGAGAGATAATGGATCAAGAATCTGTGAGAACTCGATTTTATCACCCGATTCTTTATGGATCAGATACGTTTGCTGATCAGCAAGCAATGGGAAATTTCCTAAAAAGTCAGGAACAGACTGCATTCCGTCTTTTTCCCAAACTTCTCTGATATCCATCCCCAAAAAACCATAATGTTCCTGTTCTTTTTCACGTTTTTTAAAGAGTTGGGTTTCTTTATTTTGCCAATCAAGCCAAAGGAAGTCATGGCTTTGATTTTCTCCAACATCGATTTCTTCTATCAAAACCGTTCGCTGCAAAGTGGAATCAAGAGTTGTTGTGTAAGTGTATCGGACAGGCTGAAACATTTCCGCCTTGCTATAACGCTCAGTACTGAGAAATAACTCAAATTGATAGGCATTTTGGTTATCCGGAGTTTTCTTATCATTTAAATAAGTCATTCTAACATCAGCAAGAACAGCCCAGATCATGGATGTTAATAAGCCCCTGTAACTGAGCTTATAGTGAAGTATTTCACCCGAAGAAAAAGGAAAGACAGACTGAGTTTTCTCTGAAATCGCAGATGAATCACCAGCAAACGCACAGAAAGAGATAACGCTGCAGAAAAAAATAAGTGCCCATTGTTTTATTCTTAAGAATAAGCTCATAGATTTATTTGCTTAAACTGAAAGCACGGGCTTGTCTCACACGTGATAAATAAAACACCTCAAGAGCTCTCAGTATTCCCATCACTGGGAATAGATGGCCAGACACTAATCACTGAATTGACTAATGTCCCCAGTGGAATAGCAAAAAACACCCCCCAGAAGCCCCACAAACCACCAAAAAACAAGATGGCAACAATAATTGCAACCGGGTGAATATTAACCACTTCTGAAAATAATAACGGCACAACGACATTACCATCCAGTGCCTGGATAATACCATAGGCCAGCATAAGCCAGGCAAAATCAGCAGTCCACCCCCATTGAAAAAAAGCAATTATGGCGACAGGAATCGTCACAACTGTCGCACCTATATAAGGTACAACCACAGATAAACCTACTAGAATTGATATCAATAGTGCATATTTCAGCCCAAGGAATGAAAAGGTAATAAAACAGGCCACAGAAATAATCATTATTTCCCAAAACTTACCTCTGACGTAATTGCCAATCTGTTGATCCATTTCTAACCAGACTTTAGTCGATAGCTGGGTATCTCTGGGGAAAAAACGCATAAACCAGCCCAAAATTATATCTTTGTCTTTTAAAAAGAAAAACACCAGTAATGGGGCCAAAATCAAATAAATCATGATAGTAATACTGCTTTGAATCGAGCTCAGAGAAAGTGTCAAAATATGCTTGCCCATTGATGTTACTTCGGACTGAATCAGTGCAAAAATTTCTAAAACAACCTCTTCGGAAATAAAGCTGTAAGTTGACGGCAACTGCAAAATAAGCTGCCGTCCCCGCTCAATGTATCTAGGCGTGTCAGTAATTAAGTCCGTAATTTGCTCCCATAATAGAGGAGAAATAACAAATAAAGTCACCATTAAAGCAGTCAAAAAACCCACAAAAACAAAAATTACAGAAACAATACGCCGTTTTATCCCGCGGTTAAAGATAACGACGAGTCCCTCAAGAAGATAGGCAATAACAATGGCGGCAAAAACGGGTGCCAAGGTATCATTGAAACCAATAACAACTGTAAATGACAGAACTAAAAAAACAACCAGAAAAATGACCTGAGGATCGGAGAAATGCCTCTGAAACCAACGGTTAAAAATATCTATCATGAGTCTGCTGCTTCCCTGCCATCCGGTTCGCGATGCCTGCAAAATTCCTCATAACGGACTTTGAAGAGTGCCTCTAATTCATCAATTACATCTTTGGCCGAACGCCCTTTAAGAATGTGCTCAGACATTAAAGCGGCTGTTTCATTAAGCATACTGCTTTTTTTAAGCATAGGAAAAGTCGCAGATAAGCGCTTAATCGCTGCAACAACTCGCTCTTCTTCAGGACGGGAAATATCAACCGGCTGATCGACTACCATAAGCCGCCCATCCTGTTTTGCTTTTTCCAGCAAAAATTCGGCAAAAGAAACAATACTGCTCTGATCATTTTTATCCAGATCAGAAAAAATATTCAGTAATTTTAATTCGGTTCTATTCATATTTTAAACACTTATCCTGGCTCACATCCCAGCTTTTAGTCGCATCATTATATCACCTTTTGCCTGCTTCAAGATCGAATCCTGAATAAGTGTATTTAAAATTAATTGAACAGTATTTTTTGCACTGCCTTCTACCCATGCTTTACCTTGTCAGAAATACGGTTGATCCGCCTTGCCAATCACAAGATTACCATAATAAACAACGGCTCTGGGAGAAGCAGTGAGTATAGTTGATAATCCCCCTGTACTCAACTTCAAAGCACTGGAAATGGATAGGTTCATGCTCAATTTTTTCTGCATTTGTTCAACCTGCTGGGGGTCATCATTAAGACACTCCCGAATCTGATCAGGCACCCGTTTGTCCTGCAATAAAGTCCTCAGCCGGTAAAAAGCCTCCAGCAGATAAGGACAAATTAGTAATAAAAAGAATGGCAACAATAAACAAAACTGTCAGGGGAATGGAAATTAAAATATATGATGAAGGGAGATAATTCTTAATGAAAAGGCGTTAGGTGTTAACACCTAACGCCTAATGTCTTCTATAGTATCTAAAAGTCAAATCCTCCAGATGCTTTAGATTCCCCCCCTCCACCTGAGGCCAAAGTCAGCGCTTTTTTTATTGCATCGGGAGATGCCATAATCCCCATAAAGCTGTGATCACCGGCCATAGATAAGTCAGGGAAACTGATAGCGATACGAAATTTTGCACTTAAGGCGTAAACTTTACCATCTTCATGGATCAGCATTTCATAAGGCAGGTGAGCAGTTGCCCGAATATCCTTAAAATCAACTTCTTTCATAATGGTCGCATCGCTGCTCATGTCTTTAGTCATGGCAACACCAACAATCGTTTGTTTTTTCCCGGGTATCTCCAGCATATAGACCTTGCTGACACCACCTTTATTTGTAGCCAGTGCTGCTTGTACATTTTTAACTGCATCATCATAGCTGCCATGTTCAGAGAGAACATCCGGCTCATCAAAGTAAGGCATGCCAAACATATAATGATAGTCCTGTAAATCCTTACCCGGCAAACCATTTTTTGAACCATAGGCTTCTTGTTCACCCAGAGCACTTTTTAGAGCGGCTGATACATCTTCAAGCTGCCCTTTCATTCTATAACTATTAGCCATATAAATTGGATTGGTAAAAGTCACCTGTATCGTGCCATCACGATCAGTGACAGCAACGCGCTGTACAGCACCATAACCACCGAACTCAGTTGCTTTCGCATTTGATGTTAGTGCATCGCTTGTCACAATTATAATATTCGCACCATCATAGGGAGCGTATTCACCAATAACCTCAAAACCGCCGGTGGTGAGCTTAGATTTTGTATCAGCCACAGCCTCGGAAAAATTACCCGTACTCGTGCTGGCCAGGACAAAAGGCTTTAAATTCTCTGCCTGAGCAAAAGATAAACCTAGTAAAAAGGATAAAACAATTATTTGCAGACCTGACAAAGCATATGCAGATATTGATTTTAAAAAATAAGTGTTAAACATTGTTAAATCTCCCTGACATTTCAATGACCGTTTCATGGACGTATCTTTGTATAATGTAGTTAAGTAATAATAAATCAATTAGCTAAGCGACCAAACAAGGTAATAAGTTTGTCGAATTAAGCATTAATTATAATATGAAAAGACAAAAAAAAGAGGTCATAAAGACCTCTTTTTTATGACCATGTCAGGAAGTTTTAGAAATTCCAACCATAAGCAATACCCCAGGCATCCTGAGACATTTTGATGTCAGCTTCGCCACCGCCAAATGCTCCTGGAATTGAGTTGCGACCTTTAACATCATTTTCAAAGGCATGCATATAAAATAATGAAATTTCGCTACCTTGAGGTAAGACATAAGTCATACCAATTGTCGCGTGCTCTTCAATAACAGCAGGTGCTAGAATATTAAAGAAAGTCTGATCTTTATCAATTGGGTTATCAGCTTGACTATAACCTGCACGAAGAGTCAGCTGTTCATTCCACTTATATTCACCAGCTAATTTATATACAGTCATATCATCCCAACCAAAACCTGAACCATTCTTGGTTCCAAGATAGTTTTGAGGGTTGAACATATCAAAACCTGAGTTGCTAGGACCCGCCTGTAAAGAATTTCCAATAGCTTTCACATCACTATAATTAATCTGCTGTATATCAAAACCGACTAAGAATTTATCAGTTGCCTTAAACGCAATACCAATACCATAGTTTTCGGGTATGTCCAGGCTGCCATCTTCAGCAAATAAGCCTTTATAATCATCAAACTCACCCATATCAATTTCAGAGTTATAGACCACACCAACGGTCAAACGATCATTCATAAAGCTACCTTGCCAACCTAGTGACAGTCCAAATCCCCATGCATCATCACGTCCTTTTCCTGAAAGTTTGTTTGGTGCTTGAGAAACTTGAGGATCAAAAACTTGTCCAGCAGGTCCTGGAGGAGATGGGACTGGTGTAGAATTAGTACCAGTAAAACCGTCTAAGCCCCATGCTTTAAACTGTTGGTAAGCAATTTGCAAAGAAACACCGACCGTGTGATTTTCATTAACTCTATAAGATAATGTAGGTAAAATTCTAACCTGCTCCAGATTAATACCTACATCATGTGGGAATGCTGCGCCATTGAACGGAATAATGCCATCATTATAGTTTGTATTCATGCCACCAGTACCAACAACAGTCAAACCAATAGACATATCATCGTTCAGCATGTAGTTAAAACCACCTTCTGGGATGTAAAAAGGGCCATCACTGTTACCATCTTGCTTAAAATCATAAGATGTTGGTAAGTTAAAAGGATTTCCTGGAACAGCGGAAAGAGGGTTGCCATTGCTTCCGGAAATCTCAGCGGCACGATCAGGATCAAAAATCTGCAAACCAAAATCAAAGCGGTTACCCACTCTAACCATTGCCGCAGGGTTATCTGCACCAGAGATAGCGCTGTCAGCCATACCAATACCAACACCAGCACGGCCATTAGCTTTAGTACCATTACCCATCATAAACATACCATTGGTGGCCATAGCAGTGGTCGGGATTAATATTGCAGCAGACACAGCTGCGGCGAGAAGACGATTTTTAATCATTACGGTTGAGCTCCTTTAAAACTATTTTAGCGTCAGTTAATTTGTTGCTTTGTTCATTTATCTATAAATAAGTAGATTAAGTTTAAGTACACTAAAGCAAAAAATCGTGATTACATTTTTATAAGACCTTTCAACAAGAAAGTTTCAAAAGGCCATGAATTTACAAAATCACGCTTAAGCGTTTGTTATTATTAGACATTATCAACATGCTGTACAAAAAAACAACTTTGATATAAAGTTAAAAGATAATATCTTTTTTTTATTATTGAAAAAATGTTGCAAACACACAACAAGTTTCATCAATGTAAGATATTTTGTACATTTACATCACAAATGTCAAGCAAAAATAACATTGCAAGTGCTTGATTTATTAACTTTTTCACACTTTAAAACATGCTTATATACTAACAAAAAACAAATTAAAATAAAAAAACAGACTTCATTAACAATAAGTTATTGAACAAACATTATAAAAAACATAAAGTTTATCAAGTAAACAATCATAAATTGCTCGACAATTTCGAAGAAAGTTGGTATTTTTAATAAATATTTTTCTGAAATGTTGCTTTTTTTCATTTTTTTATAAGTAACACTTTAATTATTTAACCCATGAGATGTATATTGTGTGTTAAATACAACACTTTCGGTCTGCTGAAATTTAATCATTTCTACTTAGAATAATCATCTTTTACATAAATACAGTTGATAGCTTTGATTTTTAAAGAGTGATGATTATTAAAGAATAATAGGGAGTAACCACAATGAACAAATCGCTTCAAACCACTGTTGCAGTTTCAACACTGACTTCAGCTCTATGCCTGACAACAACCGCTTTCGCATCAGGCTTTGCAATCATAGAAAATAGTGCCAGTGGCATGGGACAAGCATTTGCGGGTGCTGCTGCCGTTGCTGAAGATCCTTCAACTATTTATTTTAACCCTGCAGGCATGATGTATCTTAAAGGTACGCAAGTCACTGCAGGACTGCATATTATTGATTCTGATGCTAAGCTTGAAAACAAAGGAAGTACAAACTTGGCACTTGCTGGTGTCCCTCAAGGAGGTGAAGGAGGCAATGCGGGAGACACATTTTATGTACCAAATTTTTATTACGTCCGTGATTTTGGTGATAAATATAAAATTGGTCTGGGTGTCAATGCACCTTTCGGTCTAGGCACTGAATATAAAGATGACTGGATGGGGCGCTACACATCAACTAACTCTGAACTGGAATCAATCAACTTTAACCCATCTATTGCTTTTCGTGCAAACGAGAAACTATCAATAGGTGTTGGTATGAGCATTCAGTATCTTAAAGCAACTTTGGAAAAAAATATCTATCAATTTGGTTTACCAGCTCCTTTTACAGGCACTCCAGATGGTCATGTTAAAGTTGATGGTGACTCATGGGATTTTGGTTTTAATGGCGGATTCATATATGAAATAACCCCCCAAACAAGACTTGGCATGCACTACAGACATGAAATTTCACATACTCTTGATGGTGACATTAAATATAAAGGATTATCACCCGCTCTAACAGGCAACCCTTTAACGGCACCTAAATTTACGAATCAGGGCGCTGAGGCCAGAATAGATACCCCTTCAACTTTATCAATTAGTTTAACTCATCAGCTCAATAATCGTTTGACCTTACTTGGCGATGTAACATACACAAGGTGGAGTAATTTTGAAGAGCTAAGTATCATTGGTGACAATGGTGTCGAAGTGTCCCATGTTGATGAAAAATGGAATAATACTTACCGTATCGCAGGGGGAATGAAATATCAGTACAACGCTCAATGGGTATTGAGAACGGGTGTTGCACATGACGAAACCCCGATTGATAAAAAGTATCGTACATCCAGAATTCCTGGGGATGACAGAACCTGGCTTAGCTTCGGTGCAAGCTATTCACCCAATAACAACTTAACCATTGATGTTGGTTATTCTCATTTATGGGTAGAAGATGCAGATATCGATGAAGAATTCCCACTTTTGACAGCATCAGGTACTTTAAAAGGCGAATATGATTCCGATGTCGATATTTTAAGTGTTCAGGCAACCTGGAAGTTTTAAAATGAATGATCAGGTGTCAATCAGTAAGTGATGGCACCTCTAGGTAGTAAAACAAAAAAGCCCACTGTATCAATTAATACAGTGGGCTTTTTTACTTACTTTTTAAAAGGTAAGTAGAGGTAATTAAGCTTTCTTGATTAAGAACTCAAACTTACCGCCATTTTCGCTGCTTTCCATCAGTTCGTTACCTGTCTGGTTTGCAAAAGCTTCAAAATCTTTCACTGAACCCGGATCAGTAGCAATAATGTGAAGAACCTGGCCAGCATCTAATTCTGCTAATGCTTTCTTAGCACGTAAAATTGGAAGTGGACAGTTTAATCCTGAAGCATCTAATTCTTTATCAAAATCAGCCATTAATATTCCCTCGTCTCGTTATGAGTCTTATTGAGTTATGTGTTTATATATTCGTGTGCTGATTTTAGCTTAAAAATTTGCTAACCACCAGCATCTTTACCTGAATATTCTAATACAGTTTATCTATAATAAACAAGTCTGCCAAAAGAGATAGACCGTATGGTCAAAATTATACCGCTATTGGTAAACCCATTTGAGCCCAGGTAACAATCCCACCACGTAAATTGTATACATTATCAACGCCTTTGGAAGCCATAAAGGCACAGGCCTGAGCTGAGCGAGCCCCTGTCTGACAATAGAAGATAATGGTATCATCATTTGAAAACTCATCCACTTTCAACGGAATAACGTGGAGAGGCAGGTTTTCTGAACCTGTAATTTTTCCTCGGGCAACTTCAGCCGGAGTACGTACATCAATCAGTTTAATGTTCTTCGGAGGATTTTCCATCTGAAGACTCAGCTCGTTTACATCAATTTCTTTTATACCGTACATAAAAAGAACCCCCTGTACAAAGTGCAAGTATCTATTATAAAATTGGTCAAAACCATCCGACCCAAAAAAAGCATTTAATTATATACTAATATTAAATAATTTCAAGGCAAATATTGAGTTTTTTAGTCTGAGTTAATAATTCTTGAACTATAAACTAAATCTGCTATCTAAATCACTAAGTAACTGTACAATACTCTAGTTTACACAAGGATAAGTCTCATCAAAGCGAATTATTCCATCACCCAAATTATGACGAACTATTCCCGACTGTGAAAAATTTTTTCTTCCTGTCCATCCGCCTATGGTTGAGTATAAGCATTTTGTGTATGAGCCTGCTCTATCGGCCGCTTTACGCCAAAGAAATTGAGCTACCCGAAATGGGAGCCTCATCCAGCATAACCTTAACACCTCACATGGAAGAGCAAATTGGTCGTGAAATAGCAACACAAATCCGAAACTCACATGAAGTCATCGATGATCTTGAGCTGAATGAATATCTACAGAACCTTGGCTATTCATTGGTTGCTAACAGTGACGATGCTTATCAGAACTTTCATTTTTTTCTTATAGGCTCGAACCAAATTAACGCATTTGCCACACCCGGTGGTGTTGTTGCAGTTTATAGCGGGCTTTTTTTAACAACAGATACAGAGAGCGAACTGGCTTCGGTATTAGGACATGAAATTGCACATGTCACTCAGAGGCATCTGGCTCGAACTTTTGAAAAAGCCAGCCAGATGAGCCTGCCAATTTTGGCCGGCATGATTGCTGGTATTCTTTTAGGAGCAGCATCGGGAGATGGCGGACTCGGTGCAGCAACAGCAATTGGCTTATCTGCAGCGGGGCAGCAGGCACAAATAAATTATACTCGAGCGAATGAAAAAGAGGCCGACCGCGTAGGTATGCGTTATCTTGCACGCTCTGGCTACAATCCCGAAGGTATGCCTGGTTTCTTCCAGAAACTTGAACGAAAAAATCGTTATACCGGTCAAAATTATCCTGAATTTTTAAGAACTCACCCGATTACCATTGACCGGATTGCTGAAGCCACACAAAGAGCGGAGCAATATAAACACAAAATGACCCGTTTCAAAGATCCATTAAATTACCATATTATGAAAGCAAAATTGAAAGTACTCACAGCAGCGAATGCTAATAGAGTTGTCCAGCATTATCTTGCTAAAACAAAAAAAAGCAGTCTGTCTATACACCCTGAATATTATTATGGCTACGGTCTGGCTTTATTTAAGCAGCAATCCTATAGAAAAGCGATTGCCGTTTTAAAAAAACTCAAAGCCTCTGACCCACAAAATACTTCATACACCATTGCACTAGCTAAGGCTTATATTGCTGAAGATAAAAAAACATCCATTAAAACTGGCTTAAAGTTACTCTCTGATGCCTCCCAAAATAAGCCTTATAACCTGGTTCTCACCGCAAATTATGCCTATGCATTAATACAGACTCAAAAACTCACCCACAGTATTCAATTGCTTGAGGACTATAATCAGGACAATCTGAAACACCCGGCCATTTATAAGCTTCTCTCAATTGCATTAGGCAAAAATAAAGAGCTCGTGAAAGCTCACATTGCTGAATCAAACTACTATTACCTCAATGGTTTGTTAGAAGCAGCGATTGAACAGTTAGAAATTGCAAAGAGAATAACGCCTAAAAATGATTTTTATACACTGTCGAAACTTGATGCCCGTAAACGGGCACTCAAGGAGGAAAAATCACTTTATCAGCTTGATGATAATTAACCCCCTCCAGTTTAAGTTAACCACCAAATTTCCAAACCTTCTCAGCATTTACTGTTAAGACCTCACATTTTACATACTTTTATTCATATCATTATATTTTTTAACCAAGTAAAACAACAATTTAAGATCTTGCTAACTTACTAATTTTATTAGAACTTGCTGACTTTTTCCTTTTTATAGCCCCAAGGTATTGTATTAACGTACCAATACTGCTATTTTTACATCTGTTCATACTGAACAAAACTTAAAATTAGTACCTAAAACTTAGTAAGTAATAAGTATTGGGAATATAATAAGTCACCTCACGGTGCGGGATAACTTTTTAATAGGAGGAGTCGATGCGACGTTTTTCAAAAATCGTATCTACAACATCAATTATTGCTGTTGCAATTACAGGTCTGAGCTTAGTCTCAACCACAGTAAGTGCTGCAGGAAGCAGCAAATCAGACATAGAAAAAGGCCAGGATATAGCCTTTAGTCGAAAAAAAGGCAATTGTCTTGCCTGTCATAACATTAAAGGGGGTCAATTACCTGGAAATATAGCGCCACCTCTGGTTACTATGCAGCAACGCTTTCCAGATAAAACTAAGCTAAGGGCACAGATTTACGACTCAACCGTTGCCAATCCAAATTCAATTATGCCTCCATTCGGACGTCACAAGATTATCAGTGATAAAGAAATTGATTTGGTCACAGATTTTATTTATCAGCTTTAATTCTGATTAAAAACTGGAATTTGTCTTAAATAATGCCGCTGAATAAACAATTTAATAAGGATGTATGTAGAAATCTTTTTGCTAAAGACAGCCGAAGGCTCTTTTTAAAAAGAACCCTGAACTCTGCAACAATAACACTTGCTGTAAGTTCTGGTCTTCTTTTACCCATACAGGCTATCGCTGCATGGAATGAAGTCGCTTTTGCTGCCACAAATCTACAAACAGCCATTAAATCTGTTTTGGGCACCGATTTATCACGAGCCAGTGACAAAATCAGTATCAAAATACCTGATATTATCGAGAATGGAGCCATAGTACCGGTTACCGTATCCAGCACTCTAAAAGAGGTCAGCACCATTACCCTCTTCTCTGAGAAAAATACTGCACCTCTGGTTGCACAATTTGAGCTGGACAAAGACTGTATTGCTTTTATTTCAACTCGTATAAAGATGAGCCAGACATCCAATGTCATCGCCATCGTAACAGCAAGAGGAAATAACTACAGTGCTCGAAAAAAAGTCAAAGTCACCATTGGTGGTTGTGGCGACTAACAGATGATTTGATATGATCAGAAGCTCGATTAAAATTCGTGCCAAAATTAAGAATGGCATAACAACGGTAAAGGCTCTAATCAGCCATCCAATGGAAACTGGTTTGCGTAAAGACAGAAAAACAGGGCAGCCAATTCCAGCAAAATTTATAAGCAATGTAAAATGCGTGTCAAATGAAAAAGTACTCTTAAATTCACAATGGGGAGTTGCAGTTGCAAAAAACCCTTACGTATCATTTAAGTACACTGGCGGTAGCATAGGAGATATTATTAAAGTCTCTTGGCTCGATAATACCAACCAGTCTGACAGCATTGAAGCTAAAGTAAAATAGCAAGGATAACATCCAAAATGAAACCTTTAAATAATAAATCTTCTCATATAAAAAGAGTCGTATTAGCTTTAACCACAGTCGGTGCTATAGGGGGCCTATTCAGCAATGCAATGGCAACCACACCAGAAGAAGATCTGCAAAACTTCCGTGAATATTTTTATAAAAAATTTCCAGGAGTGCCTCTCAGTGAGTATGGTAATGGTGTCTACGGCATTGATCAGAAATCAAGAGAGACTTGGGAAGCTATTGAAGAATTTCCTCCCTATGAAATTGACATTGAAACAGGCGAAGAGCTTTTCAACACACCTTTTGCTAACGGTAACACCTATGCATCCTGTTTTAAAAATGGAGGAATTGGCATTCGTCAAAACTTCCCATTTTACAGCAAAGAGCACAAACAGGTTAAAACCCTTGAGCAAGTAATTAATGAGTGTCGTACAAAAAATGGTGAGAAACCATTAAAATGGAAAAAAGGCAAAATTGCTTCTATTTCTGCCTATATGGCCTACACCTCACGAGGCAAGGCAACTCATGTTAAAACGCCCACAACACCTGATGAAATCAAGTGGTATGAGCGTGGTCGTAAGCACTTTTATGCAAAACGCGGTCAACTGAACATGTCCTGTGCAAACTGTCACCAGGATAATGCTGGTAACTACATCCGTGCAGACATCCTGAGCCCAGGTTTAGGTCATGTCACCCACTTCCCGGTTTATCGTGCTAAATGGGGCAACCTGGGAACAATGCACCGTCGCTATGGTGGTTGTAACAAACAGGTTCGTGCCCTACCACTCAAAGCTCAGAGTGATGAATACAAAGCACTTGAATACTTCCATACCTACATGAGTAACGGTATTGAAGTTAATGGCCCTGGCTCTAGAAAATAAACCAGCCGCTGTAAAGACCTAAAAAAGCCCATCACCTGGAAACAGGTGATGGGCTTTTTTTATTGACCATAGGATTATTTATAATTGTCGGTTTTACTACCTTAGCGGTAATTGAGTTTGATTTAAAATCAAAAGACAAAGCAGAGGTAGCGTTCGAATAAGTGCTTATAAAACGACTGCAAGGTAAATCGGTACAACCAACTGGGGACGCTGCAAGTACGTCCATGTAATGCTTGCTGTCGCCATCCATGGCTCCAAACACCCCATTTGGTTGCACCGATTCACCTCACATTCTCTTAAGGCATTTATTCTCACTTGGAGCGTCCAAAGTCAAAAGCTAAGAAAAAGAGAATCATTGTTGTCCGCGAGTTGTATGACTACAGACCTTATAAGTTCTCTGCTTTGCTTTTGGACAACACCAGAGAGGGCAATTGAGGTAGAAGAGTGTACCTGAGACTGGTTCGTCTAACTGGGGTGTTTGAAAACAGGGACGTTTTCAACAAGCGCTACAGGGAAGTACTCGCAGCGTCCCCAGTTAGACGAACCAGTCTCGGGTGCAATCGGCAGGCTCAACCTTTGCCCGAACGCCACTTTTCTTTTGATTTTAAGCCACACTTAAATTACCGCTATGGTAGTGCGGCGTACATTCATAAGATTAAGCAGATTGCTGTTGTGCCCCAGGAAAAGTCAAAGGACAGTTCGCAGAATCAAACTCAGAGGTATCTCCTAATCGCTTATAAATAGATTCTAGTGCCATATCTTCATTAGCAAATATATTTTCCTGGCCAATTTCATCAAACAAGCCAGTTTCACGCATAACCACCAGAACCTGACGTTTTAAACCACTAAAAACAATTTGAACATTATTTTCTTTCAGACGCTCAGTCAAGTGATGAAGGACTTCTTCTCCTGAGGCATCCAATTGATTAATTGCATCAGCAACCACCAGAATATATTCAGCATCCGGCTTTTCGCTCACGGCTTCAAGTATAGCATCTTCAAAATAAGACACGTTGGCAAAATATAACGACCCATCAAAACGAATGGCTATAATTTGGTCACTGGTCTCTAGATCATTCACTTTCACATCACGCAAAGTACCATCTTTATAACGTCCTAAAATAGCGACACGAGGTGTCATAGTACGATATAGATAAAGAAGGATTGCCAAGCCGGCACCAATTTCAATCCCTTTATCCAGGTGAGGAGCAAAGGCCAGTGTGGCAACAAAGGTTACTATAGAAGCAATTCCATCATGGCGTGAGGCGTGCCATGCATGTTTAACAGACTTAAAATTTATCAGGCCAAACACCGCTGTCATAATAACTGCCGCCAATACTGCTTTTGGTAAATGATAAAGCAATGGTGTTAAAAAGAGTAAGGTGATTAAAACGATAATACCAGTATAAACCGATGACATACCAGTCAGAGCCCCGGCATTGATGTTAACTGCAGAGCGTGAAAAAGAACCACTGGTTGGATAGGAAGAACTCATCGCGCCAATCATATTACCCAGGCCTTGTCCCATCAGCTCCTGGCTGGGATCAATGCGCTCTTTTGTTTTAGCAGCCATTGCCTTGGCAATAGAAATAGCTTCCATAAAACCAATCAGAGAAATAACAATCGCGCTGGAGATCAATGTCCCAAAAACATCCATATTAAAGGTAGGAATAGCAAGAGAAGGCAGACCTTCAGGGATGGTACCCACAACAGCACCGCCCATACCTTCAAAATCAATGGCCCAGCTGATAAGAATAGTACCTGCAACTGCAATCAAAACACCCGGCAACGTTGGCCATTTCTTTTTTGCAAACATAATACCAAAAACAGAAGTCGCACCAAAGGCCAGGGTAACCAGGTGAGTATCGCCCAGATTGAGCACAACACTCCAGATATCCCCGAGGAAAAACTCACTGCTAGGCTTTTCGACACCAAAAATTTTATTGACCTGAGAAAGAGCAATAACCATAGCAGCTGCATTGGTAAAACCAACAATAACAGGATGAGATAAGAAGTTAACCACAACACCCAGCTTAAAAACACCAAGCATAAACTGGAACACTCCGACCATAAAGGCCAGCATAATGGCCAGAGAAATAAATTCTGGGGAACCAACTGGAGCCAAAGGTGTAATAGCTGATGCCGTTAGCAAGGAAACAACGGCAACCGGGCCGGTTCCCAGCTGACTGGATGAGCCCCATAGTGCCGCCACCATGACTGGTAAGAATGCTGCATATAAACCAAAATAGGCTGGAAGACCAGCCAAAGAAGCATAGGCCATAGATTGTGGAATTAAAACCAGTGCAACGGTGATACCAGCAATAATATCAGCTTTAACGGTGTTTCCATCCATAGGAAACCACCTTAAAAAAGGCAAAAATCGTCTGATTGAACTCATTATCTTTTACTTACCCAGAGAATTAAATATTAGAAGATGAATATCATTGCAAGCCAAAAGCTTATCAGACAAGCTTCATGATTCAATACATAAAGCCTGCTTTACAAAATCAGGTACAATCGACATGAAGTGAGTCGTGGTGCACAAAAGATCGCAGCTCTGGATTAATTACAGCATAAAAACGATATCCGCGAGTATATTTGAAGCAGTATTTTATTCTATTTTTATCATAAAATCAATGACATTCAGAGTGTAAGCGGTTACTTACTTTATTTTTTTGTTCTTACTGCAAGCACATCACAGGGTGCATGATGCAGGATTGCATTCGCTGTTGAACCCAGCAGTAACTCAAAACCACTGCGTCCATGAGAGCCGCAAACAATAAGGTCAGACTGCTCTTCCTCACTTAAACGCAATATTTCCGTTTTTGGAATACCAGAAATGACATCACTCTTAACTTGGAGATTTTCTTTTTTATCCAGTTTTGCAATTAAGTCGTGCATTTTGTCTTCACTGAGTTTTATTAATTCTTCTTCATTTTTTGCCAAATCCTCAAAAGCAGGATAAAACATAGGATCATAAGCAACGCTGACCTGATAAACAAATTCAACCACATGAATGATAAAAATATCAGTCCTGTTTTCCCCGGCAACTTCAATTGCCTTACAACAAACTTGATAAGAATCTTCAGTTAAATCCACAGCGACTAAAATTTGTTTGTAAGCATTCATATCAGTGCACCTTTGAATAAGTTCAGCTAATGGCTTATATGTTTAGTTAATGGTTTTCTATTTAGCTATTTGCTTTAAATTAATTATCTTAGAGGTATGAATTAAGTTAAAATAACTCATACAGCTACAATATAATTTTTAGGGATCTCAATGCAAGTCCATTTTATTGATAATAAAGAAAGTCTGGTGGAAATTTGTCAGCAATTCGCACAAAGTAACTTTCTGGCTCTGGATACTGAATTTGTCCGTCAGACGACCTACTATCCTATTCTAGCTCTGATACAAATTTGTGATGGTGAACAAATCGCAATCATTGATCCGGTGGCAATTAAAGATCTGAGCCCTTTAATGTCTGTTTTATATAATAAAGCAATTCCAAAAATCATACATTCTGCCCGTCAGGATATGGAAATTTTTTATTATCTCAATCAGTCAGTACCTGAAGCACTCTTTGATACTCAGGTCAGTGCCGCATTATTAGGCTATGGCGAGCAAATTGGATATGCCACCCTGGTCAAGCAGCTGTTAAATGTTAGTTTAGATAAATCACAAACACGTACTGACTGGCTAAAACGACCGCTGACTCAAAAACAAATAGACTATGCCGCAGATGATGTCCGCTATCTGGCCAAACTCTACCCAATTCAAAAAGAAAAATTACAGGCACTTGGACGCTTGAGCTGGCTGGAAAAAGATTTTCAGTTTTTATCCAGCAGTTCAACCTATACACCCTCCCCAAAAACAATCTGGAAAAAGACTAAAGGGCTAAACCGACTCAAAAAACAGAAACTGGCAATATTACAAAATCTTGCCGCATTTCGTGAAGAACTGGCCATCAAACAAAACCGTCCCCGACGTCGGGTCATTACTGATGAGACCTTAATCGAGTTATCAATGAATCCCCCTTCTAATAATGATGAACTCCAGGCATGTAGAGGGCTGAGTCATAAATTTCAGCAATATAATGGCACCGAAATTCTCTCTCTCATCCACAAGGGCCTGAACACTTCTGACAAAGATTGTCCGACATTACCTACTTATGAAAAACTCTCTCAAAATGAAGAAGCTCTAGCTGATTGCCTTATGGCTATTGTTCATCTCTCTGCCCATAACAACAATATTAGCCCACGTTGCCTATGCTCTCGAAAAGACTTAGATGCATTAATTAAAGGTCGTAGAGAGCTGGCCCTGTTGTCTGGTTGGCGAAACGAGCTGATCGGCAAGCATCTGCTTAAGTTTTTATCTGGTGATGCACAGCTGAGCTATCATTCCGGGCAGCTCCTTTTTAGCCATTAAGTCAGCGATATTATGAATGAAATAAACAGCCTCAACCATTTTTTTTCAGAAATCGATTGTCATTTCCAATGTTACAATCTGGCCCGCAAAATTTTTCCCATCGATCAGCAGGTATTCATTGATTTTGAAAGCACTCATGCAGCCTGGAGTACCCCTTTTTTACAACATGCCTGGATTGGCCTTATCTTCTGGCAAAAACAAAGCGGAAAGAATAACCATAATGCAGAACACCATGTCTGGTTCCTGAAGCTGCCGCTTGATGAACAGGCAAAACTCAATCTTGCTGCTCGTGATGATTTTTTAAGGCGTTTATTTGAAGCACTGGGTGATTTCTTAATCAACGCCAGAGAGCAAAAGCAATCTGGCTCAACCAAAAAGCGCCAGTCACTGGAAGGTGCCATGCAGGATAATCCTTATGGCTTTCAACCAAAGCCCGAACAACTGGCTAATTTTCATGCCATCGTTCATAAACAACTGTCACTGCCTGCATCTTCTTACTATAGAGACACTCAAGACTATCTCCTGGGTAATTCTCCACATGGAAAAAAGGATTTCAACCACTGGGATAAACTGGGATTTCAGGGCTTTGCAGACATTGCCGCCCGCCTTAATGAGATTTGCTATGCTTCAAAATCTAAAACCAATGAACAAGTTATTAATGAAGCCATTGAGCATCTGCCCATAGAACCTTTTCAAGTCCTGAGCACCTGCCTTGAAAATCATTCTGTTTCAAAGAAAACCACTGAGATTATCTATAAAAACCTGATGGCCAATCTGAGCAAAAAAAATCAGACACCCTATCTTGTCCAGTTATGCGTTTCATCAATACAGGCAAGTTCTCAGAGCACTGATCAAGCATTACAGATAAAACTCCTGAGCAAAATACTGAATTCAGACATCCAGTCAGATATAGAAATACTAGCAATCCTGTCAGGCCGATGTTGGCCTTTAATCTCACATCAGGAAATACTCCCGGCCTTTCTGGAAGCACTTGCTGCCAGTGATAATGAACATCCAGGTGCTTTTAAGGCAATATTATCTGACTTAATGTTTATTCCGGGTATGCGTGATACTATCTTACAGGCTTTTCGTTCACCTGAGCGCTCTCAACAGCTCGCTCATGCAATTGGTGCTTTTTTTAGTTCAATATGAGCTTTTATATACATGACAGACAACACTGAAGAAATTCAAGACTACTCCAGGTTAAATCCTGATGCCGTTATTAATGCAGTTGAAAGCAAAGGTTTTTTTTCAGATGCCCGAGTGCTTGCTTTAAACAGCTATGAAAACAGAGTTTATCAAATTGGCATTGAAGATGAAGATCCCATTATTGCCAAATTTTATCGCCCGGGACGCTGGACTGAGGAGCAAATACTGGAAGAACATACTTTTTCACAAGAACTGCATGAACTGGAAATACCCGCAATTCCCCCAATTTACCTGGAAGATTCATCAACGACTGAGCGACAAAGTTTGTTTGTTTATGAAGGCTATCGCTTTGCACTCTATAAGCGCAGAGGTGGACGCGCACCAGAACTGACCGATCTGGATCAACTATACTGGCTGGGCAAATTAATGGGACGCATTCACGCCATTGGTCAAACAAAAAAGTTCCAATACCGCCCAACTCTTTCAATAAAGTCTTTTATTACCCATCCCTATGACTATATTTTAGAGCACAAATTTATGCCATCCCTTTTTATAGAGTCTTATAAAGCCATTGTTGCTGATATTCTGCAGCATGTTGAGTCCAACTATCAAAAATTCCCGCCTAATTTAATCCGTCTGCATGGTGATTGCCATCCTGGCAATATTTTATGGACAGATAACGGGCCGCATTTTGTGGATTTTGATGACAGCCGAAATGGCCCGGCTATTCAGGACCTCTGGATGTTGCTGTCTGGTGAGCGTAGTGATCAGGAAAAGCAATTACGTGAGATAATAGACGGCTATGAAGAGTTTTGTGATTTTGACAGAACAGAACTCAATCTTATCGAATCATTAAGAAGCATGCGTATCATTCATTATGCTGGCTGGTTAGCAAAACGGTGGACTGATCCGGCATTTCCCAGAGCATTCCCCTGGTTTAATACGGAACAATTCTGGGGAGAGCATATATTGCAGTTAAAAGAGCAACTCGCTATTCTTCAGGAGCCGCCTTTGCAAATCTATCCTTAAAAGAAAGTCAGTCGTTTATAGTCTGTTATCATAAAGATAAAACCAAAAGCATTTAGAAAGCAGAAGCTAATATATACTCCCTGCGTCGTTTCTTATGATATTGACGAATAACAACAAACGACTGACTTTCTTTTAGCTGATCTTAATCAATCTTGTAAGCATCCATATCAACGCTTTCAATTTTTAATCCACTTAGACTGATATAGCCTTTATAACGGCTATTACCATCAGAGCTGAACTCAAACTCATAAATACGACAAAATTGCATATAACCATGTGGATGTCGACATAGTCGCAATTTAATCACATCAAGAGTATCGTCCAGAAACTGCAGTTCCATTCTGAAACAGGCATCTTTTGCCTGCTTATAAGCCACTTCATAAGCACTCACAGAATGCCACCAATACCAGACAATTCCTACAATCGAAAAAAAAACTACGTAATTAAGCATTAATACTCTACTAAATCAAAAAAAATTAAAATTTCCCTTGCATCATCTTATACTGCAAGCTATCCTTGAACATGATAAATCATTTTTAAAAGAAAAGGGATCCTTATGTCTATAAAAAAACTATTTGCTATGTCAGCTATTGGCTTAGCTATGGGTATTGTATCAGCTTCAGCCATTGCTGAGGGTGATGGTTTTGTTGAAGATTACGTAACTAACTCTTCTGGTCAGATCTGGAAAAACAGTTACGGCGAATGCTGGCGTGATCGCTTTGCAGCAACAGACACTAAATTAGAAGAATGTGGCTACGAAAAAGAAATGGGTGTTGCTGAAGTTATCGTTACTGACGGTGTTAAAGAAGTCATCATGACTGAAAATCCACCAGCATGTCCTGAAATCATTGTCCTGAAAGATCTTCACTTTGATTTTGACAGCACAACAGTTCATGAAGCTGACAAGGAAAAACTCATGTCTGCAAGAGATTTTATCCGTGCTGAAGTCCCAGAAGGTTGTAATAAGTCTGAAGATGTTCTGATTACCGGTCATACCGACAGCACAGGACCAGAAGCATATAATGACGGTCTTTCATTGAGACGTGCAGAAGCAGTCGCCAACTACCTGAAATCAATTGGTGTGGCAGCTACCTTAGTTACTGAAGGTAAGGGTGAAACTGATCCTGTTGCTGATAACTCAACTAAAGACGGCCGTGCTGAAAACCGTCGTGTTGTCATCGACGTCGATACAACTAACAACTAAACTAGTAGTTTTTAGTTCATCAAACGTTTCTCCCTTAATAAGGGAGAAGTATAAAAGCTGTAACAGGAAAAAACCTGTTGCAGCTTTTTTATTTTTAACTACCACAAGTTATGATATCAATTACCAGCTCTGATAACAGCCTCACACCAGAAGCTCAGGCCATTGCCACTCAATGGGGATTCAAATTTTCTGAAACAGTCCCTCAGGAATCATTTTTTTTACAGATTACACCAGCACACCTGCAATTAATTCAATCAGATAAGCGCTCACCAGGACCAATTTACATTGACTTTTCCTCAGGTTCAATTGCTCATCGAAGACTATTTGGCGGCGGTAAAGGTCAAACCATTGCTAAGGCCGTCGGTTTAAATAAATATGCTTCTCCACTCATTTTAGATGCCACTGCAGGCATGGGAAAAGACGCCTTTATTTTTGCCTCTTTGGGGGCTGAGGTCATTTTAATGGAACGATCCGCTATTTCTGCAGCTTTACTGACTGATGCCCTGCATCGAGCAGCAAGTGATCAATCAATATCTGACATAATTGAGCGGATGAGTTTTGTTTTTGCTGATTCTCGACAGTTGGATACCCAAAAGCTGGACAGGACACCCGATGTTATTTATCTGGATCCGATGTTCCCTCATAGAAAAAAATCAGCCCTGGTCAAAAAAGAAATGTTGGCCTTTCAAAACCTTATAGGAGATGACAATGACAGCAATGAGCTGCTCAGCGTTTGCTTACAACGGGCAAAAAAAAGAGTTGTCGTCAAACGCCCTATTAAAGCCCCTTTTCTTAATGAGAAAAAACCAACCTTGTCAATGAAAATGAAAAAACACAGGTTTGATATTTATATTAAACCCGGTACTTAAGCACAATAATTTTGAATGGTTAAACTGCCTGTTCTAATAAAACAAAACTTTGCACCCCAGAGTTCTTGCAGACATATTCAGAACCTTGGAGGCCAGACTTTAGCCCGTCAATTGACGTCCTGAAGGGCAACCTGCAATAACACCCCATCAATTACCCTTCTACAATCTCATAATCGTGAGTAATTTCTACGGTTTGGGCAAGCATAATTGAAGCGGAACAATATTTTGTTGCTGATAACTCAACTGCTCTCTGCACCATCTTTTCTTTCAGATTAACACCTGTAATGACAAAATGAATATGAATTTTAGTAAAAATTTTAGGGTCGGTTTCTGCTCTTTCAGCACTTAATTCTGCAACGCAATCTGTGACATTCTGCCGGGAACGCTTAAGGATCAGCATCACATCAAATGAAGTGCAGCCTCCCAGGCCAAGCAACATCATTTCCATAGGTCGAATGCCCATATTTTTTCCACCAAGTTCAGGGGGGCCATCCATAACAACCGCATGTCCACTTCCGGACTGGCCCATAAACATCATATCTTCAACCCATTTGATTTTTGCTTTCATTTTTTTAACCTTCCAGGCTACGTTCCAATTTATCAGTCATATTTCATCCTGAATAAATCAGACGATTTGTTCAGGATGATTTAATTTAATATTATTTCATGCCTTTACGCCAAATATCTACTTTATAGGCAAATAAATGTGAAATCACCTGAAGAATTAACATGAATGTTCTCGCACTTTTCTTTTTTCATGCTATTCTAGTAGTTACAAGAGCCTATTCATTCTTTTTGTTAAGTTTACAAAAAGAGCTAAACATTTACCCATTTCAAGCTGATGAGTATGTCAATAATAAATTTAAAAGAAGAAAATCCTGCTATTACAGATTTCCTTACCCATTGCCACAAACGAAAATACCCAAGCAAAAAAACAATTATTCATGCTGGAACTGAGTCTGATACTTTATATTTTATTGTTAAGGGGTCAGTCTCTGTTTTACTAGAAGATAAAGATGATCACGAGATTGTACTGGACTATTTAAATGATGGTGATTTTTTTGGTGAAATGGGCTTATTTTCCCAGCCATCAAATCGCAGTGCCTGGGTCAAAGCCAGAACAGATTGTGAAATCGCTGAAATAAGTTATACCAAATTTAATAGTTTACGCCAGAACATCCCTGATGTTTTGTTTGAAATATCAACTCAGATAGCCAACCGCTTACGCAAAACAAGTCGTAAGGTCGGAGATCTGGCATTTCTGGATGTCACTGGACGGATCGCCGGAACCTTACTTGATCTTGCCAAACAACCGGATGCAATGACTCACCCGGATGGTATGCAGATTAAAATTACGCGCCAGGAACTTGGAAAAATTGTCGGATGCTCTAGAGAAATGGCCGGCAGAGTATTAAAAATTCTTGAAGAACAAAATTTAATCTACGTCAAAGGTAAAACAATTGTTATCTTTGGAACACGCTAAATTTTGGCAATAAACTGATTGAGGAAAAAATGAGCCTTTCCATTACCTATTACTCAGATGTTCTTTGTATCTGGAGTTACTCCGCTAAGATAAAAATTGATGAAATGAAAAAGCAATTTGGTGATCAAATTGCCCTTGACTATCGATATACCCCACTCTTTGTTGATATGCATACCATGCTGGAAAAGAACTGGGCTGAAAAAGGTGGGCTGCAGGGATACAACAAAATGATGCACAAGCTCAACAGTATGTTCCCCTACGTTGAGATACACCCTGAAATTGGTTTAAAAAACTTACCCCGCTCATCGGCATCCTGCCATCAATTTTTAAAAGCCATTGGGCTGCTTGAACAACGCGGTGGAATACAGTCTGATGATAGCCACCATAGTTTACTTGAACAGGCTGACTGGCAAATACGTCTAGGCTATTTTCGCGATGCTGAGGATATTTCTCAGACAACAAAACTCATGTCTATTGCAGAGCAGTTAAATATTCCAGTTAAGCCAATTGAAACACTACTGGCTAATGGTGAAGCAATGGCGGCGCTGGCTTCCTGTACAACCGATGACAAACAAAAGTTCATTGAAGGCTGTCCAACCTTTGAACTCAATGAAGGCCGACAAAAGCTCTATGGTAATGTGGGTTATCACATCATTGAAGCCAATATAAAGGCTCTGTTAGAAACACCTGAAAACAAACCTGCCTGGTTTTAGCCATTATTATATTTTAGAGACCTCAATGAAAAAAATCATCATTGCTTTGTTTGCCTTAAGTATTGCTTTCTTTTCTCTGGTTAAAATCAGCTTATGGTATTTTACTCAGCAGTTTGTTGACAATCAGGTTGTTCAGGTAAAACCTTTTGCCCAGATTTCTTATAAAGAAATAATAACATCATTTACAGGCAGTGCTACCGTAAATGGTATCAGTGTTTATATACCAGCACTTGACGAAAGTTTTTCTATTGAATCAATTAAATTTGCAGCCCCGGATATCATTACCTTTCTCAGCCTTAACAACAAGCTGAAGAGCAATGAGCTGCCCCAATCCCTTAGCTTAATTATCAAGGGCATTTCCATTGGTTTGAACAGTAATCTAATGAAAATGACTGACAACCCTGATGTCGAGCCTACTCAACTGGAAGTATTTTCTACTTTAGCCTGCGGTGAAATTCATCGGATTGGCAGTAAGGCATTAGGTAAGATGGGTTATGACTCAATCACTACTGATATTTATTTAAGCTACCAGTTTAATAAACGAAATAAGACACTGAGCTACAACCTTCAAAATAATATTCGTGATATGACTCAATTTATTTTTTCCGGTGAGCTTCGAGGTGTTGCTAACATACAATCTCTAAGCAACCAATCAGCCCAACCCGGCCCTATTACGCTTGAAATTATCGACGACTCTTATATCAAGCGAAAAAATAATTTTTGCGCAAATCAGAAAAATCAGAAAATTGAAGACTATATCAATGAGCATAACCTTCAAATTAAAGAGTATTTATTATCTTACGGAGTAAAACCAGAAGAAGGCCTTCTAAATGCCTATAAGACCGTTCTTGAAACTTCCGGCCCGATTCGAGTGGAAGCAGATTTGAGCAACCTGACTGGTACTGAAGAAATTATGTCTTTTGAGCCCAATGATATTATTCAATTTGTCCGCTTAAAATTATTTGTAGACAATAAACGGATCAACGAAATTTCAATTAATATTGATAAAGACAAATTAATAAAGACAGCAACTGATACTGAAATTGAATTGGAAACACCTGACGAAATCAAGAAAAAACGAGCCATAATAATAAAAAAATACCGCTCGGTCACTGTTGAAAATCTAAAAGATTTTATAGGCTTCAGAGTCCGAATTGTGACCAATAAAGGCAAAAAATTTACTGGGACACTCAGAATCGATACAATTGGTGTGTATGAAATCGTCACGCGTCTGCGTTCAGGCAATATTAGTTATCATATTCCCATTGCAACCATTACTAAAGCAGAAGTTTTTAATTAGTACCCACTCATTTGTTAGATAAAACCTTAAAAATGGATGTTGTTAATGCAGTCAGTTCTTCTTGCTTGATAATATAGGCCGGCATGATGTAAACCAGTTTATTGAATGGCCGGATCCAGACACCCTGATTGACAAAATCAGCCTGTATGGTTTTCATATCCACAGTTTCTTTAAGTTCAACCACTCCGATTGCACCCTTTACCCTTACTTCTTTCACATGGGAGAGTTCCCGGCAGACCGATAACTCTTTATGCAACTGTTTTTCTATCTGCTTTATATTTGCCTCCCAGGGTGAAGACAACAATAAATCAATGCTGGCATTGGCCACCTGACAGGCAAGAGGATTAGCCATAAACGTCGGGCCATGCATTAATACACCAGCACCATCGGCACTGATACCCCGCACCACTTTTTTACAGGTCAATGTCGCAGCCAGAGTCAAATACCCACCAGTTATTGCCTTGCCCAGACAAAGAATATCTGGAACAACATCTGCTTGCTCATAAGCAAATAATGTCCCTGTACGGCCAAAGCCAGTGGCAATTTCATCAAAAATAAGCAGCACATCATATTCATCACACAGTATTCTGAGTTGCTGTAAATATTCAGGGCAATAAAAACGCATACCACCAGCCCCCTGAACCAGCGGCTCAATAATAACAGCTGCAATTTCTGTGTGATACTGCTGTAATCGTTTTTCCAGAGTACTAATATTCGTTGAGCCATCATCAAAACAGTTTGGTTCCGGAGCAAAGAAATGTTCCGGCAGTATGCCCTTAAACATTGCGTGCATACCATTAACAGGGTCACATACAGCCATGCCACCCAAAGTATCGCCATGGTAGCCATTTCGTACGGTCAGTAGCTTTTGCTTTTGTGTTTTGCCTTGTGCATACCAGTATTGAATGGCCATTTTAATAGCCACTTCAACAGCAACTGAGCCGGAATCAGCCAAAAAAACATGCTGCAGGGATTTGGCAGTGATCTTGATCAACTTTTCTGCAAGAGTAACAGCAGGGAGATGTGTCAGCCCCCCAAACATAACATGTGATACAGACTGCATCTGCTGTTTAAGCGCAGCATTCAGCACAGGATGGTTATAACCATGAATAGCAGCCCACCAGGATGACATACCATCAATTAACTCACGGCCATCCGCCAGCTTTAGCCGAACACCATGAGCAGAATCCACTGGATAGGTGGGCAATGGGTCAGTCATGCTGGTATAAGGATGCCAAAGGTGCTCCTTGTCATAGTTTAACCAGTCTGATGTGTTTTTAAAGGACATGATTGCTTAGAAAAAAAGCTCAGCCAGCTTTTCACCCGGCTGTTCAGCACGCATAAAGGATTCTCCCACTAAAAAGGCATTCACTTCATGCTTTCTCATAAGAGACACATCTTCAGGTTGATGTATGGCACTTTCTGTGACCACAATTCGATCATCTGGAATTGTATCTAATAATTCAATTGTGGTATTTAATGTTGTTTCAAAGGTTCTTAAGTTGCGGTTATTGATGCCCATCAAGCGAACGGGTAATTTAAGTGCGCGTTCTAATTCTTCCTGGTCATGAACTTCAACCAGAACATCCAGCTCAAGTTCATGTGCCAGCACAGTAAACTCACTCAGTTGAACATCACTCAGACAAGCAACAATTAATAAAATAGCATCTGCACCAATCAGGCGTGCCTCATAAATCTGATACGGTTCGATAACAAAGTCTTTACGCAGAACAGGTAATTGACAGGCATTTCGAGCTTGTTGTAGATAAGCATCACTGCCTTGAAAAAAATCAATATCCGTTAGCACGGACAAACAGGCTGCCCCGCCCTTTTCATAGGATTGAGCAATTTCAGAGGGAATAAAATTTTCTCGAATCAAGCCTTTGCTTGGTGAAGCTTTTTTTATTTCTGCAATCACTGCAGACTGGTTCGTATTAAGCTTGTTTTCAATTGCTTTTACAAAGCCACGAGTAGCACCGATCCCATCTAGAGCATCAATAATTGACTGCAGTGGTTTTGCTGAACACAAAGCATCCACTTCTTCATGCTTGCGATTTAAAATTTTTACTAAAATATCCGGTGGGTTTGATTGATTCATAAGCTATTAGCCATCAATGGTTATAATTTAAGTTGTTCACAAAAAATTGCATAGTTTCATTGCTGGAAGCATGGATGATTCATCCTTGCTTCCAGGATATTAGAAGCCGGTCTAATTCAAAAGCCCTGAGTAAAACTGGCAAGCTTTGTTAGTTTTTCTTTTGCTGCACCGGATGAAATAGCCTCGCGTGCTTTCTCAATACCATCTTCCAGAGTATCACTGAGACCGGCACAATATATTGCTGCGCCAGAATTAAGTGCCACAATATCTCTTGCCGGACCAGGTTCGTCAGCCAGGACACGTTGAACCATATTCAAAGACTCTTCTGCACCATTCACCATAATATCTTTAATATTTCCACGTGTCATACCAAACTGTTCTGGTGTTAAAGTATATTGAGTCAATTGCCCCTGCTTCAGCTCACAAACATAAGTTTCATCTGCCATACTGATTTCATCCATACCATCTGCAGAATGAACCACCATAACATGGTTGCTGCCCAGATTTTTAAGCACTTTAGCCAGAGGTTCAAGCCAGTGTTTATCAAAAACACCCAACAACTGATTGGGTGCACCGGCAGGATTTGTTAAAGGTCCCAACAAGTTAAACATTGTTCTGATGCCCATTTCCTTACGAGGGCCGATGGCATGCTTCATGGCGCTATGATGCAGAGGAGCAAACATAAAGCCAATACCCAGTTCTTTAATACATTGCTCAACCTGATGTGAACTGACATTAAGATTAATACCAGCCGCTTCAAGAATATCAGCACTACCGGATGCGCTACTCACAGAACGATTACCATGCTTCGCAACCATGCCACCCGCAGCAGCCACCACAAAACAAGCAGTAGTAGAAACATTAAAAGTGTGCAGTCCATCACCACCCGTACCGACAATATCAATAATATATTCACCTGTAACCCTAACAGGAGTCACTAACTCACGCATCACACTGGCGGAAGCCGTTAATTCATCAACCGTTTCACCCTTCATACGTAAAGCCACCAATAAGGCTGCAACTTGTGCTGAAGTCGTTTCTCCAGTCATGATCTGACGCATGACATTTTCCATATCAAGGATAGAAATATCCTGATTCTCAACGGCGTTTGCAATAGCAGTTTTAATATCCATGATTAATCCTCAGCAAGTCTGTTCCAGAAAAGTTTGTAGCATTTTATGACCATGTTGGCTCAGAATAGACTCCGGATGAAACTGAACCCCTTCAATAGCTAATTCTTTATGTCGGACCCCCATAATTTCATCGATATTTCCCTGCTCATCTTCCGTCCATGCAGTAATTTCAAGACATTCAGGAAGTGATGCTTTATCAATGACCAGAGAATGATAACGGGTGGCCTCAAAGGGGGATTCCAGAGAATGGAAAACGCCTTTATCATTGTGGTACATCATAGATGTTTTACCATGCATAATTTCTTTAGCATGAACAATCTGGCCGCCAAATGCCTGGCCAATACTTTGATGGCCCAGACAAACACCCAGAATTGGTATCTTCCCAGAAAAACACCTGATGGCTTCAATCGAAATACCGGCTTCATTTGGGGTGCAGGGGCCGGGTGAAATCATAAGATGATCGGGCGTCATTTTTTCAATTTCCGCCACAGTAATTTCATCATTGCGAAAGACTTTTACCGTCGCTTTTAATTCCCCAAGGTATTGCACCAGGTTGTAGGTAAAGGAGTCATAGTTATCGATCATTATCAACATATTTATTTCTCCTGAGTACACTGGCTATTAGCATTTGAATCCAGACCGCACTCAGCCATAGCGACTGCACGGAAGACGCCACGTCCTTTATTCATTGTTTCATCCCATTCATTTTGTGGAACTGAATCAGCAACAATTCCTGCCCCGGCCTGAATATGTAATTGTTTATCTTTAATTACAGCAGTACGAATGGCGATGGCAGTATCCATATTTCCAGACCATGAGATATAACCCACAGCCCCAGAATAAATACCTCGTTTCACAGGTTCTAATTCGTTAATAATTTCCATCGCTCGTATTTTTGGTGCCCCGCTCACCGTCCCAGCAGGAAAGGTTGCTTTTAAGGCATCCATGGTGCTCATATTCTTATCCAGCGCACCTTCAACATTTGAAACAATGTGCATCACATGGGAATAGCGCTCAATGATCATTTTATCCGTTAATTTTACCGTACCGATCTCAGAGACCCGTCCGGCATCATTGCGTCCCAGATCAATTAACATCAAATGTTCCGCCAGCTCTTTAGGATCGGATAATAAATCCTGTTCAAGCTGCTTATCCTGCTCTTCAGTCTGCCCCCTGGGGCGTGTGCCTGCAATGGGGCGAACGGTAATTTTACCCTCTTCAACTCGCGTCAAAATTTCCGGAGATGAGCCAACAATATGAAATTCGTCCAGATCCAGAAAATACATATAGGGTGATGGATTCAGACTGCGTAGAGCTCGATAAAGATCCAGAGGTGGCGCATTATAGGGTATCGACATACGCTGAGACACCACAACCTGCATGGCATCCCCTTCAACGATATAATCTTTGATTCGTGACACAGCATTCTTAAAGCCTGCTTCAGTGAAGCCGGAAACAAAATCACTTTCCTTTACTTTCGTGACTTTGGAATGCGCTTTATAAGCAGTATCAGACTGACGAAGTTGACTCGCCAGTGCTTTGAGGTGCTGAACTGCCTTTTCCCATTCAGATTCTATCTCCGCCTTGTCAGGTAAAGAATTGCCGGGAAGTGTATCTGACGGTGACTGATCAAAATGGGCATGCACAATGATATAGAGTTTGCCACTAAGGTTATCAAACACCAGAACTTCTTCTGAAACCATCAGGAGAATATCAGGGGTACCCAATGGATCATTTTTATCAGTATTTTTTAATCGAGGCTCAATATAGCCGATGGTTTCATAACCAAAATAACCCACCAGCCCCCCCGTAAAGCGTGGCAGAACAGACTGCTCAGTCAGGTGTTCTGGAATATTGTAATGTTGCTGGTATTCTTCAATCCAGCTCAATGGATCCGCATGATTCAGTTCTTCAATGACCTGGCCGTCATGAGTCACTTTGATCAGCCCGTTATCAACGCTGATAATGGTTTTACAAGGCAGACCGATAATAGAATAACGCCCCCACTTCTCACCACCATGGACGGATTCTAATAAATAGGAATAGGGACCTGAAGCCAGTTTCAGATAGGCGCTTAGAGGTGTATCTAAATCAGCCAGGATTTCATGGACAACTGGAATTCGGTTATACCCTTCTCCAGCAAGTTTAATAAACTGTTCTTTACTAACGATAGACATAATTAATTACTCAAAAATAACAAATGAAATTGTGTTTTCTTTTGCCTCCCACCTTATCCGAAAGTATCTGCGGCTGGTAAAAAATGAGGAAGCTAAAAGATGATCACCAGCGATAAAACCGGTCATTTATTTATCTACGCTAAAACAACCATCGTTCTTTCATTTGTTTTTTATTGAGTAAGTTCATATCTTTTTCTATTTAAATTAATCTATATAAGATTTTTTAATTCAGCCATAGAGTCAATCACCACATCTGGCTCAGATTCTCGTATATCAACACCATGATTATAACCATAGCTCATACAAATAATCTGAAAGCCCGCAGCACGAGCTGCTTTGACATCACTGATTGAATCACCAAGCATCAGAGAATCTTCTGGTAAAACCCCCAGTTTTTCAGCTGAATGAATCAATGGCATCGGATCAGGTTTTTTCTTTTCCAGAGTATCACCACTGACAATTGACTCAAAGTAATCAAATAAACCCAGATCTTTTAATAATGGATGCGTAAAAGCTTCCGCCTTATTCGTCACACAACCCAATTTATAACCGGCTTGCTGCAGATAATCAATCCCTTCTTTAACCCCGGGATACAGACTACTACGCTTTGAGGTATTGTCTTTATACAAAGCCATAAAAATTGGATAGGCCTTATCAAACAAAGCATCATCCGGCTCACCATCTAATTGTCCAATCAGCGCACGACGAACCAGTCGCTCAACACCATTACCAACCCAGTGCCGAACTTCTGCTTCACCATGAGGCGCCATATCAACTGCTTTTAGCATTTCATCAACGCAAAAAGCCAGGTCAGGCACACTATCAACTAATGTGCCATCAACATCAATCAGCACCATTTTTGGCTTTACTATTTTGTGCTGCTCAGTCGCACTCGTCATTGTATTCAAACTTACTTACCTGCTTTTGCAAGTTCAGCTCGCATTTGATCAATTGTATCCTTGTAATCATCTGTGTTGAAAATTGCAGAGCCAGCAACAAACATGTCAGCACCGGCTTCAGCGATTTCTGCGATATTATTAATTTTAACACCGCCGTCGATTTCTAAACGGATATCATAACCACTGTCATCAATCATTTTACGTGCTTCACGCAGTTTATTGAGAGTCTCAGGAATAAAGCTTTGACCACCAAACCCAGGGTTGACAGACATCAATAAAATCACATCAACTTTATCCATAACGTGCTTTAACACTGAGAGTGGCGTTGCTGGATTAAAAACCAGACCTGATTTACAGCCGGACTCACGAATTAACGATAAGCTGCGATCGATATGCTCAGAAGCTTCAGGGTGGAATGTGATATAGCTTGCTCCAGCTTTAGCAAATTCCGGAATAATAGCATCAACAGGCTTAACCATAAGGTGAACATCAATTTCCTGCTTAATACCGTGATTTCTTAATGCTTCACAAATCATCGGACCGATAGTTAAAACCGGCACGTAGTGATTGTCCATGACATCAAAGTGGATAACATCAGCACCGCTATCCAGGACATTAACACATTCTTCACCCAGGCGAGCGAAATCAGCGGATAAAATAGATGGTGCAATTAAAGATTTTGCCATGACAAATCCCCATAAAATTATTAAACTGTGAGAAACATTGCTTTATAACGAATTTAGAAATCATTAGAAAAACGCAATTAGCCCACTTAAACTGTAAAATAAGCCACTAAAAAATAGCTTATACTAAAAGACAAACAATTATTTTAAACGATAACTATGAATATTTCAGCATTTAATCCAGGATTTACCCCGAAAAAAAGCTTTTTTGTGCTTGCAGCCTTCTTTTTATTCCTCATAGCCTTTGAGACTTTTGCCTCAAACACCGCCAGTGAAAAGCGTTGGGCTGAACAATTGAGAGATAATATTGTCATCGGTGACCCGGTTGATATCACCCCCTCAGGTACTGAGTCGAGCAGTGGCACTGATAATACTTTTTTTAGTATCTTCACCCCAGAGACAACAGCTTCTCCCAAAGGGGCTATTATCCTGATGCATGGAACAGGTGCTCACCCTGACTGGCCTGATATTATTCACCCTTTACGTTCTGAGTTACCGGATAGAGGCTGGGCGACATTGTCCATACAACTACCTTTAGTCTCTCCTGATAAAAAAGATAAGGAAAGCCGGGAAAAAGTGATTGAATCTTCAGTGTCTCGAATAGAAGCTGCCATCAAATTTCTAAAGTCAAAATCATATAATCGAGTTGTGATTGTTTCACACAGTTTTGGAACATTGATGGCACTCAACTTTTTACAACTGAAGGCCATTGAAACCAATCCTGATAAAACACCTATTATTAATGCAGCTGTCATCATTGGTGCTCCTTCATCAAATAACACAATTCCCCTTAATAGCCCATTAATGGTTGAAAAAATCAATATTCCATTATTAGATATGTATGGCAGCAATGACCTCGATTCAGTGATGCGCTCTGCAAAAGCTCGAAAAACCGCTGCAGCTAAAGCAGGAAATAAACAATACAGACAAGTTGAAACCATTGGCGCCAACCATTTTTATCATGGTTTGAATGATGAACTAGTCTCATATGTCTATCATTGGCTCAGTAAAACTTTTTCTGGAAGCATGAACGATATTTAAAAAAGGTGGACGGGATACCCATCCTACCGGCAGGTAGATTGTTGAAGGCTTAGTATATTTGGCTGATGCTCAGTATATTTGGCTGATGCTCAGTATATTATTTGGCTGAAGGCTCTTATCCCGATATAATACCCAACTATTTTCTTATTTTTGAGGCTTTTTTATGGGTTATTCTTTGGCATTTACTCTGCATTTACTGGCAGCAGTTATCTGGGTTGGCGGGATGTTTTTCGCGCATATGATACTTCGACCTTCTGCGGTTGAAGTACTTGAGCCACCTCAGCGCTTACCACTTTGGGTTGCAGTATTCGGACGTTTTTTCTTTTGGGTCTGGATTGCAGTCGGCACGATTCTCATTTCAGGCTACTGGATGATTTTTGATGTTTTTGGTGGTTTGCTCGGCTTAAAAGCACTTTATATACAGATTATGCATGCCATTGGGCTAATTATGTCAGGCATTTATACTTACATATTCTTTGTCCCTTACCAAAAATTAAAAATTGCCGTAGCCAATAAAGAATACCCTGTTGGCGGTGCTTTAATGAATAAAATTCGCCAGCTGGTAACCATTAACCTTATACTCGGCTTGATAACAATCATTATTGCGAGTGGTGGAAAGTATATTAATTTTTACGGCTCTCTTTAACCATCTCATAAGCGGCTTTAATTTGTTGAGTTTTTTCTGTAGCCATCTGAATCATTTCTTCAGGCAAGCCTTTAGAGACCAGTTTATCCGGATGATGCTGATTCATTAAACGCCGATATGCTTTTTTTGCTTCAGCATCTGAAGAGGATGCTGGAACGCCTAACATCTTATAGGCTTCCTGAAGTAAAGCAGATGGACTTTTATGTTCATCACCCTCTCCATAGTAATAGCGATTGCCCCCCAGGCCCAGGTTAGAACGAACAAGTGCTATCAGTTGCTCAACATGCAGAGTAGTAAAACCTAAACGCTGAGCAATTTTATTGATGATCAGCTGTTCCTCAGAATCAATTTTCCCATCAGCCAAAGCAGCATGAAGTTGAATCTCAAGGAATATCTGCAAGAGTGTTGTGCGTCTATGGGCAACTTGTTTAAATTGAAATAAGACACCTTCCATGTCAAAGTCTGACTGCTTTCCTTTATTGAACAAATCAATGGCTGCTTTTTTTTGTTCTGCATCCAGCTTCATATGATCCATAATCTGCTTTGCCATGGCAATTTCATCTTTGCTCACGACACCATCGGCTTTAGTAATATACCCCATGATTGAAAAAGTTGCAGAGAAAAAAGCAGCCTGAGTTAACTCATTATTTTCGCTCAGCCCTTCCTGCATGGGTTTATCAACTAATTTATGGCCAATGACTCCCCCGATTAATAAACCCAGAGGTCCGCCCATAGAAAAACCAACTGCACCACCTATAAATTTACCCCACCAACTCATCTCATTTTCCTCATGAAACACCCCTATATCTTTTATACAGAACATAATGTGACTAAATTATAACAAGAAAGAAGCTACATATTGAATTATATGCTAATTTATTAAGAATAATTACAACAAAAAAACAAGGCCAACAACCAATGTCAAACACAAACTGCCTTTTTTGTCAGATTGCCGAGAGAAAAATACCCTCTGAGATAGCCTATGAAGATGAACTTATTATTGCCTTTCATGATGTCGCACCACAGGCACCAATACATATTCTTATTATCCCCAAACAACACATTGCAACTGTCAATGATTTCAGTGAACAAGACGCCGGACTTCTAGGGCATATGATCCTGACTGCAAAAAATCTGGCCTCTGAATTAAAAATTGCTGAACATGGTTATCGGCTGAACATCAATTGCAATCAACTGGGGGGCCAAACTGTTTTTCACACACATCTGCATCTGCTGGCAGGAAGACAATTTGGCTGGCCTCCCGGTTGATATGCCAGGACTGCTTACAATGAGTTGCTACTCACTTAAATGAATAACAATAGTACGTTGTCCACGCTGTTTACGATGCTCCCATAAATAAAGTCCCTGCCATGTACCTAAAGCCATTTTATTCTGCATGACTGGTATGGCAATTGATGTTGCAGTAATCGCTGATTTTATATGTGCAGGCATATCATCTGCCCCCTCAAAAGTATGAGTATAAAGTGGATCGTTTTCACAAACTAATCGGTTTAGCCAGTTTTCTAAATCCTGTCGTGCAGAGGGATCAGCATTTTCCTGAATAATCAGGCTTGCTGAAGTATGCCGAACAAAGACAGTACACAAACCCTCATTTATATTTGTACGTTGGATAAGCAGATCAATTTGTTCAGTAATATCATGCAGTCCTTGTCCTGAAACCACTATTTTTATCGATTCAATCACATTTTTAACCTTTTTATTCGCTTTCTTAAGCAGAACCATTAAATAAATGTATTTTTTTGAATATTTTGCTGTTTTTTTTATAAAAAACCTATACATATCTCAGATCAATGATTATGCTTACATAATAGTCTGATATTTAGTTTATTTTATTTAAGCCTATATTATAAGCCTTTAGAAGATTTTAATTTGAATCTAACATACCGGAGTCCATCATGGCCGTTAAAAAGAAAGCTGCAACCAAAAAAAAGGTTGCCAATAAAAAAGTTGTTAAGAAGAAAGTTGTGACAAAAAAAGCTGCAAAGAAAAGTGTCGCTAAAAAAACTGCAGTAAAAAAAACCGCGACTAAAAAACGAGTTGTTAAAAAGAAAGCTGCAATCAAAAAAGCACCTTCTACTAGAAAAGCCACTGCAATTCAAAATAAAATGACTAAATCTCAAATTTTAACCGAGATTGCAGAAAAAACTGACATCAGCAAAAAAGATGTTTCCACTGTTTTAGCTGAGTTAGATTTATTAATCGAACGTCACATCAAAAAACGTGCCTGTGGTGAGTTTTTACTTCCTGGACTGCTAAAAATTGTCACCGTTAAAAAACCTGCGGTCAAAGCAAGAAAAGGCATTAACCCTTTCACTGGTGAGGAGATGATGTTTAAAGCTAAAAAAGCAACGACAGTAGTTAAAGTCAGAGCACTTAAAAAATTAAAAGAGATGGCGGTTTAATCTGTCATATTACATTTGTCCACAGTTCATTGACTAAAATAGCTATTCCTAAATAGTGCGCACAGAGCATCAGCTCCTATTTGTTTATTATTGTGTGATTTGGCACAACCCGAGCACAATAATAAACAATAATAGCTAATACGGTCTCTGTTCTCCATTTTCAGAAAGAGCTATTTAGCCGCTGTTTTCATTGAGCTAGAGGCTGCTCTCTTTTCTTACTATCACCCACCTCCTTTTTACACACTCAATCTTTTTTTCTTTTTTTATTGTATTTCCCGCATTATTTGTCTACATTTTATTTCAAAGGTAAATTGTTTGATCTATTTGCATGGTTAATTTAGTTTTTATTGTTCAGACCCATTTATTAAAGCCGTGTAAAGACCATAAGGGAGATGTAGTATGCCTTGTAATTATCAAGAACTCGAAATAAAAACGCTTCAGGTTGCAGCAACTTTGTGTGAGCCAGAAAATTATCCTAGCGGCACAGTGAGTATGGAAGAGCCTGCCACTAAAGTAATGACTGATTTAACCACTGTCACGGCCGTAACAATATCACCTTCATGTTCACTGGATGAAACCACTGACCGAATGTTAAAAATGAAGGTTAAACTCTTATTTGTAACCGATTCAAAAGATCAAATCATCGGTCTGATCACCTACAGTGATTTACAAGGTGAAAGGCCCATACAATTTCAGCAATCTAACGGTGTGCCCAGAAGTGAAGTATGCGTACTGGACATTATGACCGGCATTGAAACAATTGACGTCATGGATTTTTCGGTTGTTGAAAAAGCCCGTGTTGGAGATATTGCTATGACCATGAGGAAAATGAATCGTCAGCATGCATTGGTTATGGAGCAATCCCTGGACAATAGTTATAAAATACGTGGTATTTTTTCCACCAGTTTACTCAGTAAATTATTAGGAATACAAATTGACAGCACAGAAGTAGCTCAAACCTTTGCTGAATTTGAGCGGGTGCTTGGTTGCGGCACTTAGACCGCCAGAACTGAATTAATGACTACCCTTTTCCAGTTGAGCAATAATATCCAGGTACTGCTTTTCCTTCTTACTCCAGGAAGTCATCAGAATAGCCAGCAGAATTATCAAAACAAACAGAACTGAAATAGCAGTTGCACCCGTGACTGCCAAAAGCGCAACATCGGTCACTTGTGTTAAATCAATACCATTGCTACTTTTTTCTTTTAGAAGTGCTAATACAGCCTGAGGACTCACCATTTCAGGTTTAAACCAATAGATTATCCCCCATGCTGCTGCGGTAGAAAAACCAACACTCCAGGATATGTAAGCAGAAATCTTTTGAAACATGGTTCGTTTAAAGATAAATTGTGTTTGTTTCTCAGTCAGCATAAAATACCTTATTAGCCTCAAGCCCTTCTTTTTTGAGTGTTTAAACCCCATATTATAACCCAGTCACCTGTCTGAGAATAGCACCCTGCTCCTGACAGATGACTGGAAAACTTTAAAAAATACCAAAACAACCTATAAAACTATGTCAAAAAAAGATTATTACAAAACACTAGGCGTCAAACGGGATGCTAGTGAAGCTGAGATAAAAAAACAATATCGTAAACTGGCCAGAAAATATCACCCCGATGTCAGTAAGCTTAAAAATTCAGAAGAAAAGTTTAAAGAAGTCAGTGAAGCATACGACATCCTCAAGGATAAAGAGAAACGAGCTAACTTTGACCAGTTCGGTTCTGCAGAAGGCAATCCTTTTCAGGGCGGTGGTTTTAGACCGCCACCGGAAGGCAGCAATTTTGGCGGTTTTGGTCAGGGCAGCTTTAATGATATCTTTGATAATATGTTTCACAATTCCCAGGGCGGGCAGTTTACTGGTGGAGAAGACACATTTACCCGACAGCAAAGACGCCCACAGAAAGGGCAAGATCAAACAGTCACAATCACGGTAGACTTAGATGACTCCTACCATGGTGCAGAGCGTTCCCTGAATGTCCATATTCCAGGAACAAAGGGGATAAAAAAACTGAAGGTCAAAATCCCTAAAGGCATCAAAGAAGGTCAAAAAATTCGTTTAAGCGGCCAGGGTGGTCCGGGACAAATCAAAGGTGATCTTTTTCTGGAAGTAAAATTCAATCGTCACAAACATTTTACAGCGGAGGGCAAGGATATTAACCTTATTTTACCCATCACTCCCTGGGAAGCTGCGCTGGGTACAAAATTATCCATTCCAACCCTTGGCGGCACAGTTGAAATGAAGCTTTCAGCCAATACCAAAGGGGGTAAAAAACTTCGCTTAAAAGGCCGCGGCTTACCGGGCAAAGAAGTGGGTGATCAATATGTTATTTTGCAGATCATGACGCCTGAGGCTGATACAGATGAACTTAAAAAACTCTATGAAAAGATGCAACAGTTAAGTCAATTTAATCCCAGAGCAGGATATTGAACTAAAACATTTCAGGGTGGTCACATAAAATAACTGATTTAATTAATTTGTGGAACATTATGAAAAGACGCTATTTTACATCCATCACGCATGCTTTATCATCTTTACTCTTTTTAAGCCTTTTTTTAACTGACCTCCAGGCTCTGCCAACTTACGACAGTCAAAACAAAGCACTACCTACCCTGGCACCGATGCTGGAAAAAGTCACCCCGGCAGTGGTTAACATTTCAGCAAAAGGCTCTTCCTCATCCCCTCACTCGTCCTCTCATAAAGGACAGGGGCAATTACCTGATTTTTTCAATGACCCTATGTTTAAGCGTTTTTTCAAGTTTGACACACCTCAACAACCACAGCAGCAACAGGCGCATGCATTAGGTTCAGGTGTCATTGTTAATGCTGAAAAAGGGTATATCCTGACCAATAACCACGTCATTGACGGTGCCACTAAAATACTGGTCACATTAAAAGATGGACGAAAAATTGTAGCTGAACTGATTGGTACTGATCCCCAGACTGACATCGCAGTGCTTAAGATAAACAGTTCTAATCTATCCGAAATTAAATTCTCCAATTCAGACCAACTGCGTGTTGGAGATTTTGCTTTAGCCATTGGTCATCCCTTTGGCCTGGATCAAACCGTCACATCTGGAATTGTCAGTGGCTTGGGCCGCAGTGGACTCGGTATCGAAGGCTATGAAGATTTTATCCAGACAGATGCCTCTATCAATCTGGGAAATTCAGGTGGCGCTTTGATTAACCTGCATGGAGAACTGATTGGCATTAACACTGCGATATTTTCTCGCAGTGGCGGTAATATCGGCATTGGCTTTGCGATTCCAGTGAATATGGCAAAATCAGTCATGGACCAACTCATTAAACACGGCACCATTCAACGTGGTTTACTTGGTGTTCAGATCCAGGACTTCACTCCAGAACTGGCCTCAGCCTTTAATGTCGACGTGACACATGGTGCTATTGTTGCTCAGGTTGTCCCTGAATCTGCAGCAAGTTATGCTGGAGTCAAAGCAGGTGATATTATTGTGGCAGTCAATAACCGCACGATTAACAATTCATCGGCTTTACGTAATTACATTGGTTTAAGGCGTCCTGGAGAACAAGCCCGATTAAAAATCATTCGCGGCAAAAAAACAATGGAAATTAAAGCCACTATTGGCGGTGAAAAATTACTCTCATCCACGACACACAAAGTCCCTGACCCTAAGCACTTTGATGGACAACAACTTCATCCTTCCCTGAAAGGTGCTCACTTTGCCTCAATCGTAAAAAAACAGGGCATGGGAGTAGAAGTCACCAGTGTCAAAAAAGGCTCTCCCGCATGGCAAGTGGGCTTGCGCAGTGGAGATATTATTGTCACCATCAATAGAAAATCGGTCAATTCTATCAGTGATATAAAAAAACAGGCTGTAAAAAAACACCAACAGAGTATTGCTTTAAATATCCACCGTGGCCGCTCAGCTCTATTTCTGGTATTAAATTAAACCAGATTATATCACTTTTTTAAAATCCATTTTGATCTGGATGCCTATCAAAGAACTGGCATCTGGATCATACAAACTTAACCACTCATAATCATTATTTGTTCCTGGGTTTATGTTGTCATTCCAGCAGCAAATTACTTTAACGCCAGATTAAAAAAATTAATTTTTAATTTTCAGATTGAAAATTGCTATTGGTTTGCCTATCCTTAACACAGAAAGCAGTATATGGTTGAGAACCAGACACATAAAACAATTCAAGTTTTAGCGGCTATGGCCGTTAAGGTCTAGTACCCACCCTTTTATTACATTCTACCTCCTGAGGTTCAGTGAAGCACAAAGGATATTTAATGATTCAAAATATATCTATCAATAAAAAGCTCATTATTTTAAGCCTGTTATCTATTGTAGCCATACTGATATATGGCATTGTTTTCTCAGTAAACGATTATAATACGTACAAAAACTCCCGACAGACCATTCAGATTGTTCATTTGTCAGTACACCTTGGTGATGTTATTCATGAGATTCAAAAGGAAAGAGGTGCAAGTGCCGGTTTTTTAAGCTCCAAAGGCTCAAAATTTTCCGACACTCTGATACAGCAAAGAAAGATAACCAATGAGAAAATATCTGCTTTAAAGAGCTATCTGGCCTCATCACAAGATGAATTCAGCAAAATCATCAACAAACGTATTAACTTTGAAGGTATCGATTCAATGCGCTCCAGGGTTGATGATCTGAGCATCGATACTAAGGGAGCAGTGTCATTTTATACAGCACTGAATAAATTATCATTGGATACTATTTCAGAATTTTCAGTTTTTGCAATCAATATCAAAATACGAAACCTCCTGAACAGTCAAATATTGTTTATCAGTGCAAAAGAGAGAGCCGGGATTGAACGGGCAATATTGTCAGCCACTTTTGCCAAAAATGAATTTAATCATTTTTTAAAGGGCAAATTTTTATCTGTATTATCTCAGCAACAAGCTTTATTCAACCTGTTTCAATCCAGTGCCAGTAATAAACTCAAAAGTCATTTTGAACAAATGAAAAAAGAGCACTCCTTTATAGAAGTTGAAAGAATGAGGCAAGTTGCATTAAGAAAAGATAAAGATTTTGGAACTGACTCAGCCTACTGGTTTAAAACCATTACACAAAAAATCAACTATTTAAAAAAAATGGAAGACATTATTGCAACCTCCGTTTTTGAAAAGGCTGAAAAAGATAAAAATCAGTCATTTGTTAGGATGATTCTGATTATGATTTGCTCAATATTGGTTTTAGTTGCTATTCTCTGGCTCAGCAGAGGTATCAGGCTTGCTATTATGAGTAAAATTTATAATTTTAAAACAGCAATTGAACGTGTTAAAAATGGTGATTTATCTGTCATGTTGAACTACAAAAGAGATAGCAATAACGAGATGGATCAAATTGCTCAACTATTTCAGTCACTGATTACGATTATGCTGGACTTAACCACCCGGATCAGCACTTCTGTCCATTTTGCCGCTAAAGGTGATTTTAAATCCTGTGAATTAAATGCCCATGGCCTGGAAGGTGATTTTGCCAAAGCAGTCAGGAGTGTATTAAGTGGTATTGATGCAATGAAAGATGCACATGATAAACAACAACTTATTAATTTTAATGGGCAATTACGCAAAATCAATGATGTCAGCAGCAGCATTCACCTGATCCAGAATGAAGTAGCCAGCCTGGTTGATGATTTAGGGAATGTATTGAAAACAACGGACATCACCAGAACACAATCAAGACAAAGCCTGGATGTTGTTGAAGAAATTTTAGCAAAGATGAAATCGCTGGATGATAACATCAATTCATCTAACGTCACTATTGAAGGGCTGGATGAGAAAAGTAATGAAATTACATCCGTAGTTGATCTTATAAAAAACATCGCTGAACAGACAAATTTACTGGCACTCAATGCCGCCATTGAAGCCGCACGTGCTGGTGAGCATGGCAGGGGATTTTCTGTGGTTGCCGATGAGGTCAGAAGTCTGGCAGAACATACACAGAAAGCAACCAGTGAAATCGCCGTATCTATTAATGCCATGAGACAGGAAACTTCATCCATTGTGGAAAAATCTGAAACAATGACAAATCTTGCTCAAGATGTTTCCTCATCTGTAGAAGACTTTAAAAACACCATGAATCAGCTTAATAATGACACTAAAGGTATGTTTAATCTGGTTGAAGATATGGAGCATCTTGCCTTTATTATATTGGCAAAAATTGATCATATAATTTTTAAATCAAATGCTTATGGTGCCATGATTAATGTTGATTCAGAAGCTAAATTTCCCGATCATAATAATTGCCGATTTGGAAAATGGTATAGCTCTAGAGCAAATGGCCATTATTCCAAAGCACAGAGTTATAATAAAATTGATAAACCTCATATCATAGTGCATGACCGGGTCCTGAAGAATATGAGTTTTATTGAAAATTCCGATCAAAGATTGGAACACGAGGGTGAAATCATTAAGAATTACCAGGAAATGGAGCAGGCCAGCAGTGAACTCTTTAACTTACTGGATGTAATGAGAAGTGAGCTAAGCCGTAGGAACTAATACTCTTACGGACTGCCTGGTGTTAGCTGTGTTCAGCTATTCCCGTTTGCAACTTGCACTGTACTGCAATCCAGATTGATAAAAAATATAGCATTTCAATTATTTATTGAGCTGTTCAGCCACATAACGCCTCAGTTCAGGACTAAGATTATCAGTTGTTAATGCTTGTTGAAAGGCTTTAATTGCATTCTCATCTTCACCTGTACCCCGATAGGCCAGGGCAATTCCTGTCCAGAGTTCACCTTGCTGTGGAGCAATTTCAAGTGCTTTTCGATAGGAAATAATGGCGTCATCATATTGCTTCTGACGTTGCTGAAGGTTTGCTAACAATGAGTAGTAATCCATATCTGGATTGATGATATTAATATTTTCTTTCAATAACTGAATCGCAGCACTCTGATCACGAGCCATTAGTTCTCTGGCCTGATAAACGACCTGTTCCCGCGTTTTTTTATTGACTGTTTTTTTGGCTGGAGATTGTTTAACTTTTACAGCTGTGTTTGAAGTGACTTTTGTTTTAGTTTCAGAATAACTGGTTACCCTACTGCTTTTAGATTTAATTTTAACACGGCTTTCGGTGGTCTTCTTTTCTTTTACCCGGTTCGTTTCTGCTGGCGTTATCGGATTACTGATTACTTTAACAGTTTGCGTGACAGTTTCTTCTTGTTCATTAAATTTTACACTGGGTTTTAGCTCAATTTTTGTTTTAACTGTAGGTTGTTTATAAACACTTTTCGGAGATTCTGTTCTCTCTATCACTGGAATTAAATCAGGTATTTTCTTTTCTTCTTGTTTTTTTACCTCAGAAATATCAACCGGTAACGTTAAAAGCACTTCTTTATCTGGATGAAGGGATATAACCTTAGAAGATTTTTCAATAGAGATAAAATAGAAATAAATACCTGCAGGCAGCACAAGCACCAAAACCAGTAAAACCCACCAGATGTTCAATTGTTTTTTCGCAATGATATTTACTTCATCAATATAATGTTCAGCAACCGCCTCTTTATTTTTTCGCTGTTCCAGATCACGCAGCATTTGATTGATGACACTCATAATAAAAACCTGTAGACAAGCATCATAACAGCAATCAACAAAAGACTGCTTAGAATGAGTCTATAGAAGTGACTTGAATTATTTTTTTCCATATAAGCATCTTCAGTATCAGCAATAGCTTCTTTCATTATCGCTTTACTGATTTGTCGTTCACCTTTACCATAGCAGAGAATTAAAGCCTTATGAACGATCACATTAATCAACCTTGGGATGCCTCGACTGTGGCGGTGCAATAGATTGAGCGCTGAAAGTTGAAAGAGTTCCCCCCCAGTATAACCTGCCATTGTCAATCGATGAGTAATATAGGCAATCATCACAGGCATATCCAATCGCTTTAGCTTAAAGGAAAAACTGACTCGCTGTCTGAACTGTCTAAGATGTCTGGATTGTAATTTCTCATCTAATTCCGGCTGGCCAAACAAAACAACTTGTAATAGTTTACTTTTTTCTGTTTCCAGGTTGGTGAGTAATCTTAAAGCTTCCAGAGTTTTATCCGGCATTGCCTGAGCTTCATCAATGCAAAGAATCACTTTTTTATTGTCATTATAAAAAGCAATCAATTTTTCAGTGATTAACTGTTGAAGAATGTATTCATTGGCTGAAGCAGGAAACTTTAAACCAAGCTCTTTAGCCAGAGCCAGAGTTAAGGTCTTAGATGAAATGTTAGGATTGGGAATGTAACTGGTAACAATATCATCCGGCACACAATTAAGCAGCTTCCGGCATAGTAACGTTTTACCAGTGCCGACTTCACCGGTGACTTTAATAAAACCTTCACCATTACTTACCGCAACCATCAATGTCTCCAGGGCATCTTTAAAAGGCCCTGAGTCAAGAAAGAAATGGGTGTCAGGCGTCAGAGAAAAAGGCTCTTTATTCAAATAAAAGAAATCGAGATACATATTAACTTACGCATTGAACATCAGTGTGTAGCAGTGTTCATTTAAACCACTCTGAAGGTGTTTTGGTTGAAGGACGACCACTGACATCATACTTTTCCAGCTGTCTAAAGCGCTCCTGTGTTTCCTGAAGAGTATCATTGATCACCTTATCACTTTCCAGATAGGTGGCTTTAAGCATAATGACCAGCTCAGATTTTACCGCCAGCTCACGCTGATGCTTAAAGGCATTACCAATAAGCGGAATATCACCAAAAAATGGCACGCTGGCATTATCGTCAGTTGCCTTGGTGCTCATTAAGCCACCAATAATAACCATCTGCCCATTCTTAGCCCGAATAATGCTATCAGACTCTCTAATGGTGCTTTTTGCCAAAGGTAAAGAAATAGCGATATCATCAGAAAAAGAAATGACTCGATCATCTTCCGTCACATTACTAATCGATGGATGAATGTGCAAAATAATTTCACCGGATTCATCAATCTGAGGCGTCACATCCAATGCAACGCCAGAAAAGAAAGGGGTTAATTCAATATCAGGTATTTCACTGGCACTGCCGTCAGTGCCTGAAGTATTACTGGAGTTGAGATCAGTGACAAAATAGCGATCAGTACCAACTTTGATCACAGCCTTCTGGTTATTCATGGTTGCAATTCTTGGGCTGGACAGCACCTGAACATCACCCTGAGTTCCCAGTAACTCAATCATTGCTCTAAAATCATTTAGATCCAGAGCAAGAGCAAAAACACCACCAAAGGGACCTGTTAATTCACTGCCCAGCGTATTAAATGTGCTTTTTTCGATATTGGTATCCAATGTAACACGTTGGGCAATAGTATTAATTCCAATCTGCCCCCCGGTGATGGTTTTACCCGATCCGGGTTTACCCAGTGCAGCCCAGCTGATACCAGCCTGAAAACCATCAGACAGTTCTACCTCAACAATTTTGGCTTCTAATAGCACCTGACGTCCGACGATCATCTGAGTCGCTTCCAAAAATTCTTTCACACGTAACAGTTCATCCGGCATTGCTTTTACCAGAACAACACCTGTCTGCGGGTTAACAATAATATCACGTCCGGATTCACTGCCAATAATTGTCCTTAGCGATGCCGCAAGCTCTGACCATAAATCCACTTTAAAGTCCGTCTGTAGTTGTGTACCAAATTTAGTATTTGCCGTACTACTATCAGAACTGGAACCTGAATCTGAATCTGAATCATCATCTGATTTTGTAATCTGCCCGGAACTGACATCAATGCTGGATGAGCCACTGCGAATCAAATTAATGTAGTTAATTCGAAACAATCGAGTTTGCAGAGCATTGGGATAAATAAAATAATTATTGCCTTTTTTCTTATAATCAAAACCATAAACTTCACGCACAATCATCAATACTTCTGAAACCGTGACATCTTTCAAATTTAAGGTAATGTTACCGCTGACAGCAGGATGAACAATAATATTAATACGGGTATCTTCAACAAGCCCAAGATAAAACTGCCTAGCTGATAACTCACTCACTTCAACATCAAAACGATTTTCTTTTTTTGCATAACGACCTGGCGGTGGTGGCAATAAAGCATCCAGAACCTGCTGGTTTGAACTGCGCTGCTGTTTCTGATTATTTTGTGCAGCTATTTTTTTATTCTGCTCCAAAGCCTGGCTAAACGTATCATCAATTTCACTGTTATCCCGAGCGGGTGGTAACTCTTTTTCCAGGGCGCAACCCGTTATAGCCAGAGACAAAACAACATTTAAAAGAAACAGCCTGTTGATTGATTTTAGTTTTATTGACATAAATATTATCTTTACTTATTTCTTATACTGCTTAATAGAAGGGGTAATTGTGATTTCTGTAATACTACCATCCACCAGCAGGCTAACACTACCGGGTTTTATAGCCAGTACTTCCGCACCATCAACATTATCACTCATTTTTACTTTCTGGCCATTAATAATAGCCATTTGAGTCTTCTGACTAATGTATATCTGTGACACGTTGTAAGCCTGGCCACCAGCGTGTTGACTCTTTGTCTTCTCAGTTTGCATGATTCTGACTGCAGCAGGTCGGGTTGGGTCAGACAAATCATTATCTGCAGTGATTGCCAGGGCATTTCCTGTCACACTCAATAAATATAAAATTAAGAAAAAGAGACAAACGGGATTAAACACTTAACCACCCATCTTTTAAACTAAAGGTATGCACGTTAATTTGTACTTTAACTTTTGGGTATTCTAAAACTTCCAGCTTTACCTGATCCCAAAATACTTTCCACCCCATATTTTCCAAAGCCACTAAATAGCTAAGAACATCCAGGTAGCGCCCCTCTAATTGAATTTCCAGAGGATGCATAAAAATCCCTATCAGTTTAGGATCAGGCTCTGGTTCTTTTTCCTGAACAGACAAAGATTCATCCTGTTTATTTTCATCCTTTTGACGTCCCACAAAAGGGACCGCTGGTAAATTACGGAGACTGATCAGTTCCAGATTCTGATTTTTTTGTAGGACATCATTCAAGAGACTTGCCATAAATTTAGGTGCGACCCGTCCTTGTAAACGTTCTAAAATTTCACTATCAAAAATATTGATTCGTTTTTCAACCGCTTGTATTTCATCTAATACCTGCTGACGTTTTGAATTCTTCAATAAACCATTAGCTGACAAGCTCCGCACTTGCAGCTTAGTCATTTGTTCCTGGATGGTTATTCTCTCACTAACCAGTTTTTTATTACTGCTTTGAATAGGAGCAACTAGAAAAGTATCCCACAACACATAGATAATGGACAACACACCCAACAGAACCAGTACTCTTTCTCTAGTCGAAAGGTTATTGATAAAGTGTTGTAAGAGATTTACTGGAGTACTCATAAGCCCTTAGCTAAAAATAGCTTTTTTATCGTAATTAATGACTGTCTACCTGTTCCGTTTTATCATCTTCAGTTTGTAGAAGAAAGTTAAGACTGCTGTTATCATCATTTTTCTGAACCTTGAACAGTTTAAAATTCACGCCGTCAAAAGCAGACTCTTCCTTCAGTGATGAAACAAAACCTGGAATATATTTAGCATCAGTTGTTTGCCCTCTTAGTCTCATCTGCTGCCCTCCTGAGTAGATATCAATCGTTTCAAACCAGATTGGTTCAATATTTTTTCTGGCAAGAGCAGAATAGTAGGTTGATAAGCCCGTATCATTACCTCTAACCATAGTCGATAATTCAGTTAATGCACTTTGTTTACTGATAAATAGCTTTTTTAAGAGCTGTAGCCGCTGCTGTTCTTTTTTAGAGTCGGTTAAACTAGCGACCGTTGATTCAAGTTTTTCTACAGTTTGAGTCGTCTCTTCAAATTGCATTCTCAAAGTGATCAGTTCATCTTGCAGAGATTTTTTTTGCCAGAACAAAGTTGCGTAAAAAACCATCATTAAGGCACAGGTGAAACCGGTCAGGCTCAGCAACATTATTGCTGAAAAAGGTTCATTATTAAAGTTCGTCGATGGCTGATATAGATTAATTTGCTGCTGCATGGGTTAATCACTCGCCCCCTGCTCTGCTTCATAACGTAAAGCCAGTCCGATTGCATCAAAACAATGCGCCTGTAGTTCACGACTCATGGGTTTCGTAATATCAAGACGTTGGTTAAAATCTAAAACTTCGACTTTAATTCCCAACATATCATGAATATATTCAAGTACTCCAGGTACTTCCTTTGGAGCGGGTGCAAATATAATTTTGGCCACAGGTCGTTGATTAAAGTGACTGATGTAATAATCTAATGAACGCTGAATTTCCAAAATTACTTCATCTACGATCAATTTACCCTGCTCATTAAGCTCGGCGTGATGCTGTTCCTCATGAACTTCGTTATTATCTTTATGAGGCAGCCTATCAGTGATTGCTTCCGCACTCAAATCAACATCATCTATCTCATCAATGGAAAGCTCAATCTCCTCTTCCTCATCAAGACCTGAAACCAGAACCTGAGTCAACCGATTAATGCCAAAATCAATTTTTCGAGTCAAAAAAAGAGTCCCATTTCGGGTAATAGTTAGCAAGCCGTTGTCTTCATTAAAACGCAGCATCACAATACCATCTTTATCCTCAGGCAAAATAGAGGCAATATTTCGTTGTGTCAGCTCATAAACATCAATGGATTGAATATCCAGATTGGCTTGTTTTAATTGTTTAACACGATTTTCAATGATAGTTTTTTGTGAAGCGACCACATACATCAATTGAGTGCGGCCGGATTGCTGTCCGGGAATATCAAAAACATCAATCACGGCATCATCTATATGATAGGACAACTGGTCTTTTATGCGCCAGCGAACCGCCTGTTTCAATTCGGTAGATTCAACCTTGGGTGCATCGATCAGAAGCAATTCATAGGCAGCCATTTCAATAGAAGAATTACAGAAAAAATGGCTGGTAGGGAACTTTTGAGATAATTTTGCTAATGCCTGATCTTGCTCTGCCTCAGAACCACTATCCAGAGATTCAAAAGCGCATTGTTTTAATTTTGGTTTTTCTGCAGATTTATCCGCATGCAGAATATGTGCAATAGCCACGCGGCTTGATCGAAAATCAACACCAATCAAGCCCTTTTTATTCTTTTTTTTATTAAAAAAAGGGAATTGCATTATCAACCCATTTTAAATTATTTTTTCTAAGCTCGTTAAGAAATAGAAAGCATGGACTCACCTATTTCCCCCTTTATAACTATGACAAATAATTTAGAAAAATGCCAATAAATATGAACATTCCAAGCCAATGATTATTTAAAAAAGCCTGAAAACAGCGTTTCTCCTCTCGATCACGAATCAAATACTGTTGATAAATAGAAAAGATGACCGAAATACTGATCCCAAGATAGAAAAAAGGACCACCTTGAACAATCCAGGCAACACTAAACATACCAAGCGTAAAAAGTATTTGTAGCAACCCGATAATAATTTTATCGTTGTCAGCAAAAATAATGGCCGTTGATTTGACCCCTACTTTTAAATCTTCTCTTCGATCAGCCATTGCATACATCGTGTCATAACTCACAATCCAGAGAATTGTCACCGAATACAAAATCCAGGCAACACCGGGGATATCATTTAATTGCGCAGCAAATGCCATTGGTATCGCCCAGCTGAAAGCCAGCCCCAGAAAAATTTGCGGATAATGTGTATATCGCTTCATAAATGGGTAAACTGAAGCCAGCAACAGTGCCACAAGACTTAAGAAAATAGCGTACCAATTCAAAAACAGGACCAGGATAAAAGCCGTTGAAATACCAATAGCAAATAACCATAAAGCTTCCCGAGGTGAAACCAGACCAGAAGTAATGGGGCGGTTTTTGGTTCGCTCAATATGTTTATCAATATTACGATCAGCATAATCATTAATCACACAGCCAGCTGAACGCATCACAAACACACCCAGAGCAAAGACAATGATATTGACTAATGATGGAATCCCCTCAGCTGCAATCCATAATGCCCAGAAGGTCGGCCACAATAGCAGCCAGGTACCAATGGGACGATCCATTCTCATTAATAAATAATATTGGTGCAGGCGTTCTTTGGTCAAAAACGCTGTTGAAAAAAACATAGTTCTAGGCCTGGTTATCAATAATAGAGTGATTGATTAAATCTTTAACGAGCAGCTAATCAGCGTCTCTAGATTTTAACACTCGTCAGCACAGGAGGATAGGGATGATTATGCGGGTGTGTATTCGCTGATGCCATCGACAAGAGTTCGGGAAGAAAGACTTCAGCCACCAATAAAGGTTTGTGTCCCAGACGAAAAATGGAACGCCTTGCCCAGATACCAGACAAGCTATCACCACTTATACGGCTGACAGCACTATCAAACAATTGGTGTCCACTATTCAACACAGCCACTTCCATCGTATCTCTTTGTAAATTCGGCTGAGCAAACAAAAATTCACCTAAAGGTCGATTGCCCAGATGACTCAATTGCCGCTGCGGCCCTGTTAAGGTTTTAATAGGGATAACGGTTCGAGCAAAAATAACCGGCGTTTCCCCGCAATAGAGTAAAACTTCACGTATCAACGCATAACGACGACTATGGAGTTTCAGCCTCTGTACTTCATCATTGGATGGAATTGCCATTCCCTGGCGCAGCAGCTTAACAGAAAAACACCCCATATCATTAGATTGGCAATGTTTTTTTATTCTTAAGGTTAAAGAAGCACTATCAACCAGCCACTCTCTGGTTCTGTCCTGCATATGCAAAATTGAAGCATAGTCAACAGCAACCCAATGCGGGATCCGTTTAAAGTGTTGAATAAAGGCTGGCATGCAATAAGAAACGGTTTCGCTGGTAATTGATTAAAAGTGGATACTCATATTAACATAAAGCCCTAGCGCTGAAAACTGATAGACTTGATTTCTGATAATGAATGATCAAATGAGCCAGAAGCTGTTTTTCCAATAATTCGCGTATAGGGCTTCGACATGACTTCCATTTTAATTTCTTTGGTCTTCAATTTAACCGCAACCAGCAGTTGATTCTTTCCTGTCGAACGAACTTTAATACTCTGGATTTCATCAAAGGGTATTTTTTCCTTATCACTAAAGATAAAAATCTCTCCCTGGCTTTTTTGACTGCCTTTAGCACTAGCCAGCGTATTACGCTGTAAGGTCATTTTCTTCTTATTAACAAAATCAACCTGTATGCCTGCGAGTTGAGGAGCCTTCTTATCTTTTTCAGCTATTTTTACATTGTCTTTATGGGGAAGAATTTTTTTCTGTGGTAGTTGATGGGAGAGATCCAGTTCAATCACAGGCACTTCATTCTTTTTTTGAAGTGATTTTTTTTGTTTTGGCTTCTCACTCTCTAAAGGCTTTGCACTCGTTACTTTTTTATTTTTTACAATTTTTTTCCCAACCTCTTTAAGCAGTATCGTTGAGTTGAAGAATTCAATTTGTTTAATATCCTCTAATGATTTACTAAATCGTCCAATTTTGGCTGCCCCCGATATGACAGGGAAGGGTTTATCCATTTTTTTTACTTCTTCATAGCCATCATCCATGATAAAGCGAACCTGCAAGTCAGCTTTGCCGTATTGGTGAATAATTTTAATCTTCTGAACCCTTAATAAATCAACCTTTATGCCATCAGAGAGGATCAGTTCCGGTACCTCCGTCGTTTCACCATTAAGAGAACTTCTTAACGTAGCAGTGTCCAGCTCCAGTTGTGTGGTTGTCAATAGAGAGAGCAAAACATAAGCCTTATTATTTTTTTTTGCTTTTTTTGAAGTTTTTATTGCTTGAATTGTATTTGAGGAAGTGCGCTTGTTTCTATATTTCTTTCTGGATGGCGTGTCATTGAGCCAATTCAGACGCTCACTGCTTTCTCCTCTTGAACAAGGTTCATCAGAAAATTTAATTTCACCAATTTTATTTTCGCACCGATAAACCTGAGCTTGCACTGAATAACTCAGTCCTAAAACAAAAAGAAAAACTAAGCCTACAAATTGTTTATACATTCTGATAATCCATTTTTTTCCCAATCCATCGCTTAATCAGCGGCTCAACTGTTTCAGGATAATCATTAATCAGTGTTTGAGCAAGCTCATTCACTTTGGGGATAAGAAGTTGATCACGTATTATATCTGCAATTTTCATTTCAGCCAGCCCGGTTTGCCGCGTGCCCAGAACTTCTCCCGGTCCTCTGAGCGCCAGATCTTTGCATGCAACCTCAAAACCATCATTGGTTTCTCTCAAGGTCATCAGACGAGCTTTACCATTTCTGGATAATGGCTTGCCATACATTAAAACACAGGCACTGCTTTGACTTCCACGTCCCACTCGACCTCTGAGTTGATGCAATTGAGATAAGCCCAGGCGCTCTGCATTTTCAATAATCATCAAGCTGGCATTGGGTACATCAACACCCACTTCTATGACTGTTGTGGCAATTAATAAGACTATATCCCCAGCTTTAAAAGATTGCATCACCAATTTTTTTTCATCAGCTTTCATTCGCCCATGAACCAGACCTATGGATAAATCAGGCAATTGCTTACTTAGAAATTCATGGGTATGTTCTGCTGCCTGGCACTGTAGTACTTCTGATTCTTCAATCAGGGTGCATACCCAATAGGCCTGGCGGCCATTTAAACAAGCCTGATGCACCCGCTGTAAAACTGCTTCACGCCGCTGTTCACTTAAGACAACCGTTTCAACCGGTGTCCGACCCGGCGGCAGCTCATCAATAATTGAACAATCCAGATCGGCATAAGCCGTCATCGCCAGAGTTCGCGGGATCGGTGTGGCAGTCATAATAAGCTGGTGAGGGTAAAAGGCTTCGTACTCTTGATCCGGCTGAAGCTTCTGGCCCTTTTGCAAAAGGGCCAATCGCTGATGCACACCAAAACGATGCTGTTCATCAATAATGGCCAGCCCTAAATGATTGAAAACTACTTCTGTCTGAAACAGAGCATGCGTTCCTACAATCATATGTGCCGAACCATCAGCAATACTTTTAAGCGCTTCTCTGCGCTGCTTCACTTTACTTTTGCCGCTCAGCCAGGCCACATTTAAGCCCATGGGCTCAAGCCATTGTTGAAAATTGTTTCGGTGTTGTTCTGCCAGTAATTCAGTGGGTGCCATCAATGCAGCCTGAAAGCCGTTTTCAATGGCATATAATGCCGCAACAGCAGCGACAACCGTCTTACCTGAGCCGACATCTCCCTGAACAAGACGCTGCATAGGATGTACTTGTTGAACATCAGCTACAATATCAGCAATGACTCGTGACTGCGCCTGGGTCAACTTAAAAGGCAGTTGTTCAACAAATAACTGGCTGTATCGAAGTTTTGGCTGCTTAGAAAGCATTTGAAAAGCCTGTGCAAAATGTTGTCTCTGTTTCTGATAGGCGCATTTCATACTCAATTGGTGTGCCAGCAGTTCTTCAAAAACAAGACTTTTACGGTAAGGATTATCGCCGTCAACCAGTTCAAAAACAGGACAGTCCGGCGGTGGGGCATGCAAATAGATTAATGCCTGCAATAATGCTGGAAGCTGTAGTTCCTGACGTATTGGACCAGGTAAGAAATCATGGACCAGCGCTTCACCTATGCTCAGATGATCTTGCTTCAAATATTCAATCACTTGCCCGATTGCATTTCGCAAGGCCAGCTGTGATAAGCCGTCAGTGGCCGGATAAATTGGGGTCAGTGTTTCATCAACCGCAATTAATTGGTGTGGCTCTATAATCCGATACTCTGGATGAATCATTTCAAAAGCATGACGACCTCTTTTGACCTCACCAAAACACCGGAGCCACTTACCCTGTTCCAGAGCACGAGTTAGACCCGCTACCTGCTGCTTATTAAAATGAAAAAATCGCAGGTTAATCACGCCACTGCTATCATTAATAACACAATTGAGCATAGCCCGCCGTACATATTGGGTTTTACACTGAATCAACTCCCCTGTCACCAGAGCACTCTCACCAACACGCATGCCTGAAATGGACACAACACGAGTTTTATCCTGATATTTTATCGGCAGGTGAAACAAGAGATCATTGAGTGTATGCAGAGAAAGCCGGGCAAATCGCTCAAGCATCTTTTCACCGACCCCTTTGAGGACGATGATAGACTGCTCAAGCCAAGCCTCATCTGCAGGTATTTTTTTAGATGTCATCACGGCATCCAAATTCAGTGGTATAGAAGAGTGGCTAAGAAGGAATTAATAATTATGTACATTTCCCTGAGAAAATGACTGGTATACCACTAATACAGTTTTCTCTCCCTGTTCATTAATTTTGAATTTTTTATAAACCCCATTTTGTTCCATGACAACACGGCAACTCATTTTATCTTTATAGCTGACACAGATTTCACCTTTATCATTGACCATCCATTTTGAAGTAAATTTATGGCCACTCTGCATACCTCTCATTGTGCCATCAGGATCGACATAAACAATCATTTTTAACTTTCTGGATGGAATCACTGCAACATAGGTATTCCCGGAAAACAGCTTAATCAACTCCTCTGAAGAGAGTGTACGCTCAGCACAGGCCTGTGACACATATGAAACAACATCTGAATTTGAACAGGCAGAACAGGCATTAGAGTAGGTTTTTGTTGTACTATCCTGACTTAGACCGCACACAGGACGATAGTCTCTGGTACAGACCATTGGGCGTTCATCTGGACAGAGCACTTTTTTTTCGGAGCTATTGGCTTCACTCGCTATGCCATTTGAAATGCTCAATAAAATACCGATTAATGCAGTCATTAATATTTTCATTATCTAATATCCACTTATTAAAATAGCTTCTGTTCTTCTGATTCTATACAACAAACGTACAACTATCAAAAATATTTTATATCTAATGAATAAAATATAAACAATTTTTTGATATATTAGATTAATTCATATTTTTTAATAACGACTTTACTACCAAGGCAGAAATTTGGCAGTACGTGTTGCTGTGAAAACCATTTAGGGGCGAAGAATGGCTTACAGCCGTGTCAAAGTTGCAACGATACCTAACAATCTCAGATTTCGCATAATATCGGCCAGGTGGGTTCTATCCCGGACTGAAAGGGTAAAATCGAGGGAATACAGCTGATCTTCACGATCGGCAGTCACAACATGCTCAATATTAGCTTCACTGTCTGCTATTGCTGAAGCAATTGTAGCCAGAACGCCTTTACGGTGTTCAACGACAACTCTTAAAGCAACACTGAACTCTGTATTAATATCATCGCTCCATTCAACATCAATCCATTTCTGCATTTGTTTTTGGGCATCTTTAGCATTTTTGCAAGATTTAGTATGAATAACAATACCACGTCCGGAGCTGATATAACCGACAATTGGGTCTCCTGGAATAGGATGACAGCAACGCCCATAATGGATCACCATACCCTCCGTCCCTCTGATATCCAGAGAGATTCCACTTTCTTTGCGTGCCTTTTCCATAGCATCACATTGCTCCGGCAATAAATGACGGACGACAAGTTGAGGTATTCGATTTCCCAGACCCACTTCATACAGTAATTCATTAAATGACTTCAGATCATAATCTTTAATAACCCGATCAATGCGGCTCTGAGAAAGATCCTGAACAGACAATTTAAGATTGCCAAGACACTTGTTCAACAGACGAGTACCCAAAGCAATGGATTCATCTCGTTGTAAGTTTTTCAGCATATTACGAATATTGCTGCGGGCCTTAGCAGTAAAAACAAAGTTCAGCCAGGAAGGATTTGGTGATGCACCGGGTGCAGTAATAATTTCAATGGTCTGACCATTTTTTAATTGTGTACTCAAAGGGGCATGTTGCTGATTAATCTTCCCTGCAATACAGGCATTGCCGACATGAGTATGAACAGCATAGGCAAAATCAACGATAGATGCCCCTCTTGGGAGCTCCATTATTTGCCCCTTTGGAGTGAAAACATATACTTCAGATGGGAACAAATCCACTTTTACACTTTCTAAAAACTCAATGGAATCACCAGCATTTTGCTGTAAATCCAATAAGCTTTTTAACCATTCTCTGGCTTTTGCCTTAGCAATAACCCCGCCATTGTTTTCACCTTCCTTATACCCCCAATGCGCAGCAATACCATTTTCAGCCACGCGGTGCATATCTTTAGTCCGCAATTGAACTTCAATCGGCATGCCAAAAGGGCTGAACAGGATGGTATGCAGTGACTGATATCCATTGACCTTCGGGATAGCAATATAATCTTTGAATTTTCCAGGAACCGGTTTATACAGAGCATGCACGGCACCTAATGATCGATAACAACTATCGACACTGTCAACCACAATTCGAAAAGCATAGACATCATACACTTCAGCAAAAGGCAGGTTTTTAGTCTGCATTTTCCGATAAATGCTGTAGAGGTGTTTTTCTCTCCCCAAAACATCACATTGAATACCCTCATGGGATAAACGATTTTCCAGAGCAACCTGAATTTTCTGCACAATGGCTTTTCTATTACCCCGAACCTTCATAATTGAATCTTTCAGGACACGGTAACGCATGGGATAATAAGCTTTAAAACCTAAATCCTCTAACTCATGGCGCAATACATTCATACCCAGACGGTTGGCAATCGGGGCATAGACTTCCAGGGTTTCTGCTGCAATACGACGCGCTTTTTCAGGTCGCATGATACCCAGAGTTCGCATATTATGGAGTCGATCAGCCAGTTTGATCAAAATGACACGGATATCCTTGACCATGGCCAGAATCATTTTTCGAAAGCTTTCAGCTTTAGCTTCCTGCTTATTATCAAAATGAATGAGATCCAGTTTCGTCACACCATCAACAATCTCAGCGACTTCTTCACCAAATTTTTTGGCAATTTGTTCTTTGTGGGTTTCAGTATCTTCGATAACATCGTGCAGAATAGCAGCAATCAGGGATTTCTCATCCATACGCATTTCTGCAAGGATTCGGGCAACCGCAATCGGGTGATAAATATAGGGCTCACCCGTCATCCGAGTTTGACCTTCGTGAGCCTCAGCACCGAATAAATAGGCATGATACACCGCACTCACCTTATCATCATCCAGATAAGTGTTCAGCATGGCGCATAGATCACTGATTAGAAACAAAAGGAGGAATCCCTGTCAGAATCACTTCCCATCATTCCTTATAGTGTGTTGAGTACATTCAGGGAGAAATGGAAAGCAGGTGAGAAGTTGAACCTAAATAAATTATAACCTCAAAATATATCCTGGAAGCTTTACTCTTCGCTAACCATTTCCTGACCGGCTTCCTCGACAGATGTTAGAGAAGCACCCATGTGAGCCATAGCAGAGACTTCGTTTAGAATCTCCGGGCCAATTTTACCTTCTGCAATCTCTCTTAATGCGATTACAGTAGGTTTATCATTTTCTGCTTCAACCAGGGGATCCTGACCATTGGCAATCTGGCGAGCACGTTTGGTTGCAACCATTACTAATTCAAAACGATTTTCTACATTATCAAGACAATCTTCAACTGTCACTCGTGCCATTGGTGTTATACCCCTGAATCTTTAACTTATGTAACGTGTTTTTAACACAGGCTTTACATAAGAGATATTAAATATACGAAAGAGAACTCGACATTCTACTAAAATATGTTTACTGGCACAAGAAAAACGTGTTTCCCAAATAGCTATATTTCAAAAAATATAGCGCAAAGATGAATTAATCAAATTGTCTCAAATTAATAATGCATCAATTAGACTATGATGCCGGCGGCACTGTGTCGTCTGGCGTAACCGGAAAGCATATATCAGGGCTTTTAATTCGCCAAGAGCATGTGAGAACTGATCATTAACGATGAGGTACTCAAACTCATCATAGTGTGACAATTGCTCAATGGCTTCATTCATTCGCTGCTGTATCACTTCATGTGAATCCTGGCCCCGTTCCTGTAAGCGTGATAGAAGCTCTTGACGAGAGGGAGGTAAAATAAAAACGTTGGTGCAGCTGTCAAATTGTGTTCTTACCTGTTGCGCACCCTGCCAGTCAATTTCCAGAATGATATCAATACCAGCTTTTAGTTTTTCCTTAATTTGTCTTTTGGAAGTCCCGTAATAATTACCAAACACTTCTGCATGTTCAATGAACTGCTCCTCCGCAATCATTTGTTCAAACCGTTCTTTTGTAATGTAGTGATAATCAACACCTTCACGCTCTCCCGGACGTTTTTCCCGGGTAGTATATGAAACAGACACTTCAATCAGATCCATTTCCTCCAGCAACGCCTTTACTAAACTGGTTTTTCCAGCACCAGAAGGTGCACTGATAATATATAACATGCCACAATCAGCTTCGGGGCTATGACTAAACATAGTTAATTCTCTCTATCCAATTATTCAATATTCTGTATTTGCTCACGCATCTGCTCAATCAGAACTTTCATATCAACAGAAGCCTGAGTCGTTAATGCCGAAAGCGATTTGGAACCCAATGTATTGGCTTCACGGTTCAACTCCTGCATCAGGAAGTCCAGACGCCGTCCAACTACTTCGTCTGACTCCATGGTACGATGGACTTCATTAAGATGCGTCTCCAGACGATCAATTTCTTCTGCTATATCAGCTTTATGGGTAATATAAACCATTTCCTGCTCAAGACGATTGAGATCCATATCTGCTTTTAAAACCTGTAATTTTTCTTCCAGGCGTTGTCGTTGTATTTGCAGAAGCTCGGGCATTTCGTTTCTAACTGTTTTAATGATATCCCGCATCTCATCTGAGCGCCGGGTAATCATCAGGGCAAGTGCGCTACCTTCTCTTTTTTTACTTTCAAACAACTCCTCAAGCACAGACTCTAATAATGGAAATAGAGCTTCATTAAGTGTACTTTGATCGATTGTCTGACTGTCCAGAATACCCGGCCAGCTCAACACATCAACGGCATTCACAGGAGCAGCATTATAAATCAGCTTATCGATATCATGCAGAGTTTTGGCAAGCTGTTCTGCCAGTTCCTGGTTATAATTGACTTGCCCTGTTACTCCGGATTGCACTTTCAAGCGAATAAATACATCCAGCTTGCCACGGTGCAGTTTTGCCTTCACTCGTTCTCTAATTGGCATTTCCAGTGCCCTGAACTCATCAGGCAGTTTGATGCTCATTTCTAAAAAACGGTGATTAACACTGCGCAACTCAATTGTAATAGAACCCCATGAAACCTTTACTTCTTTTCGGGCATAGGCTGTCATACTCTTAACCATAGAGACTCCAAAATGTTTGCTTGTAACGGCTAAAATAACTCAAAAATCAGTTAAAAGATTAATACGATGAGTCGTTACGTTTGATTTTCATGAATGATTGTAGCATAGTCGATAGTATTTCTTAGTCTAACTCACTATAATCTTTATTAATGGGCATTTTGCACACTATTCCAGATGCTGGTCCACAAAAACGCACCGATATAAACAAATATAGTACGCACTTAAATTGACAGGATTATTTAACACCTATGGCGCATAATATAGCCCCATTACCAAATGGCACTCAAGTCGATGAGTACATCATTGACAGCGTACTGGGCGGTGGTGGATTCAGTATTGTTTATAATGCACATTTAGTGTCTGACGATGTTCAGACAGTCATTATCAAAGAATTTATGCCCAAAAAGCTTGCCGTTCGTATTAACGATACGGACGTAACGAGTCTGGACCCATCTGCACCAGAATCCTACAATAAAGGACGAAAGCTTTTTTTTCAGGAAGCAAGCACACTTGCCACCCTGAAACACCCTAATATTGTTGATGTCACCAATTTTTTTCAAACCAACGGCACAGCTTACATGGTGATGAAAGATGAGAAAGGCGTTAATTTACAGGATTATATTCGTAAATATAAAGGAAAGTTGAGTGAGAAGCTCCTGCGAAAGGTTTTCCCGCAATTATTATCCGGAGTAAAACTTTTACATGATAAAGACTTACTTCACCTGGATATTAAGCCCAGTAATATTCACTTGAGACAGGGTGGACGACCATTATTGCTGGACTTTGGTGCTGTCAGAGAAAAAATGAAAACTCGCCTCTACGATGCCCGTATTGTTGCAACCGCAGGTTTTGCTCCTATTGAGCAGGTCACTGAACGGGGTTATATGGGGCCATGGACCGATATATATGCCATAGGTGCCACAATGAGAAGTTGTATCGAAGGCTCCCCACCACCGCCCGCCAATAAGCGAAAAGACCATAATGACCCAATGAAACCAGCAGTGGATGCTTTTAAAAGAAAGTACAGCAGAATATTGTTGGAAGCCATTGACTGGGCAATGGAGCCTGATCAACGATTGCGACCTCAAACATGTGATGAGTTATTGAACATGCTTAAGCAGATGCCAGAAGAAGATGAACCTTCATCATTACTCGATAAGTTAAATTTGGATTCAATTGCCAAAGTCCTGCCCTGGACAAAATCTAAATAAAGATAATGCCTGTCTCAGACTGACATACAAGTCATACCATGAGCTACTATCCTAAAAAATCAGGTGACACCTTTAGAAAGCAAAAACTGTGTATAAGCCATATCCGTTTTTAAAATATGATTGAGCAACCATTCTTTTAAGAACACCATCACTTCAATACCAATTATGAAATCACCATCATTCATTTTTTGTTGTAAATTGACAATCTGGTTGATCAGTGCCTCATGTTCATTTTTATGCGCCTGAGTTTCCTCATAACCATATTGTGAAAAAAGCGCCTCTTCATAGCCAAAATGTTTCACTGTATAGACGGCTAAAGCATCAAATATCTTTACCAGAATATCATCAGCCTGCCCTTCAGCTAAAGCATCATTCAGGGCATTAATCATATTGATTAGTTTTTTGTGTTGCTCATCGATTGAAGCAATGCCAACACTCAATTGTTTGTTCCACTGGATCAGCGGCATTCAGCTGCCCCCTTTTTTTAATGAACGAGAATTTATAATATTATTAAAAGTATAATTCATTAAATCAAGGGAAACCAGTACCTGACTATCCAGTATTCAGTTCAAATAAATAAACTCACATCTGCTTTTGCTGCAATAGGTAAAAAGCTGGCAGCCCCAACCCATTCACTGACTTCATCAATAAACTCATCCTGTGAAAAATTAAAAAGATCGACTGTCATTTGACAAGCGACCATATTAACGCCTGCTTCAAGAGATAATTCTCTGAGCTCATCAATACCAGCCACACCTTTTGCTTTTGTCGTTTGCTGCATCATCACAGTGGCCAAATTTTCAAATCCCGGAATGTTAGATGAAACCGCATTGGGTATATTAATATCAATCTCTTTTAACCATTGCGGGCCAAAGGGCATTTTCATCGGCATAGCAGGATTACCCAGAGGACTGACTTTAAGCTTGAGATCCTTTTTAAGCAATTCTAATCCGTAAAAAGTAAAAAAGATTGAAACATCCCAACCCAGTGCAGCAGCAGTGGAAGCCAGGATAAAAGGAGGATAAGCCATATCCATAGTGCCTTTAGTGGCAATAATGGTCATAGAGGGGATCTTATTATCCTCATGCTTTTCCATCTCTTCCTCAAATTTTTGATGAAACCAGGAATCCAGTTCTTCTGGTTTTATCAATAAATTATCCGCAATCGTTTCATTTTTTACAGCAAGTTCAACTGACATCATACTTCTCCTTTTGGACATTTGAGTAATCTCTTCTACCTGCTTAGCAGGTGCAATCGAGATCGGTTTAATATTCTCAAAATCTTTCACGACAAACAGACCGGTCGGTTTATAACCACGCAAATAAAAAGGCCGCGCCCAGCATATATTAAATTGACCGGTCTACTATTATTATTCCGATATAATAAGTGAAATATCACTTATTAATCACATCGTAACCGCAGAATTTAAGTTAAATAGCTACTGTTTGTTTGCTTTAAAACCAATTAATTTAGAAACATGAGGCAGTAATTGCTTGATGACTTCGGGATCATTTTTCGTCTTAGCCATCAACAGTACACCTTCGCCATACGCCAGACAAACCTGGGCAAGCTCCAATGTATCTGATTCACTGTCAATCTCACCTACAGCTTTAGCATCATCTAAGACATCAACAAAGACATAAAAAATTGACTCAAATAACATTTCTACTTTTTTTCGTATTTTTTCGTCCTGAGTACTCATTTCCAGAGCAATATTGCCCATAGGACAGCCTAGCACATAACCATATTCTTCTTTGATCTGCACCTGATACTGATACGCATATTCAATAAACCGTTCAAACCGTTTTGCCGGCGTCAAATCTTTTGCAAATGCAGGCATTAAGATGCTTTTAATCATTTGCATCTTAAGCTGTTCCAGTACTTCGACTGTGAGCGCACTTTTTGAAGAGAAAAAGTGGTAAAAACTTCCTTTCTGCACTTTTGCATCCTTGCATATCTCTTGCACACCCACATCACTATAACTTCTGGAATACATTAATTGTTGTGCGCTATCCAACAAACGTTGTCTGGTTTCCTGACCTTTGGACATAGTACTTTTAACCTTTGACTTAATTTCATTCTAGTTGACCGCTCGGTAAAGTCAACCTTTTTATTAAATTTATATCAGAAAATAGCAATATTCTTACGTATTTCTATTATCAGAATGTTATAATTTTATCACTTTTTCGCTTATTTTATTTATATTTATCTAATCCACAGGAACATAACTCTATGAGCTCCACCGGAACGAAACGTCCCAGCGGTCGCGCTAATGATGAGCAGCGCATTGTCAAAATCACCCGTAATTATACTAAACATGCCGAAGGTTCAGTCTTGATTGAAAGCGGTGAAACCAAAGTGCTCTGTACTGCATCTGTTGAAAACCGGGTTCCAGGATTTTTAAGAGGTAAGGGCCAGGGTTGGGTCACTGCTGAATATGGCATGCTGCCGCGCTCAACCGGAAACAGGATGCGTCGTGAATCCTCTGCTGGTAAGCAAAGTGGACGAACCATGGAGATTCAACGTCTTATCGGCCGCTCTTTGCGGGCTGTCATTGATCTGGAAGCATTGGGTGAAAATACCATTACTCTGGATTGTGATGTGATACAGGCAGACGGCGGCACTCGTACAGCTTCAATCACTGGTGCTTATGTGGCTCTGGTTGATGCAGTGAACCACATGCTAAAAAAGAACATAATTACTAAAAGCCCTGTTCATGGCCATGTCGCTTCAATCTCTGTCGGCATCTATAATGGCAAGCCAGTACTGGATCTGGATTATGACGAAGATTCTAACGCTGAAACCGATATGAACATAGTTATGAATGAAGCCGGTGGTTTTATTGAAGTTCAGGGTACTGCTGAAGGCCATGCATTTCAGCCTGAAGAATTAACTGCTATGCTGGAACTAGGCAAAAAAGGCATTACACATCTTATCGAAAAACAAACCGAAGTACTGGCATAAGTCCGGGAGTAAAAAATGAGTTTAGAAAATAAAATTGTTTTAGCCAGTGGTAACAAAGGTAAAGTCAGAGAGTTTGTTAAAATGTTCACCGATCTGGGCATCAATATTATTCCTCAGACTGAATTAGGAGTGGGTGATGTTCCAGAAACTGGCACAACATTTGTAGAGAATGCCATAATCAAAGCACGCTATGCCTCTGAAATTACAGGCATGCCAGCCATTGCGGATGACTCTGGAATTGAAGTCGATTACCTTAACGGTACACCAGGCATATACTCAGCACGTTATTCAACACTAGGCGGTGATAAGGGTGAATACGGCGGTTCAACAAAAGATGAGAATAATAATTTAAAATTACTGAAGGCATTAAAAGATGTCGACGATGATGCACTTCGCAGCGCTCGCTACCAGTGTATTCTTGTCTATATGCGTCATGCCGCCGATCCCACGCCCATCATTTGCCAAGCCGCCTGGGAAGGAATTATTATGCATGAGGAGGTGGGTGATAATGGCTTTGGCTACGATCCACTATTTTGGGTTCCAGAACATAAAATGTCCTCAGCACAACTTGATCCAGACATCAAAAATAGCATGAGTCATCGTGGCAAGGCTTTACGCTTATTGCATGATGAGTTAACTGCCTTATATAAAAAATAATCAGGAGTAAATACATGTTCAGCCCGGTCTCTTTTCGACAAGCAACCCGGGCTGATCTTGAAGAGATTCTGCACTTCCCCCTCAATGAAACCGAGCTTTTTTATTTCTTTCCTTCTGCACATTACCCTTTAAACATAAAGCAACTGGACAAACAACTCAGCAATCGCCATGAGTCAACAGTCATGATTGAACACACACCGCAAGGCAAGAAAAGCATTATTGGTTTTGCTAATTTCTATAACGTTGAAAACAGAAATATTGCCTTTATCGGCAATGTAATTATCAAACCTGAAAAAAGGCGACAGGGCTTTGGAAAAAAACTAATAAAGACGATGCTAAATTTTGGGTTTGAGAAATTAAAACTACAAGAAGTACATCTCTCATGTTACAACGCCAATACCAAAGCCCTGTTATTTTATAAAAATCTCGGCTTTGAATCCTATGCAATTGAGACCCGTAAAGATTTGCACAAACAGCCAACGGCATTGGTTCATCTAAAGATAAAGAAAGGAGGGGCATTCGAATAAGTACACCCCTATTTTTGATTGATCAATAAATATCAGATCAATTTTGAAAAACGCTGAGTTTCTTCATCCGGTTTGATATATCGATCAAACACCATACAGATATTACGGATCAACAAGCGGCCCCTTGATGTTACTTCAATCGAATGCTCATCCATGGTGATCAACCCATCATCAACCATGATTTTATAACGCTCTAATTCATCTGAAAAATAGTCATTAAAGTTAATATTATATTGCTTTTCTACATTCTCAAAATTCAATTTAAAGTGGCAGATAAGCTGCATGATTGCTTCACGGCGGATCAGATCATCATTGTCAATTTCTACCCCTCTGAAAACAGCTAATTCGCCCTGATCAATTTTTGCATTATATTCATCCATAGTCCGTGCATTCTGTGCAAAGCTATTGGCAATCGTTCCAATGGATGTAATACCAATCCCCACCAGATCGCAGTCTGCATGAGTTGCATAGCCCTGAAAATTTCGATAGAGTTCGCCATTCTTTTGTGCAATGGTCAGTTCATCATCCGGTTTGGCAAAATGATCCATTCCAATATACACATAACCTGCGTTAGTTAATTTCTCCATACAATGTTTGAAGATTTCCAGCTTGGTCGCAGCAGATGGCAAATCATCTTCATTAATTCGACGCTGTGGTTTGAAACGTTCTGGCAAGTGAGCATAGTTAAAAACGGAAACTCTGTCAGGACTTATCTCAATCAATTCATCCAGCGTCTGATCAAAACTTTCAACCGTTTGCAACGGCAGTCCATAAATCAAATCTACACTGATGGATTTAAAATTTTCTTCTCTGGCAGCAGTTAATGCAGCCAAAGTTTCTTCACGACTTTGAATACGATTAACCGCTTTTTGTACCGCTGGGTTAAAATCCTGAACCCCCAAACTCATGCGGTTAAAGCCCAGCTCCCTGAGCAACTTAATACTCTCACGACTCACTTCACGTGGATCAATCTCAATTGAATACTCCCCGGAATCATCATCATGCAGGTTAAAATGTTTACGGGTCACTGCCATCAGTTCACGCATTTCATCATGACTAATAAAAGTAGGTGTACCGCCCCCCCAATGCAGTTGATCAACCTTGCGTGATGGGTCAAAGAGTTTGGCCTGCATTTCAATTTCTTTATAAACACGCTCTAAATAAGGGGCTGCTTTGGAACGGTCTTTGGTAACAACTTTGTTGCATCCACAATAAAAACAAACGGTATCACAAAAGGGAATATGAAAATAAAGCGATAGTGCCCGGTCAGACTGATTGGATTTTTCAGCAAATTTTTTATAGGTTTCAGCCGTGTATTCTTCTCCAAACTGTACTGCGGTTGGATATGATGTATAACGTGGTCCTGCTTTGTCGTACCGCTTAATAAGTTGTGGATCAAACTCGACATTTGCCATATTGTGTATCCTGAGCCTTTGGCCTGAATTTATATTGAGATAACGGCATATTATGCCAGTTTAAAGGTAAGGAAACCAGCAATCAGAAGCCAGCATAAAATAGAGAGGCTTCTAATACAATGTGCACTGAGTATCCACTCCGATTATTTATTATTGTGCGATTTGACGCAGTCCGAGCACAATAATAAATAATCGGAGTGGATACGGTCTCTCGGTAAATAATATTCACCATTTAGAACGTTATTTAGTCCTTCCTGCCATAGGGATATTTATTATCATCAAAAGAACGTAACCACTGTGGGAAGTTAACCAGCACAATAATAACAACAAGACCGGTTAGAAAGGCTTCCGGATATATCATGAGAAAGATATAGGGCATATATTCATAAGCAACGTAGTCATAACTATAGGCTCCCCCTGCCACCATGAATAAGGAAGCAATATAAACACTGATCCCCACAGTTATCGCAGCATTAGCAAATGCCCCGGCAAAAAAATAAATTATAAAATGATTGTTCTCTATGCGCTCAACAAGCAATAAAACAAAAGAGGAGATAATGACAGGGATAATGCCCATTAAAAAGACATTGACTGAGAAAACTTGCCACTCCACGACATCCATCAGCACCAGACTCAGGACTTCAATCATTATCCCAAGTATCGCCAGCTGCCAGCCAAACATCAGTGTTAATAGAGTTGCCCCAAGATAATGATAAGTCATGCCATCATGAATACCAGCCTTCATCGACCAGAGGAGCATCAGACCAATACAGGTAGCCATAAAGATATTATAATATTGCGCAAACCATTGTTTTGGAAAGGTCTTATAAATCAGGAATAAAACAGGTAATAATAAAAAATCCGCAATTAAGGCCCATGCTGTTGGTACCAGTGCCATTGTCAGATTCATCAATGCGCTCCTGCAAAGTTAGTCTATTTTTTCAAACAGGATATCCCAGACGCCATGACCCAGGCGTTCACCACGTCGTTCAAATTTTGTCGTAGGACGATACTCCGGGCGCGGCATATATTCATTGTCTGGAGCACAATTTTTAAAACCCGGTGCTTTAATCATTATTTTTAATACCTGCCGGGCATAAGCATCCCAGTCAGTTGCCATGTGAAATTGACCATTGACGGATAATTTTTGCCTGATAAGCTGGATAAAATCATCTTGTACTATTCGTCGCTTATGGTGTCGTGTTTTATGCCAGGGATCCGGAAAAAACAGATAAACAGCACTCAGGCTATTATCATTAATTTGCTTTTTCAAAACTTCAACCGCATCAAACTGCATCACTTTCAAATTGGTAAGTGCTCGCTCACCTATTTTTCCAAGCAACCGACCAACACCGGGTCGATGCACTTCAATACCAATGTAGTTATTTTGAGGATGTTGATCAGCAATTTCTATCAGAGAGTCCCCCATTCCAAAACCAATTTCTAGAATAGTAGGAGCCTGCCGGTTAAATAACCGCTCAAAATCAAGTACCGAGGCATTAGCCTCAATACCATGGATAGACCATAAATCAGAAAAGGCTTTTTCCTGACCAAAAGTCATCCGGCCAGAACGTACGACATAACTTTTTACCGCTCGGTGGTGTTTAACGCGCCCCGATTGCTCATCTTTCTTAGAGGCCTTCACCACTAGAAGAAAGTACCATCAATTGGAGAAGAAGCACTGGCATAAGCTTTTTTCGGCATACGGCCTGCTAAAAATGATTCACGTCCTGCCTCAATGGCCTTTTTCATTGCCGAAGCCATCAAGACCGGTTTCTTTGCACCAGCAATAGCAGTGTTCATCAAAACAGCATCACAACCAATTTCCATAGCAATTGCCGCATCCGATGCCGTACCAACTCCCGCATCTACTAAGATAGGTACATTGGCACTTTCTTTAATCAGGCGGATATTATGAGGATTACAAATCCCAAGGCCGGAACCGATCAGTCCTGCCAATGGCATCACAGCCACACAGCCCATTTCTTCCAGACGTTTAGCAATGATCGGATCATCACTGGTATATACCATGACCTTAAAACCATCTTTAATTAATATTTCTGCCGCTTCAATCGTATCAACCATATTTGGGTAAAGTGTTTTTTGATCACCCAGTACTTCCAGCTTGACAAGATCATGCCCATCCAGCAGTTCACGGGCCAACTGACAGGTTCTCACTGCATCTTTAGCAGTATAACAACCAGCCGTATTGGGCAGAATGGTGTATTTGTCTGGAGAAATAACATCCAGAAGGTTGGGTTCATCGGGGTTTTGTCCAATGTTGGTGCGACGAATAGCAACGGTAACAATTTCAGCACCGCTTGCCTCAATTGCATCACGAGTTTCATCCATATCTTTGTATTTACCTGTACCCACTAACAAACGTGAATTGTACTCTTTACCAGCAATGATCAACTTGTCATCTTGCATATTTTGTCCCGATTTCCTGTAAATTATAAAAATAGGTGCATATTATCCTAAAAACTACACGAGAAAACTACTACCGTCCAATAATAGCTGTTACCCGCCCCCAATTGCATGAACAATTTCAACTTTATCGCCCTCAGAGAAAGAATAATCGGTATGTTGGCTCTTAGAGACAATTTCTTCATTCACCTCAACCGCAAGGCGCTGTCCAACAATATCCATTTCAGTTAATAGATCCATCACAGTACAGGTATCAACGACCTCTTTCGGGTCACCATTTAAAAAAATATTCAAAAAAAACTCCTCATTTAATATAAAGTAAGCAATCCAAGAGATTTCCTACTTTGAATTAATCAATATATGTTATATTTTACACAGATTTTCTTCATTAGGGATACGCTTACGATATTTTCCAGGAATTTAATGAATGCCTCAAAATAATACAATAACACCAGAACAGGCCGGCACGCTGGATGGACTCTTTTATGAAAGAACCATGTACTCCGCAGATAATGTTGCCTATATTCAATATAATAAGCAAAAAAATCAGGATAAGAATAAAGCCTGGGAAGAAACCACCTGGAATGAGATGGCCATTTTAGTCGGTCAATGGCAAAAAGCAATAACCAACGAAAATCTTGAAAGTGGTGATCGGGTGGCTATCCTGATGAAAAACTGTAAAGAATGGATTGCCGTAGATCAGGCTGCTTTGGGTCTAGGCCTTGTTGTCGTTCCTCTTTATCTTGAAGATCGTCCTGATAATATTGCCTATATCTTAAACGACGCGGCAATCAAATTACTCATTATCCAGGACATAAGTCAGTGGGGCCGTTTACGTGAAATCTGTACAGATAATGCCTTTTTAAAGCGTGTCATTTTAGTTGACACGACATCCGACAAACTGGAAAATGAGACTGACAAAGTCACCTCGGTACAACAATGGCTGCCCGAGCCAGGCCCTGTTCTACATAAGCGAAATGGAGAACCTTCAGACCTTGCGACAATTGTTTATACCTCAGGCACTACGGGCAAACCCAAAGGGGTAATGCTGAGTCATTACAACATTTTGTCTATTGTTTCCCCTTCAGCCAGAGGTCTTAAAATAAAGGCGGATGATCTCTTTTTATCTTTTTTACCCATGTCCCATACCTTTGAACGAAGTCTGGGTTATTATCTGACGGTGATGGTTGGTTGCCGTGTCGCATTTGCACGCTCAATCCAAGCATTAGCTGATGATCTGGTTACCATTAAACCCTCACTGCTGATTTCAGTACCTCGTATTTATGAGCGTGTCTACGCAAAAATTGAAAGCTCTCTATTAAAAGGTTCTCCCATAACAAGAGCACTCTTTAAGCTCACGGTTCAGGTCGGCTGGAATCGTTTTTTATATAAGCAAAAACGCGCCCGTATCTGCCTCTCCTGTTTGTTGTGGCCGATCTTAAAACGTATTGTCGCCGATAAAGTCATGCAAAAATTTGGTGGCAACCTTCGACTGGCTGCAACTGGCGGCGCAGCTATCCCATTTCCTGTCGCAAAAACTTTTATTGGTCTGGGCCTCACACTGATTCAGGGTTACGGGCTCACAGAAACAAGTCCGGTTGCCACATTCAACCGCATTGAAAATAATGACCCTCGCTCTATTGGTCACGCTCTGGAAGGTATTGAGCTCAAAATAGGAGACAGCGACGAATTATTAATTAAGAGCCCCGGTGTCATGATGGGTTACTGGAATAATCATGCGGCAACTGCTCAGGCAATTGATCCTGAGGGCTGGTTCCATTCAGGCGATCAGGCTCGTATTGATGAAAAAACCGGACATATTTACATCACCGGACGCCTGAAAGATATATTAATTATGTCCAACGGTGAAAAAATACCACCCACTGATATTGAAAATACTATTGTGATTGATCCGCTATTTGAGCATGCCCTGCTGTTAGGAGAAGGTCAGGCCTATTTAGGTGCGGTTCTGGTTTTGAACTCAGAGGAATGGGTGCATATTGCTCAGAAAAATAACCTGGATCCTTTTGATAAAGAAAATCTTCAAAATAAGGCTGTTGCGAATCAGATAGTTCGACATTTAAGAACCGTTCTACATGATTTCCCAGGCTATGCCAAGATACGCAAGGTAGTTCTTACACTAGATCCCTGGACGGTTGAGAATGATATTTTGACCCCGACACTCAAAGTAAAGCGCCCAAAAGTATTGAAGCTGTTTGAAAAGGAAATTAAAGCACTTTATAGCTAATAAATATAGTATTTTTCTTATATAACCCAGCTGTTGTGTATATAGTTGCTATTGTCACTTTTATATATTTAAATAGATAATATAAATATTTAAATAATCTTAATTATCAGACAATATATAACAATTGTTATCGATTTTTTTATACTGTTTCAATGGATGAAAATATGACAAAGCTGATCAAAATACTTCTTTGGACGATTGCTTCACTCGTCCTTATTATCGTGCTTGCAAGCATTCTACTTCCAATCCTGATCGATCCGAATGACTATAAAGATGAAATAGCTCAACAGGTTTATGACAGTACAGGTCGAACTCTTACAATCGATGGCGATATTGATCTGTCAATCTCCTTACCATTATCTGTTTCACTGGAATTGGGGAAAATTGAACTCAGCAATGCCAAAGGTTTTACCGATAAACCCTTTGCCCGAATGCAGGGTGCCTCGTTATATGTCTCAATTATGCCCTTGCTGACCGCTAATCGGCTGGATGTGGGTGAAATTAAATTAACAAAAATGGAATTGAACCTGATAAAAAATAAACAGGGACAAACCAATTGGGCTGATCTTTCCTCTGCTCCAGAAGCAAACAGTTCTGAAAAAGGAAAAACAGATACTCCAGCAAAGCCCCCAACTAAAAAAGCATCCCCTGAAAGTAAAGAGGCTGGTTCCATGCCCGCTATCAGTATTGCCGGTCTGACAATTTCTGATGCAATCATCAGCTGGACTGATGAGCAGGCAAATCAAACAATAACTTTATCTAAGAGCAATATCACGATCAGTGAACTCATTGAAGATAAACCTTTTGATTTAAAAATATCCACTCATATCAACAGCAGTGAACCTGCAATAAAAGGTGATTTTACCTTAAACAGCTCACCAACCATTTCATTATCACAACAGGTTTTTAAATTACCCGGCACAATGTTGTCACTTGACTTAACAGGAAACGCACTTCCTGGAGGGGCAAACAAGACCTCATTAAGTGGCGATATCAGCTTCAATGGAAAAACTCAGGTTCTTGATATTAATAAAATGAAGCTCACTTCATTTGATATGGTGATTAACGGCTTATTCCATGCAGCCAAACTGAATAGCTCACCAGAATTTAATGGTCAGGTCAGCATTGAGCAATTTTCACCCAAGCAATTGGCAGCAACTCTTGGAGCAACCCTGCCTAAGATGAAAGAAGCAAAAGCACTCAATACCGCCGATGTAAAAATGACCTTTAAGGGTACTACCGATTCTATGACCATCAGTTCATTAGAAGCCAATCTTGATGAGACCTCTCTTAAAGGCACCGCTTCCATTAAAAATTTCAAAGCGCCATTTTATGGCTTTGATTTAACATTAAATCAGTTAAACCTGGATTATTACGCTCTGGCAGGACAGGGAGATGCATCTGCTTCAGACAAGTCTGCAGAGAAAAAGACTGCAAATAAAGCAACCAGCTCTAAGCCTGCCGCAAAAAGCAGCCCTATCTTCCCTGTCGAGATGCTTCGCCAATTAAATCTTAACGGTAAATTAGCCATTGCCCAGTTTATTGCTGGTGGTGCAAAAATGACAAACGTCGTTATTGTACTAAAAGGAAAAGATGGACTGGTTCAACTGGCCCCGCTAAAGGCTGATTTATATAAAGGCACGATTAACCTGAAAACAGATATTGATGCCCGGGGTAAAACACCAAAATTAAAAATCATTCATGAACTAAAACAAGTCCAGATTGGTGATTTATTGATGGCTACCACAGGCAGTGAGGAATTCACTGGAGCAGCCAATATTTCTGCCAATATTACATCTTCAGGAAATGATCAGGATCGTCTGGTCAAAAATAGTAATGGCAAAATGAACCTTCTTGTAACAGACGGCCACATTAAAAAACTGGATATATTAGACACTCTGAGAAAAGCAGATGCTCTATTAAAAGGCCGTTCCATACCAACAGACTCTCAGGAAAAAAACACGAAGTTTACTGAGCTAAAAGGAACCTTTAACATAAAAAATGGTGTAGTTCATAATGATGACCTTGCCAGTTTATCACCGCTTATGTCATTCACAGGAAAAGGTTATGCCGATTTACCGAAGGAATACCTTGATTACACATTAAAAGTTAAATTGCTCAATAGTGTTAAAATTGATGATAAGTCACAAGGTGCCGACTATAAAGGCAAAGAAATACCCTATACCATCAAAGGTAAATTTTCTGAGTTATCACAGGAAGCCAATTTAAGCAAAATGGTTCAGGATGAAGTGAAAAAATCCGTTGAGAAAAAATTGAATAAAAAACTTGAAGAAAAATATGGTGATAAATTTAAAGGGCTTCTGAAGTTCTAATACTATTTTTAATATTACCCACCGATTCTTATCTCATACGATCCTTAGAAAACGACGATTAACTTCCCCCCCTTCTATATGAGGGGGGAAGTTCTTTATTTTGTTAATTTTTTGAGCTCTCTAAATACGCAGTACAACAAGGTATTATTATTAACACCACTCAAGAACAGTTTGCCGCCCCATTGCTCAAATGGTTCATCCAGCACGGCAGAAAAGATCTTCCCTGGCAACAAAACAAAACACCCTATCGAGTCTGGGTTTCTGAAATTATGTTGCAGCAAACTCAAGTAAAGACGGTAATCCCTTACTACTTAAAGTTTATGCAAAGGTTCCCAACGGTTACAGCCCTGGCAAAAGCACCTCAGGATGATGTACTGCACCTCTGGACAGGTCTGGGATACTATGCACGAGCTCGTAACTTGCATAGAACAGCCAGGATAATCACCAAGGAACATTCTGCTCAACTTCCTGATTCCAGTGAAGGCTTACAGGAACTGCCCGGCATTGGCCGCTCAACAGCAGGAGCCATACTCTCACTTGCTAAGGCACAACATCATCCTATCCTTGACGGTAATGTCAAACGCATCCTCTGCCGCTACTTTCGAGTCCAGGGCTGGAGTGGTCACTCCAAAACTCAAAAAATACTCTGGTCATTGGCTGAAAATATCACTCCAGCAAAGCACTGTGATAAATTTAATCAGGCTATGATGGATTTAGGCTCAAGCTTATGCAGCCGAACCAGACCTCAATGCATACATTGCCCTCTCAATAAGACATGCGAGGCCTATCTGCACCAAGAATTAACAGCTTACCCTAACCCTAAGCCCAAAAAAGACAAACCGGTTAAAAGTGCCTATTTATTAATGCTGACTAATGAAAATAGCACCTCAGACTTAGAAATCCTTCTAGAAAAACGTCCTGAACAAGGTATCTGGGGCAGCCTTTGGTCTTTCCCTCAGTGTGAAACGATCAATGAAATCGAACAATGGCTGGATAAGCACTATTATGAGCTTCACGAAGAAAAACAATTTTTCCCTGAATTCAGACACACCTTCAGCCATTACCATTTACAAATTACTCCCGTCAAAATACCGGTTAAAATTCCATCACAGATCATGGATGATAATCATTTCATCTGGTTCAACAGAAAAAAACCATTGAAATTAGGAATGCCAACCCCCATTAAAAATCTAATATCCCAATTGGCCGATACGTCAATTTAAGCCCACAAGAAATTAAAGGTACAAATATGTCAAGAATGGTAAACTGTGTAAAACTAGGAAAAGAAGCTGAAGGCCTTGAAAGAATGACTTATCCCGGCGATTTGGGCAAGCGGATTTTTGAAAATGTTTCAAAAGAAGCCTGGGGAGGCTGGGTACAACACCAAACCATGTTGATCAACGAATACCGCCTGTCCCCTATTGACCCTGAGCATAGAAAGTTTTTAGAAGCCGAAATGGACAAATTCTTTTTCAGTGATGAAGCATCTGCTAAACCAGATGACTATGTTGCACCTAAATAATCACTGCTAAGTAACTTATTTTTAGCTGAAGAGAAGGCAAGGCTTAAACCAGAGTCTGATGCTTTCTCATTTAAGTAAAATCAAACTAAATGATTATTTTCATTACTTCAAATAATGACACGGTTTAACTCAATGCCTAGGTTGACCTCAATAAATGAATAAATTATTTCACTTTTTTCTTGACAGAAACTCACAAAAAAGACAGAATACACGCCATTGAAACGCAAGCAGTATTCCTTGTTTCAAATATGCATTGCCCAGATAGCTCAGTCGGTAGAGCAAGGGACTGAAAATCCCTGTGTCCCTGGTTCGATTCCAGGTCTGGGCACCATTTATACTTATATTTCAATAA
>JADGEM010000120.1 GCA_016744375.1 Gammaproteobacteria bacterium
GCTTAATTTTTAAAACAGTGCTTGTATAATCATAGCCAAACGCTGAGCTTCGGGATCATACCTTATATCTTAAGCATTATAAACCTATAATTCATGCCCAGGAGTACTGAATTACCCATGAATTCACCCCAACCACATAAACCAGACATTGAAAAAGCCTCTTTGATTGATTACCTGAAAACCTGGCCATTATTTTTATTGCCTCAACACTTTTTATCTTCATTGATCCATCGTTTTATGCGGATTAAGCACAAGGGTTTTAAAGATCTGCAAATCAATCAGTTTATTAAATTATTTAATGTTGATATGAGTGAATCAAAAAAAGAAAAAAGCACTGACTTTCTGGATTTTAATCATTTTTTTACCCGACAATTAAAAGCCAATGTCCGAATTGATAAGACCAGCCCCGACGAGCTTTGCTGCCCTGTTGACGGTGCCATCAGTGAGTTAGGCGATATTGAAGATGAACAGTTAATTCAGGCTAAGGGCCACTATTTTTCTTTAAATGAGTTAGTCGGTGGCAATCAGTCATTAACAGGGACTTTTCGTCATGGAAAATTTGCAACGATTTACCTGTCGCCACGAGACTATCACCGTATTCACATGCCTGTAGAGGGCACATTGCAGGAAATGCTGCACATTCCAGGACAATTATTTGGCGTCAACAAAGCATCAGTAAAAACCATCCCACGTTTATTTGCCCGTAATGAACGTGTCCTCTCACTATTTTCAACGCCTGCAGGCCCAATGGCTCTGATACAAGTAGGCGCTATCTTCGTTTCCAGTATCGAAACTACCTGGCAAGGCGTCATTACCCCACCACGGCGGAAACAAATACAACGCTGGCAGTATCAGGATCAGGAAAAAATAATCAAAGCCCAGGAAATGGGACGTTTTAATATGGGTTCAACGGTTGTCTTATTATTTACCAAAGATACAATTGAGTGGGATAAAAAACTACAGCCTGATCTGCCTGTGCAAATGGGGCAATTGCTGGGTCAAATTAAACCAGCCACATAATTAGCACTTCCTTGATTTAGTCACAAGCTCTACATAGCAGTAACTTTGAAATGTAAAAAGTACAAAAAAAAGGGGTTGCAGCGTAAATGTTAAGAGACTTTCTAGTACGGAATAACTGAAATATTGCGGCTGTAGATAGAGTTTCACAGAGGCTTGACCAAATCTGCTTTTCAGTATTTATATTCTGGATAATATTTTATATTGGAAATAGTAATGTCAAAACCTTTAAATCATGCCAGCAACTCATGATAAGTTGATTTTTTTGTTAACCAGCCTTTTTCTAAAATTGTTCCTATCTGTAAAAATAGTCAAATTGAACAGGCTAAACTTATGTGTGGCTATGCTGTCCATTCTAAACAAATAAATTCTGAGTAATTTCTATCTCTTCTATAATATACCCTTCAAATTCTGACTTTTCAGTTTCTTCCACTTCATCAACTAGCCCTAGTTTGTGAAAAGAGGGGATGTTATTCCAATTTAATTCAGCATCAGGGTGATTGGTATTTTCCAGGTTTGTCAATTTAGCGACAATGACGACATCAACATAATCAACCGTATCACTATCATATTCATAGTTGTTGTGCTCCCGAATGACATTAACTATTTCGTCAGGAAAGTCCCAATTCTGAATAATACAAGAGCCAATTTGCCCCGATAAGCGTTCCAATAAATTGACAAATATTTTCTCATCTTTTAGTAGCGCGGGAATATCCTCAGCTCTTGATAGAATGGGCAATGAGCCAATATTATGGAGTAAACCAGCTAGCATTGCCTGATCGGGTTTTAACTGAGTAAAGTTTTTTGCCATAACAGAGGCAATTGAAGCGACTTGAGTACTTTCTGTCCAGATGTCCGCCATATATTTTTTTACAATAGGGGTTTTGGCATTAAAAACCTGTTCCAGAGCCATATTGGTTGCCATCGTTTTTACAACTGTCTGTCCCATGCGGGTAACGGCTTGAGAAGTTGTCTCTATTTTGTTTGTTCCCCGAAACAATGGACTGTTAGCCACTTTTATTAAGCGGGCGCTAATTGCGGGATCTTGACCAATAATCTTAGCAATCTGGCTTAAATCAGCTTCTTCGTCCGCAACAACTTCTCGAATTTGTAGTGCAATCTCAGGTAATGTAGGCAAGACAAGCTTATCCCTTGCTAAATCTTCTAATAATGCAACACAGAATTTGTTTTCAAGAATAAGATTGCTCAAGATTTGTTCTCTCTAAAAAGTTAATATCACGTGTTTCAACCTAACATATCAATTGGATTTTAGTGATATTATTCAAGGTGCTGAAGATTAATGACTTTGCAGTGCATTAGGTCATCACAGTAAATTTAACTGATGTGTTAGGTTCAAGTATAGTAGAAGTAATTTACGATTACCTCTTTTGGGACAGCCATTATAAAAGCATGATAAATATTCGTTACTATGGCACTTACTTTCTTCATATTTGCAAGAAAATGGCAGTTTTTCGATTTCTGGCATTAGTTTTGTAAATAAACTGAACTACTGCTTAGGGACGATAGTAACGCTGTGTAAAGAATTTTGACAGTTAGAAAGCTATTAATTTAGCCTCAAAAGTCAAAGACCTCCGGCAAAGCCGGTAAGCAATGATATAGAATCACTCAAGTATTAATGAGTTTGTCCTGTCTTTTTTCCATTGCAGCATAATAAACAACAGGAATGACTATCAAAGTTAGCATAGTAGATACCAGTAAACCAAAAATTAAGGAAATAGCCAACCCCCCAAAGATAGGATCATCAATAATAAAAAAACCACCAATCATTGCCGCAATTCCGGTTAATATAATTGGTTTGGCTCTTACTGCTGCAGATTGAACAACAGCATTGTGCAATTCCATTCCATCACTGACCAGCTGGTTAATATAATCAACCAGTAAAATTGAGTTACGCACAATAATACCTGCCAGAGCAATCATTCCGATCATAGAAGTGGCTGTAAACTGCGCCTCAAGTAGGGCATGGCCTGGCATGATACCAATAATCGTCAGAGGAATTGGTGCCATAATGACCAGTGGTACCAGATAGGAGCGAAATTGAGCGACGACCAGTAAATAAATCATTAATAAGCCCACTGCATAAGCGATCCCCATATCACGAAAAGTTTCATAGGTTATCTGCCATTCACCGTCCCATTTAAGACTGTATTCATAAGGGTTTTCAGGCTGATTAATAAAATATTGGGGCAGTGTTTTGTTCTTTTCTAATGCATCAGAAATCTCAAACATACCATATAAAGGGCTATCGACTATCCCTCCCATATCAGCAGTGACAAATACGACAGGCAATAGATCTTTATGGTAAATATTATGTTCACGAGTGCCTTTTTGTAATTGAATTATCTCCAGTAAAGGGACCAGTTTCCCACTTTCTGAACGAACTTGTAACGCGAGTACCTGCTCCAAATCAGCCTTGTCAATCTCAGAATACTCCAGGCGCACAGGTGCTGGGTATTTCAGATGCTTATCATGCAGATAGGTTACATCAGCACCATTCAATACAGTCGCAAGAGCCTGGACTATAGTGGATTGATTAACACCCAGCAAAGAAGCTTTTTGACGATCGACAGTAATAGTAAATTTGGTCGACGGATATTCAATACTGTCATCAATATCGATAATATCCAATGTGTTTTCAAACAATTGCCGTATTTGTTTTGCCTCACGGATTTGCCCCGCATAATCCAGACCATAAATTTCAGCAACGATAGGTGCCTGAACTGGTGGACCGGGAGGCACTTCAACTATCTTGGCATTACCAGAATATTTCCTGGCAATCGTCTGGATTGGGTGTCGTATAGCAAGTGCTATCTCATGGCTTTTTCGTTCTCGATGCTGTTTATCAATTAGGTTAACCTGAATATCACCAATATTGGCTCCCTCACGTAAATAATATTGACGGATTAAACCATTAAAACTGATAGGTGAAGCTGTTCCCGCATAGACTTCATAATCAGTAACTTCATTCACGGTGTCCAGAAAACCGCCTATTTCATGCAGTACTCGACTGGTTTGCTCTAAACTTGAACCTTCTGGCATATCAAGTACAACTTGAAGTTCTGATTTATTATCAAAAGGCAGCATTTTTAAAACGACTGTTTTATTAACGACCATCAGTAGAGCAACACCAATCAATAATAAAATGCCCAGTAATAAAAACCAGCGGTTACGTCGGCCTACACGCCCCTGTAAAAAAGGTGACATCAGGCGAGTGAAAAAAATGTTCAACTTATCATTTTTTTCATTATCGGAGTCGGAATGGACTGCATCATGGTTTGAATGGACTTTAGCTAATAGAATATTGGTTAACCAAGGGGTGAATACAAATGCAATAATAAGTGATGCGAGCATACCCATACTGGCATTGATTGGAATAGGACTC
>JADGEM010000007.1 GCA_016744375.1 Gammaproteobacteria bacterium
CATTGACGAACCTGAGCTGAATCTTGGAACAGAAATTCTACATATGATGGAAAAGTTAAGAAAATGATATTTCTACAAGGTTTTACGAATACCCAAATAAGTATACACTAAAAATAAAATAGTAATCTGTAATCAGAAATCTGGTTCATCATTTTATGGTCATGGGTGAATCGCCCATACACCTCGGACATGCTAGCCACCTAACATTAGTTATCATATAATCTTAAATAAAGCACATCACTAATAAGAGTTCAGCATATAACCTATGACCACCCCTGAAATTAATTCGCAAAACCTCCAACAGTTTACACCTATGATGCAGCAATATTTAAAAATTAAAGCTGAATTTCCTAATATGCTGGTTTTTTACCGGATGGGTGATTTTTACGAACTTTTTTTTGATGATGCAAAGCAAGCCTCTCAATTACTTGATCTGTCTTTAACTGCCCGGGGCCGAGCTTGCGGTGAGCCGATTCCAATGGCAGGCCTGCCCTACCATGCAGTTGATAATTATCTTATTAAACTGGTTAAACTTAACCAGTCTGTTGCAATTTGTGAACAAATTGGTGATCCGGCAACCTCCAAGGGTCCTGTTGAACGAAAAGTTGTCCGTATCATTACTCCTGGCACCATTACTGAAGACAGCCTGCTTGAAGACAGGAAAGATAACCTTCTGGCCGCCATCTTTACCAATATACAGCAAGACTCTATTAGCCAGACTCATGAGACTCAAAACCCCGTCACTTATGGACTGGCAATCCTTGACTTAACCAGTGGTCAGTTTACTGTTTCAGAACTCGATTCTCTAGAGGCTCTGCAATCTGAGCTAGAGCGACACAGACCCTCTGAATTATTATTAGAAGAAAGCCTGAGCATTAAAGGCACTTTACAGCAACAGCTGGGTAAAAAAACAGCCTTTGCAGAACAGCCTTCCTGGTGGTTTGATGAGCAATCTGCCAGACAAGCCTTAAACCAGCAATTTGCAACTCAGGATCTTAAGGGCTTTGGCTGTGATGATTTTCATAATGCCCTCAGAGCAGCGGGTTGTTTATTGCAATATGTGCAAAATACACAGCGTACAGCCCTACCTCACATTCATAGTTTAAAACCAGAACAGCATGATACCGCAGTGATTCTGGATACTATCAGCCGCCGTAACCTGGAGATTGATACCGCTCTCAGTGGTAATAAGGATCACACGCTAATGGCCGTTATTGATCAGACGTCAACAGCAATGGGCAGTCGTTTACTTGGCCGCTGGCTAAACCGGCCTCTGCGTGATCACAACATACTCAAGCAGCGTTATCAGAGTGTCCAGCATTTACAAACTGACAATCAATATGAATTAATTCAGCCCTTATTGAAACAAATTGGTGATATTGAACGTGTACTCACTCGTATTGCTTTAAAAACGGCCCGTCCAAGAGATTTTGAGCGTTTAAAACTCTCTCTTGCCGTTTTACCTCTTTTACAACAAGAGTTACACCATCAGTTTAACAACAATATTGATCCATTAATAAAACAACTGGCTTTACAAATTTCAGACTTTCCTGAACAGCATGACTTACTCAAACGAGCTATTATTGAAAATCCTCCGGTGCTGATCCGGGATGGTGGTGTCATTGCCTCCGGGTACAACCAGGAATTAGATGAACTGCGTAATATCCAGAAAAATGCCAATCAGTTTTTAATCGATCTGGAAAGCAGAGAGAAAGAACGCAGCGGCATCCCGACTCTCAAGGTCAATTACAACCGGGTGCACGGCTATTATATTGAGGTAAGTCGTGCTCAGTCTGACAAAGTCCCGGATAACTATCAACGCAAGCAGACACTTAAAACCAATGAACGTTATATCACACCAGAATTGAAGGAATTTGAAGACAAGGTGCTCAGTGCCAATGAAAAAGCATTAGCAAAAGAAAAAGCACTTTATGAAGCCTTATTTGAGCTGCTTACGCCCCCCTTTCGTGCTTTGCAACTCAGTGCCCAGGCCATCTGTGAGCTGGATGTTCTGGCTAATTTTGCAGAACGAGCATTTACCCTGCAATGGTGCCAGCCGCAATTGAGCACAGAGCCTTGCCTTGCCATTACACAGGGACGGCATCCTGTGGTAGAACACATACAGGAAAATCCTTTTGTTGCCAATGATATGCTGCTCAATAACTCCCGACGTATGTTACTCATTACCGGCCCGAATATGGGTGGTAAATCAACTTACATGCGGCAGGCTGCCCTGCTCACTTTATTGGCTTACATTGGTAGTTATGTGCCTGCTGAATCAGCTCATTTTGGCCCTGTGGATCGAATATTTACTCGTATTGGCGCTTCCGACGATCTGGCAGGCGGGCGTTCAACATTTATGGTTGAAATGACTGAAACAGCTAATATTTTACACAATGCCAGTAAAGAGAGTCTGGTATTGATGGATGAGATCGGTCGTGGCACAAGCACCTATGACGGTTTATCCCTGGCCTATGCTTCAGCCCATTATCTTGCCGACACTTGCCAGGCTTTCACACTTTTTGCCACACATTATTTTGAATTAACCCATTTACCTGAATCATTTGAACAAATTGTTAATGTCCACCTGGATGCTGTTGAGCATGGCGAAAAAATTGTCTTTATGCATAAGGTTCAGGATGGCTGCACCTCACAAAGTTATGGTATTCAGGTGGCTGCTCTTGCCGGTGTCCCAAGAAATGTCATCGATATGGCAAAAATAAAACTACGCACACTGGAAGAAACAAACCTCCTATATAATAAAGAAGATAAACTCTCTAAGCAAAAATCCACTCTACTCCCATCAGTACCTGAACAATGCAATGAAATACAGACAGCTGTTGAGAAAATTAACCCGGATGAACTTTCTCCCAGAGAAGCCTTAGATTTAATCTATCAATTAAAATCCCTCATTGTTCAGTGAGCACTGTTTATATCTAATTCAAATTAAATACTCACTTTTTCCAGCATAATATGCGATTATTTGACGGCATTTCATAGTCAGCAAACAGTTTAAATCCATTGTTTTCTGCTAAAGTCACCAAAACCGAAAAATCTTTGATACCACTATTTGCATCACCAGACTTTAACCAGGCATCAAATCTTGCATTGCTGTCACTAGTGTATTTTCCCTGATAGTTAAATGGGCCATAAGCCAGTACAATACCATCTTCACTTAAAAGTTTCGTCATATTATTAAAAAGGTTCTGCACTTCATTCCAGTGCATAATATGCAGAGTATTTGCCGTAAAAATCGCATCAACTTTAATCTCAGGCCAATGCTTTTGTGCAACATCCAGCGGTATGGGTGAATGCAGATTATGCAGCTTTCCATTGACTTTATATTCATCGACCCACATTTTAATCCCTGCTATAGCCTCAGAACGATCACTGGTATGCCATTGAATATGCGGCATTGCCTGGGCAAAATAAATAGCATGCTGACCCGTACCGCTACCAATTTCAAACAAGCTTTTCTTTTCAAGTAATAAGGGTTGAATAACATTTAGAATAACGTCTTTGTTCTCTTCACTCGATTCAGAATAAGGTTTCATTACTAATTTTCACTCAGTTTATTTATAAGGTAAGTGCTGATTAATATGATCAATATAATTGAATACATTAGTCTTTTCATACTCGACAAACTTAATAATTGATTGTTCAAATGGGTTTTCCATTAAATAATGTGCAGAACGTGTTAGCGTAGGTATAAAGCCCCGTGAGACTTTATGTTCACCCTGCGCACCCGGCTCAAAAATAGCCAGATTATTTTCAATGCAGTATTCAATCCCCTGATAGTAACAGGCTTCAAAATGTAAACCTTTAATGGTTTTATCACAGCCCCAAAAACGGCCATATAAATGGGTATCGCTACAAAACATCAGTGCTCCAGCGATACAGGTGTTATTCTGCTGTGCTAGAACCAGGACAACTTGCTCAGGCAATTTTTCTGCAACTGTTTTAAAGAATTCATAGTTCAGCGTGGCTGTACCCCATTTTTCAGTGAATGTACGCTCATAAAAATGGGCCATTTTCCGCCAGTCCTGTTCGCTGGCCTGATAACCATTTAATCGTTTTAAGGTCACGCCGGCATTGGCTACAGCCTGTCGTTCTTTAATAATATTTTTTCGTTTTCGTGATGAAAGCTGTGCTAAAAAATCATTAAAATGGGAATAACGTTTATTATGCCAGTGAAATTGGCAATCATGACGGATAAACAGCCCCTGTTTTTTGAGCCATTCAAGCTCCGCAGTCTGAGGAAACAAGATATGAAAACCACTTGCCTGACGATGCAAAGTAAGTTCCTGGAGAGTTTTCATCAACAACGGATAAAGCAAATCAGCCAAGTTTTCTGTTTTAATGAGCAAACGCTGACCTAAAGCCGGGGTATAAGGAATAGAAGAAACAAGTTTAGGAAAATAGCGTAAGCCATGCTGTTGCCAGGCTTCTGCCCATGACTGATCAAAGACAAACTCGCCATAACTATTATGCTTTTCATATAGGGGCATTGCCCCAACTAATTCATCATCCTGATAAATAGCAATATGTCGCGGCAGCCAACCAAATTTTTCACCAACACAATCATGTTTTTCTAAAGCAGCTAAAAATTCATAGCGTAAAAAAGGATTATTATCCTGAACCAGTGCATTCCATTGCTGTTCATCGATAAGTGAAATTTGATGACATATTTGAATTTTCAAGAAGTCAGACTCTTCCGTCCGAGCACAGATACTCTTACATTTTACTATAGAGGTTCGTTGCAGTGTTCATGTACTTCAATAATTGGCGAACAGTTAATGAAACAAGGAAAGCATTATTTTTATCATCAAGCGAATGACTAAACAAGTTGAAGGATTTTCCTACCTTTGCTAATAAAACTTTTACTTCATCAGTATTGGACTGATAGTTGTTTAGAAAATCCAGACCAGAGGCAAAGGCCTTACGAGATTTTGCCAACTCATTAAGGTAGTACTCATCCTCAAAGCCCCAGTCTCGCAACAAATAAAACAGCTCAATTCGCTGACTTAACATACGCTGACGACCAGAGACGTTTACAACTTTACCTAACTCTTTGCCTGACAGTTTTTCTAAGTCTAAAACGATTTGATGGGAAAGCGACAACAACTTCTCATTCATCTTTACAAGTTCAGGTACATTACTTTTTTTCGCAGGAGCCGTAATTAAGGCATTATACTCAGGCCAGATAGCATTTATTGCATTTAAAGAACCTTTAACGCCATCAACGGATTTGAAATCTTTAAGAAAAGTAAGACCTTCTTCATAACGCGTGAGAGCATCTTCTAATTTTTTATCCGGCTCGATATAAAATTGATCCTGCCCCAGTTGACAATAGGATTTCAGCATTCTTTGGGTCAACATCCGCTGTAAACCAGCGCGGTTAATCGCATTATTTAATGTCACTTCATCAAACTCGGCAGAAGCGGTTCCGGGAATCATGAACCCCAGGCAGAAAATGAGTAGTAATAGTTTTAAAGAAATATATCGAAATTGTTGAAGCTCAGTTTGTGTCATTATTGATGGCCGATGTTGTTGATAAATAGGTGAGTTTCTATTCCGCTTAACTAAACCTGATTATACATTCAGTAGTGGCTAATCATTAGCGCCAGGAATCTGTCCGACGGGCAGGCTCCTTAAGTTATTAATCTGCCTGTAATTTATCTATGAATCATAGCTAAATTATTAAACTGCATGAAACCCAGCAATTGTTTAAAAGGTTCCAACGTCGTTATTATACCTGAACATTATTACAATTTCATAAAATCAGTTTATATATGTGAATCAGTGCTAATATTGTTGAGCATTTTCTAATTCTCCAAGCTCAATATAGCTTTGCTTAATTATCTTTGAATTATTGTTTCTCAACTGAGGACTGTTTTTTCCAAGATTATTGGATTTCAACGCCTGTTGTATCGCTTGATGATAATCTTGCTGGTAAAATTTAAGCACTGCCATGTTATGCCAGAGCCAGGCATTACCCGGCTCTATCCGTAAGGCTCTTTTAAGAAGTGCCTCGGCGTTATCATATTCATACTCTTGAATGGCCTGCTTTGATTGCTCCAATAGGTCAAGAACGGCTTGTCGACTGGGGGGAGGTGATGTTTGTTTCTTTTTAACTGCTGGGCTGTGAGTCACGGCTGCCGTTGTAATCAATCGTGGTTGTTGAATATCACTCTCAAGAGGAGTACGTTCTTCAATAGGAGCTGTTGTCTGAGATAAATCAGAACTCTTTCGTGAGTAATCAATACTTGAACAACCATTGATGAAACTGATAATCAGTAGAATTAATAAATATATTTTAATCATTTTGCGCTTTAGTTTGTGTTCATTTTAGTTAAACAAACGTTCCAGCCAGTTTGTTTTATTCTTCTTAATATATTGGCTTGAGTTGCAAGACTGCACCTTTTCAGGTTCACTGCCTTTTATATACGGTAAAAACTCAGCATTATTACAACGACCCGTTAATTTTACCTGATTCATTGAATCAATCCAAAACCATTTGATGTTATCCGGCTGATTTTGTTCCAGAATACCCACATCTAATTGCTTCATCATTCGTCCCCAGACTCTTAAAGCACCCGATGCACCCGTCAGACCAGCAGGCTTATTATCATCACGTCCCAGCCAGACCACAGCGACAAGATTATTACCAAAACCGGCAAACCAGCTGTCACGTAATTCATTAGTTGTTCCTGTTTTGCCGGCAATATTATATCGAGAAGAAATATAACGGGACAAGCCCTTCCCCGTCCCCATACTGACCACTTCCTGCAAATTGGCATTCACCAGATAAACGGAATCTTCATTAATCCGACGTTCTACTCGAACGGGATATTGCTGTAAAGATTCATTATTTTCATCCTGAACTGATAAAATTGTATGTAATGGTGAATAAAAGCCCTGATCAGCCAAAGTTTGATACATTTGGCTTACCTGAATCGGTGACAGTGTCAGTGAGCCTAATAAAACCGCAGGATAGGGCAAAGCATCGGTTTCAACACCTAAACTTCTGACCGTATTCAGAACTTTATCAACACCGAGATCCATACCCAATCGTGCTGTAGACAGATTATAGGACTTCGCAAGGGATACATGTAAGGGAACAATACCATGTTCTTTTTTGTCATAATTCTCAGGTTTCCAGAGTTTTCCTTTAACACTTTTAGCTGAAAAAGAGGTATCTTTGAGCAAGGATGATAATGTGTACCCTTGCTCAAACGCGGTCAGATAGATGGCTGGTTTTATCAGTGAACCAATAGGCCGACGGGCATTGATTGCTCGGTTAAAATCCCCTTCCCGATTCTTTTTGCCGCCCACAATAGCCAGTATCTCAGCTGAATCACGATGACTGACAACAATTGCTCCCTGTAAATGTTTTGCCCGTTTTACACCAAAACTTTTTATCTGGCTGACAAGCGCTGTTTCTGCGGCCCATTGTACCTGAGGATTCAGAGTAGTAAAAATTCTCAGCCCATTATCCGTCAGATCATTCTGATTATACCTTTCATTTAATTGTTCCTTTACACTGTCCAGAAAAGCGGGAAAGGGTGAATGATTGAGCGACCAGCGACGACTAATCCCCAAACTGGATTTAACCGCTTTCTCATATTGCTTCTGTTTTACCAGACCTTGATCCAACATGACCTTAAGTACAGTATTTCGGCGTTTTAAAGCGCGTTTTTCATGATTCCTGGGGTTGTAATAAGAAGGCCCTTTAACCAGGCCAACCAGCAAAGCAATCTGAGGTTGACTTAATTGACTGATAGGACGCTTAAAGTAGTATTCACTCGCCAGACCAAAGCCATGAATGGCTCGTCGCCCATCCTGTCCAAGATAGACCTCATTAATATAGGCGGTTAAAATATCATCTTTGGAATAATGATATTCCAGCAAGAGTGACATAATGGCTTCATTGACTTTGCGGACCAGGGTTCGCTCATGGGTCAGGAAGAAATTTTTCACCAGTTGCTGAGTCAGGGTACTACCGCCCTGTACAGTCGAGCCTGCTTTAATATTTGCCAACATCGCACGGGCAATACCCTTGGGATCAATACCGTAATGTTGATAAAAATGCCGATCTTCAATAGCAAGCAAAGATTTTTTAAGTTTTTGAGGTATTTCATCCTGACTCAGAAGAAGCCGATCTTCATGTAACCGGGGATGAATGCTGCCGATAATAGCCGGATCAAGTCGTAACAGTGATATTTTTCGACCTTGTTCTTGATCATAAATAGAGCTGATCCCTGACGCACTAAATTTTATACGTAATTTATGAGAAGGCTCATCACCATCAGGGAACTTAAATTGGCGAGTCACAACTTCAATACTTCGGCCATTTCGAGAGAAGCTTCCCTGGGTTGATGGCAGCCTATCCTTACGATAAGCAGCCAGTTTCAATTCTTTTTCAAATTGTTTAACCGTTATTTTCAATCCGGGATAGATTTCCAGTGAGCGCGCATACACTTTTGCAGGAATAGACCAGCGGCGACCCTCAAACTTTTCCTTGATGATGCTGTTAAGATAAAGTGTATAAAAACTGAGAATAATGCTGCCAAAAACAACACCCCATAGTAGCGTTTTTTTAACAAACCGACCCAACCGATTTTTAACACTTTTTTTCTTTCTTGCTGACTTTTTCTTAGTCGCACGCTTTTTGACTGGATTTTTTCTTTTTGCTGGCATAAATTAAATGGTATTGCTTGTAAATAAAATGCATATCAGTAATAAGAACATTACTCGACCTGTTTCAATATCACAAGTATTTTGTATTTAAAATTAATCACTATTAATCTTAAATTTATAGAAAGTGAATAAATGAGTTTCTTTGAGGTATTATTTCACCCGGCTTCGCTTATGGCCGGCCACAATACTATACACTAAATGGTGTTCAGCTTTGAGATTCTATATCAGCAATTTTTACATAAAACCATTGAAAACTCTTCGACTCATTGGATAGCCAAGCACATTGGCAAAACATTATTTCCTGCGCCAGCGAGTCCCTTCAGAAGTGTCTTCCAGCAATATATCCTCAACATCAAGGACATCACGGATACGGTCACACTCTGACCAGTTTTTATCTTGTTTAGCTGTAACTCGTTGTTCAATCAGCTCATTAATGTCATCATCTGATAAACCACCTTCTGCAGTACTACCCTGCAGGAATTGCTGCGCCTTACTTTCCAGCAAACCCAGCAATTCAGCCAGTTTCTTCATTTGCCCAGCCAGTATTTTTGCCAACTCAATATCGCTGCCTTTGAGGCGATTCAGCTCATGACTCATATCAAATAAGACTGAAATTGCCATTGGTGTATTAAAATCGTCATCCATTGCCTTAACAAAGCGCTGTACATATTCGCTACCCTCATCGAGAGGAGCATTCTTAGCAATATCATCGAATTCCAGTAAAGCCTGATACAGGGTCGTCAAAGAGGCTTTGGCCTTATCCAGATTTTCATCAGAATAATTCAGTGGGCTCATATAATGACTGTTCAGAATAAAATAGCGAATCACTTCCGGCGCATAAGTCTTAAGCACATCCCGGATAATAAAAAAGTTACCCAGCGACTTTGACATTTTTTCATCATCGACTCGTACGAAACCATTATGAATCCAATAGTTCACAAATTTATGTCCGGTACAGCCTTCAGATTGGGCAATTTCATTTTCATGGTGAGGAAATTTAAGATCCAGTCCACCGCCATGAATATCAAAATGATCCCCCAGGGAACTTACCGACATAGCTGAACATTCGATATGCCAACCCGGACGCCCTTTACCCCATGAAGAATCCCAGCAGGGCTCACCGGGCTTGGCTCTTTTCCACAGGACAAAATCAAGCGGATCTCGTTTAGCCTGTTCCACTTCAACCCGGCTGCCTGACTGTAATTCATCCAGATTTTTTTTGGCTAACTGGCCATAAGTCTTAAACTGGCTGACCTGGTAATAAACATCACCATTTTCCGCCTGGTAAGCTAATCCCTTATCCAAAAGAGTCTGAATCATCTTCAGAATCTCGTCCATATGTTCTGTTGCTCGAGGTTCCAGATCTGGATTTTTTACACCCAGGGCAGCAGCATCTTCATGCATGGCAGCAATAAAACGATCAGTCAGAGTACCAATATCTTCACCATTCTCTATGGCCCTGGCAATAATCTTGTCATCAATATCTGTAATATTTCTCACATAGGTCACATTTTCCGGGCCATAAATATTTCGCAAATAACGAGTAATAACATCAAAAACAACAAGAACCCGAGCATGACCAATATGACAATAGTCATAAACAGTCATCCCGCAGACATACATGTTTACTTTGCCTGGATGGATTGGAGTAAATAGCTCTTTCTTGCCGCTGAGTGTATTCTGAATATGCAGCATAATTTATTTACTCCCTGCTTTAGCCCATGAATCTCTAAGACTCACTGTCCGGTTAAAAACTAATTTATCTGCACCAGAATCCGGATCAGCGGTAAAATAGCCTTCTCGTTCAAACTGAAATGAATCACCGGGTTGAGTCTCTTCTAATGAGATTTCTGCTCGCGCTTCATTCATAACCATTAATGAATCTGGATTAAGGAAATCTAAAAAATGGCTGTCAGCATCTTCATGCTTTTTAGCTGCACCATCCGGATTTTCTTCACTAAACAGGCGATCGTAAATACGCACCTCCGCTGGTAAACTGTATTGTTCAGAAACCCAGTGAATAACACCTTTCACCTTACGCCCTTCAGGTTTTTTCCCCAGAGTATCTGCATCATGACTACAGCGCAGCTCGATAACCTCGCCTTGCTCATTTTTAATCACTTCATTACACTTAATGACATAAGAGTTCCTGAGGCGAACTTCCTGATCAATGGTCAGGCGCTTATATTTAGGGGGCGGCACTTCTTCAAAGTCACTGCGATCAATATAAATCACTTGGGTCATTTTTAAAGTGCGTCGTCCCATGGATTCATCTTTGGGATGCTTCGGTGCAGACAGATCTTCAACCCGATCATCTGACCAGCTTTCAATCGTCACCTTAAGCGGATTAAGAACACACATAGCACGGGGTGCTGAGTGCTCTAAATCTTCACGAATACAAAACTCCAGTGTACTCATGTCTACAATACCATCCACTTTAGTCACCCCAATTCGGTCACTAAAGTCACGAATAGAAGCCGGGGTATAACCACGACGTCTCAAGCCGGAAATTGTCGGCATACGGGGATCATCCCAGCCATGTACATGTTTTTCATCCACCAGCTGTTTTAATTTTCGTTTACTGGTGATCGTATAATTAAGATTAAGTCTTGCAAACTCAATTTGCTGAGGATGAGACGGTGTTTGTAATTGATCCAGAACCCAGTCATACAGAGGCCTGTGATCTTCAAACTCCAAAGTACACAATGAGTGGGTAATGCCTTCAATCGCATCCGAAAGGCAGTGAGTATAATCATACATGGGATAAATACACCATTCATTACCCGTCTGATGGTGCTCAACTTTCCGGATGCGATAGAGGATCGGGTCACGCATATTGATGTTTGGGGAAGCCATGTCAATTTTAGCACGCAGTACTTTAGCCCCTTCATCAAATTCACCTAGCTTCATGCGCTCAAATAAATCCAGATTTTCTTCAATACTTTGCTCACGGTACGGGCTGTCTTTTCCACGTTCTGTTAAGGAACCGCGATAGGCACGTGCTTCATCAGGTGATAAAGAGCACACATAAGCTTTATTCTGCTTAATGAGTTCAATGGCATACTGATAGAGCTGTCCAAAATAATTTGAAGCATATTTGGGTTCATCAAGCCACTCAAAGCCCAGCCAGGAAACGTCTTCCAAAATAGAGTCAATATACTCCATATCTTCTTTTTCAGGATTGGTATCATCAAAACGCAGATTACAACCACCCTTATAATCTTTAGCCAGGCCAAAATTTAGACAAATTGATTTTGCATGACCGATATGCAGATAACCATTGGGCTCAGGTGGAAAACGAGTCACCACCTGACCATTATTTTTATTATTGCGAATATCTTCATCAATAATATGACGTATAAAGTTACTTGAAGGTTTTGTCTCTGTATCGCTCATATTTTGTAGCTCATCTTTTCTGTCTGAAATTAATTAGGCCAAAAGTTAAATTTGTTTACAATGAAGGGCTCATAAGAATCAATATTGTAATGCAGATTACACCAGACCAGTGATTTTAATAAATAAATAGACAAAAATAAATCATTAACCCCTTTAATCGCACGATTAAAACCGTTATATTGTCAAATTCCAGTTTCTTAAATAGGTTTCTATGCTCTTTTTGCCCAGAAACTCCGGATTAACGTGCTTCACATTTAATTATTAAGGTTCAACAATGACAAGATTCAAACTTTTAGTTCTTAGTTTATTTTTACTCAGCTTTAGTCTGCTCAGCTTCGCTTCTGAAACAATCAAAATTAAGATGGTCACCACTAAAGGTGACATTATTCTGGAACTTTATCCTGATAAAGCACCTGACACTGTAAAAAACTTTGTTAATTATGCTGATAATAATTTCTATAATAAAACCATTTTTCATCGAGTCATTAATGGATTTATGATTCAGGGCGGTGGCTTTACTAATGCCCAGGATCGCAAAAGAACCCTAAGCCCAATTAAGAACGAAGCTGATAATGGCCTGAAAAATGACCGTTACACAATTGCTATGGCCAGAACCGGTGATCCGCATTCAGCAACCGCTCAGTTTTTTATCAACCTGAAAGATAATGACTTTTTAAACCATACCCGTAAATCAATCAATGGCTGGGGCTATACCGTGTTTGGAAAAGTCACTGAAGGTCAGGATATTGTGGATACAATTGCCAGAGTTAAGACCATTAAAACAGCTGGCCAGCAAAACATCCCTGTTGATCCCATATACATAGAAGATGTTGATGTTGTTAAGTAAATAGGATTTTATTATAGATGCAGGGCTTGATTTTTTAGCTTTCATCCTTATCTAGATTCTATTAAATTTAATTTTCTGGCTCTAATGACAAGAGCTAAGTTCTTCACAGAGTTAAAGAAAGGTTTAAAAAAACTATGATTAAAATGCAAACAAACTATGGCACAATATCCATAGAACTTGATACTGAAAAAGCCCCAGAAACTTGTGCCAACTTTGAGCAATATGTAAAAGATGGTTTTTATGACGGCACTATTTTTCACCGTGTTATTGACGGCTTCATGATTCAGGGCGGCGGTATGGAGCCCGGTATGAATGAGAAAGATACCCGTACAAATATCAAGAACGAAGCAAGTAATGGCCTGACCAATGATAGAGGCACATTAGCCATGGCACGTACACCCGATCCTCATTCAGCTTCTTCACAGTTTTTTATTAACTTGAAAGACAATGCATTTCTAAACTTCCGTAATGAGACAGCAGACGGATGGGGTTATTGTGTATTTGCTAAAGTCACCGATGGCATGGATGTGGTTGACGCGATTAAATCAGTAAAAACTGGTAATGCAGGCTTCCACTCCGATGTTCCTGTAGAAGATGTTGTCATTGAAAAAGTAACCATAGAATAAACCTCTTTGGTCACAAGAAAGTGGGGTTCTCCAGAACGCCACTTTCTTTTTTATGCCCTCTCATTCCTCAATGAAAAAACTCTTTATTTCTGATCTTCATCTGGATCCCGCAAGGCCTGATATTCAGGCATGTTTTGATCAATTCATTAAAACCTGTCTCACTAACAAGAATACCATTCACTCTCTCTACATTTTAGGTGACCTGTTTGAATTCTGGATAGGTGATGATGCTTCTATTCCTGTTTATAAGCAGCCCATATCACAATTAAAGCAACTCTCCGATATTGGCATCCAAGTCCATGTAATGCATGGCAATCGCGACTTTCTCATGGGGTCTGGCTTTGAAAAGGAAAGCGGCTGTCAACTCATTCCCGATCTCTATACTCTATCAAATAAGGGTGAGGCAGAACTGCAGTCAGTTCTGCTCTCTCATGGGGACATTTTTTGCAGTGATGATAAAGACTATATGACTTTTCGAAAAATGGTACGGGATCCTACCTGGCAAACAGAGTTTCTTTCCAGATCCATTAGTGAGCGACTCGACATTGCAAAGAACATGAGGCAACAAAGCAAACAACAAAGCATACAAAAAAACTCTGAAATCACCGATGTGAACCAGCAAACAGTTGAAAAGATCATGTCAGAGCACAGTGCCCATACCTTAATTCATGGTCACACCCACCGTCCAGCCACTCATACATTTACACTTCATAAACAGACAGCTAAACGAATTGTCTTACCCGACTGGAATCCGGATGCTAAAGTCTATGAATTGTGCTTTGGGTAAGGAGCGGACAACAATATCACCCTGAAACATTCATAATATTCATAAACAATCAAAAACTTAGAGCATCTTAGACACCTAAAGTACTGATTATTTATTATTCTCAAATATTTACCAATCAATTATTTGGTATCTTCCAGGCGATTTCTTAAACCAGAATAACGCCATGAGCGTTCGCTCAATGCTTTTTTCCAAACAGCTTCACTGCCAATAATAAACAAAGATTCTTTTGCTCTGGTCAATCCAGTATAGAGAAGTTCAGGGCTTAATAATGAATGCTCTGTCTGGGGTAAAACAATGGCTACATGGGCAAACTCAGAGCCCTGTGTTTTGTGAATCGTCATAGCATAGACCGTTTCAACTGACGGCAGTCTAGCCAGACTAATTTGGCGATATCGAGCGTCTTCATCTTCAAACCAGGCGGTTAATTTACCATTATCATCAGGCCAAACCAGTCCGACATCACCATTAAATAAATTACTTGAATAACTATTCTGGATCACCATAATTGGACGACCTTTATAGTTTTGTTCCGGATAGATCGTTTTGTTGTATTTATTAAGTAGTTTCTCGATTGTTTTATTGAGTTGTTCAACGCCCCTCTCTCCTACTCTGGTCGGTAGCAGAATACGAAATCTGGCTAAGGCAGAAAATGCTTTATGCAAATTCTGAGCTTTGGAGATTTTTAAAAAATAATATTGACACGCTTTTATTAGCCATTTTTCATATAATGCATCAGGGAGATAATTTAACTGTCCCTTCTCTGCATATTCAAAACTAATGATTGTTTGTTCATTTTTTAATAATCTTTCCCAACTATCATGAGCTTTAGCAGAGATAACTTCAGTAGCAATTGCACCAATATCTCCGCCAAAGCGACGGCTTTTTGTTAATAGTGTCAAATGGCTATAGTGACTATCAGTGTTTTCCGAGACAATTTGTCCACTGAACAACTTAATCTGTTCAGCTGCATCATGGTGATAACCAGGATGTTGTTGACAGGCAATATCAGCCAGAACACTACCCGTTTCAACTGAGGGTAATTGATCAGCATCTCCTAATAAAATAAGCATGGATTGTTCAGGCAATGCTCGCAGTACGCGCGCCATCATTGGTAAATCAATCATTGAGACTTCATCTATTAATAACACATCACAGTTTAAAGGATGTTTGGCATTATAATTTAACTTTAGGTTATTAGGTCGAAAGCCCAGGAGTCGATGTAGAGTGACCGCCTCTTCAGATATAGAATCAATAATATGCACATCAACTAATTGTTTTTTTAAATCACTCTTGGCCCCTGCAATTGATTCTTTTAATCGCTGTGCGGCTTTTCCTGTTGGAGCAGCCATTAATATTTTCAGTTGGCCATTATTAACTGCCTGTAATGTGGCTAATAATCGTGTCACTGTATAGGTTTTTCCTGTACCAGGACCACCAGATATGATACTTAAGCGACGTCCCAGGGCATTGGCAACAGCAACTTGCTGCCAGTCAGCTTCAGATTGACTGGACAAATTTTCATTAAATAACTGAGAAATAATTTCTTTTGCTCTAGACTGCTGTTGTCTGTCTAGTGGCAGCAAAGTCATACGAGATTGCAGTGTTTCTGCAATCTCAACTTCAAATTGCCAATATCGTCTTAAATACAACGCCTGATTATCCAAAACAATCGGGGCATTATCATCAGGAGTAATCGCCAGAGCATCAAGACAGGCATTGATTTCAATCAGAGAAGGGAAATAATAACCCTTTAACCCTTTTTCAGAATTCGCCCAGTAAATTTTTCCCATGACGTCTTTTACAGGTAAACAAGAGTGGCCTTTTCGAAGAGCCCATTGTAATGCCAATAACAAATGAAAAAATAATGCTTCTTCCTCCAGTTCCAATTCAATTGATATTTGGCGCGCCATAAAATAATCAATGGCTTCAATATCATCCAGTTGTTGCTGACATGAACCACTATCCGAATAAATCATGCAGCACCCTCCTTAATCACTTCACCTTGAAAGGCCTTTTCCAGTTGATTTAATAAAGAAGTCTCTATCGCCGTATGAAATATCCCATAATATTCATTGTTTTGAGTACTCATGCCTCGTAAATAAAGATAGTAAACGCCACCAAAATGTATTTCGGGATCATAGTGAGTGATCCTTAATGATAAATAACGATGCAGGGCTAAACTATAAATTAAATACTGTAGATCATAATAATGAAGCTGGTTATTTTCTTTTAATGCTTGCCAGTGGTAGTCCTTCAGCTGATCACCCAGATGCGTTGATTTATAATCAACCACATAGAAACGTCCATTATGTTCAAAAATAAGATCAATAAAACCTCGCATCATACCAACAAGTTTCTCTTTTTCTGGTAAATTAATACGCTGATCCCCACCACGATATTCATTTAAAATGACTGAAAGAGAATCCAGCTGCATATTATTCATGGGAAAATAAAATTCTGTCTCCCGTAAAGTCTGGGACCAACTTAGATCGGAGAGTTTAATTGATTCACTTGCTGGCTCAATAAGTGGTAGTGGTGTATCCAGGCAATCCTGAAGCCACTGAACCAGCTCTACTTGTTGTTCTTCAGGCAAACCACCAAAACGGCGTAATGGTGTTTCCAGGGGCCAGTCGTATTGTATTGATGAAAAATTGGTGTATTCAAGAATATCATGCAGTAAATTTCCAGTATCCGTACCCTTGCGTAAAGAAAAACGCAGCGAATTGGCAGTAGCCGATTTTTCACCATCTTCCTGAGCTTTATATTCAAAAGCTTCATCCGACCGATCTTTTTGTTCCTGACGTGCCGAATAGGAATCACGCATCAAAGATGAAAAAGAACTCAATGACCAATGAGAATCAATAGGATGTTCTAGTAGTGATAAGGATAATAGCTCATAATCATTCATTGGTTCTAGTCGTGATAAAACCTGAGTCTCATTATCATCAATCATAATGAGTGTACTGCTCTCATCACTGGTGTCGACTAATTGCTGCAATGTTTCTTCCCAATCACCTCTATCTGCAAGTTTAAGCGTTAAGCCAAGTGGTGACTTAGAACTCTCTGTAAATGGAGCAACGCCCAGATAACAGCGATAGGCTGCACGCGTAATAGCAACATAGAGTAAACGAATGGTTTCTGCATTCACTTCTGATGTGACCAGTTCAATCGCTTCATCGCTTTGACCAACCTGACATTTTGCCTGATAAGATTCGGAATCATGGTATTCAAAATATTCATGAAGTGTTTTACCAAAACGTACAGGATCTTTAAAAGCACTGGCAAAAGGAATAAATACTACGGGATATTCCAGTCCTTTTGAGCCATGTTGTGTCATAATACGAATCAGATTCTCATCACTTTCCAAACGCAGTTGTGCTTCATCCTGGTTATTATCTGCCTGACATTGATCAGTGAACCACTTCAGTAATTGTTGTGGATGTTTATACTGCCTGGAAGCCTGTTGTAATAATTCAGCAAGATGAATCATATTGGTCAGAGAACGCTCATGCTTTGACGGTTCAGGCTGATAATCATGGCCAATCAATTGCATCAGCATGGACATACAACCTTTTTTCTGCCAGATTTGTCGTAACTGTACCGCCCTGTCGCGCTGTTCCTCCCATGCCTGCTCAGAACCCTGTTCCTGATAAAGGGCTAGTTTTTCAGCAGTTCCCCCCATTAGATAGGTCGATAAAGCAGCCACCAGTAAATCACTGTTTTCGGATTCTAAAATCCCTTTAAGAACCAGCAATAATTCATTTGCTTGTGCACTTTTAAATATATTCTCTTTCTCACTCAGATAAACAGAAGGAAAGCCTGAATTTGATAAGACATTTCGCATTATCTGAGCTTCAGTGCCCGTACGAACTAAAATAGCAATATCTTTTTCCTGCAGAGACTGTTCACCGAGCTTTGCTTCAGTCAATAATCGACTGATTTCAGTGACGCACCATTGTGCCAGACCCAGTTTAAAATCATCAGTTGTTGCATCTCCTTTTGCGCCACTGGGATTTGCCACTTCAGAAAGCCAGCAATAATTTATTGCGGTAAAATGATCGCTGCTATCTTTAAATGATATTTTTGCTGCTTCTGCTTTATCCGTAGAGTTAATTTTTTCATAATGAATATCATAGCCAAACACCTCATCACTACTATTTTGCTCTAAAGATCCCCCCAGAAATAGTCGATTATAAGCTGTCACAACCGTATCGACTGAACGCCAGTTTGTGTCCATATGCCAATGATAATCAGCGGCTTTACGCGCATCTAAATAAGTGAAGATATCACCACCTCGAAAGGCATAGATTGCTTGTTTTGGATCCCCAATCATAAACAGAGCTGATTGTTGATCGGATTTTGGATAAAGAATATCTAAAATCGCATATTGATTGGGATCGGTGTCCTGAAACTCATCGACTAAGGCGACAGGATACTGCTTATGCAATTCTTTCATCAACCCTTGTCCTTCACTTGTCTGCAATCGCAGACTGAGACAGGTGATCAAATCATCGAAATCCATCATTGCATGTTGTTCTTTATCTCGAGCAAAACTCTGACGAATTTCTGTAATTCCATGAGAGACCAGCTGATAAACAGGATTATTTTCAATCTGTTTAGCCAAGCTTTTATTGCGTCGACTTAATTGATCTGAAAACATTTTTTTAAGTTGCTTTAGTGGTTCAAATATTTCCTTAAGTTCATTATTACCACGATAACGATTACCATTGATAAAACGGCCTAATTCACCAGGACATACAGACGCATCTTCTTGACCAAGCCACTGAATTAAACATTGCCACTCATTTAGTCGTTCAGCTTCATCTTTTTTTCCATTCACTAGAGTAGAAAAAATTATATCTTTGTCTTTATTAAGTACTTCTAAAACCTTTATTTTTTTTAAAAGAAATAAATCTCTCATAATACGAGATATATTATCATCATAATAACGTTGTATCACTTCAGGATTTGGAGCATTTAAAGTACAGGAAGTCGTTAGAGCTCGATAAAACTGACTAAAAAATACATCCGGCTTATGCCAATTTTTTTCTTTCAGTAATAAAAAATCAGATTTTATCTGGTTAATTTTTCGCAGCCAGTCACGAATGGATTCAAGCAGTAGTTCACTGGTATCCGATTCCATTGATATATCCATTGGCAGGCCGCTGGAAAATGCCTGACTGGTTAAGGCTCGACTGCAAAAACCATGAAGAGTAAAAATTGAAGCTTCATCCAGTTCCAGTGATGCCGCTTTCAAGCGTGCTTCTCTTAGCTCTGTTTGCTCTTGAGTAAAGTTACTATTAATTGCCTTAAAAAACGCCTCTTCTTTAATCAGGACATCCCAATTTTTTAACGCATTACGCACTTCATTATCGATACGAGCACGCAATTCTTCAGTGGCTGCTTTTGTAAAAGTCATGACCAGAATCTGCTTTACACTTAAGCCACTTTCTAAAAGCAGGCGCAAGTAAATTTTTGTAATATTATAGGTTTTACCCGTTCCTGCACTGGCTTCAATCAGATGGCGACCCGATAAAGGTATGGTTGATGGATTTAATTTTTCAGGAGTATTTATTATATTTATTGTCACAGTATTTTAACTCCTCAGATTCTCATAAAGAGCTTGATAGGTATCAAATAATTTTTTCTGGATCATTGGCGTTAGTTCAGGTGTATCAGGATAAAACCAGTTAAAATAGTTATCACTATCAAGACCAAATTTATAGTTATTACTTTGAATTGCATTATTCCATGCACTCTTCTGTTTTGAATTCACGCTTAAGCCATCAATACTTTCTCTATCTTCTTGTGATTCAACTAAAGCCTTACCTAGTTCGGCATGTATTAATAAAGGCTGACACAAACCCTTTTTCCATATATTAACCAGATTTTCTAAGTAAGCTCTCGCTTTATCAGCCTCAGATATTGGAGTCAGTACCACTGATTCCACCTTTTTTGTTTTTTTGTTAAAAAATAGTCCCTGCGTTTCAACCCCATTTACTGACATCATATTAGCCAGCAAATGTGTTAACCATAGACGCATATCATCTTTAGATTTACGACTGGTGGGTCGCCAGAGCAATAATTCTTCACCTTCTTTAAGCCAGTTCAATTCAGCCTGTATGTGTATATCTCCCACAGAAACTTCAACAGTTTTGCTAATAGTATTACCTTTATTCAGGATTGCCTGGCTAAACAGCCTTGCTTCATCTTCCCAGGCATCCAGACTGGAATCGGTTATAGGAGATTCTGGTAAATGGCCGCTGAGCTGATGGCTCAACCGACTGACTTCAAGTGAATGCCCCTCTAATAATGTTTGGCAAAATTCATCACGGATTTGATAATCAGTCAGTCCATTAGTAGAAAATGGCTCCGAATCTTCAATTGCCTGATCATAGTGTTCAAACTTCAATTTCAATCGCTCATGACAAAAAACTTTGAGTGGATTATCAAAGAAGCGGATCAATTGCTCCAGTTGAATGGATTTATTGTCTAATTCCAGTGGTGGCAGTTCAATGGCATTATTACGGGCATTACCAGGGTAGATAATACGCTCCCAGTTCGGATCAAAACTGGCTCCTTCACCAAGATAGCATTTTTTACTAAAAGGATGCAGTGGCTGTGCTATTGGTGATTTCCAACCATAAAACTCTTGCAGATAATTCATCAGTTCCTTGAGAACAAGACTGGGTTGTCGTTCACTGTTTTTACGAATATCTCGCCCCTGATAACTCAGATACAGATTGTTTCGAGCTGAAATCAAAGCTTCCAGAAAAAGATAACGATCATCACCACGACGAGAACGATCACCTTTCCTACGTTCTGTCTGAGTCATTAAATCAAAACTCATGGGTGTATTCTGACGTGGAAACTGACCATCATTCAAGCCTAGAACAGCAACGACCTTAAAGGGAATACTACGCATGGGTACCATAGAACAAAAGGTAATCTGTCCAGTCAGAAAATGATTGCCAGTATCTGGCAAGCTAAAATGCAACTGAAGATAATTGCGCATCACAACATAGTCAATCTGTGTTGAATACTTCGCCTGAGCTGTATTCTCCGCCAGATCATTAATCACTTTGCGGATCAAATCAGCCACCGCCTGCTCTTCTTTTTGAAACTCAAAAAACTGCTCAGATAACTCAATCAGATAACTCTGCCAGTCTTCCGCGGTGCGTGATTTTTTTAATTCAGATGCATGATATTGAAGGCGCTCTAATAATTGCATCAAACGACCAAGCAACATGGCTCCCTGTCCCTCAACATGAGGCAGTAATAAACGGTCATCATAAATCACCTGTGAATCACTTTGTGCAAAGCCAAGCAAAAGACGCTCTAAGCCCCACTGCCAGGTAAACATAGCTGTTGTCTCTTTTAATCCTGCAAGTTGACCTTTATGTGCAGCATCTTTTGCCCAGTGAATGGCGGCTTCATCCAGCCACCATTCAATAGTATCCATCTCTGAATTATCAAAGCCAAATTTAACCTGTAGAGCAGGTAAACGCAGATAATCCATAATTTTACTGACTTCAAAGCGGCTGTCCGGTAATTGTAGAAGGTCAATAAACGTACCAATCAAGGGTTCAGCATTCATCAGAGTTCTGTCTGCAATTGAGCAAGGCAGACGTGGTTGTTTATCAGACTCATCTTTATCCCAGGGACTGCGAAAAACGGCTTCAATATATGGCGCATAATCTTCAATTGCTGGACACATGACAACGACATCCTGTGGTTTCCAATCGGGATTCTTATTAAACAAATGCAGCAAATAATCATGCAAAGCCTGAATTTCTCGCAACTCACTATGACTTGAGCTGATCACAATAGATTGATCGTCTTTACCAGGAATTTTTGTTTGTTCAGGATCTTTTAAAATTAAAATATCCTGCTGAATCAAACTTAATACAGTTTCAGACTGTTTACTTACTGAGTCCTGATGAGTTCCTTCATCAAAAGCACTGATTTCATAACCTTTAACCTCTTGTAATAAGTTAAAGAATTCTTTGCCTTGCTGGCCCAGATTTGCCAGTAGTGAATTACTTATTTGAGAGAGATCTTCATCCAGCCAAAGTTTAATTTTTTGTTCTCGCATCTGGCAAGCCATGGCCTTATCGCTTTGTACATCCCCCCAAAACTCGACACTGGGATTCAGATAAAACACATGAATATTGCATTGTCCCTGAGCTGATAAGGCATTAAATAAATCCAGTGTTTGCGGTGCCATGGTGTTAATGGCAAAAATCATAATCTGCCTGGGCAATTGATGACCAGAATAATCAGCAATGGCTTCAATAGCTTTTTTCTGCAGCCTAACAGGATGGCACGGCTCTTCTAAAACCAGTAGTCGCCACAACCAGGCCTGCCATTGCTCAGTCTCTTTATCAATACCCGCATTATTCTCTATGCTTTTATTTTGCTCCCACTGATCCAGCCAGTCCGGACGAAACAACATGTATTGTTCAAAAAGATCACCCAGCCGTGTTGCTAATTGAAACCGTTTTAAAGGATCAGGGTGCTCAGTATCCCCGGCCCAATACTGGTAAGCCTGAGAACAGATGGGATTCTGGGTAAACTTGATATCTGACATTAAGGCATCAATTCGCCAGGATAAAATTTCTCTTCTATAAGGTGACTGTCCAGGAACCTCATTTCCTAATAAGGTTCTGGCCAGCTCCCAGATAAAACTGCCCGGCATTTGAAATTGATAATTCATGGAAACCCCCTGAATTTTTGCCAATTCCAAATTAAGCCAATGCTGCATACCTTTGCTTTCTACCAGAATAGTATCCGGTGACAGAACACCTTTTAAAGAGTCCGCAGAGGATGTTTTTTGATCATCACGATAAACTTGCACAGCTTTTAATAAATGGACTAAATCTTCCATTTTATTGGAGGGGTAAACTGTCAGCACATATCACCTTTTAATTGTTATGCCTATAGACTATAAATATTAAATCAAACATACAACACGCTTTGCTCAAGCAAAGCGTTCTATCTTTTTTCTACTCTAACTTGCTTCATTTTATACGTCCATGTTTCATATTAGTCAAGAGAGTTAAATAATCACTACACAATGTATCATCAGGAGAGACTCCAATTAAAATTGAAGGTATAATTTCTTCTCTAAATTTTCTAATCGAACAAGAATAGCATCCCATGACAACCAATTCGGTTCAACTGATTTATTTAGGAGAATGTTTGAACTGACGAAAAACTCATCGCGTTTATACAAGGCAAAAAAAAAGGCTTACATCGATGATGTAAGCCTTTTTTATAATATGGTGCGCTTGACAGGAGTCGAACCTGTAACCGCTCGGTTCGTAGCCGAGTACTCTATCCAGTTGAGCTACAAGCGCAGAGCTTTTTCTTTTTTACTTCTCTGTAAAAAAGTGGGTGAATTATGAAGTTTTAGACTAAGATTGTCAACCCAATATTCAACAAAAGAGTTAAATTATTGATTATACTTCAGTCACTTTTTACAAAAGTAATAAAATGGCGAAGAGGGGGGGATTCGAACCCCCGATACGGCTATAAACCGTATACTCCCTTAGCAGGGGAGCGCCTTCAGCCACTCGGCCACCTCTCCAAAATTTGAACGCTAGGATACCTTTAGTTGGCGTTCAGGTAAAGTCTTTTCTGACTTTTTATTAAACTTTTTTTTAATTTTGATCAGTCTAAGCACTTTAGTACTAAATTCAGTCTCGATCTTTTATTAGCTATTCCCTTCTGTATCATCTTCTGGTGATTTTTCTCGCTGAATGCGATCATAAATCTCTTCACGATGTACGGAAACATGTTTAGGTGCATTGATACCAATACGGACCTGATTTCCCTTCACACCCAATACAGTGATGTGAACATCATCACCAATAATCAATGTTTCACCAACACGGCGAGTTAAAATTAGCACTATGGTTCTCCTTTACACTTAGCAAGAAATATATTTGTAAACCAGCAATATTCAGCTAAACGCCCTTTTTTGATTAATGATTATTCTTCATTACCAGTCTGTTAGTACAATAGTGGTAATTAAGAATAATTTCACCTTATTTTTAATAAAATTGAAATAAAAATTAATTATTATCGTTTTCCGGCCTAAGGTTTCTGCTCCAGGCCAAAAGCTGAATGCAGTGTCCTGACACCCAACTCCAAATACTTTTCATCAACAACTACTGAAATTTTTATTTCTGAGGTCGAAATCATATTGATGTTTATACCCTCTTCTGCGAGTGTCTTAAACATTTTACCGGCAATACCGGCATGTGAACGCATACCCACGCCCACTAAAGAAATTTTAACAATTTTATCATCACCGACCACTTCTCTTGCACCCAACTGTTCAGCAACCTGACGAAGCACTTCTTTTGCCTGAACAAAATCATTACGATGTACAGTAAAAGTAAAATCAGTGGTACCGTCCGCACTGATGTTCTGGATAATCATATCAATCTCAACATTGCTCTCGCCGACGGGTCCCAGAATACTATAAGCCACTCCCGGTTTATCAGGAACACCCAATATCGTCAATTTGGCTTCATCCCGATTAAAAGCAATACCAGAAATCAATGCCTGTTCCATTTCATCTTCCTCATAAGTTATTAGAGTACCATTTGTGTCATCATTACCATCATCAAAAGAGGGTTCATCAAAACTTGAGAGTACTCTCAAGGGAACATTGTATTTTCCTGCAAATTCTACAGCTCTTATTTGCAAGACTTTAGAGCCAAGACTGGCCATTTCCAACATTTCTTCAAATGTAATTTTGTCCAGACGTCTGGCCTCAGGTACAACACGTGGGTCAGTCGTATAGACGCCATCAACATCGGTATAAATCTGACATTCATCGGCCTTGAGAGCCGCGGCCAGAGCCACAGCAGTTGTGTCTGAACCACCTCGTCCCAAGGTGGTAATATTACCGAACTCATCAACCCCCTGAAAACCAGCAACAACAATAACCCGGCCTTCATTCAGATCCGCACGCATTTTTTTTTCTTCAATACTGAGGATGCGGGCTTTATTATGAGTGCTATCAGTTAAAATATGAACCTGGGTACCAGTATATGAACGCGCTTTAATGCCCCGTTTATTTAATGCCATGCTTAATAAAGCAATGGTGACCTGTTCGCCGGTAGAAAGCAGTACATCGTATTCACGCGCTTCAGGTTTTTCATCAATACTGTGAGCCAGCTGAACCAGGCGATTGGTCTCACCACTCATGGCTGAAACCACAACAACGATGTCATCGCCATGCTCACGGAACTGGCCTATTCTATCAGCAACATTTTCAATACGTTCAACGGTACCGACAGAAGTTCCACCAAATTTTTGAACAATTAAAGACATATCAAAGTATCATATTTATTTATATTAAAAACGCTTCTAATTAAATGCAGGTTTACAACCCGCAGCCATATTATAAAAAAAATAACTGCACAACTATTATGAGTGTCCATCCGTTTATTCTACTTCAAGGAAGAGAAACAACAATATGTGTCAGATTAATAGTACAATGCTCTTAGAAAAGGCGCTTATTTTAACTGATTTTCTACCCAAGATGGAACCGTAGAAAGCGCTTTTTCGAGATTTTCTGGTTGATTACCGCCTGCCATGGCCATATCAGGGCGTCCACCGCCCTTTCCGCCCACTTGGCTCGCCACACTATTGACCAGATCACCCGCCTTTATTCGTTTAATGCTATCTTTGCTGACACCCGCAGCCAGACTGACTTTATCACCCGAAACAACCGCTAACACAATTGCGCAACTGCCCAATTTGGTTTTAAGCTGGTCCATTGTATTTCGCAGACCTTTGGCATCAACGCCTTCTAATTTGGCTGCAAGCACTTTAAGACCGTTTATTTCAACGGCACTGTCTGTTAATTCACTGCCCTGGGCATTAGCCAGTTTACTTTTTAGCTGCTCCAGTTCTTTTTCCATCTTTTTAGAACGCTCAATCAATGCAGAAACCTTATCAAACATCGAGTCACGATTAGCTTTAAGCAATGCAGCTGATTGATCAATCTGCCGCTCATTTTTCTCAATGTAAGCCAAAGCACCCTGTCCGGTTACCGCTTCTATTCGACGAACTCCAGCAGCAACACCGCCCTCAGAAGTAATTTTCATCAGACCAATATCACCCGTGCGGGTCACATGAGTCCCCCCGCAGAGTTCAATAGAAAAATTACTCATACTCAGGACTCGTACTTTATCGGAATACTTCTCACCAAACAAAGCCATGGCACCACTTTCTTTTGCCGCATCAATATCCATCAAGGTGGTATCAACCAGATGGTTTTTTCTAATATGCTGATTAACCAGTGTTTCAATACTTTGCAATTGCTTTGGGCTAATGCTTTCAAAATGGGAAAAATCAAAACGTAATTTTTCATCATCAACCAGTGAACCTTTTTGCTGCACATGTTCACCTAAAATCATTCTTAGGGCGGCATGAAGCAAATGGGTTGCTGAGTGATTACAGGCAATACCATCTCGTTTATTGCATTCAACCACACATTTCACTGTGTCGCCAATTTTAAATGAACCGTGTGTTAATTGTCCGACATGAATAAAAACATCACCATTTTTTTGTGTGTCAGTAACTTTAAACTGGCCTTCTTCTGTTGAAATAATTCCGGTATCACCCACCTGCCCACCAGATTCACCGTAGAATGGTGTGCGATTCAGTATGATCATAGCACTTGTATTACTGTTTGAGTCGGATGATAATTTCTGGCTCATTTCACCTTCAATAATAATACTCAGGATCTTGCCGCTGTCATCAGTTAAACCATCATAACCAATGAAGTCAGTTTTGCCTTCCAGATTAACATCATCACTGTAATCAATATCGAAAGCACTGGACGCACGCGCCGTTTCTCGTTGCTTTTCCATAGCCTGTTCATAACCATCACGATCAATTTCCAGCTCATGCTCCCGAGCAACATCGGCAGTTAAATCAACGGGAAAACCATAGGTATCATAAAGTTTGAAAACCACTTCACCAGGAATAACTTGACCTATAAGCTGTTTAATCTCTTCGCCCAGGATCTGCATCCCCTGTTCAAGAGTTTCAGCAAAACGAATTTCCTCCTGTCTGAGAATTTTTTCAACCTGTTCTTGTGCCCTGGTTAATTCAGGATAGGCTTCCCCCATCTCCTGCTGTAAAACATCAACCAGCTTATAGAAGAAAGGCTCTCTGAGTCCCAGCTTATGTCCATGTCGAACTGCACGACGAATAATACGTCGCAGTACATAACCTCTGCCTTCATTGGAAGGAATAATGCCATCAACGATCAAGAAAGAACAGGCGCGAATATGGTCGGCAATCACACGCAGGGACTTATTTTCCAGATCATTAAAATCGGCCAGTTCAGCAATCGTTTTTATGATATGCTGAAACAGGTCAATTTCGTAATTATTATGAACGCCCTGAAGGATAGCAGCCAGACGCTCCATACCCATCCCAGTGTCAACCGATGGATGTGGCAATGGCATCATTTTTCCAGACTTGTCCCGGTTGTACTGCATAAAAACCAGATTCCAGATCTCTATATATCGATCACCATCTTCTTCTGGTGAACCCGGAGGGCCACCCGGTACATCTTCACCGTGATCGTAAAAAATTTCACTACATGGCCCACAAGGCCCTGTATCACCCATCGACCAGAAGTTATCTTTTGCGCCAATTTTTGAGAAACGCTCTGGTGAAATATTTAATTCATTGAGCCAGATATCTGCAGTTTCATCATCATCTTCAAAGACTGTCACCCAGAGCCGCTCTTCAGGCAGACCTACAACTTGAGTCAAAAATTCCCAGGCATACTGAATGGCTTCACGTTTAAAGTAATCTCCGAAGCTGAAATTACCCAGCATTTCAAAAAAAGTATGATGTCTTGCGGTATAACCGACATTTTCTAAATCATTATGCTTACCACCGGCACGGACACAACGCTGACTACTGGTGGCACGTTTATAATTACGTTTATCATTACCCAGGAAAACATCTTTAAACTGAACCATACCTGCATTGGTAAAAAGTAAAGTCGGATCATTTCCCGGGATCAGTGGACTGCTTGGAACACACTTATGATCGTGCTGTTCAAAGAATTCAAGAAATGCAGTGCGCAGTTGCGCACTCGTTTTAATTGAAGATTTTGACATAGAAAACTTTTTCTCTTTACTTTTTAACTGATATAAATCTGTTTAGTTAGTGTCTATCTGTAAATAACCGTTTCTTTTGCTTACCCTCACCTTCTAAAGGAGCGAGAGGCTGAACACTGAATAAATGGATAGCTCCTGGTTAGTCACTTTAATTCATTAAACAGTCTCTGAATTAACTCACCGCTGAAACCACGCTGGTATAAAAATCGAGATTGTTTGCTTTGTTCTTTGTAATCCGTTGGGTATTGAGCCCCAAAACGCTTACTGCGTACTGCTTCTATATGCTCTTTCCAAAACTCATCGGTATATATTTCAACATTATCCAGAAAATCACTCGCCAGATCGCTGGAGATTCCGCGAGACTTTAGTTCATGACGAATTTTTACCGGACCGGAACCCTTATTGATTCGTGAGCGAATAAAACTCTCAGTAAAACGAGATTCATCAAGAAGCTTACCTTCAAGCAATTGTTCCAGAATTGTTTCAATTAATGACTCCAGATACTCGGGTCTGCCATCAAAATCATCCAAAGTAGTGTATTTACTACGCTTTCGCCTGAGCTTCTGCCGCAGTTCATCAATGCTATGTTCACGGGCTGCCAGAATATTCATCACCGAGACTCGGATTGATGCCAGCTCCTTTTTTAACGCTTCATTATCCATAAAAGTCTAATAATTGCCTAAAAAATGCTAATATTCTCACCGAATCCGTATAAAATATGGCGTGATCTCGGACGGGGTGGATTTTAGCATATTATTATCTTTAATTACCAGAAAATCAGACACGAGAAACAAGCGCGGGAGCCACTCTAAAAGCAGGCTCTCAGGGCAATCAGAGCACGATTCTATCATAAGTCCAATACAGCCCGATCAAAGCAATAATTATTGAGCCGGGGATAACAATTATTTGCCGATATTGTTGCTCGGTTGCCAGACGATTTCTAAGCCCGTAACCAATAAAAAAATACGCCAACAATATTATAGCAATTTGTGCAATTTCAACACCAACATTAAAACTGATCAAGGCGGTTGCAAAATCATTTTCCGGCATGCCAAAATCAGATAAAACACTCGCAAATCCCATACCATGCAGCAGCCCAAAGATAAACACAATAAATAGTCGACTTTTATGTAATTTCGGTGAAAAGATGTTTTCTATACCAATGAAAGCAATAGATAAGGCAATGAGTGGTTCAACGATATTAGCCGGTAAATTAATAAGGCCATTCATAGAAAGCCCAAGTGTTATGGTATGAGCTACGGTAAACATAGTCACTTGCCAGAGCAAAGGCTTCATTTTAGTACTGAGCAGAAAAATACCCAGAATAAACAGAATATGATCCAGCCCTTTGGGTAAAATATGTTCAAAACCAGAAACAATATATGTCGAAACCACCTCAAAGGTCGTGGCTTGGGTAAAGACTTCCGTTAAGGAAAAAGACTCACTGATTTTATCATCTTTAAGCCATTGCCAGGATGACCAATGCCATTTTTCATTAAACTCATCCACCTGTCGGACCCGAACCGCGTTGTCTCCAAATCGAGAAGGATAATACCAGGATAGAGATTGCGCAGTAAGCGGAACATTCCCTTGTAAAACAATTAGACTGATTCTGGGTACTTTGACATAACCAGGTTCTGGAATTGAAACCTGAGAGATGGAAGAACTTGTCAGACGGCCATCAATATGGAGTTTGATTGCCTTTAAAAAATCATCCTCAAATAAACGAAAAGCTTTGCGTAATTGTTCAGGAGGCAAGACTCGATAGTCGTCATAAGCCTGAGCATTTGGTGAATCTTTAGTATTTTTATACTGTGCATTAATACCCGTTAAAAGGGCTTCAATGCTTGCACGAATTTCTATCCGATACGTGCCATCGGTTTTAACGCTGATTTCAACCAGAGCAGGTTTAACAATATCTGCAACCGCAGTAACAGCCCCTGAAGCCAATACCAGAGTTAAAAAAAACACAATAAATTGATAAAAAAAGGTTCGAACAATCATATTTACAATTTTTAGCCAATAGGGCAATTATTTTAAAGGTACGTAATCTCATTGACTACAGGCCATACAAAGAGGCTTGCATTGTCAATAGAGAAGAATGACATTCTATAAGAAAACATATAAACAATACACTTTACAATGAATTTAAAGCTTAATAAGTTAATATTTATGCATTTTAATTGAGATAAAGGACTGTCATATTAAAAATATACAGATTATACTGTGATATATGTCAATGAATTTACTAAATTTCACTTAATTTATAGGATACTACATGCCATTCATCGATCGCCGTAAATTTTTAAAACTTGCCGGAACCAGCGCTGCAGTTTCTGCTGTCCCAGCTATTTTACCTTTGAGCACCGCAAATGCAGAAAGAAAAATAGCCTCTCCTGAAGATTTTTATGATTTACCCATGAAGGGGAATGTTCGTATCCTGCACATTACGGATGTTCACGGCCAACTCAATCCTGTTTACTTTCGTGAACCCAATGTGAATCTGGGCGTGGGTGATGCCTATGGTCGCCCTCCTCACGTAGTTGGCACAAAATTGCTCAACTGGATGGGGCTCAAAGCAGATACACCTGAAGCCTATGCCTACACCTATCTTAATTTTGATAATGTCGCAAAAATATATGGCAAAACCGGTGGTTTTGCACACATTAAAACTTTATTAAACAAACTGAGGCATCAGGCTGGCGGTCAGAAAAACACCCTGACCATTGATGGTGGAGATTTATGGCAAGGTTCCGGTACAGCTCTGTGGACACGCGGAATCGATATGGTTGAAGCCTCCAATATTATGGGTCTGGATGTCATGGTAGGTCACTGGGAATTTACTTACCGGGAAGAAGAAGTTTTAAGTAATGTGGCATTATTTAAGGGTGACTTTATCGGCCAGAACATTCGTGTTAAAGAAGACGCCCTGTTTGGTGATGAATACCCGACCATGGTGGAACGTTTTGATGGCAATGGACTTTATGACGAAGACTCAGGTCATGCTTTTCGACCCTATGTGATCAAAAAAATTAATGGTGCTCGTATCTGTATCATTGGCCAGGCTTTCCCTCGTACTGGTAATGCCAACCCTCAGGAATTTTTTCCTGACTGGTCATTTGGCTTACGTGAAGATGATATGATTGCATTAGTTAAAGACATTCGGGCCAATGAAAAACCGGACGCTATTATCTTACTCTCTCATAACGGCATGGATGTTGATATCAAAATGGCCGAAAATGTTCCCGGTCTGAATGCTGTATTTGGTGGGCATACTCATGATGGCATGCCCAAACCGCTGGAAGTTAAAAATGTTGAAGGTGGCACCTGCCTGGTAACCAATGCCGGCTCCAATGGTAAATATGTTGGTATCATGGATTTTGATATTCAGGATGGAAAAATCCAATCCATGGATTATAAAATGCTGCCCATTATCACTGACTGGCTGCCTGCAGATAAAGAAATGGCAGCTTATATAAAACAAATGCGCCAGACTAAGTACGATGATAAAATTATTGAAAGTCGGGCTAAGAAATTTTTCTTTAATAAAGATCGAGTGGGTAAAACCTATGAAGAAATCCTCAGTGAAAAACTCGCTATTGCTGATCGAACGCTTTATCGTCGCGGCAATTTCATGGGTACCTGGGATCAAGTACTCTGCAACGCCCTGATAAAAGAGTACCAGGCTGATGTTGCCATGTCTCCCGGTGTTCGTTGGGGAACCACCACCCTGGGTGGTGACTGGATCACCATGGAGGATGTAATGACGCAATGTGCCATTACCTATGGTGAAACCTATGTTACTGAAATATCCGGCCATGATCTACTACGAATACTTGAGGGCGTTGCAGATAATTTATTTGATCCAGACCCCTATCTGCAATCTGGTGGCGATATGGTTCGGGTGGGCGGCATGGATTACACCATCAATCCCACTAAAAAAATATATGAGCGTATTACGGATGCCCGACTGGATAACGGGCATATCATTGAAGCGAATCAAATCTATAAAGTGGCTGGCTGGGCTTCAGTCAACCGAACCCCTGAAGGTCGATTGATGTGGGATATTGTTCGGGATTATATTACTGCAGAAAAAGATAAAAACAATGTCTTAAAACTACCTAAGATCAATCACCCTAAATTGATTGGTGTCAGCAAGAATCCTGGTATTGCCGATTATCCGGGAGATCTAGGGTAAATTTATGTCATTTCAAGGCTGGGAGGATGGGCGTCTTGCCCAAACTCCTGGCAACAGCTTAAGAAGATGTTTCAAGTTGTTTTTTCTCATTGATTAACTCATCAACCAGATTTAAAACCTGTTCACTGCTCTGCTCTGTTTTTTTAAAGTACTCAAGAATATGTGCTTGAATGGCTTTATCCCGCTTCCACTCATCCTTCTCAATGAGATCAAGGATACGATGAACATTAGAGTGTACGCCATGATGTGGGACATCAAGTTTCGCATAGGCTGGCAGATGCTTATACTGAGCACCGCCTGTATCATCAAGCAGCCACTTTCCAAAGTCGCAACTTTGTTCATTCACTTCAGTGTCTTTTGCTTCTGCCGAATTACGCCCGGTTTCCAGAGCACGATAAGCTTTTTGTATATAAACAATATGATCCACTTTAGCCAGAGCCCCATAACTCACGAGTCTGGCGTGACTGACAACACTTAGAGTATTTTGAGCAATCTCAGTAAAACGTGAAAAATTTCGTTCAAATTCATTAACGACACTATGTGATTTCTGAGAAATTTCATTCATTTTTTCAGTATCATTGTAAATTGTCGTACTGGAATCCACCAGGAGCTTAATAATACGAGTAATATTATCTGTCGCTTCTTTAGTATCAACGGCTAATTTTCTGACTTCATCTGCCACAACAGCAAATCCACGCCCGGCTTCACCTGCTCTTGCAGCCTCAATGGCTGCATTGAGTGCCAAAAGATTAGTTTTATCCGCAACGCCAGCGATAAAAGTAGTCACTTCAGTAATCTCTTTGCTGGCTGCGCTTAGGGTTTGAGTCGAACTACGCATTGCTTCAATAGAGTGGATAAGCTGAGTCATATTACCCATGACTTCTTGCACCGTTTTTTCACTGCTTTGCGCTGTTTCAGCCGATTCAATTGAAGAGCTTTCAACGCCAGACATCTCAGAGGCAATAAGCATCAGATCGGACTGGTTTTTTTTAAGATTCTCTAATAATTTAACATTTCGCAATGTGTCCAGTTCAAACAATAAATTGTCTTTCTGCTTTTTCCAATGAGCCTCCTGCATTTTTAACACCGTAGTATCAATTTCCTTCAAAATTGAAGCAAATACACCATGAAGTCCCTCAGGAAAAGGCTTGCGGTTAAATTTTTCATCCCAGATCGCATCAAATACAGTCGATACTTCACGAATAAATGTTTCCATTTGATCCAGGGTATCATTCATTGATAATGCAACATCATTTAAACGGGTTTTTACTTTATGATTCATGGGAAAAACACGATCTTCAAGTTTCCCCAGAGCAATATTTTTAGCCACACGTTGAAGTGACTGTTCCATTTTTGTTTTATAGTCGTTGACTTTAAACTGCATAAATAGCAGCACAAAACCAATGACCATTAATAGAAGAAGGATTGGATCCATTCCATAACGTGCCAGAGCATAAAGAGGCATCAATACAACAACTATTGCAATCAATAGCCGTATCGTTTTAGCTTCAAATAGATAAAACAAACTGGCCATAATCCACTCCCTGTAATTTATTAATTAACCACTGTGTCGAAATACCAATGGCATCTTTTGCGCCAGCATTTTTTTCTGCCGCTAGCATCTCTTTATACATCGGTTCAATAATAGACAAAGCCTCCTCCGAGGGCTTACGACGAACCGAATAATAACCAATAAGATTCTTCTGGTGATCATAACTGGGAGTGACATTTGCAAACACCCAATAGCTGCTCCCGTCTTTAGACATGTTTTTCACATAACCGTTAAATTCCTTACCAGACTGTAAGGTTTTCCAGAGCAGGTCAAACACTGCTCTGGGCATCGCCGGATGACGAATAATATTATGTTGAGTCTTCAACAATTCATCCTGGGTATAACCTGAAAATTCAATAAAAATTTTATTGGCATAAATGATCCTTCCCTTTAAATCAGTTTTAGAGACAATAAAATCATGATCTCTTAAAACAATTTCTTCCTGTGTTGGCTGGATTTTGTTCTTCATTGAATATCCTGTTTCGAGTATTGTTATATCAATTACATCGGCCGATGAAATAAAAACATTAATAGGCTTAAGTGTAGCTCAAAAGAATAAATAAATAATAAAAAAATAGAGATCGCTAATTAGGTAATTACCGAAAGGCAGACAAGTAACATAACGAATATAAGAAATCATTCTCATCCATTATCATAATAAGTCAATATTGACGTCATGCAAAAATCTTTACTTACTTATTATTTGAGGTGGAAGTATTATGAATCCAACAATAAAAACCTATGGTGTTGTTATTAATCTGGACTATGCACACCGGCCTTTTAATGAATGTAAAACCCTCTGGCTCAAAATTGTCCAGAATATGCTTCATGAAGATTTCCATATTGATAAACGGATGTTTGTGATAACGACTTTTCAGGGGAAGGATAAGATATGTGAGAAAGCAAGGCGAGCCCTGAGTGCTTTGGATAATTCTATTGAGATATACAACAGACAATCATTTCACTATATTACTGATTTTTTTGTGATTAATATGAGTGATTATGTTGATTTACGTCTCCCAACAGTTGACATGGGCGTAACCATTCAAGAACAATGTAAGGTGAATGTTTACCTTACATTGTAATAAAATATATTATAGACCCAGTAAGCCTTTTTAAGCCTCTTCTGCCTCTGGCTCTGCATCAACAGTACCTGCATCAGGCAGAAGTTTTTCACGAATTTTAGCATCAATTTCTGCTGCTATTTCTGGATTTTCTTTCAAGAAATTTCTAGCCTTATCTTTGCCCTGACCAATTTTATCACCATTATAGGCATACCAGGCCCCTGCTTTATCAACAAAGCCTTCTTTCACCCCCAAAGTGACGAGCTCACCTTCATAGGAAATCCCCTCTCCATAAAGAATATCAAATTCCGTTTGTTTAAACGGCGGTGCAACTTTGTTTTTGACGACTTTTACACGGGTTTCATTACCCAGAATTTCATCACCTTTCTTGATGGCACCAATACGGCGTATATCCAGTCGCACAGAAGCATAAAATTTCAGTGCATTACCACCTGTTGTGGTCTCGGGATTACCGAACATAACACCAATTTTCATGCGCAGCTGGTTAATAAAGATAACCAGCGTATTTGAGCGTTTAATGACACTGGTCAGTTTGCGTAAGGCCTGTGACATCAGGCGTGCCTGTAATCCCATATGGGAATCACCCATTTCACCATCGATCTCAGCTTTAGGTGTTAAAGCCGCCACAGAGTCAACGACCAGAACATCAACCGCGCCTGAACGAACCAGCATGTCGGTAATTTCCAGTGCCTGCTCACCCGTATCCGGTTGAGATACTAATAAATCATCAATATTCACACCCAGTTTTTCAGCATAAACCGGATCCAGCGCATGTTCAGCATCCACAAAAGCAGCCGTACCGCCTGTTTTTTGCGCCGCCGCAATTACCTGTAAAGTTAATGTGGTCTTACCTGAAGATTCAGGTCCATAGATTTCGACAACACGACCTTTAGGTAATCCGCCAATACCTAAAGCAATATCCAGTCCAAGTGAACCCGTTGAAATTGACTCAATTTGTGTCACACCTGAGTCACCCATGCGCATCACAGAACCTTTGCCAAACTGACGATCAATTTGAGAGATTGCGGCTTCAAGTGCTTTTTGTTTATTTGCGTCCATATATACTTCCATCTTAACTTTATCGAGAGCGGATTCTGCGAGAATTACTTCATCGGAAATTTCATCATCGAGAGGATTGAGTGTCTATTGATATTTGTACAACAATTATATGTAGTCTTAAAGAGTGGGTCAAGGATTTATTCTGATTATTTCAACAAGTCGCTGCAGTGCAAAGAATGCCGACTGATTTCTGACTGCTTCCCTGTCACCAGAAAAATGCTGTTCAGTTGTTGTGCTTAACATCTGCTCATTTTGCTTAGTATAATAAGCCCAACCAAAGCAAACCATGCCAACAGGTTTTGATTCAGTACCCCCGCCCGGTCCGGCAATACCTGTAATTGACAATGCATACTGAGCACTAGAATGGGTCAAAGCACCTTTTGCCATGGCTTCTGCAACCACTTCACTCACTGCACCAGCTTCTGACAAGAGGCCTTTATCAACCCCCAGCATTTCTTCCTTTGCCAGATTGCTATAGGTCACAAATCCCCGCTCAAACCATTGCGAACTGCCTTCCCTGTCTGTGATTAATTTAGCCACCAGACCACCGGTACAGGATTCTGCACAACTTATTTGGCTTATATTTTTCTTACAAAGCTCAGCTAAATCATTAAGAACATTGTCTATCATATTGATTTACGAATAAAATCCAGTCAGTTAAAGTAATTTCTATGGGGAAAAGAGGAGGCTGGTTTAAATGCAGGTTCATGACTATAATAAGACTATGCAGATTTCAAATCCAATCCTTTCTTCCTATCTCAGCGGTACGATAAACCGCAGTCAACAAGTCGATCGCTTGCCTGTCCGTCCTTTTTCTACCCAACCAGAGCCAATTGAAGGCGTACTTGTTGATGATAAAAAGCAGCAAGAAAACACCCGCCAGGCTGAACTCATTCCACCAGTAGCAGAAGCACAAAAATCCAGAAAAATAAGCACTGACTCTACCAGTGAAATCATTCTCATCCAACAGAAAAAACAGCTGCAATTCGATGATTCGTCAGAAAACAAGCCCAGTTATCCTTTTAGTCATCGCAGAAGTTTTGAGGGCCTGGCAGGCAGTTCTCTGGTTATTCAGAAGTATTTGAATAATGAGCCGCCTGCACTCGCTCAAGCAGACAGTAGACAAAGAAATGTTGATCTGTTTATTTAGAAAAGTTGTTTAGAAAAACTATTTAGAACAAGCCATACTGAAAATTCACAGCTTAGAGCCTTTCCTAAAGAACTTGCTCTAATGACAGACCAACTATATATTTATTGCTATCTTCATCCTTAACAACCCGCATTACTTTTGCCTTAGCGGTCAGCGGTGTCACCGTCTGTATCACAGGGTGGACAGTAACATTGAGTTCCTGCCCTTCTGTCAATTTGCGCTCAGTAATGAACTTCACTCCGGTTGCACTTAAATTTTTACCATCCCCCTGATATTTTTCAGAACTACCTTCTTCAGTAAATTCAATATGGCAATCGACTGACATGCGATAAAAAGAACGCTTCTCATCATAATTGATAGTCATAAATAATATTCTTCCTTGGTCAATAATGGCATGCTGTTGGAAAAAATAAAACAAATTTCTGTTGTTTTAATAGCTATTAAAATAAATCATTTAATTGCTTTTAATAATAGCAGTTAATTAAATAAAAACCGAGAAATAATCACATTTCTAAAAATATTAGTAAGGACTTATATCAATTGACATCCTCCCAAACCTCAGTCTTGCAGACTGCCACTAAAGCAGAAAGGGAGGGGTATCTCGCTTCATTTTACTAAGAGATTTTTGGATAAACTAAGTGCTTTTGTTTTAATGACCAATTCAATCCAGATTTAAAACTTCCCTCCTTACTCATTTATTTATTATTAAGTTTCAACAGGTAAGCTTGCTTTTCTGAGGTAATATAATAATGTTTTTTATCTTTTACAAGACACATGGCTTCCGGTTGAAAAAGTTTATTATATTTTAAAGAATTCTCATATTTCCACTGCCCATCTTGTTGGGAGGGAAATCGCCTGCGAAAGCGATGTATCCGCCTATAAGTGTTAATTGACATCAGTTGGCCATTCGCACTGATGTCCAGTGCACTGGGATTAACAATATCTTTAAATTCTCCCACTTTTACAGCCGTTTGCAAGTCTATCTCACCCGATATCGTTGAAGCAAGCGGCTTTAAAGGTAGTTCAAACATCAGAGCATGATCGGTCCGCTTAGTCAGCAAAATAATTTTTTTTCGTGTGATATCGACCGCAACCGATTCAACATCATGGGATTGTCCATCTTCATAGCGAAACACAAAGCTCCAGAGCGGTGAAACAGCTGAGCCTTTTTTTTTGGGCAGCTCCGGCTCTATCAAAATACTGATACGAGCATCCCATCTTAAGCCAGAATTGTCTCCGGTATCAGCAATGAGTAAATAATGTTTCCCCTGATACTCAAAAGCATCCATATCTTCCCAATCGTAATTAATAATATCTTCCAGATGGAAAGCACCCAGGTTATTTCCATTAACATCCATGGCATAAATAATAGGCATATGTCCGCTATCATTATGTGTCCAGAGCACCTTTTTATCACGAGTTGAACAGGCCAGACCGCTGGATTCATTGATCATATTATTTTCAATGGGATAGCGCTTTTGATCAGTAGAGATAAGTTTTAATTGAGAGTAGGCAATGGGCGAGTATAATCCAGCCAAAAAAAATGAACCCAGAAGAGATAATAATAAAATAAATTGAGTCAATTGAGCCGCCATCAGCGAATAGAAGTTAGAACATCCAGTGTGTTTTGATAAAGTTGCTCAATTATTTGAGCATTTATTGGCTCTGAATGAAACAGTTGCATAAAAATCTGAGCAATTTCATGCAGATTTTGCGGACTGTTTCTCTGATCACGTTGCTCCAGAGGACTCATATCCGGGGCATCTGTTTCCAGCACCCAGGCCTCAATGGGTAACTTTGAAACTAATGATCGCAATTTTGTTGCTTTAGGATAGGTATAAGCCCCACCAAAACCCAGTTTGAAACCCAGTTTCAGGTATTCTTTAGCTTCTTCATAACTACCACTATAGGCATGAATAATACCTCTTATTGATGAAGCAGATGCAGAAGAAGCATTGTAAGTTTTTAAATATTTTATCACCTGAGCATGTGACTTCCGCGCATGAATAAGTACGGGCAGTTGATATTGAGAGGCAACCTGCAATTGTTCAGAAAAAAAATATTCCTGTGTTTTTTTATTGACAGGATCACTTGTAATAAAAAAATCCAGGCCAATTTCACCAATAGCAGTCAAAGGCTCTGTCTGACAGAGTTGAGCCAGAACCTGCAAGTCACCTTTGTGATGTTCATCGATGAAACAAGGGTGTAAGCCAAGTGCCGGATATAGCATTTTAGAATATTTACACAGTGTTAATACCCTCTGCCAGTTTTTCCGACAGACGCCAGGAACAACAATCGCAGTAATACTCTGCTTCTGGCATGCATTTAGAATGACCTTTCGGTCACTATCAAAAACAGGAAAATCAAGGTGACAATGGCTGTCAATTAATGTTTCATTAAATTGATGGGACATAAGTTAAAAAGTTGAGATGGGCGGGACGCCCATCCTCCAGAAAGCAAATTATGTATGGATCAACATTACTTTGCCATTGAACCAAAAACATCTTTTAATAATTCAGTTGAACGTGCTGCTGGATTCTGGCGAATTAATTTCTCTTGAGCAGCAATCTTGGTAAACAGACCTTCCATTGTCTTATCCGTTACATATTGATCAATATCAGAAGCACTTCCAAGGTAGGAATCCATGAGACCAAAGCTGTCATATTTTTTAACCTGACCAGATAATGCTTTATAGTATTGAGTCACCTGAGCCTCAGTCATTGCATCATTGACATAAGGTTTAATTAATTCACTCAATTGAGTCGATGTATTTTTCTTGAAATAATCTGTCGCTGCCGTATCTGAGCCATTAAGAATCGCCTGGGCATCATCCAGAGACATGTCGCTGATCGCATCAGTAAAGACTCCCGTCACTTGCGGCACAGCCTTCTCTGCTGCACGGTTCATGCTGGTGACAAATTCATCAGCCATTTGCTCCTGGCCAACTGAACGCAATACTTTTTCAACTTTCTGCATACTTTCAGGCATCAATATTTTTACTGATTGATCATTTAAGAAACCATTCTCTGCACCCAGCATGTCAACTGCTTTGTTGATACCGACGTCCAGAGCTTCTTTTAATCCTCTGGTAATCTCATCATTAGATAAGGCTGAAGCAGCCACCGAAGATGTATCATTACCTGTCGTTGATTTCAAAACAGAATCTGCATCTTTAAGCCAATCCTGCCAGCCTGAATAAGCTGAACTAAAAGAAACGCCAAGACCCAGGAAGAGAGTAGCTGCCAGTATTTTTCGTTTCATAAAATTTCCTTTTTAAGTGGTGGCTAATATTAGAAATTAGCTATCAGAATTTTGATAGTTGTCATTATTACCTACTTTTAACGGGTTTGCCAAGTAGTAATTCTATGCCATTTTAATTCAAGATGAAATGAGCATTATCATGGGATTATTAGCGACTTCAAACAACGTAGGCCGGGGGTTAGCCCATCAATTAATACCCTGAAGGGCGACCTACGTCAATACCTGGATTGGATTCAATATAAAATTACCATTGCTGGTAGTAAAGAAGCCATTACAATTTTTGAATAATTACCTGGTTTTGTTTGGCATTACGGCCTTTTCTAGTTAATATTTCATATTGTAATTCCTGCTTTTCACCCACTGTAAGAGTGCTATGAATATCAACGGTTTGAAAGTCATGCTTGTTAATTTCCAGGCGACTTTTGACAACAGCATCTCCGGAAATTAATCGACGTATCTCTACTTTAATGGTCTTATCTGTAAAATTCCGTATGTGCTGACTATAGGCGCGATGTTCATTCCAGCCGGCTACTGTACTTTTATGGTCAACGATCATATGACCATCACCAATTCTGCGATACAGATTACCCTTTCTATAATGCATCCAGATATTGTCTTTCCAGTTTTTCATGCTCACCAGTTCAAAATAAATATCAGGATCAGTTCCAGTATTTAACTCAACTTTGCCACCAATTGAGGTATATTTCAATGGCAGACCAGCGATGTAGGTCAGACTGCCCTGCTGATTTTTTTGATAGATCTGAACCTTACCTTCTGGAAGCGGAGCATCACCTAGTGAGGATTTTTTATCATTTTTAAAAATAAGCACTCTGGCCAGAAGGTTACCATATTCTCTGGGACGATAACGATAGACCGTGTTAATTTCTATAGCCTGGGCGAAGCTGGTACGCAAACGTTTTGCCCATTGATCAGGTATGCTCTCTGTCCCTTCAATAGAAAAAATATAATATTCACTCAGACTGTCCTTCGATACCTGTTTTTCTTCAGCAATACTATCCATAACAGCCTCTGACATGGCTGCCATTTCATATCGACCTGAAGGTTTAGCCATCATTTTCTTCGCCATCCTGCTTCGTAATATTTCTTTTCTTTCTTTCATTTTGTCTTTTTTATAGTTTGCCTGTCTGACCAACTCATTGACTCGTTCCACCAGGTTGATTTTCCCAATTACCAGGCGTACCTGCGCATTCTCATAATCTTCACCGGAATGATTCGTCACAGTGACAAAAGAATCCAGCGCCATAGTCTGACCATTTTGAGATAAAATTCCGGAATAATCAGCTTGCCAGGTAATACCCGAGGTAAAATAGCTGATTTCAACAGTCGCTAACACTTCAAGTGTACTTTTTATATTCCAGTACAACATCTGAGGTTTATCATGAGGAAAGGTTGTATTGCTTAGATGCATCTGTGTTGGATGAGATAAGAATTCAACCTGCACTGAAGTCGGATCAATTCGTGTATTCGCCCAGCTGAATTGCAGACGATTTTGTCCTTTTTTGATGCTGATCTGGCGGGTTTCTCTCACCAGCGTTAAATCTTCTGAATTGTAAATGGTTAATTGCACACTATCCCTCGACGGCAATGTTGAGAGATCAATATTTTTTGCAATAAGGCTTAGAGGTATTAGGATAAAAATGACTGTAAGTATAAGCTGCATTATGTGTTGGTAATTTTTCATTCTTCTCACCACTCATTTTTAAAAGTAATATTTAATTTTTTTTCCAGTTTGACTACTTTAGCTTGACCATTTCTTGCCGGTAAGGTGATCTGGTAAGCTATTTTTTGGCTGGAACCTTGTTTTTTCAGTGGCTTTGTTGAAATAGAAGTATCATCCCCCACTTCCCATTCAATAATATTATTGTATGAACCACGCTGACGGGATGAGAACACCTCATTACGTAAAGAAGGAATTGATTCCTCAATAATTAAGTTAACCGGTTTATCTTTAAAGTTTTCTATCTCATATTTTACCAACGCATCAATATTATAAAGATTGCCATTAATCCGCTGGCGTTTTTTTCGTTCAATAATTCGCTTAACCACAATATCTCTTGCCTCACCGATAAACAGTTTACCTTCATCATCAATGGCTGTATACTTCCCCCAATCCTCCCCAACAAACACGGAAGTGCCTTTTTTATCCTGCTGATAGATACGAAACTTCCCCGGAGCAAGCGAGTGTTTTCCTAAATTGTTCTTTGTATCATTGTGTAAATGATAATGCATCAGCACATTCAGTTTATCCTGAGCACGATTGCGATACCCTAATTCTGAAGCATTTACTGTATAAGTTTTATTAATCGGTACATTGTCATATTGCTGATTTAAAAATTCCTGAGCTTCATTCAGTCCCATAGGAAGAACAATATTTTCTCCTATGCCGGTATTCATATCTGCATCAAGAAATGACTCTCCTGACTGATTGTTAACTTTAACGTACTGAGACATTTCCATTTTTGTCTCAGTACTATTGGTACGGGCAATATAGTGGTAATTCCGGTTCAATCCACTAATCGCATAAGTAATACGAACTCTGGCACTGCCATCTTGACTGGCAGAAACCTTCCAGGTTAAGGCAGATTCATTGGGCGGATAGCTGACGGACAACACATTTGTTTTTACACTCTCAGCTTTATTAGAAGCATCTTTTAACACTCTAAAAACAATGGTTTCAGGCTTGATCGTGGTATTATGCCAGGAAAAATCAATGTCATTGGTGCCTTTTTTGAGAGGAACTATCCGTTCTTCTTCAATGATCGTGGTATTAGTATTTTCCAGTTGAATCTCAACATGTTCTCTTACTGGCAAAGTGATCAATTTAATGCGTGCATAAGTATTGACTGAGACTGCACATAAACTGAATGCAATCACACTATAGAGCACCTTATGTTTCATTTTAATTCTCCTTTTTATTTACATTACTTTTCAATTTTAAACACTACCAATATAGACGCCACATACCCAGTAAAGGGTTAATTAATTATAAAAAAATTTAAAATCATGCAATTTAACCTTAAACATTACAAATATATGGTTGATTATTTAGACTGTTAACGAAGATATCTCAATAAAATCTTAAATCATATGGAAATTAAGGGAGGGGGGGATAAACCGGGATAGTGGAAATGCAATTACTACTGACGACTCCGCTATCATAGGATGGATATCCCTTAGATCATTGGCTTTGCAGTAAAATTGTGTATAAAGCAAAAAAACATGTCAACTGCACATATTTATGCTCAAGATCTCATTTATTCCTTTAAAACAAGCAATTAATAATCAAAATTACCTTGAGATGCTTCTTTAATTAGCTCAAGATCATTGAGACAATTTTTACATTTTTCAATGACTTGTGTTAAATTATCCTGTACCCACAGGCAATTTTCATCTTCATCCAACATGTCAGGGCCTAGAATCTTAACTTCCATTCGACAGGCGGACGTTTTATCAGAAAACTCGTTTGCATAGATAGACGTGCTACAACTTAAAAATAACATTACAATAAGGGAAATCATTTTCATCTTAAAAAGACCAGAGTGAGTGTAAAACGCCATTATCTCACTGATGTATGCCTTTTGACAAATACCTATGAGTACTCATCACCAGCAATGTAATGTTCTAGTTGTTCAATGATATATTTTTGCTCGGCAATAATATCTTTAATCAGATCCCCAACAGAAACCATACCAATGAGTTCATCCCCCTTAAGTACAGGTAGATGACGAATGCGACGTTCTGACATAACAACCATACAATCATCAACAGTTTGACTGGGGAAAGTATAATAAACCTGAGTACTCATAATATCTTTTACTTTTGTATCTTTTGAAGAGCGCCCTTTTAAAATAACCTGTCGAGCATAATCCCGCTCAGAAATCATACCAACCAGATCATCACCTTTAAGCACGGCCAGAGCACCGACACCTTTTTCATCCATCAGTTTAATGGCATCAAATACAGTATCTTCAGGTTTCAGACTCCAGATACCATGACCTTTTTCATCCAATAACTCACCAACTGTAATCATAATTCCCACCTTTCACTAATAAATAGCACCCATCCACAAATTGTGCTTAATTTGCTTATAATTCAATTTATAGACTAAAATAATTACTTTATCTAGTCATTCAACTTTAATACGGACTTTCAAGGGATATGAGTAAACTGCAGAAGAAAATGGCTGATTACGGATTTGAATCCAACGATGATTATGAATATCATATTCGCTGTCTGATGAATAGTCCGTTTAATGGTATAAAAACAATTAATATTGAGGGTCATAAAGGACGCCGAAAAACAGCCTTTGCTAATGCCCTGGGGTGTGCCCTGGAATACCCAAATCAGTTTTATTATGATTTTACTCAAAAAGCAGAAGCAGAAGGTAAAGTCATTATTCCCCCCAGTGAAGATGAAGAGGGTATATCAGAGCCTCCTGTCACAGATTTTGATCATATTATGAGTGAAGCATGTGCTTTCAGTGAAGGAGAGCTTACCATCCTGATTTTAGATCAATTACACAGTGCCGACTTTAAAGATCATATCCGAATCTACCATTTTATAAAATCATGTGAATGGAGTTATGGTGCTAATTCACTGAAAGCCAGTCGTAAGAATCTGCTGGTTTTATTGATCAGCGATGACCCTCTATATCACAGTTTACAAAAATGCAGTTTCAGAATCTGGGTCAATACTATTTCATCAGCTCAAAAAGACTACGCACCAGCTGATTTTAAACTGCATGATGATATTCTCCCTATAATGGAGGCATTAGCTACTGTATTTGATAAATTGGAGATGGCTCCCACATATAGTGAATATAAAAATATTCTTAATGATGTCCACCTGAATATCCACACTGAACAACAATTATTACATTCACTTTACGGATGGATGGAAGGTATTAATCGCGAGTTATTATATTCACTGCAAATGTCCCCCCTGGTCTCTCAGGTCATCGAAAAAATCCAGCAATATCATGGCATGGATGAAGTAATAATCGAGTCATAGAAAGTGGTCTGTAACTGTTAAGTATGGTAGTCTGTTGCGCGTGTAGAGCCTTCAGCTAAAGAAGAGCCATCAGCCAATTATAAAAAGTCGACCAGATAAGGATTCTTTTTTAAATGCAGAACAGTGTTGCCCATAGTTGGCTGAACAGCGCTAAATCTTTCTTACACCCACGTGTTGTCACTATGCTCTTTCTTGGCTTTTCCGCAGGTATTCCTTTATTACTTATTTTCTCCTCCCTTTCGCTGTGGCTGGTTGAAGCTGGAATACAGCGTTCAACCGTCACGTATTTCAGCTGGGCAGCACTGGGCTATTCATTTAAGTTTCTTTGGGCTCCCTTGATAGATCGTCTGCCAGTACCATTATTAACCAGACTCTTAGGTAGAAGACGTGCCTGGTTACTGGTCGCCCAGTTTATGGTGATCAGTGCCATTGTCCTAATCGCTTTTGTCGATCCCTCCCTGGGAGAAGAACATCTGACACTGATGGCATTTGCCGCAATCTTTTTGGGCTTTTCATCCGCAACTCAGGACATTGTAATTGATGCCTATCGCATTGAATCTGCTGACTCGTCTTTGCAGGCACTCATGTCATCAACCTACATTGCAGGTTATCGCATTGGCATGCTGGCATCCGGTGCAGGTGCTCTGGTGTTGGCCAGTTATTTTGGCTCAACAAAAGAAATCTACAATTATAGTGCCTGGCACTGGACCTACCTTTCTATGGCACTTTTTATGCTGGTCGGTGTATTAACCACACTAGTTGTCCCTGAACCTGAAAAAACACCTAAGGATGTAAGCAAACATACAACCACTCAATACCTTCAATTTTTATTGCTCTTTGTCATTTGCATTATTATTTTTATTCTGACATTTATTAGCTTAAAAGCCCCTGTTTCATCAGGAAAACTTGTGCTTACATCGTTCTTAGGCGCACCTGTCAGCAGTTTTATCATGGAATTCTTTAGACTCATTGTTTCAGGCATCAGTGTGGCTTTTTCTGTTTACTTACTTTCCTTTACCAATTTTGTTAATAAAGAGCTGGTTTGGGAATCCTATATTGCACCCATCAACGATTTTTTTAAGCGTTATGGAAAGGAAATTGCTATAGCTTTATTAGTCTTTATTGGATTTTACAGAGTTTCTGATATTGTCCTTGGTGTGATTGCCAATGTCTTTTTTCTGGAAATAGGCTTTACCAAGTTACAGATTGCGGCCGTTGTCAAAACATTCGGCTTGTTTATGACGATTGCCGGTGGTTTTTTGGGTGGCCTGCTGGCCGTGCGTTTCGGTATCATAAAAATATTATTTTTAGGGGCCATACTCACAGTTATCACTAACCTGTTATTTATGCTGCTGGCATCATCCGGTAATGATATCGTTTTATTATACCTGGTGATATCTGCTGATAACCTTTCTGCCGGATTAGCCAGTGCAGCTTTTGTTGCCTTTCTATCCAGTTTAACCAATATCTCTTTTACTGCAGTTCAATATGCCATATTCAGCTCACTGATGACTCTGATGCCCAAACTGATCGGCGGTTACTCCGGCAGCATCGTTGAAAGCATCGGTTACTCAAATTTCTTTCTGGTGGCCAGCTTGATGGGTATACCAGTCATTATCCTGCTTTATTTTTTAAATAAACATCTACAGTTAAAGCCAAACTATTTGAATTCATGATGTCGATTAAATATTTTCTGCTTACAGTAATACTAACATTTTCTACTATTTCAGCTTATGCTGAAAATAGCATTTGGCTGTTGATTGACACAACAAAACTGGAGTTGGAAGTGAAGCTGGCTAATGTGACCCTGGTCAAATATTCCAACATTTCTATTGGCCGTAATGGTTCAGGTTTTAAACACAAACGAGGTGATGATACTACTCCCCTTGGCACCTATAAAATCGGATGGATTAACCGAAAAAGCCGTTACCATTTATTTTTTGGCTTTGACTACCCGTCCGTTGAAAATGCCCGGCAAGCACTCCAAAAAGGACTGGTGACGCCAAAAACCTTTGCCAAAATTATGATTGCTCACAGGCATAATCAAGTTCCACCTCAAAATACACCGATGGGAGGATTAATAGGCATTCATGGACTCGGACAAGGTGACAAAGAAATTCATAAAACCATGAACTGGACTCATGGCTGTATTGCACTTACTAATGAGCAAATCAATAATTTAGATAAGTTGATAAAACATGGGACTAAAGTTATAGTTAGATAAGCTATAGTTATCTTAAGTACGCAAACTAATAAGGAAAGCCTAAAATGAAGAAAACTTTACAAATTGCTTCAATTGTATTCGTAGCAGCAGCTGCAACCGGTTGTGCTAACACCTCACAACTGCAAGCTGATGTCGATGCATTAAAAACACAAATGGAAACTGTTTCAGCAGAAGCGGCTGAAGCCAATGAGCGTTCAAAAGCTGCTGAAGCCACTGCGAACAGAGCAGAGCAAGCGGCCGATGATGCCAATAGCAAACTGGATCGTATGTTCAAAAAATCGATGATGAAATAATAGAAGGTTTCAGGACAGATTAAATTTGCTTATTTATCTGCATACCTGTTCAATATTTTCAGCTCAATGTAGGTCTGGACTTCAGCTCTAGTTGACGCCCTGAAGGACGTCCTACAATGACTGACTGCAAGCAAGTAATGTATCTCAGGCGCTCTCAGTCCATCCTGGTCGTCTAAAACCACCACCAAAAACTGCCTTCCTGTTAAAATAAGTCTTCAACGGGATCCACCTGTATTACAACCGGGCGAGTAATTGCAACAGGCAATCCATTTTTCTGTTCCAGGGCATTTCTTAAAACCTGTGCTTCAACCACCAGTTCCTGCTGATAATTGTGTTTAAAAAATGTTTTTTTAATCAATTCCATGGTCTTTTCATAAAGCACTTTATAGGCTAACTCCTTACCTTCCAGCTGGGGATGAACCTCAATATAGATTTTCCTATCAAACCAGCCTACTTTTACCGGCTGATTAATAATATTCACCGGCATGCCAAGTTTAACTTCTGGAAATAACTTTTCAATATCTTCAGGATACATTCGTACACAGCCATGACTTACCCGCATACCCACACCAAAAGGCTTATTAGTACCATGGATCAGATAGCCGGGAATACCCAGACGCAAAGCAAAAAGTCCCAGTGGATTATCCGGGCCCGCAGGGACAACATCAGGTAAAGGATCACCTTTTTCAGCATGCTCTTTTTTGATGGATTCAGGTGGTGTCCAGGTTGGATCAGCCTTCTTCTGGATAATTCTGGTTTGTCCCAGCGGCGTATTCCAATCCTGTCGGCCTATACTGACAGGATGTGTTATAACGGTTTTCTTATCCGTCTGAAAGTAGTACAAACGATATTCAGGTAAATTAAGAGTCAATCCTACTCTAGGTGTATCGGGCAAAATCCTGCTGTTGGGAATCATAATAGAAACCTTAGCTCCCGGCAGCCAGCGATCAACTGTCGGATTAACTAATATAATTTCATTCTGACCAATATTATATCTTCTGGCCACATCCAGAAGTGTATCTTCCAGATTTGCATGGACATAAAAGGGCTCATCAGGTGACTGACCAATAAGATTTTCATTTGGATCAGTAGGTAAATTAAAGACACTTGAGCAGACCTCGGTCATGCTTAACAACAAGATAAAAAAGGCTAATAACAATTTCATTTTAATACCAACACTTACTGCATAACGAATAAATAGATAAGCTGTTTACTTAATTTTCACAAAATAATAAACTACTTTATTGTTCAAAATTAAACCTAAAGAAACAGAGTATAATGTATGAAAGCTAAAATTGGTATTATCACCGCTTCTGACAGAGCCAGTGCTGGAGTTTATGAAGATCTTTCGGGCAAAGCAATTATTGACACAATGAAAGACTATCTCACCTCAGAATGGGAACCTGTCTATCGAGTGATTCCTGATGAACAGGATGAACTCGAACATGCCATGATTGAATTAGCCGATCAGGAAAACTGCTGTTTAATTGTCACAACAGGCGGCACAGGGCCAGCAAAACGTGACGTAACACCTGAAGCCACTGAAAATGTGTGTGACAAGATGATGCCCGGCTTTGGTGAACTGATGCGTCAGGTAAGTTTGCAATACGTACCCACAGCCATTCTTTCACGTCAAACTGCAGGTATTCGTGGTCATTCATTTATCATCAATCTACCGGGAAAACCTAAATCAATCCGTGAATGTCTGGATGCGGTTTTCCCTGCAATACCATATTGTATTGATCTGATTGATGGCCCCTACCTTGAATGTGATGAGAATGTCATAAAACCATTTCGCCCTAAAAGTAAGTAGTGTAAATAATAAATGATGTTCTGATTCTGATCATGAGTAAAAAGTATCTGACAACTTTCATTTATATTTATTACTCAGTATCAGCGCAACCATTGTTATTCTCAGCTTGTCTGTTTTGATTCTCACCTATAAGGGTCGTAGATTGGCTCGTCCAGAGGATGGTGTGCTGGATCAAAATAATAGTAACGAAGAAACTGAACGATCATAATCCATTGGGTACATGGGCAACTCGTCCATGTTGATAGGCAGACAAACTATTCTCATGAATTACTTTTTTCATAAAATGCTAACTTAACACGCTCATAATTTGAAGCCGCTTTAGCAACTTTACCTCGTTTCCCAGTCTGCAGCCATTTTTTTGTACGATTAGCATCGCCAATGGGACTGCGTTTACCGAATGAATCCAGAAACACCATAATAACATCTTTATTGCCTACTTTACGCAACATCACGAGACAGCGTCCAGCTTCATCAAGATAACCTGTTTTACTGAGTTTGACATCTTTGTGTCCTGCTCGTACAAGTACATTAGTATTTGTATAACCCAGAACATAACGAGGCTTTTTAAAACGTGCAGTATAAACTTTCGTCGTTGTATATTCCTTTATCAATTTATATTTAGTCGCGGCAATCACCATCTTCGTCAGGTCTGAGGCAGTTGAAACATTTTTTTCAGATAAGCCGGTTGAGTTCACAAAACGAGTTTTTTTCATTCCTAGTGCTTTCGCTTTTTTATTCATCGCTTTAATAAAAGCAGATGTTCCTCCGGGGTAAGTACGACCCAAAGCAGAAGCGGCAAGATTTTCTGAAGACATCAGGGCAATTCTCAAGACATCAGCACGACTTAGTTCTGAACCAATGCGAATTCGTGAGAAATAATTATTGATACTATTTTTATCTTCTTTAGTAAAACGTATTTTCTCTTTTAGAGGAAGCTTTGCATCCAAAATAACCATAGCAGTCATCAGCTTTGTCAGAGAAGCAATCGGCATAACAATGTTTGAATTTTTTTCAAACAAAACAGTGTTATTTTTTAGATCAATAATCATTGAACTCACCGATGCAAGACTCACTGTTTTCTGATTTTTTTGGTTTTTTTCTGCAGACTGTACCGTTGCAGAAAAAATCAAAATCAATAAAATAATAAAACTAATTTTTTTCATATAAAACCCAATTATATCTCAATAAAAGTTATCTCTAATTAAAACTGAATAATTTCACGTAACACGGCAGTAGCATAGGTTCCGGTTGGCAGAGAAAATGTCAGAGTTATTTTTTGCAGCAATTGTTTTGATGCACCCTCTTCAAACTTTATGGATAAATTCTCAGGGAACAGCCTTGCGGCCCGACGTTCTTGTTTTAAGCCCTGCTTTTCCAATCCATAACACCAGTTTGATAGGTTATCAGCCACATTCTGCTCTAATAGTAGCAGTTGCTTTTCAGAACTTAAGTGTCCTCTCCCCCATAAAGCAGTCGTCGGATGAATATCACCCTTTTGGAAACGTTTTGTTATTTCATCAGTTATTTCAGACACTGAAAAAATAGAATGAGTGCCTGACAACATCATAATTTCACCATCAATAAGTTGCTCCCAGCCTGTAGTCTGGATTCTTTGTGACAGCATTTTATTAAAAACCATGGAACGTGCCGCTGAAAGTACCATACTTTTATCGGCGCGTTTTTTTATTTTTTGAGTGCCATTAAACCAACGTGCAGCCCGCGTCAGATTGTTGTAATCATAACCAAAACGCTGTTGAGCAAAATAATTCGGCACCCCGGAAAGCTGAATTTTATTTATTATTCGGCTCAATTTATCTTCACTGGTATCAACAATATCTCTGAGTATAATTTCAAAAGTATTGTATCTTATCGCACCGCGTTTTAGTTTCTTTTTATGCCGGGTCTTTATTAAAATTTTCACCCCATCCAATTGAAACTCATCCCAGTTGGGCTGCTCATCAATGATTTCCAGATTGATGCTAAACCATTGTGATGTCACTGCATTTCTGTCTTTTAAACCAGCATAGCCAATTTCTTTAGCCTCAACACCGACAAAACGAGCCAACTGTCTGGCCAGCCATTCTGTGTTTGTATTCGTTTTTTCGATATAAAGATATGCGTGTGTCCCCTCACCATCAGGCTCAAAACTCAAAGTCTCTCGTACAATAAAATCAGATGCATCGCATTTAAACTTGGCATGTCCCTGAGGCCCGGATTGAATACTATGGGCATAAACTAAATCTTCGACTTTAATTATAGGATAAAACTCAGATAAATCTAAATTGGCTTCATTCACGCTTATACCTAATATTCCTACTGTTCAAGCAAGACAATTGCATGGGCAGCAATGCCTTCATTGCGTCCGGTAAAACCCATTCCTTCAGTTGTTGTGGCTTTTACATTAATTTGAGAACGTTGAACATTGAGGTCTTCAGCAAGATTAGAACACATTGATTCAATATGAGGTGACATTTTGGGAGCCTGGGCAATAATAGTCATATCGGCATTAGCCACTTTAAAATCAGCCAGAGAAACTTTCTGCATTACTTTTCTTAATAAAATACGGCTGTCAATATTCTCAAATTCAACCGCATTATCCGGGAAGTGTTTACCTATATCACCGAGCGCCAAAGCGCCCAGCAAAGCATCACATAAGGCATGAACTAATACATCGCCATCTGAATGGGCCAATAAAGAATAACTATGAGACATTTTTACACCACCGATAATAATTGTTCTGACCGGTAACGAGTCCTCATCAGGAATGGAATCCTCATCATGTGAAGCCTCATCTGTAGATATCAGATCATCTGCTGATAATGAAACTTCAGTCAACAATGAGCCTTTATCTGAAAAACGATGCGCATCATAACCATGACCTATTCTAATCATATGTATCTCCTGAATGTATAGAACTGCTTTTACAACAATTATAGTTTATTCGACTGAGAAAAAAAGTTCTGCAAGCTGCAAGTCACCAGGGTGAGTTATCTTAATATTTCCCGGATGGCCTTCAACCATCTGAGGCTTTAAACCCAGCAGTTCAATAGCAGAAGCTTCATCGGTTACCAGCGCCTTATTTTCAATGGCATCACTTAATGCCTCTTTAAGCAATTTCAGAGGAAACATTTGCGGGGTTAGTGCTCGCCAGAGTTCATTCCGATCCACTGTCTCAAGGATTTTCTGGTCCCCATCACAACGTTTCACGGTGTCTGCCATTGGTAAACCTAACAGACCACCCTCTTTACTTTGTCCCAGTTTTTGAATAAGGCGATCAATATCACTTATCTTTAAACAGGGACGAGCAGCATCATGAACCAGTACCCAGTCATTATCAGCCGCTTGCGATGACAGCACCTGCAATGAGTTAAGAACTGAATGACAACGCTCATCACCACCAGCAGCAACAATGATTGATTTCTCTTTATTGCCACAAGAATTATTTTCAAAGGAACGGGCAAAGATTTCCTGCCAGTAAGGATCACCCTGAGTCACTGCCACAACAATGCCATCGATATCAGGGTGTTGAAGAAAAACAGACAGTGTTTGCTCTATCACTGTTTTTCCAGCCAACGGTAAATATTGTTTAGGGATCTGAGTTCCCATACGTTTACCAACACCAGCGGCAGGAATTACAGCCCAGTATTTTTTAGCTGTATCCATTCTCATTTTTGTTCAATTACATGAAAAAAAGTTTCATTGTTTTTGATCATTCCTAACTCTGTACGAGCTCGTTCTTCAATGGCTTCCAATCCTTTTTTCAAATCCAGAACTTCCGCTTTGAGTGCATCATTTCGTTCTTTAAGCTGCTTATTTTCATCTTTTTGCACTTCTATAGCTGCTTCCAGCTCTCTGACTTCAACAATGCTGCCCTTGCCAACCCACAAATCATATTGCAGCACAATTAATAAAATAATCAAAATAGAAATGATATAATTCATTACTTAAAGTCTCTCAGAAAATGAAATAGCCAAGCTCTTATATTATCATTAGCACGGGCGGTAACCCTGTATTCACAGCAGTAAAATTTAAGACCGCTCAAATAGAAAGGGGGATTCCTTTTGGCTAAAACAGCAAAAAGAATCCCCTCTTCAGCGGTTATAATTTGTATTATTTAATACTATAAAAAGTATCTTTTCCAGGATAAATGGCTTGATCACCCAAGTCTTCACTAATACGGATCAGCTGATTGTATTTCGCAATCCGATCAGAGCGTGACAATGAGCCCGTTTTAATCTGTCCACAGGAAGTTGCCACAGCAAGATCAGCAATCGTGGTATCTTCTGTTTCACCAGAACGATGAGAAACAACAGCGGTATAACCTGCATCTTTTGCCATTTGTATGGCTTCGAGTGTTTCAGTGAGGGTGCCAATTTGATTCACTTTAATAAGAATTGAGTTAGCAATACCTTTATCAATACCTTCTTTAAAAATCTTTGGGTTAGTCACATAAAGATCATCACCTACTAGCTGAACTTTTTTGCCTAACTTTTCAGTTAACAGCTTCCAACCATCCCAATCACCTTCATCAAGACCATCTTCAATGGTAATTAATGGGTATTTTTCTACCCACTCCGTCAGGTAGTCAACCATTTCTGCTGAGCTTAATGATTTATTTTCTGATGCCAGGATATACTTACCATCTTTATAAAATTCAGAACTTGCCGCATCAATACCAATAAAAATATCTTCCCCGGCTTTATAGCCTGCAGCTTCAATGGCTTCTAGAATAATTTCAATAGCTGATTCATTGGAAGGCAGATCCGGAGCAAAACCACCTTCATCACCCACAGCAGTATTTAAGCCTTTACTGCTCAACACTTTTTTCAACGCATGAAACACTTCAGCACCATAACGAATAGCCTCTGGCATTGATTTTGCACCTGTAGGAATAATCATAAATTCCTGAATATCAACATTATTATCAGCGTGCTCACCACCATTAATGATATTCATCATTGGCACAGGCATGGTCATCGAACCTTCACCACCCAGCTGACGATATAAAGGCACATTATTTGCTTTTGCAGATGCATGTGCAACCCCTAGAGATACGGCTAATAATGCATTAGCACCCAAACGATCTTTATTATCCGTACCGTCAAGTTCAATCATTTTGTTATCAATAGCACTCTGGTCATCAGCACTCATGCCAAGAATAGCTTCTCTGATTTCACCATTAACATTCTTCACAGCATTCAGAACACCCTTGCCCAGAAAACGTGATTTATCACCGTCTCGTAGCTCAATCGCTTCCCTGGCTCCAGTTGATGCACCTGACGGTACAATTGCGCGCCCCATGGCGCCACATTCCAGAAAAATATCGGCTTCTACTGTTGGATTGCCGCGTGAATCAATTACTTCTCTTGCTTTTACGTCAACGATTGTTAAATCTGACATTGGTTTTCCTTAATTTATATTTAACTATACATTTTCTTTATTTATAAACAGTCTTCTGCAAATGGCTTTGATTTAACAAGCTGGTCAATATCCATTAGCATTTTTATGAGATCTTTCATTTTATCCAGTGGCCAGGAATTAGGGCCATCACTTAAAGCTTTCTCCGGTTCAGGATGAGTTTCCATAAAGAGTCCTGAAATACCACTGGCCACAGCAGCACGAGCAAGAACCGGCACAAACTCACGATTTCCTCCTGAACATCCACCTAAACCACCCGGTTGTTGTACCGAATGTGTGGCGTCATAGACAACCGGACAGTCTGTTTCTCTCATCACAGCCAGAGAACGCATATCTGAAACTAGATTATTATAACCAAAACTGACACCCCGCTCACAGGCCATTATTTGTTGATTACCCGTTTCTCTGGCTTTATCTATGACATTTTTCATATCCCAGGGCGCAAGAAATTGACCTTTTTTAATATTGATCGGCAGACCTGTTTTAGCGACATTTTGAATAAAATTGGTTTGTCGACATAAAAAAGCCGGAGTCTGAAGGACATCGACAATGTCTGAAATTTCATCCAGAGGAGAATCTTCATGGACATCCGTGAGGATTGGCAAGTTCAGTTCATCTTTTACTTTCTGTAATATTCTCAAACCTTCAGCCAATCCCGGACCTCGATAGCTACTGCTTGAAGTTCGATTCGCTTTATCAAATGAGGACTTATAAATAAATGAAATACCAAGTTCTTCCGTAATTTTTTTTAGCTGCTCTGCAGTTGAAAGCGCCATGTACTCACTTTCAATAACACAAGGCCCTGCAATTAGAAATAAGGCTTTATCAATCCCGATATCAAAGCCGCACAAATTAAAACGACTTAGAGTCATCAGAATAATTTCCCTTCTTCATTTTCAATATTTAATCCGGCACTAATGCGAGCCGCATTGATAAAACTGGTAAATAATGGATGTCCATCACGTGGCGTCGATGTGAATTCAGGATGAAACTGACAGGCAATGAACCAGGGATGATCAGCGACTTCAACCACTTCAACCAGATTGTCATCCAGAGAAATTCCAGTAAATTTCAATCCGGCATTGGCCAGAGGCTGGCGATAGTGATTATTGAATTCATAACGGTGACGATGACGTTCCACAATCACCTCTTTACCATAGACCTTTTTCACCTGGGAATCTGCACTCAATTTACAAGGCTGTCCACCCAGACGCATGCTGCCTCCCAAGTCGGTATCCTCATCACGTGTTTCAATGGTACCATCTTCCCTAAACCACTCAGTGATTAAAGCAATAACAGGATTAGGCGTTTTCGCATCGAACTCAGTACTATGAGCCTTATCCAGCTTAGCAACATTTCGAGCATATTCAATGACTGCTACCTGCATACCTAAACAAATCCCCAGATAGGGTACTTTATTTTCTCGTGCATATTGCACAGCAAGAACTTTACCTTCAACACCTCGATTGCCAAAGCCACCCGGAACTAGAATCGCATCCATTGCTTTGAGGCAATCAAAGCCCTCTTTTTCAATTTCTTCTGAATCGATATAGGTAATTTTAACTTTTGTTGAAGTATGTATACCTGCATGAATTAATGATTCAGACAATGACTTGTAGGATTCAGTTAAATCGACATATTTGCCCACCATAGCGACATGGACTTCACCCTTAGGATTATTTTGGGCATCGATAACAGCCTGCCATTGCGACAGATCGGCTTCCGGCACATCGAGTTTGAGTTTTTCAACTACCAGTTGATCCAGTTTTTGTTCATGGTATAAAAGCGGAATACGGTAAATACTATCCACATCAATCGCTGAAATAACACCGCGTTCTTCAACGTTGGTAAAGAGCGCAATTTTTCGGCGTTCTTCTTCAGGGATCTCACGATCCGCACGACAAACTAAAATATCAGGACGTATACCAATCGATTGTAACTCTTTAACTGAATGTTGAGTCGGCTTGGTTTTTAATTCACCTGCTGTAGAGATATAGGGTAACAGGGTCAAATGCATATACAAGGTATCTTCACTGCCCATTTGAATGCCCAGCTGACGAATGGCTTCCATAAAAGGCAGTGATTCGATATCACCCACCGTGCCGCCCAGTTCGATCATTGCGATATCGGCATCACCAGCACCTAAATGAATTCGTTGCTTAATCTCATCCGTAATATGTGGAATAACCTGCACAGTGGCTCCTAAATAATCACCACGGCGTTCTTTAGATAAAACACTTTCATAAACACGGCCGGCGGTAAAATTATTGCTCTGGTGCATATTGGTCCGCACGAAACGCTCATAATGGCCCAGATCCAGATCAGTTTCTGCACCGTCTTCAGTGACATAGACTTCGCCATGCTGAAATGGACTCATGGTACCGGGATCGACATTAATATAGGGATCCAGTTTCATAAGGGTCACTTTTAAACCCCGGGATTCAAGTAAGGCGGCTAGAGATGCAGAGGCAATTCCCTTGCCTAAAGAAGAAACAACGCCACCCGTTATAAAAATATATTTGGTCATTAGGAAATATCAGGCTCTTAAAATTATAAAACAATGGTGATTTTAACGTTTATTGGTACTAATTTCATCCAAATCTAACGGCTATTTAATTTATTTTCATGTAACTCTTCAGTTCGTTGCCAGATAATTCGCAGCCTATCTCCTGAACCTTCATTTATTAGTGAAAAATTAACAATATGATGGCCAACTTGAATCAATTCATCACCCCAATAAATCAGCGGCATGTGCTCTCTTTCCCAAGGGGGGATACTCTGTTTCTGAAACCAGTGCTTCAATAGACGGGAATGACTGTCAGGGGTTTGTCTATAGCGTTCTCCACCTTGTCTGAAGCGAACATTAATTGTTTTACTTATTAACATTTGACGATCAAAGCCCTTATTTATGCCCTTTTCAACGGTAGAAGATAGTCTAAGGTAAGTGTTGGTTTTATTTAAAAAAACAGTCTGATTCTGCATCAAAGTAATATCTGCAGCAGGAACTGTCTTGTCCTTCTGTGACGACATTGAATTAACAGGGTTCTGGTAAGACATCGAAACATCGAGCAAGTACAGCTTGTTCTGATAACGCCTTATTTCACAACGAATGGCATCTCTCTTCCAGGAAACAAGCGGCATAGCATCTTCACCAGCCAGGAGAACTGTTTTCACAATTTGTTCAAGGATTTTTTTTGATGGCATGGGTAGATGATTGATATGAATCCATTGCCGTAATAAGTTATTCAATCGAGCCTGATCATGGCGACATTCAAGATTGTTATCATCGTTAGCGTCCAGCAACTTGACAGTGGGTTCTAATAAAATTTTATCATATTCAATATCGCCATTATGATTCACAAAGAATAAGCTCTGAAGATCAGAATCGGCAATATCATCCAGTAAAAGCTGTGACTCTGCTAAAACTTCTGCTGATTTAGCAAAATTTTCTTTGACCGCAGGCCAGCGTTCTTCTAACAAGGGTAAAATCGTCTGGCGCAGGTAATTGCGATCAAAGCGCTGCTGCTGGTTACTTTCATCCTCTATCCATTGAAGTTGATGCTGCCTGGCATAGTCAAGGATATCCTGTTTTTTATAGTCCAGAATCGGACGGCACAAATAACCTTTAGAAAAAGGTTTAACCCGGGGCATAGCGGACAAACCTTTGGTGCCACTGCCCCTGAGTAGTTGCAGCAGCAAGGTCTCTGCCTGATCATCCAGGTGCTGTGCCGTTAATAGACATTCATTATTTCTCAACAATTGGCTAAAAGCCTGATATCGAGCCGTTCTTGCAGAAGCTTCCGGACTTTGACCATTTTTGGGACGGGCATCAACTTCAATAATTGTTAAAGGAATATCCAGTTCAAAACAAATATGCTGGCAATGTTTGCCCCATTTATTTGAATGCTGGCTCAGACCATGATCAATATAAACGGCTGAAAAGGATTGCTCAAACCCAGAGGGTGAATTTTTAAGTTGAGAGCAGAGGTGCAGTAAAACGTGGGAATCAACCCCCCCACTATAGGCAACCAGGAATTTCTCTGTCTTCGACAGTTTCTGAAGATGAAAATGAAAAGCCTGGGGAATAATAGACATTATTCTATTACTCCCCCAATGCTTCTCATGATCCTCTCCTGAAAAAAGGGTTGGCTTTCATTTTTTGAAGCCTGAGAGTCCGAACTTAGTTCTCAAGATAGTTGCCAAACTTCATCAGACGTTCATATCGGGAATCCAATAAACGATCTGTCGGCATCTCACGCAAATGCTCCAGAGTTTCTAATAAAGACTGTTTTAATTTTTTTGCCATAGCTTCATGATCCCGGTGAGCCCCCCCCACTGGTTCATCAATGATTTGATCAATCAAACCCAGCTCTTTCAAACGCCCGGAGGTAATTCCCATCGCCTCAGCTGCATCAGATGCCTTATCAGCACTTTTCCACAAAATGGTTGCACAACCTTCGGGAGAAATCACTGAATAAGTACTGTATTGCAACAAATTGACCCGATCCCCCACACCAATAGCCAAAGCACCGCCAGAACCACCTTCACCAATCACAGTGCAGATGACAGGGACTTTTAATTCAGCCATTTCAATCAGGTTTCGGGCAATGGCTTCACTTTGTCCACGTTCTTCTGCTCCCACACCAGGGTAAGCACCCGGAGTATCAATAAAGGTCAATATGGGCAACTTGAAACGCTCAGCCAACTTCATTAAACGCAGGGCCTTGCGGTAACCTTCAGGACGAGGCATACCAAAATTACGCTTCACTTTTTCAGCCGTATCACGACCTTTCTGATGACCGATGACCATCACAGGATTACCATCAAGACGGGCCATGCCCGCAACAATCGGAGCATCATCAGCATAAGCACGATCACCATGAAGCTCTTCAAAGTCAGTAAACATGAGATTGATATAGTCCAGAGTATAAGGACGCATCGGGTGACGAGCCAACTGAGAAACCTGCCAGGGGCTCAGATTTTTAAAAATAGACTCAGTGAGTGTTTTACTCTTCCCCTGCAAAGTGGCAATTTCTTCTGATAAATTCAGATCGGTGTCATTTCCTACATAGCGCAACTCTTCAATTTTTGCTTCAAGTTCCGCAATGGGTTGTTCAAAATCGAGAAAATTTGGATTCATTTTATAATTCTTGTCATTAAGAGAGACTTAGTCGTATACTGACTCACAGGAGCCTGCCCGAGGTATAATGGGCGCGATTTAAGTCTGCGTAAGAGCCTGTCGCTATAAAAAGCAACCAGACAAATCAAAGTCATCACTGATCCATCAGAAATGAGCTATATTAGTTTCTATTAATTCTTGATTATAACACTTTTATATTTGTTAAAACAGACTGTTTCAACCTGAATAAATAGTTTGGAAAATCAACGATACATGATTTGACTCTGACTTTGAGTTAATTCATCGATTCGGCTTAATAATTCTTTATTTAATCGAACATCCCACTCATCCGATAAACGAATAGCTGTTTTAGCTTTTTCACCTGTATAGCGGCACACAACCGGACACTCTCCGCCTTCTCTAAAGGGCGTTAAAACTTCTTTAAAACGATGGAGAAAAGCATCATTCACCTGACTATGATGAATATTAACAGATAAGCGTCGAGCATAATGGTTTCTAGCGACATCCAGGTCATAAATTTTGTCCACCGTAATACGGGCATTTCCTGAATAATGATCCAGACCTAATTCACCGGAAAGAACAATGACTGAATCTTTGATCAGAATGTCCTGGTACATTTCGTATTTATCTGCAAACAAAGCAATTTCCTGACGACCACTGCGATCATCAATGGTAATAAAAGCCATCTTATCACCACGTTTGGTGTTCATGGTTCGCATCGCAATAATTAAACCGGCAATAACAATATTTTGCTTCTTATCCGGGTTAAGTTCCATCAACCGATGTGTGGTAAAATTACGTAACTCCTCAAGATATTGTTCAATGGGATGTCCTGTCAGATAAAGACCCAGAGTATCTTTTTCAAATCGAAGACGTTCATCTTCCGGCCACTCTGCTAATTGCTCAAAATCATTTGAGACATCACCAGAGGTACTGTCCAGAGCACCTGTATCAAAGAAATCTCCACCAAATAGATCATCCTGTCCCACGGCCTGAGCTTTGGCAAATTGATCTGCCGCTTTAGTTGCTTTAGGGATCGCATTAAACAGGGTTGCTCGGGTCAGGCCAAAATTATCCAGGGCTCCGGCTTTCACCAAAGTTTCCATCACTCGTTTATTACAGCGCCGCAAATCAACACGATTGCAAAAATCCTGAAAATCTTTGTATTCACCACCAGTTTTACGCCCTTCTACAATACTTTCAATCGCACCTTCACCAACACCTTTAATTGCCCCAAGTCCGTAAACCACTTCATCTTCTTTACTGACCGTAAATTTGTATTTTGAAAGATTAACACTGGGGGCCACGACTTTTGTACCAACATCCCGACACTCTTCAATGACCACAACAACTTTCTCAGTACTATCCATATCAGCAGAAAGTACTGCTGCCATAAAGGCTTCAAGATAGTGTGTTTTCAACCATAAAGTCTGATAAGAAACCAGGGCATAGGCTGCTGAATGCGATTTATTGAAACCATAGGCCGCAAATTTTTCCATTTGATCAAAAATATGCGTGGCAACGGCTTTATCAACATTATTTGCAACTGATCCATCCTCAAAAATAGAACGCTGCTCAGCCATAACTTCTGGTTTCTTCTTACCCATAGCACGGCGTAATAAATCTGCCCCACCCAGTGTATAGCCTGCCAGCACCTGAGAAATCTGCATCACCTGTTCCTGATACAGAATGGTTCCATAGGTGGGTTGTAAAATAGGTTCCAGCGAAGGGTGAGGGTATTCAACTTTCTGACGGCCATGTTTACAATCAATAAAATCATCCACCATACCAGACTGTAATGGCCCAGGGCGGAAAAGAGCCACCAGAGCAACAATATCTTCAAAACAATCCGGCTGAAGGCGTTTGATCAAATCTTTCATGCCACGAGATTCAAGCTGAAAAACAGCCGTGGTATTACTGGCTTTGAGGGTTTTAAATGAAGCGCGGTCTTCTAAATCAATGGCGGTAATATCAACTTCAGCCTCACCCTGTTTTCTTTTTCTGGCATTGATAATTTTTAATGCCCAGTCAATGACGGTTAAGGTTTTTAAACCCAGAAAATCAAATTTAACCAGACCGACCGTTTCAACATCATTCTTATCGTATTGAGTAACAATACTCTGTGAATCTTCTTCACAATAAACAGGAGAAAAATCATTAATGTCGCTGGGAGAAATAACCACCCCACCGGCATGTTTGCCGACATTTTTAGTAATGCCCTCCAGAGCCAGGGCCATATCAAGCAGATCACGAACGGTCTCATCATCATCATACCTTCGTTGTAGTTCTTCTTCCTGCTCCATAGCCTGAGAAATGGTGATCCCGATATCCATAGGAATGAGTTTAGCAATAGAATCAACAAAGCCATAACCTTGTCCCTGTACCCTGCCAACATCACGAATTGCGGCTTTAGCTGCCATCGAACCAAAAGTAATAATCTGAGAGACTCGATCCCTTCCATAGGTTTCGGCCACATACTGAATGACTTTTTCACGACCATCCATACAAAAATCAATATCAAAATCCGGCATAGATACCCGTTCAGGGTTTAGAAACCGTTCAAACAACAAATCATACTCAAGAGGATCAAGATCCGTGATGGTCATGGCATAGGCCACCAGGGAACCGGCGCCCGAACCACGACCGGGACCAACAGGAACATCATTTTCTTTAGACCATTGAATAAAGTCAGCAACAATAAGGAAGTAACCTGGAAAGCCCATCTGGGTAATCACATCCAGTTCAACATCCAGCCGCTCACGATATTCTTTAATTTTTTCCTGAAATTTATCTTTGTTATCACCCTCTAGATAATCTTCACCAAAAAGCTGTGGGAAGCGCTTATTTAAACCTTCATGAGATAACTGACGAAAGTATTCATCCATACTTAAGCCTTCAGGAATCGGAAAATCAGGTAAGAAATTCTCACCCAAATGTAAGGTGACATTACAACGTCTGGCAATTTCTACACTGTTTTGTATAGCCTCAGGAATATCATCAAATAAGGCATTCATCACTTCAGAAGATTTAAAATATTGCTCTTCAGAATAGTCTTTGGGTCTTCTTTTATCTGTCAGAATACGTCCCTGATTAACACAAACCCGCGCATCATGGGCCGAAAAATCATCCTTATTTATAAATCTGACAGCATTTGTGGCCACGACAGGCAAATCCAGTTTTTCTGCCAGAGCTACAGCCTTATGAAGAAATGTTTCATCACCAATGCGGGCCGTTCTTTGCAGCTCCAGATACAAACTCTCTGGAAACAATTTCTTATAATCAGCAACAAGCTGTTCTGCTTCAAGGATTTTACCCTGAAGCAACATTTGACCAAAATCACTTTCTTTGCCTAATAATGCAATCAATCCAGATGATAACTCACTTAACCAGTTACGACTAATCACCGCCCGACCCAGGTGTTGCCCCTTAAGATAGCTATGGCTGATCAGTTTTTTTAGGTTTAGATAACCATCGTTATTAATACAGAGAATGAGTAAGCGGAAAGGTTTAGCTGGTTCCTCTTCATTTTCAAGCCAAAGATCCGCACCCAGTATCGGCTTAATACCAGCCCCAAGGCAAGCTTGATACACTTTAACCAAAGCATAAAAGTTGCTTTGATCGGTGATCGCTATGGCTGGCATTTCATTGTCTTGAACCGATTTAATTAAGGGTTTAAGGCGCACAATACCATCAACTAAAGAAAATTCAGTGTGCAGATTTAAGTGAATAAATTGATTCGACATGATTTAAGCAATGAGCCTTATCTAAACTGTTCAATAATTTTTTGTACCGGCTTATAACTCTTTCGATGTATGGGGGTAATCCCTAAGCTTTCTAATGCCTGAATATGCATTTTGGTGGGATAACCTTTATGCTTTGCAAAGCCGTAACCAGGATATGTCATTTCCATCGCAATCATTTCATTATCTCTGGAAACTTTGGCCAGAATTGAGGCTGCGCTGATTGATGCAACCCGTGAATCGCCTTTAATAACCGCTTCACAGGCATAAGGTATTTCAGGACAAAATTTACCATCAACCAAAACTTTATCAGGGCTGATGCTTAGACCAGCAACAGCTCGTTTCATCGCCAATAAAGTTGCATAAAAAATATTCAACTCATCAATTTCATCATGTTCTGCTCGGGCAATATGATAACAAAGCGCTTTCTCTTTAATTTCAACCGCTAGCCTTTCACGTTTTTTCTCTGTCAGTTTTTTAGAATCATCAAGCCCGGCTATTGGGTTGTCAGGATTCAGTATCACTGCAGCGGTCACCACAGCACCCGCCAGAGGTCCACGGCCAACTTCATCAACACCAGCAATATAACCGGTTAAATTGGAATATAAAGGATCAAAACTCATATAAATTCAGTCTATCAGGCTAATTTGCCAAGTTCTTTTAAATAACTAATAACCGCCTGAGCAGCACTCTGGTTAGCTTTTTGTCGAAGCAATGTATGTATATCATCAAACGTTTCTAACTTATCGCGCCATAATTCATCAGATAATAATTCGATCAGTTTGGGTGATAAAATTTCTGAACGCACATCATCCTGAGTAATTTCCTCCACCAAACATTCACCGGCAAGAAGATTTGGCAGTGAGTAATAAGGAACTTGAAGTAATCGCTTAGCAATCCAGTAGGTAATGGGGGATAATTTATAGGCGACGATCATTGGTTTTTTTAACAATAATGCTTCAAGTGCGGCCGTGCCCGATGCAAGCAACACGGCATTAGCCGCAGCCATAACATCTCTTGAGTGACCATCAAATAAGATACAGTGGGAACGGGCATCCTGATCTTCCACTGTTTGACGGTTTAATTCCTGTTCAAAAAACTGACGTGTTTTATCATTAACAAAAGGAATTATAAATATAAGATCAGCCTGCTTTTTTAAACTCTGCAGTATTGTTTCAACAAATGGCTTCGATAGTCGAGTCACTTCTGACATTCGGCTCCCAGGTAAAACTGCGATAACCGATTGCCCTGATTCAACTTTAAGATGGATTTTTTCTCGAGCCTGATTAATATCAACACTTAGATCAATTTCATCTGCCAGCGTATGCCCGACATACTTAACTGAGATATTATGATTTTCATAAAAGCGGGCTTCAAAAGGAAACAGGGTTAGAATCAGATCGACTGCACGTGATATTTTTCCCAGACGATATTGCCGCCAGGCCCAGACAGAAGGACTCACATAATGTATTGTCGCAATTCCTGCTTTTTTAAGCGTTGCTTCCACAACAAGGTTAAAATCAGGTGCATCAATACCAATAAATACATCAGGAGGATTAGTAGTAAAGTAGTTAATTAACTCTTTTCGAATAGCCGATAATTCACGATAGTGAGCCAGAACTTCAACGAGTCCCATAACCGATAGTTTTTCAGCAGGATGAATGACTTTACACCCTGCCTTAATCATTAATGGGCCAGCAATCCCTTCAAATTGCGCCTCTGGATATTGTTCCAGAATTGCATTCATTAAACCCGCAGCAAGAATGTCACCAGAAGCTTCTCCAGCAATAATGCCAATGCGCATCAGCGAATAATTCCACGGTTTACACTATTATTAAGAAAATTAATCATCAGAGCCAGCTCATTACAATTTGTCGCCAGCTCATTAATTTCAGTAATGGCATCATCCAGAGTTAAATTTGAGCGGTATAAGGCTTTATAAGCAGAGCGGATTGATTTTATGGTTTCTTTACTAAAACCATGACGTTTTAAACCTTCAATATTCAAACCATAAGGTTTGGCCATATGCCCTGAGACCATAACATAAGGAGGAACATCTTTGGATATCACACTATTCATCGCCGTAAAACAGTAGGAACCTATGGTGCAAAATTGATGAATAAGAGAAAAACCACCTAATATGGCATGACTCTGGATATTAACATGGCCGGCCAGAGCAACATTATTCGCCAAAATAATATCGTCCGCCACAATACAATCATGGGCAACATGGACATAGGCCATAATGAGATTATCATTACCCAATGTGGTTGCCCCACGATCCTGTACTGTTCCACGGTTGAGTGTGGTAAATTCCCTGATAATATTTCTATCACCAATTTCCAGAGTAGTATCTTCACCCTGATACTTTTTATCCTGAGGCGCCTCACCTATGGAACCAAACTGAAAAAACGTATTATCTTTACCAATATGTGTAGGGCCATTGATAACAACATGTGAACCGATTTTATTGCCCGTATCAATGCTTACTTTTTTGCCGATAACTGAATAAGCACCAATTTCGATATCATCAGCAAGTTCAGCTGAAGAATCAATGATTGCAGTTGGGTGAATTTTATTCATTTCAGACATCAGTTTCAGGCATCTCTTTCAGCACACATTAATTCAGCTGAAGCCACAAGTTGATCATCAACAGTGGCAACTGCTTTAAACTTCCAGACGCCGCGCATATTTTTTATAACATCAACCTTAAGCATTAATTGCTCGCCAGGATTAACCGGACGCTTAAAACGTGCTTTATCAATACCAACCAGATAATACAATGAATCATCATTCGGTTTTGTATTCGTTGACTTGTAAGCCAGTATGCCTGTTGCCTGTGCAAGTGCCTCAATAACAAGCACACCGGGTAAGATAGGCTTTTGTGGGAAATGTCCCGTAAATTGAGGTTCATTATAGCTGACATTTTTAAGTGCCAGTAGTGATTTTCCCGGCTCAAAATCAATCACTTTATCCACTAATAAGAACGGGTAGCGATGAGGCAAATGCTCCAGAACGTCGTGAATATCCATCGAATTGAGTTGATTTTCCATTATATTCTTCTTTAACTCTTATCTAACATAAAATTTAATCCAAGTGATTAAACTTTACTGGCTGAAGGCTCTCTTAACAAGCGAATAATTCCAGAGCCGTTTATATTTTTTTTTCTAATGCATTCAAGCGTCTCGCCATTTTATCCAGTTGTTTAAAGCGGATAAAATTTTTGTGCCATTGAGTATTTTCCTGCAACGGCGTGCCTGATGAATAAACACCCGACTCCAGAATAGATTTCGTCACCAGAGAGGTCGCTGTAATATGCACGTGATCCGCAATAGTCAGATGGCCAAGAATTCCAGAACCACCACCAATAGCACAATGTTTACCAATGGTAGAGCTACCGGCAATACCAACACAGCCTGCAATAGCAGTGTTTTCACCAATGCGGACATTATGGGCAATCTGAATAAGGTTATCCAGTTTAACACCATTTTCAATGACTGTATCTTCTATAGCACCTCGGTCAATGGTTGTGTTGGCACCGATTTCGACTTTATCACCAATGATAACACGTCCCAACTGTGGTACCTTAAACCATTGACCTTTTTCATTAGCAATGCCAAACCCATCACTGCCAATAACCGCACCCGAATGAACAATAGTTTGTTCACCAATTATCACATTCGCATAAATAGATACATTAGGGTAAAGCACGGTTTCACTACCGATGGTAACATTGTCGGCAATAACACAACCCGCATGCAGGCAAACATTATGACCTATTTTTGAATCTCTACCAATAACAACATTAGCCCCGATATGAATATTTTCACCCATATCAACATTACCTGCGATCACGGCACTTGAAGCGATTTGAGCTTGCTCAATGTCAGGTTGAGTCAGCCAGGTTGCTATTTTGGCATAGGCAAGATAGGGATCATTGGACACTATTGCATTCGTTGGACAATGCTCAACATCATCTGGATGAAGGATAATAACCGTCGCCTGAGTGCCTGCAAGAAATTTATGATATTTTCGGTTGGTAAAAAAACTGAGTTCTTCTTTTTTGGCAGATTCCAGTGTGGCAATACCAGAGACAACGGCATCAGGATCACCATGGATGCTTGCATCAACAATATCAGCCAGCTCTTTTATACTGGCTTGTCGAGTAGGAATTGACATTAACTATATTATGTACTGAGCTCTATTTTATAAAAAAGTTATTTACCTGAACGATACTGCTGTTTTAATTGAGCCAGAATTTTATCTGTTATATCAATTTGTTTACTCGCATAAATAACACCATCACTGATGATTAAATCATATTTCTCTTTTTTTGCAATAGTTTGTATTGATGTGATCACTGCTTTTTGCAGCTTAACAAGTTCTTCGTTCTGACGGATACTGAGATCCTCTTTAAACGCCGAACGATCACGTTCTAAATCCCTTCTTAATAGTGTGATTTTTCTCTTTAATTTATTCAGTTCACTGGCTGATAAAATAGCAGCATCTTTTTGTAATTTAGTTGCACTGCCCTTGATCTGTTTTTGTAATTTGACTAGAGACTTGTCACGCTTGGAAAATTCTTTTTGTAATTTATTACGCGCTGACTCTGCCTGAGGTGCTTTTTCCAAGAGTCTAGCCTGATTAACAAAGGCAATTTTTTGCCCTGCGTGAGCAAATGAAATAGTAAAAAAAAGTACCACTAAAACCAATAAGCGTGAATAGATTGTCATTTTATTTTCCCTGAATTTTATAACTTTTATAAAACAGCTTGTCAAACTTGTTTGCTATATCCTACTTTAAATTATAAGAAGAAATCCATCTTTTAAATCACAGTTAAAAATTTTGCCCAAATGAAAACTGGAAGACTTCTGTATCGTCACCATCTTTTTCATTTAAAGGTGCGGCAATACTGACCCTCAGCAAACCAAATGGACTTAACCAGGCACCTGCGATACCTGTAGTATAGCGCAACTCACCCGCATCAAAGTCGCCAGCTTCTGCAAAAACATTACCAACATCAAAAAAACCACTGAGTCGATAGGCTGAGGAATCTTTCACAAAGGGTATAGGTAAGATAATTTCAGCATTACCGACAACCTTTAATTCACCCCCAAGAGGATCGTCTGTACCAATATGGTTAAAGGTTCTATCACCGATAGTTACCGTATGGTTTGTATCATTTCTAGGTCCCAGGGTATTAGACTTATAACCTCGTACATCACGCATACCACCAGCATAATATTTCTCAAACGGCGGGAATTCATCGCCACTAAAAGTACCTGCATAGCCAAGATTTCCTTTTAACATCAAAGTTGTTGTTCTGGTTAAAGGAAAAAATCGCTGTTGAACATAATTAATATGATAAAATGATAAATCACTGCCTGGAAGCGCTAAGTCTCCAGACAAACGCTGCAAAGCACCACGAGTCGGGAATATTGATTTATTTCGACTATCATGAGACCAGTTAGCAGAAAATCTTAAAGTATTAAAGTCATCACCTTCTTTGGCAACAAATTCAAGAATATCAAATGATGTATCAGTCAAATCATTAGGTAAATCAATGTGCGTATTTTCAAAATCCAGACCAAAACCAATACGGTCAAACTCATTAATAGGGACACCAAAACCAACTCCAACACTAATGTTGTCAGTAGCATAATTTGATAAGTTTTCTTCTTCCAGATCGGTTTCACGCCAGGTTGCCCGGAAAGTCCGACTGATGCCATCATCAGTAAAATATGGATCGGTCACACTAAAACTATAGAGAGTATTGGCATCGCTGGTATTCATAGCTACCGCGTAGCGATTTCCTGTTCCCAGGAAGTTATCCTGAGTCACGCTGAAATTAAAGATAACACCCTGTGACTGAGAAAAACCAGCACCCGCATTAATACTACCGGTTGATTGTTCTTCAACTGTATAAACCACATCAACCAAATCCGTAACGCCTGGAACCGCTGGCGTCTCAACGCTAACTTCTTTAAAGAATCCCAATCTTTTCAGACGAGCCTTAGAGCGCTCTACATCCGTTGTTGAAATCCAGGAGTTTTCATACTGACGCAATTCACGGCGAACCACTTCATCGGCAGTGTTAGCATTACCATTGATCCTAATGCGGCGGACATAAACTCGATTGCCCGGATCAACAAAAAAGGTAATAGCCACTTCTTTAGTATCATCATTAACCTGAGGAATTGGGTTTACATTTGAAAAAGCATACCCTGCCTTGCCTAACAAATTAACAATCGACTCACTGGTACGGGTAATATTTTTTCTTGAAAAAAACTGCCCTTTTTGAATTTCCACGACAGGAAAAATTTCTTCTGGCTTAATAATTAAATCACCGGCCAGTTTCACTTCATTAATCGTATATTTCTCACCTTCTAGCAGATTAATGGTGATGTAGATGTTCTTTTTGTCCGGGGTAATAGCAACCTGAGTGGATTCAATTTTAAAGTTAATATAACCACGATCCAGATAAAAGGAGCGCAGAGTTTCCAAATCACCAGCTAATTTTTGTTTAGAATATTGATCCGTCTTTGTATAGAAGGAAAAGAGAGTCGGTGTTGTTAATTCCAGCTCATCAAGTAATGTTTCTGTATCAAAAACGTTATTACCGACAATATTAATCTGGTGAATAGTCGTCACCCGCCCTTCTGACACTTCAACTTTGATACCGACACGATTACGCTCCAAAGGGATAACACTGGTGTCAATTCTAACTGCGTATTTTCCTCGTGAATAATATTGACGTTTTAATTCCTCAACAACTCGCTGCAGTAGTGATTTGTCATAAACACGCCCTTCTGCAAAGCCGATTTGCTTAAGGGCTTTAGTGAGTTCTTCTGTATCAATATCCTTGTTACCATCAATTTCAATATCAGCAATTGCCGGTCGCTCTACCACAAAAACAATCAGAGCCCGCCCCTCTTTTTCAAGCCGAACATCTTTGAAAAAACCCGTTTTATACAATTCGCGAATGGATTTGGAAATAGCACGGCCATCGACGTTATCACCCACTTTTAAGGGCAGGTAATTAAAGACTGTACCAGCTGAGATCCGTTGCAGACCTTCAACCCTGATATCCTCAATAGTAAACGATTCCGCAGATAAAACTGCCTGGCTCATAAAAATTAAACCAAAAAAAACAATAAAAGTTAAAACAACGCGTCTCATTAAGTGAGTTCCAATCATAATATTTACAAAGAGTTAGTTTAATAGCCGTGTAAAGTCATTATACAGGGCAACACTCATCAGCATGACCAGTAATGTCACACCAATTTTAAGACCGATTTCCTGAACTTCATCAGAGACCGGTGATCCTTTAACTATCTCAACCAGGTAAAACAATAGATGCCCGCCATCAAGCATTGGCACAGGTAATAAATTAATAACCCCTAAACTCAGGCTGACTATCGCTAAAAAACGCAAGAAATGCTCAATACCCATTTTCGCTGATCGACCAGCCACTTCAGCAATAGTGATGGGGCCGCTTATGTTTTTTAATGAAGCTTCTCCGATGACTATTCTACCTAACATTTTTAAGGTTAGCACTGATAAATCCCAAGTTTTTTCAATTCCCCTGGGGATAGCGGCAAAAACACCATATTGATGCATACTGTACATGGATTCAGGGAGGTGAACAGATTTCGGCAAAACACCAATTCGGCCAATTGTCTTGCCATTTTTTTGAGCAGACCCAATAACAATGGATAACTGCTGGTGTTCCCCCCCCCTTAACACTTCAACTGAAACAGTTTCTTCAGGACGGTCAATCACCGCAGTGACTAAATCTTGCCAATACTTAATTATTTCTCCATTAATTGATATTATTTGATCATCAATTTGTATACCCGCATTAGCCGCGGGTGAATCTGGGGTTACTTTACCAATAATTGTTTTTCTCTGTGGTAAGTTCAGGGCTAAGCCAACCATATCATGAAGACTCGAAGGCTCTACATCCTTGCTCATTTGTTCGAAATGCATAGTGATGTTACGCTGGTCAGAGAGCTTTAGGACTGCACTTTTACGATCCAGGAATGCTTCAAGCAATTGTTCATAAACTGAACTGATGGTAGGCGTTTTTTCACCATCAACAGAGATAATTTGATCCCCGCTCCGTAAGCCAGACTGCCAGGCGATTGATGCAGAGTCAAGCTCCCCCATAACCGGCTTAATACCCTGCACTCCCAGAACAAACATAAGCCAGAAGGCAAAAACAGCAAAAACAAAGTTAACAAAAGGGCCGGCAAAGACGATGGCAAAACGTTTATAAACCGATTGGCGATTAAAAGCCCGATGCAATTCATCATCGGCAACATTCCCTTCTCGCTCATCCAGCATCTTAACATAGCCCCCTAAAGGGATACTGGCAACCACAAATTCAGTATTATCTTTTTTGCCGTTAAAACGAAAAAGAGGTGTCCCGAAACCAATTGAAAATCGCAAAACTTTAACATTGAGCTTCCTTGCCACCCAAAAGTGACCAAACTCATGAATCGCCACTAACAAAGCAATGGTAAATATAAACGCAGGTATGACAACAAAGAGATTATCCATAAAACAAAAAAGACTTCCTATTTAAATTTATAATTCTTATCTAACATAAAATTGTACCTCTGTCTTGTTTTTGCCAGTTTAGATGTGAGCAAAGCGACTGCGGAAAAATTTTATTATCTGAGAGCTCATATTAGCTGAAGGCTCTTATTAACTAAAGGCTTACGTTAGTTGAGGTCCCAGTCCCAGGCATAGATTATTTGCAACCTGACGAGCATGATTATCAGCCGCAAGAATAACATCCATAGAATCAGCTGTTTCACTATCGATATAATTTAATGTTTGTTCAACAATATCTGCAATTCGGATAAAAGAAATTTTACCCTTTAAAAAAGAGTCAACGGCAATTTCATTTGCTGCATTTAAAATTGCTGGCGCAGTGCCTCCTTCTCGCAGCGCATCATAAGCCAATTTAAGACATACAAAACGCTTGAAATCAGGTTGTTCAAAGTTGAGTTGAGCTACTTTAAATATATCAAGCTGTCCAACACCGGAGTCCATTCTATCCGGCCACGCCATGGCATGTGCAATGGGAGTACGCATATCCGGATTACCCAGCTGCGCCAAAACAGAACCATCGTTATAGGATACCATAGAGTGAATAATACTTTGTGGATGAATAACCACCTGGATATCATCAGCTGAAGCATTAAAAAGCCAGCTGGCTTCAATGACTTCCAGCCCTTTATTCATCATTGTGGCTGAATCAACGGATATTTTTCTACCCATTTCCCAATTGGGGTGTGCACAAGCCTGATCCGGTGTCACATGTTCTAATTCATCCAGCGTTTTATTCAAAAAAGGACCACCTGAGGCCGTCAGAAGAATTTTTTCTACCCCGGAAAATTGCAAAGAGTGATGACTCTCTGCATTTGCCCCTTCACGGTTTAATTTCTCCGGCATAGACTGAAAGATAGCATTATGCTCACTATCTATGGGCAACAATGTGGCACCATTATCTTTCACAGCCTGCATGAACAAATCACCAGACATCACCAGAGATTCTTTATTAGCTAATAAAATTCGTTTACCACTTCTAGCGGCAGCAAGTGAAGAATTGAGACCGGCAGCACCCACAATGGCCGCCATAACATAGTCAACTTGTTCATGAGCAGCCACATCATTAAGAGCCTGACAACCTGAATAAATACGGATATGAGCTGTTTCTGGATTCTTTTTTAGCCTCTGCTGCAGCTCATAAGCAGAGTTTTCATCAACCATAACTGCAATTTGAGGTAAAAACTTCAAGCACTGGTCATAGAGTCGCTCAACATTTTTATTTGCCGTTAAAGCAAAGGCTTTAAATTTTTCAGATTGCCTGGCAATAACATCCAGAGTACTGGTTCCAATAGAACCTGTAGAACCTAAGATTGCAACATTTATCATTGTGAGATGCTCATTAAATCAGATTGACAGTCAGGTTATAGGATATAGCAAAGAAAGTGTAATGAAAAAGACTGGGACTGCAGCAGTGATGCTGTCAATTCGATCAAGAATACCACCATGGCCGGGCAATAAGTGACTGCTGTCTTTTATATCTGCTTGTCGTTTAAACATGCTTTCCATTAAATCACCGATGATAGAAAAAAACACAGTGATAAATGTGAGACCAAAAATAGACAGATAGTCATGTAAACCGCCTCGATGCCAAAGCGTAAATAACAGTGACATTGAAAGGGCCAGCAACAGCCCTCCTATTACACCTTCTATCGACTTTCCCGGACTTATTTTAGGAGCCAGCTTGTTTTTCCCAAAGCGCTTGCCTGAGAAGTACGCACCAGTATCTGCAGCAAATATCAGCATAAGAGCCGATAATAGTAGATAAGGGCCGCTGATATGGCCGTGTGCAAATTGCAACTCAGTCACCGCGTGAAGAGAAACGACAGAATACCAGGTAATGGTCAGTAAAAAGAGTCCCATTATAGATACAATTACCGCCTTACCACTCCAAAACCTGGAGCTGCCAGGATATGCAATGACTAACAGGAGAGCAAAACCCCAGAAGAAGGCAGCCATGCCATTCATAAAATTAACAGACAATATAAAATTAATTAACCAGATTGAAAACAAAATAGTCGCAACAACAGTCACATAGGCTAATTTTGATGGCATTGAAGGAAATTTGGCAAAACCAGCCCATTCATAGGCACCAAATAACATAATAATACCTACAAAAGCAGCAAAAGCTTCATTGGATAGAAATAAAATGCCGCTTACAGCCAGAGGAAAAAGAATTAAAGCAGTAATCACTCTTAATTTTAACATATTGACATTATTCTTCTTTTAATTGATCACCGGTACGACCAAAACGTCTTTGCCTGGCATGAAAAGAATCAATGGCCTCCAGGAATATTTTCTTATTAAAATCGGGCCATAGGGTGTCAGTAAAATAAAACTCACAATAGGCTAATTGCCACAGGATAAAGTTACTAATTCTTTTTTCACCGCCCGTGCGAATGAATAAATCAGGTTCAGGTAAACCTCTCAAAGATAAATGCGCTTCCATGATATTTTCATCAATATCATTAATATCTAATTCACCTGACTGTACTTTAACCGCAATACTCTTACTTGCCTGCATGATATCCCATCGGCCACCATAGTTTGCTGCAATATTAAAAACCAGGCCCGTATTTTCCGAAGTGAGAGCAACAGCCTCATCAATAAGTGTTTGTATTTTTTCTGAAAAAGCTGAAAGTTCACCCACAACACGAAGCTGGACATTATGTTCGTGTAATTTTTTGACTTCTCTTGATAAGGCTGTTGTAAACAACTCCATAAGAAGTCCCACTTCTTTATCGGGTCTCCGCCAATTTTCGCTACTGAAAGCAAAAACAGTTAAAACTTCAATTTTCTCTTCGACACAGCTCGCAACAATTTTTCTAAGTGCACTTAAACCGGCTTTATGACCTGCAAAACGCGGCATAAAACGTTTTTTAGCCCAACGCCCGTTACCATCCATGATAATACACACATGTTTTAACGCATTTCCAGTAGAGCGAGTCGGGTTATCCGCTGACATAGTTTAGATTTCCATTAAATCTTTTTCTTTCGTTGCTAAAATCGCATCAATTTCTTTCACGTGTTTATCTGTCAGTTTTTGAACAACATCTTGTCCACGACGTTCATCGTCTTCAGAAATTTCTTTCTCTTTCTCAAGGTCTTTTAGTGAGCCATTAGCATCCCGTCGAATATTACGAACAGCAACTTTACAGTTTTCACCCTCGTGGCGAACCACTTTAATTAAATTTTTACGGGTTTCTTCTGTCAAGGGTGGTAATGGAATTCTCATTAAATCACCACTTGTAGTGGGATTTAAGCCTAAGTCAGAGGTCAAGATAGCCTTCTCAACAACAGGGGTCATTTGTTTTTCCCAGACCTGAATTGAGAGTGTTCTGGAATCCAGGACGGAAATATTTGACACCTGGTTTAGAGGCGTCTGATTACCATAATAATCAACCATAATACTATCTAGTAAGCTGGTGTGAGCACGGCCAGTTCTGACTTTCATTAACTCCTGTTTGAGTGACTCTATACTCTTTCCCATACGAGCATCCGCATCATTTTGAATTTCATCAATCACACAATTCTCCCAACGACATCATTCTATCTAAATATGTTAAATTCCGTGGCCTGACCACTCGAACAAATTACGACTTACAATTTATTGTTTAACAGCTACTGAACAAGCGTTCCTTCCTGTTCACCATTAAGCACTCTGTCAAGAGCACCTTCTTTGGTCATGTTATAAACTCGGATAGGCATTTTATGGTCACGACATAAAACAATGGCTGTGGCATCCATAACATTTAATTTTTTATCCAGAACTTCATCAAAAGTCAGATTATCATAAAGTGTCGCATCCGGATCTTTAACGGGGTCAGCAGAATAAACACCATCAACTTTAGTTGCCTTAATCACAACATCGACTTCAATTTCAATACCACGCAGACTGGCAGCAGAATCAGTTGTAAAAAAAGGATTGCCGGTACCCGCTGCAAAAATTGCAACCCGTCCTTTTTCAAGATGACGAATTGCCTTACGACGAATATAATCTTCACAAACCTGATGAATGGGTAAAGCAGACATGACTCTTGCTGGCACACCATTTTTTTCCAGGGAATCCTGAAGTGCCAAAGAGTTAATAACGGTTGCCAACATTCCCATGTGATCACCTGCTACCCTGTCCATACCTGAAGCAGCAAGCCCGACACCTCGAAATATATTACCACCGCCAATAACAATAGCAACTTGAATACCCTTATTAATCTGACGTTTTACTTCCTGAGAGATATAAGTCAGAACCTGTGGATCAATACCAAAATTTTGTTCCCCCATTAATGCCTCACCACTGAGTTTTAACAGGACTCTTTGATATTTTGTGCTCACAGACTACTCCTAAATTATTAAATGAGTGAAAAGTTTAGTCAATAAAAGTTTAATTGATATGAATTGATTTATCTATTCTCAAAGGCAGAATATCAATAATATCATCGATAATATAAACAAAAAGCATAAACATTTATTCCAATAAATTAAAATAAATGCTTATGCTTCAGGTCATTTAAAATTTCCAGTATTCATGTTTTAAATCTAATACAACCCTAAATAACTACTCCTAAATGGTAAACATTATTTTACCAAGAAACCGTATCAGCTGCCGATTTGAGCCATTACTTCTGCTGCAAAGTCTTCATTTTTCTTTTCCATGCCTTCACCAACTTCTAAGCGGGTAAAACCCAAGATTGTTGCATCAGCATTTTTAACCAGTTTTTCAACGGTAACATCTGGATCTTTAACAAAAGATTGGCCAAGCAATGTATTATCTTTAATGAAGCGTTTAATTTTACCTTCAACAATTTTTTCAATAATATTTTCAGGCTTACCGCTATTTGCTGCTTCAGCAGCTGCAATTTCTTTCTCTTTGGCTAATTCCACAGCATCTAGAGAAGCTTCGTCAAGGCCACGGGGTTTACTTGCTGCCACATGCATTGCAACATCTTTAATCAGCTCAGCATCACCGCCTTCCATATCAACTACAACCCCAATTTTAGTGCCATGTAAGTATGCACCCAACTGACCTTCTGTTTCAAAAGTGACAAAACGTCGTACTGACATATTTTCGCCAATTTTTGCAATCATTGTCTTTAAAACGATATTTATACTTTCAGAACCATCTTCTAAAGGCATTTCTGTTAATGCAGCAACATCAGCTGGTGAATCACTGAGCGCGCGTTTTGCTACCGCACTGGCAAAATTACCAAATTCATCACCCATGGCAACAAAATCAGTCTCACAGTTTACCTCAACCATGACACCTTTTTTGAGATCATCACTAAATTCAACAACAATTTTACCTTCTGTGGCAATACGACCTGCCTTTTTATCAGCTTTAGCCAAGCCAGTTTTGCGCATCAATTCTATTGCGGCTTCTACATCACCATCAGTTTCTACTAATGATTTTTTACATTCCATCATACCCGCGCCTGTACGGTCGCGTAATTCTTTAACCAAAGCAGCAGTAATTGCCATTTTTTTAGACCTCATATCAATCAAAACCGGGTAATCTGGTTGATTACCCGGGAAGTTTTTCTTAACTTTATTGTCGTTTTAAATACAATTTAAGACGCTTTTGCGGCACTATCCACTTCAACAAAATCATCTGAAACAACTGTTTCAGTATTTGCTGCTTTTGCATCCAGAACAGCTTCTGCAGCGGTTTCAGCATACAAGGTGTTAGCACGAATTGCATCATCATTACCAGGAATAATATAGTCAACACCTTCAGCTTTATTGTTAGTGTCAACGATTCCAATGACGGGAATACCCAGCTTGTTTGCTTCTAATACAGCAATTTTTTCATGGCCTACATCAATAATAAAAACAGCTGATGGCAGATTATTCATGTCTTTAATACCACCGAGACTCTTCTCTAGTTTTTCCATTTCACGAGAGTTCATTAGAACTTCTTTTTTGGTCAGAGTATTAAAGGTACCATCTTCAGAAGCTTTTTCTAGATATTTCAATCGCTTAATTGACTGCTTCACTGTTTTAAAGTTCGTCAGCATGCCACCTAACCAGCGGTGATTAACATAAGGCATACCACAGCGCAGAGCTTGTTCTTTAATAGACTTACCAGCCGCACGTTTAGTTCCAACAAAAAGGACCTTGCCGCGTTTTGCTGCAATTTGGCCGACAAAATTCATTGCATCATTGAACATCGGCAATGTTGATTCTAAGTTAATGATATGAATTTTGTTACGTTCACCAAAAATGTACTGACCATTTTTTGGATTCCAATAGCGAGTCTGGTGACCGAAATGAACGCCTGCTTCTAGCATTTGACGCATTGTAACTTTTGCCATAGTAAAATTTCCTTTATATAGGGGTTAGATCTTCCATACATCCCATAAACCAACCTGATTTTTCACGCATCTAACGTGTTCAAGCACCCGGATTTATGTGTCGATGTAGGGTCGGATTAGTAAATAACCTTGCTTAAAAAAACCATTTTAAAAAAGTCTTAAAAGAGACTCTAATAAATATTAGGTAATATTCATTAGAAACCTACGTATAACAAGGCGTGCGTATTATTCCACAAAACCAGAAAAACAACAATATTTCTTTTAATTTTGCATATATTTGTATTAATAAGAACAATGAATATTGAAAAGATTGGACACAAAAAAAATTTGATCACTTTTTTATCGAAGTACAGGTATAATGCATACCTAAATTTCGGCAATAATCCTATAATCAAATATTTTATATCACCCTATAAACTAGAATACGACTCATGAGCATTATCATAAAAACACCTGAAGAAATCGAAAAAATGCGTATTTCCGGCAAACTAGCCGCTGAAGTTCTGCAAATGATTGAGTCTCATATCAAACCCGGTATAACAACCGATGAGCTTGATACAATATGTCATAACTACATTGTCAATGAACAGCAGGCCATCCCTGCACCGCTAAACTATCACGGTTTCCCAAAATCAATTTGTACGTCTGTCAACAATCAGATTTGCCATGGTATTCCCAGCAATAAAAAATTAAAAAACGGTGATATTATCAATATTGATATTACCGTTATAAAAAATGGTTATCATGGGGATACCAGTAAAATGTTTTTAGTGGGTAAACCCTCAATAATGGCTAAGCGCCTCTGCCAAGTCAGTCATGAATGCCTGTTTATCGGCATTAAAATGATTAAGCCGGGCATCTTTCTTGGGGATATCGGTCATGCCATAGCTCAACACGCTGAAAAACAAAATTTTTCAGTCGTTAAAGAATATTGTGGTCATGGCATTGGCTCTGAATTCCATGAAGATCCGCAGGTACTGCATTACGGTAAACCCGGCACTAAAGAAAAACTCGAAGAAGGCATGATTTTTACCATTGAACCAATGATTAATGCTGGCAAACGCCATATCAAAGTTCTACCAGATAAATGGACAGTCGTCACCAAGGATCGCAGCCTTTCAGCACAATGGGAACATACTATTTTAGTCACTGCTGACGGATATGAGGTATTAACACTGCGCAGTGAAGAGCGTGATGAAGAACAGGTAAACCAATAAAATGGCAGCAGATAAGCCTCCAATCGCACTAAATATACAAGCCTCAACAGAAGCACTTTTTGATACTTCTTCACTTGAAGCTGAGCTTGCTCAAAGCAAAACACCACTATTACCTTTAAAAGCAGCTGTTAAATCAATCTATGAGAAGCAAATTCAGCAGTTTCAGGAAAAATATAATATTGTTCTACTGATTCAGGAACGTTCTCATGCCATTGATACTATTCTGGCACTTGCCTGGTCATATTATAATTTAGGTGAGAATGCAGCTTTACTTGCCGTTGGCGGCTATGGCCGAGGAGAACTGCACCCCTACAGCGATGTTGATTTACTCTTGCTGCATGATGCTGAACATAGTCTTGATGAAAAAAGACTGGACCAAATATCCGATAGTAATAAAGCATTCATTGATAATCTGCAATGCTTCATCGCCCTACTCTGGGATATTGGTCTGGAAATCGGGCATAGTGTGCGCACGGTGGAAGAATGTATCAGTGAAGCTGAAAATGACATTACCATTATCAGCAATTTAATGGAGTCGCGCCTGATTACCGGTGACCAAACACTTTATGAGCAATTATCCAATCAGTTGAACCCTGAAAACATCTGGCCCACAAAAGATTTTACCGCTGCAAAAATCCAGGAAAAAAAACAGCGTTACCTCAAGTTTAATGAAACAGCATACAACCTTGAACCCAATATTAAAGAAGGTCCTGGTGGCTTACGAGACATCCAGATTATTGGTTGGGTAGCCAAACGTCATTTCGGTGTTGAAAGTTTAAAGGAACTGGTTGGACATAACTTTTTGACTCCTCATGAATATGAGCAACTGGAAAACGGGCAAAATTTTCTCTGGAGTATTCGCTTTGCTCTACATGTCCTATGTAAACGCCATGAAGAGCGCCTGCTCTTTGATTATCAAAGAGAACTGGCCCAACAATTTGGTTATGTTGATTGTGAAGGCAAATTAGCCGTTGAGCGTTTTATGACAGACTATTACCAGACGGTCATGCAATTGGAGCGGCTGAATGAGATGCTGCTGCAGTACTTTCAGGAAGTCATTATATTTGGTGATACAGATTCCGAACCCAGAAAAATTAATCGCCGGTTTATTAATCATAAGGGGTACATTGCGGCTGCAAATAAGAGCATATTTCGAAATTACCCTTTTGCTCTACTAGAAATATTCCTTCTGCTTTGCCAGAATCCAGACCTCAAAGGGGTTCGTGCCAGTACAATTCGACTGATCCGTACACATAATTACCTAATCGATGATAGCTTTCGTAAAGATCTGCGCAGCCGAACTTTATTTATGGAAATATTGCGCCAGCCTTTCGGCATTACCCACGAAATGCGACGCATGAACCGCTATGGCGTTCTAGCAGCCTATATTCCTGAATTTAAACAAATTGTCGGTCAAATGCAGCATGACCTGTACCATGCCTATACCGTTGATGAACACACACTGAGAGTACTGCGTAATACCCGACGCCTTTTTATTCAGAAGCATTCTCACGAGTTGCCCCTGGCCAGCAAAATCGCTCAATATCTCCCTAAACCTGAATTACTCTATCTCGCAGCACTCTTCCATGATATTGCTAAAGGGCGTGGTGGCAGCCATGGGGAACTCGGTGCAATTGATGTCGAGCAATTTTGTCAAAAACATGACCTTAGTCTCTGGGATACTCGCCTGGTTACCTGGCTGGTGAGAAATCACCTGGTCATGTCCATAACGGCTCAACGCAAAGATATTAACGATCCTGCAGTGATACATGAATTTGCTTTGCTGGTTGGAGAAAGTCAATATCTGGATTATCTCTATCTGCTGACCGTATCAGACATCCGTGCAACCAGCCCTAAAGTCTGGAATAGCTGGAAAGACTCTCTTTTGTCACAGCTCTATAACTTGACAAGAATTGCATTAAACAAAGGTCTGGAAAATCAACAACATCAGGATGAATACATAAAAAACTCTAAGGATATTGCCAGTGGCAAATTATCAGATATGAATTATTCTCAGGCATCAATTGTTGAGTTGTGGGCGACCTTGCCCGATGAATATTTCATCAAGTTTAAACCTGAAGAAATTGTCTGGCAGACTGCAGCAATTCTCAATAGTTCTAAAACTGAAAGAAAGAAACCATTAGTTTTCATTCGAACTCATGATGAACGCGGTGGTACAGAAGTTTTTATACATACGAAAAAAGAAGATCATGTCTTTGCACTAGTGACGTTAACATTATCACAGCTTCTTCTTGATGTAACTGAAGCTAAAACTATTTCCTCTTCCAATGACCGCACCTACCATACCTACTTTGTTTTGGAAGAAGGTGGTTCGGCCGTCTCGGATAAAGAACGGATTGAAACGATTCGTCTGTCACTTGAGGAAAAGCTATCTTTGAACCAGCATTCACAGGATAAGTTTGAACTACCGGCAACCACACAAAGGTTAAGCCGCAGCCAAAAGCAGTTTTCTCTTAAAACAAAAGTACAGTTTGATGAGGACTTAGAGAATAACCAGACATTAATGACAATATCTGCCTCAAATCGCCCTGCGCTACTGTCACATATTGGCCAGGCTTTGATTGAATGCAATGTTTCTCTGGAGGATGCTAAAATTTCAACGTTTGGTGAAAAAGTAGAAGATACCTTTGTTATCAGAGATAAAAACAAGCAAATTATTACTGACATTAAACAGCAGGAAAATATTCGCCGGGCAATAATAGGCCGGATTGATGATCTGGAATAGTTTGTTTTAAACCTGGATAAATTCCAAGCCATTACCATCTGGATCTCTACAGAAAAGAGCTGGCCTTCCTGAACGGCTCATAGTATAGGATAGTTGCTTATTTTCCAGATTCATTTTTATTGGTTCAATTTGCGTCACATGAATGGCTAAATGTCTGTCCCGTCCTGCATGTTCAGGCCGATTAGATCCCTGCTCTGTTTTAGGCAGTCTTAACAAATGAATCTGCTGTGCGCCCACATCCAGCCAGGCGCCCTCAAATTCCATATCTGGACGTTGCAAATTCTGACTAAAACCAATAATTTCACAATAAAATTTAAGTGATTCATCAAGATCCCGAACAATCAGGCTACCATGATGAAGTCCCATGAATATTGAGTTTTTTTCCATATATTTCTCTTAAGAACCCTGGAATATAAATAATTCAGTTACATATTTTATTGTATTAACATAATTTAAAATAGCAAAGATTATTTGATGCAGAGGCAGTAATTCTTTTATAATACTGCGTTCTAATTTTAAAAACTCTATTTTGAGCACCATAAACTTAAAATAGACGCCAAAATATCTATTTAAAAACAGATACTTAAATCAGAAAAAAGCAAGAGAAAACTATTGAGAAGCATAGAATGAATCCAGCATTAGACCTGTTAAAGCCCTATCCATTTGAAAGGCTTTCGGAATTAAAGAGCGGTATCAACCCCAACGGTCAATTAAAACATATCTCTTTATCTATTGGCGAACCCAAACATAAACCGCCTGGATTTGTCTTTGATGCAATAGATCACAACTTTGATGGCATTGAAAAATACCCGACCACTAGAGGAATACCTGAGTTGCGCCAGGCAATCGCTCGTTGGATTGAAAAACGCTATAACCTCAACGATGCTCAGCTCGATCCTGAAACGCAATTATTACCGGTCAATGGAACACGAGAAGCTTTATTTGCTTTTGCACAAGCTGTTATCGATAAAACCCAGAAAGACCCGCTGGTGGTCATGCCTAACCCTTTTTATCAGATATATGAAGGTGCTGCCATCCTGGCTGGGGCAACCCCGTATTTTGTTAATGCCTGTGAACGAACATACTACATCCCTGACTTTGATAATATTCCCAGAAACATATGGAAGCACTGCCAGCTTTTATACATTTGTTCGCCAGGCAATCCTTCCGGGGAAATAATTGATAAACCAACATTACAGCAACTAATAAAACTTGCCCATCATTTTGATTTTATTATTGCATCCGATGAATGTTATTCTGAAATCTATCAAGAAGAACACAGACCACCGCCCGGCCTGCTGGAAGCAGCTAATGATATGGGTTTAACTGACTTTAAAAATTTAATTGTTTTTAACAGCTTGTCAAAGCGCTCAAATGTCCCTGGACTGCGCTCAGGTTTTGTTGCCGGTGATGCTAAAATTATCCAGAAATTTCTCCTTTACCGGACCTACCATGGGTCTGCAATGCCTGTCACAACCCAGCATGCTAGCATTGCCTGCTGGAAAGATGAGTCACATGTAAAGGAAAACAGAGCAGCTTATCGCGAAAAATATAAGGCCTTTATTGATATTTTAAGCCCTGTACTAGACATAACAGCACCACCTGCTTCTTTTTATATCTGGCTCAAGGTTCCCTGTGGCGATGATGAGAAATTTGCAGCAAAATTATTTGAAGATCAACATATTACCGTATTACCCGGCAGTTATCTGTCACGTACAACCGGCCAGGCAAATCCTGGAGCCGGCTATGCAAGAATTGCGTTGGTTGCACCACTTGAAGAGTGCATAGACGCAGCAAATCGTATTCGTACCTACCTAAAGCGATATAAGGAATAATTAATGAGCGACATGCAAGAAGTTATTGAACAAGCCTTTGAAAACCGTGCAGACATCACTCCTGCATCCGTTGATACTCATGTAAAAGAGGCAGTGACCGAAGCCATTCAGATGCTGGATAGCGGACGTCTGAGAGTTGCAGAAAAAGTTGATGGTGACTGGGTTGTTAACCAGTGGCTTAAAAAGGCCGTTTTGCTGTCTTTTCGAATCGAGGACAATCACCTGATGAAAAGCGGCTCAACAAACTACTTTGATAAGGTTGAGTCAAAATTTCAGGATTTTAATTCCCGCGATTTCCGTGAAGCTGGTATCCGTGTGGTACCACCGGCTACCGTTAGAAAAGGCGTTTATATTGCACCGGGTGTTGTCTTAATGCCTTCTTATTGTAATATTGGCGCCTATGTTGACAGCGGCACCATGGTTGACACTTGGGCCACTGTGGGGTCCTGTGCTCAAATTGGTAAGAATGTTCACCTGTCTGGTGGTGTCGGTATTGGCGGTGTGCTGGAGCCTTTACAAGCCGGACCAACAATTATTGAAGATAATTGTTTCATCGGTGCACGCTCTGAAGTCGTTGAAGGGGTGATCGTTGAAGAAGGTTCGGTTATCTCTATGGGTGTTTATATTGGTCAGAGTACCCGTATCTATAACCGTATGACAGATGAGGTAACCTATGGCCGAGTTCCTGCCGGTTCTGTTGTTGTTTCTGGTAATCTGCCTTCTGATGATGGCAAATACAGTCTTTATTGCGCTGTAATTGTTAAACAGGTTGATGCAAAAACTCTTGGTAAGGTTGGGATTAATGAATTACTGAGAAACATTTAATATTAACAATTTGCATGACTGGCAGAAATGTCTGTCATGCAGCTCTTCAGCTACCCTGACTTTTCTCCACTCAATTGGGTCTCTTCCAATCGATAATCATGACAGGCAATATCAATGATCACTCTTTACGGCATCCCAAATTGCGACACAGTAAAAAAGGCCAGAAACTGGCTGACAGACCACAATATTGAACATCAATTTCACAACTTTAAAAAAGACGCTCTGAAGCAGCAAACCATCAATCAATGGGTTGACTCACTGGGTTGGGAAGTCCTGCTGAATAAACGCAGTACAACCTGGCGTAAGTTATCAGAGAATGACAAAACAGAGATAGACAGAGATAAGGCAATTGCAATTATGTTGGATAATTCTTCCATTATTAAGCGTCCAGTGCTTGATATCAATGGTACTCTGTATGTCGGATTTAAAGCCGACCAGTATCAGGACATTTTTTAATCATCAGTCCATCACTCAATCCAACTAAAAGCAATTAATCGAGCAGACAAATCCATGACAGACTTAAGCACAACCGTTCAACTTGCCAGAGAGCTCATTAACATTGACTCTGTGACACCCGATGACAAAGGCTGCCAGGAATTAATGATCAAAAGACTGGAAGCCATTGGTTTTACTATCGAGCGCTTGCATTTTGGTGATGTTGACAATTTCTGGGCAAAACGCGGCCATATGGAGCCATTATTTGCCTTTGCCGGACATACTGATGTCGTGCCCAGCGGTCCGGAAAAACAGTGGCATACTCCGCCTTTTGAAACCACTATCCGAGACGGCATACTATACGGCCGTGGTGCAGCTGATATGAAAGGCAGTCTGGCAGCAATGGTAACTGCCTGTGAACGCTTTATTAAAAATAATCCTGACCATAAAGGGAGTATTGGTTTCCTCATCACCAGTGATGAGGAAGGACCTGCAACAGATGGTACTATTAAGGTCATTGACTATCTTAAAGAAAATAATGAATTCATTGATATGTGTCTGGTGGGAGAACCATCATGCACACACAAACTAGGCGATACTATCAAAAATGGGAGAAGAGGTTCTCTGGGAGCAAGGTTAGTTATTCATGGCATTCAAGGACATGTTGCTTACCCTCATCTGGCAAAAAATCCCATTCACCATATTGCACCGGCTATTTCTGAGCTGACCACTATTGAATGGGATCAGGGAAATGATTTTTTCCCACCCACCAGCTTTCAGATATCAAATATAAATTCAGGAACCGGTGCAACCAATGTTATCCCGGGAGAAGTTGAAGTCATTTTTAATTTTCGTTTTTCTACAGAACTCAGTCAGGAAAAGATTACCGCCCGAGTTGAATCATTATTAGATCAATATGATTTTGATTATGATATTGAATGGGTTTTATCCGGTCATCCTTTTTTAACATCTAAAGGAAAGCTGGTTGATGCTGCTCAAAAAAGCATTACAGAAATCACAGGACTTAACACAGAACTATCAACAGCAGGTGGGACATCTGATGGCCGCTTTATTGCACCAACAGGCTCACAGGTTATTGAGCTTGGTCCACTTAATGCAACCATCCATAAAGTGAACGAATGTGTTGCGACAAAAGACCTGGATGATTTATCATTGATTTATGAAAAAATCTTAGAGCAATTATTATAATTGCACAAATATAAGGATAATGAATGAAAATTTTAGTTACCGGTGGTGCTGGATATATCGGCAGTCATACCTGTATTGAATTATTAAATAATAATTATGATGTAGTAGTGGTCGATAATCTTTGTAACTCCAGTAAAGAATCCTTAAATCGTGTGAAATCAATTACTGGCAAAGAAGTTATTTTTTATGAGCAGGACATTCTCGATGAAACGGCTCTGGCTGTTATTTTTTCAGATCATAAAATTGATGCAGTCATTCATTTTGCCGGACTTAAAGCGGTTGGTGAGTCTGTTGAAATGCCGCTGGAATATTATCAGACAAATCTTACCGGTACATTAGTTTTGTTTAAGGTCATGCGTGATCATAATGTAAAGAATTTTGTTTTCAGCTCTTCAGCAACCGTTTATGGTGATCCGCATACCGTCCCCATTACAGAAGAATTTCCTCTCTCTGCCACTAATCCTTACGGTCGTTCAAAATTAATCATTGAAGAAATCAGTCATGATCTCTTTGTTGCCGATAAAAGCTGGAACATTGCCCTGCTCCGCTATTTCAACCCGGTTGGAGCACATAAATCTGGCTTAATCGGTGAAGATCCCAATGGTATTCCTAATAATCTGATCCCTTACATTTCTCAGGTTGCGGTTGGTAAGCGAGAGTTTCTTTCTGTCTTTGGCGGAGACTATGACACACCTGATGGTACTGGAGTCAGAGACTATATCCATGTCGTTGATTTGGCACGCGGGCATATTAAAGCATTGGAAAAACTCACCAACAAACCAGGTCTGGTCGTTTATAATCTTGGAACAGGTCAGGGTTACAGCGTTATTGAAATGGTCAAGGCCATAGAAAAAGCATCCGGCCGCAAAGTTCCGTATAAAATTGTTGCCCGCCGCCCCGGGGATATTGCAACCTGTTTTGCTGATCCAGCATTTGCCCTGCAGGAAATTCACTGGCAGGCAGAGCATGGACTGGATGAAATGGCAGAGGATACCTGGCGCTGGCAAAGTAATAACCCTGATGGTTATAAATAGAAGCATCCTATATGATTCAGAGCGAGCGTAATTTTCGCTCTGCCCTGAGTTTCAGCCTGAAACAATCTGTTTTTTCTTATTTCTCCTGTTTTTTTACTTTCTCTCATTAAAACTTGACTGAAATCAATGACAGTTTATGGGATTTTAAAGGATACTCCCCGTTAGTCTGGATTCGCATTTAATCGCTATTGCGAGTCTGGGAAAAACAATGAGGAGAAGCAAAGCCATGAGTGAAGTGTTCACGAAAAACATGGCCAGAAATATCTTTTATGGAGGAAGTGTATTCTTCTTCCTGTTACTTCTGGCCCTAACCTTTGATACG